>JAEWAK010000017.1 GCA_023391695.1 Bacillota bacterium
GACCAACAGGACCGACCGGAGACATCGGACCAACGGGACCGAGCGGAGATACCGGGCCAACAGGATCGACCGGGGATACCGGGCCGATAGGAGCCACTGGGCCAACCGGACCAACCGGAGATACCGGGCCAACAGGACCGACCGGAGCTATCGGACCAACAGGACCGACCGGAGACATCGGGCCAACGGGACCGATAGGAGATACCGGGCCAACGGGACCGATAGGAGATAGCGGACCAACGGGGCCGATCGGGGATACCGGGCCGATAGGACCGACTGGGCCAACCGGAGATACCGGACCGACCGGAGACATCGGACCAACGGGACCGACCGGGGATACTGGGCCAACCGGGCCAACCGGAGATACCGGACCAACGGGGCCTTCCGGAATAGCCGGACTGTCTGGGCTGTCTGGGGAAACGGGGCCGACCGGACCAGCAGGGACTGCCAATATTACAACTTATGGCTATGTATATGACCTTGCTACGGCCTTAAATGCAACGGTTACCGGAGGATCAGATATATCGTTCAGTAACAATGGCCAGTTAAGCGGAGTAACACATACCGCGGATACTGCAGCAGTCATTGTTCCAACGACAGGTGCCTACCAGATTGACTATAGTGTTAATATAACGGCAGGACTCAATTCGGCTGTTGCTGTTGCTGTTAACGGTACAGTGGATGCGTCTACTAACGTTGCGGCATTGATAACGGCAGGGGAAATTACAGGAACTGCAATACTGGCACTTACTGCCGGAGATTCACTTACCTTGAGGAATAATTCGGTGACTCCGCTCACAATGAGTTTATCACCAGGTATAGGAGCACAATTTAATATTATTCTGTTATCATCAGTAGTATAAAAATTAACTTTAAAAAACACTTTATAACCTACCAAGTAAGTCTAACTCCCGCTTCTGCAAGCGGGAGTTAGACTTAACTTTACAGTGGTGGTCGGGACTTTTACTATAATAGCAGTATGCGGTGCAATAGGTTATAAGCATGCGGCAAAGCGGAGTGTAAATATTCGCTCTGCCTTATTAAGTTAGTGGTTTTTTAGCATGAACGTAATAATTATTTAGATAAAAAATAAGCTGGCAGTACCGTTAAGTAACGCCAGCTTATTTATAATTTTTAATTTTATTACACTATTTTTTCTTCAATAAGCCGTAAATTGGTTTTTAGTCTTTCGTCATTCGGACTTAATTCGAGTGCCGCATGGGCATGTTTCAGTGCATGGTTATACATGCCAAGCCTGTAAGAACTGATTGCATCCAGGTCGTGAGGCGTATAGTCCCAGGAATACCCCATATTGACAAAGGTTCTGGATTTCTCGTTTATTTTTAGTGCTTCTTCTGACATGAAAAAAGCCATAGGCCAATCCGCCAACAGATAGGCCATCTTTGCGCACTCGACATAGGGATCACGCATGGCCGGCGCTTCTGCAATTGCTTTAAAGTACCAGCTGTATGCCTGTTTTATATTTTTCAGCTGATAATAAGATTTTGCAATCCATCTCATGGAAGCACAGCGCTCCTCGTTCCAGACTGCAGTGGGCAGGTTAAGATACTGTTTTAATGTATCGATACATTTCTGCCACATTCCTTTGTACATATATTCCCTGCCAAGATAGTAAGCGGCGCGGCTTCCCGTCGGATCTTCTTTTACTGCAAGTTCCAACAGGGGAAGGTAGGAGCCTCTGGATTTTGTGTTGTCAGGATAGTGGTTGAGTACCATACCGTCTATATAAACTGTTTTTTGTGGTTCTTTGCCCAAATAGCTGAGCCACTCGTGAACGGGATGGCGCCATTTGAAATCGTGCCGGGAATGCACTTTGGAATAGTACATTTGAACATCGGGTGAACCGTCCGGCTTCAAGCTCCAGTTGTAAATGTATTTTCCGGATTTTGCATCCGGTGCCCAGGCCTGTTCCAACCGGCTTCTCCAACCTTTCTCAAATACTTCGTCCAGGTCTGTGCAGACACATATATCTATGTCCTCAGGGACATGGTCAAGTGATATATTACGGGCAACATCAAACCGCCAGGGCTCTACGCGGTCAACATAAACCAGAGCACCTTTGGCTCTCAGTTTTTCAGCTGTACCGTCGCTGGAACCCGTATCTGTTACCACAACAAGATCAGCCTCACACATGGAATCCATCCACCGGTCTACAAATTTCTCTTCGTTTTTACAGATTGCATAGACACAGATTTTATATTTATTCATGGCCGGAACCTGCTTTCTTATTCATTTTTAATTCAATTAACTCCAGATTCTTTTTCAGCCGGACATCGTCCGGCATCATCCGGCAGGCTGTAAGTGCATTTTGATAAGCCATATTATACAGTTCCAGCCGATAACAGGAGATTGCCCTAAGGTCATATAATTCATATCCCCAGGCCTCGGGTTCCAGGAGGTAACTGCCTGTCTTATCCTCGATATCCAGAGCTTTTTCAGTCATCAGAAATACAAGCGGCCAGTCATTTTCCAGATAACCCAGTCTGGCCATGTAAAGGTATGGCTCCCGGATATGGGAACACTCTGCAATCGCTTTGTAAAGCCATAATTTTGCCTGTTTAAAATCACCTTTCGACTGATAACTTTTTGCTATAAACCGCATGGATGCGCTGCGTTCTTCATCCCATGCTGCCGAAGGAAGGCTTAGGTGACGCTTAAGTTCGGCGATACATTTATCATGCTGGCCGTGATACATATATTCCCTGCCCAGCCAGAAAGATGTCCTGTCGTCCTGGGGGTTTTCCCTGGCGGAAAGTTCCAAAAGGGGAAGATACTGTGTTCTTGGTTTTGAAAGGTCGGGGTGGTGATTGAGCATCATACCAGGGACAAATACAATCGATTCCGGATCTTTACCACTGTACTCCAGTATCTCATGAACAGGGTGGCTCCATCGGAATCCGTGCCGTCTGTGAATCTTTTCCATAGTAAATTGTTTTTTCGGTGTCCCGTCAGCATGATAGCTCCAGGTAAAAAGGTAGCGCGCCCGGGTATGTTCCGGATTCCAGGCTGCTTCCAGTTTTTCACGCCAGCCCTTTTCGAAAACTTCATCCACGTCATTCGACACACAAATATCGACATCTTCGGGAATGTGGTCCATTGCAATGTTGCGTGCGGTATCAAACCGCCAGGGAACTATGGATTCGGAGTAGACAACAGCTCCTCTGGCCCGCAGCTTTTCAATCGTATTGTCCGTTGAACCCGTATCCGTTACTACAACCATATCGGCCTCTTTAACGGCGTCCATCCAGCGGTCTATAAAATTTTCTTCATTCTTGCATATTGCGTAAACGCAAATATTATATTTACCCACTAACATCATTCCTCAAAAGTTATATTTTTTTATAATAAAATTCACCGTTTATTTTATACTTGATTGTTTTACTAACACGGAGATATATTATAAAAATGAAAAAGATTAATTAATCTTAATACACGAATAAACGTATATTATTATATTCTATGTTACAGATATGGATTGGTTGCAATGATATGGGCAGATACAGGCTTTGGTTTGCTGGCTGTAAGTGATTGGCTTTGGCAATATTCCGATCAGGATTCCAAAATATAACACTCTTTTGAAATCCTGTTGTCAATGAGAAATATTTTTCATAAGCCTTAAAAGAGTACTGTTTAAAGAGCGGATATGATTTAAACACAATATGAAACGGATCAAAACCAGACTTAATAGAAAAATAGATGGGGGTTCTCTATATAAGATGCAGCACATAACTGCAGCGTTATCCGGAACCCCCCAAATTTTAAAATGCCGTTTGTTCAGATTTACAGAGTTTGTTTTGCAGAAGTAACCGTAATTTGCAATAATCTGCTGAGAAAAGGGTATTTTTCTTTCATCCTGTTATATACAGTGCCGGATTCAATAAATTCGGCGGTACCTTCAACTAGAAAACCGGTACCCATATTTCGGTATCCCATTACTTCTTTACTGCCAAGAGTTAATTTAACATTGCTATTTTGTTCAACATTCTTTTGGGTTCTTCGCATACCGGCAGCGGGAATAAGGATTTTTCCATCCTCAATAACAAGATAAGAATTCCATGTATTGACCACATGTACTCCGCTGTCACCAGATGATACAATAGAGACAACGCCTTCATGAGTCAGTATTTCATAAAATTTTTCATTTAGCATAAATTATTCCTCCTATATTTGTTGACATATTGACGGGTTGATGAGAGTATTATAATGTGAAACTGGATATATTAAAATAGCCAATTTTAAATATTTTATAGGATACAGTTGGAGGGATGAATTTGATAACACTGAATAATAATGCAGGTATACCCTTATATATGCAGATCTACGAACAGATCAAAGAAGAGATTATTACAGGTGCACTGCCGGTAGGTTCAAAACTACCGTCCACACGGCAGCTTTCAGATACCTTGTCAGTTGGCAGGAACACGGTGGAAAATGCGTATCTGCAGTTAGCCTCGGAAGGTTACGTAGAAAGCAGAGTTGGAAGCGGTTTTGTTGTGCAGGATATCCACAATATGTTTTCTTTTCCGGATGAAATAAATATAAATAAAGTTTCGGTTGAGCCGGTAAAAGAGACAGAGATTTCAACAGGGATTTATCCATACCATTTTGAATACGGACATTTAAGTTCCCAGGACTTTCCGCTTGGTATATGGAAAAAGATTTCAAACAAAGCGATAGCAGCTATCACAGCGGATGACATGACAATGTACCGGGACCGGAAGGGTGAACCGGAGTTAAGAAATGAACTGAAAGATTATCTGAGAAAATCGAGAGGCGTATTATGCAGTGAAGATCAGATTATTCTTTGCTCCGGATTTGAATACACTCTGTCTTTGCTAAGCCAATTACTGCAGAAGTCTTTTGAACGGATTGGTTTGGAGGAACCGGGTTATATGGGGGCAAGAAAAATATTTCAAAATAATGGATTAGAAGTTGTTCCAATTGGAGTTCAGAAGGATGGATTAAATATAAAAGAGCTGGAATCCTCCCCGGTCAGAGCCGTCTATGCGACACCTTCCCACCAGTTCCCAACCGGTGGGGTAATGCCGATACAAAAAAGGTTACGCTTACTGGATTGGGCAAAACGGAATAACGGAATCGTGATTGAAGATGATTATGACAGTGAATTACGCTATAATACCAGGCCCATACCATCCATTAGCAGTATAGCCGAAAGCGAAAATGTCATATATATAGGAACATTTTCCAAAGCGCTGTCTCCCAGTTTGCGTATAAGCTATATGGTATTACCCGAAAAGTGGATGATATGCTATGATGAAGATTTTAAAAGGTATCAGACCCCGGTTTCATTATTGCAGCAGCGGATTCTTCAGCAATTTATTCATGCCGGGTATTGGGAAAGACATCTTCGCAAGATATGTAAAGCGAATAAGAAAAAACACGATATACTGATTCGCACAATTCAGGAGCAATTAGGTGACGGAGTAATTATACATGGCAGGAATGCCGGTCTGCATATTTTACTGGAATCAACCCGGGGTTTAACAGAAGAGGATATGATAGAGAAAGCAAAATCGTACGGTGTATTGGTTTACCCGGTATCCGTGTTCTGGTCTGATGTTAATCATTATTCTGGTAACATGGTATTGTTAGGCTTTGGAAATATATCAGAGACAGACATTGTTGAGGGGATAAAACAGCTTGCAAGGGCATGGCAGATTGTAAAATGAAAAACAGGATAAAGATAATTAATTTTGCGGCGTTAGGAGTTATTTTCCTGCTTTCTTAATGAGATCTAAAATAGGAAAAGGGGAGATGAAATATGGAAGATGAAAAAATAGTTGATTTGTATAGGGAGCCCTCGGAGAGAGCCATTGAGACACATATAAAATACGGCCATTTCTGTAAAAGCATAGCAAATAATATTTTATTGAATGAGGAAGATGCGGAGGAGTGTTGATAGTTCTCATTCTAAAGAAATATTATGTGGGTAAATAACCGAATAGATTTTAAATGAAGGCATTTCGTTAAAAACTCCGGTTATTTATCCACATTGGATTGAATCAAAGGATGGTATAAGCTTTCATCATATCACACGAATAGAGAGTATTTATATTAAGAATCAACCGAAAATATGCCGCTGCTGCCGGCGGCTTCTACCGGTTTTCCGTCAATAAAAGTCTTTACCACGTTGGTAAGGGAATCAAATATTTCACCGTCTGCCAATACAATATCCGCATCTTTACCTATGGCCAGAGAACCGACCCTGTCTTCGATGCCGATATGCTTTGCCGGATTGATGGTAATGGCCTTTAATGCTTCAAAGGGTTCCATACCGGATTTAACCGCAAGGCCGGCACAAAGTGCCAGATACTGCTGGGGAATAACGGGGCTGTCGGTGATGATGGAAACGGAAAGTCCTGCTTTTGCCAGTATACCGGGGGTAGTAAAGGTTTTGTTCCTGACCTCATATTTTGTAGCATGGCCAAGGGAGGGGCCGACGGCAACCGGAATATTTTCCTTTGCCAGTTCCTCTGCAATCAGATGCCCCTCCGTGCAATGCTCCAGAGTCAGTTTTACATTGAATTCTTTTGCAATACGGATCGCGGTAAAGATATCATCCGCTCTGTGGGCGTGTGCTTTTAATGGAATTTCACGGTTTAATACGGGAAGAAGTGCTTCCAATTTCATATTAAAGGCCGGTTTCTTAGAAAAATCGTTTCCGGCAAATTTAAGTTTATCTCGGTATTCCATTGCCTGAAACAGCATTTCGCGAAGTTTGGCGGCAGTTGACATTCGGGAATAATTATTTTTATCCTTGTAAACGCGTTTTGGATTTTCGCCGAAGGCACACTTCATGGCAATCTTTTCTTTGATAATCATATTGTCGATCCGTAATCCACTTAACTTGATGGCAGCAAAGGTACCGCCCAGTACGTTGGAGCTTCCGGGACCCGTGGCGACGCTGGTTACGCCTCCTAAAGCAGCCTGCAAAAGAGTTTCATCCATGGGATTGATAGCATCAATGGCGCGAAGATGGGGCGTCATAATATCGTTCATTTCATTATAATCTTTGCCTTCAAAACCGATGCCGTAACCGTCAAGGCCGATATGGGAATGGGCATCTACAAGGCCGGGATAGACAGAAAGGCCTGCAGCATCCACTGCTGTCATCCCTTCTTCCGTACGGATATCCGGCTGTATCTTTATAATCTTACCGTCTACAGCCAGAATATCTGCTATGTAAGGCGCGGCATTAACGGCATCATGAATAAGTCCGCCCTTAATCAATAAAGCTTTCATATAAATAATTTCTCCTTTATATTACTATATATTTATAATATATAGTAATACTTTCGGCAAATGAAGTCAAATGGCTGAACGAATGAATGTCAACTAGTTGTTACACTACAGCGTGTTTGAAAAATCATTGCACCGAACGGAACGCTCCACTTTGCGGCATGCTATGCCACAATTTTGGGAATGTAACCCCGCTGCGCACCCAAAACAAGTTTCTTGCCTCCCGCAAAGTGGAAGCATCCAGTCCGGCACAAGCATTTTTCAAACACACTTTGGCGGTATTAGAAAAAAAGTTAAAGGAAACGGTACCGCGGCAATGCCTTATATAGACAATCCACCCTAATATGCATAGTATGTCAATGAAATGATTAATTATATCAATTCAACAATTACCGGCAGCCCGATGGGTAAGGCATGGGGATCACGGAAGGTCCGTAGACCTCCAACCTGTCCGGCTTATTCTTTTCCGGTACAAAACGGATTCTGTCGATACAGATATTTCTGGGACTTACTTTCTCCAGGTTGTGGTGGGTATGGTATACAATAAATCTTTCCCGTCCGTCGGGGGATTTTACAATACAGTGGTGTCCCGGGCCGTGGACTTTATAATGGTAGGAAAGAATGGGGTTACCGCTGTATTTTACAAAGGGTCCCAAAGGGTTGTCAGACATGGCATACCCAACGGCATATCCGACACTTTCGAAGTGGCTGCCGGAATAGGTCAGGTAGTAAATACCCTTGTGTTTTAAGATGTAAGGCGCCTCCGCAACCGCAGCCTTCTGTTTTTCCCATTCTTCTGAGGCTTTAATAACCAGTGTTTCTGTGGAAAGAACCGGGGTAACACAGTCTGCTTCCATCTGCATGCCATATATGGCATAGGTCTTTCCTGCTCTCCAGGATACATAATATATGTATACCGTGCCGTCGTCGTCTACAAAGAAGTGACCGTCAATACTTTTCTCAAAGAGATAATCCGGCTGGGGAATAAATGGGCCCAGGGGAGAATCGGCGACCGCTATGCCAAGATGTTCCCGGACGGAAACCAGCATATAAAATTTCCCGTTTCTTTCCATAATATCCGGTGCCCAGTACCATTCTTTCAATCCCCAGGCTTCACCCATCACAATACCGCCGTAATCCCAATTAACCAGATCCTTTGACCGGTATGCTTCGTAGCCCGCGGACAGGGTGGAGGAGGTCGCGTACAGATAATAGGTCCCCCGATAATACAGGATATCCGGGTCGGCATAACCGTAAAGCACCGGATTTTTGTAACTGTTACTCGGAGAGGAATCAATAGGGATTATGTGAAGGTTCCGGAACAGAGCGTCGGGGTCTGAAAGCGGAGCATTATCATCGGATTCCGCCGCAATTGCGGTAATACCGTTTGGCGGCATATCTAAAGGTAATTCCAACATGGGCCAGGGAAGAAAGCCAGGAGGATTTATATCAGGCCTGCCGCCTTCGGGCTGACTGTCTGATTTATGCCCGTCATCTTCGGAACGGCTGTCTTCTGTAAAAATAGTGCATATACCGTTCTTTAATATTATTTTAATACGAAACCAGATATCGGGTTGTAATATAGCTGATTTTCTTCTGGCCAGGGAAACAGGCTCCCCGCTATCGTCCGTAAAGGAGAAGAGTTCATAGAATCCGTCCGAGGTTATGGCAAAGAGAAAACCTTGGGAAGGAGTGTCCGCAGAGTCTGCGAGGAAAAAGATACCGTTTCTCCTGACTCCGGAAGGCAGCTTTAAATCTGCCGTAATGGAGCAGCAGTCGGTTATTTTACTAATATTACTTAAAACCTGCCAGTTCATAAGATATCCTCCTGATAAAGATGAATAGACTTAAGACCGGAGGCCGCCCCTTAAGTGGCCGGGTTAAATATATCAGAATTCTTATTATTTCGGGCCAAGCGGGCAGTTCCGGTCCGGTCTGTAATTACAGTTGTTTTATAACGATATTGTGGCGGTACCGGTTGTTGATTTCACGGATTTTCTCCGGCGCACATTTCGGTACCCGTCCGTAAGTAAGAAGACCGTTGGTTTCCTGTTCAACATCCGAGAGCTGGGTGTAGCAGAAACCGTAGATATAGTCGGACTGTATAATATGTTCGATCACAAAACGGTATTGGTTTATGAACTCTTCCTCACTGTCTGCACTGGTATAACCCCAGCTGCCGTTCTCGCTGCTGTTATAATTGATTCCGCCGCATTCGGTGATTAAAATGGGCTGGCCTTCATACTGATAGGGAGGTGCAAAAATATTTCTGCCGGCGGAATAAGGGGAGAGGAGAACTTCCGGGTCTTTTGTAAAACGTTTGAAGAATTCCTGCTTGCCGGGTTCTTTTGAGGTGCCGTGGGCATAATTGTGGATGGCACAGATATCCGTTTTGGTCTGTTCCCAGCCGTCGTTATTTACCACCAGCCTGTTAGGGTCCAGTGCTTTTATCATATGGTACAGGGAAACGGTATAATCCTGCTGTAAGGCATTGCGGCCGATATCGGGAACCGCCCAGCTTTCGTTAAAAGGTACCCAGGCTGCGATGGAAGGATGGTTATAATCCCTCTCGATCACCGAAAGCCATTCTTTGATATAGCGGGTAACGGCACTGTCGGTAAAAAGGCAGGCGGCAGCAACTTCTTCCCATACCAGATACCCCATTTTATCGGCCCAGTACAGGAATCTGGGATCCTCGGTTTTCTGGTGCTTTCGGCAGCCGTTAAAGCCCATTTCCTTCATGATCCGGATATCATACTGAAAAGCTTCATCCTTTGGCGCGGTCAGTATGCCTTCCGGCCAATAACCCTGGTCCAGTACCAGCTTTAAGTAATAAGGGCGGTTGTTTAAGTATACCATACCGTTTTCCGTATGGATCTTTCGCATACCAAAATAACTCTCTGCATAATCATGAATGCCTTTCCCGGATCTTAAAGTAAAGGAAATATCATAAAGGGCAGGATTCTCCGGAGACCAGGATCGGCCCGGGCCGTGGTGGCTGGTGTGAAAGATCTTATCGCCTGTAAGGTGGAGACTTCTCTTAAATACTGTGTTACTGGTGACAGAATAGGTATCTTTTATGACCTGTTCTTCTTTAAAACGAATATCAACTTCCAGTTCCATTCCGGGAAGCAGTTCACTGAAGGTACATTCCAAGTCCAGGGTATCGTGATCGAAGTCCGGAGTCATTTTAACCCTTGTAATATAGGCGGAGTCCACAGGTTCAAGCCATACGGACTGCCAGATTCCAGAGGTCCTGGTATACCAGATGCCGGCACTTTCCTTTTCCCAGAACTGTTTCCCCCTGGGGATGGTTTCATCTTCGGCAGGGTCCTGGACAAAAACGGCAATACTGTGTTCGGTGATGGATTTGTTAAGGTTGTGGGTAATGTTAAAGGTAAAGTCGGCACTTCCTCCTTCGTGTTCTCCGCATAAAACTTCATCAATATAAACCTTGCAGCGGTAATCCACGGCGCCGAAATGCAGCAGGATATTCTTTCCCTTCCATTCCTCTGCCACGGTAAAACGGCGCTTATAAAAGCATCTGTTATGAATGGAAGCGTCATTTATACCGCTGAGCTCGCTTTCGAAACAGAAAGGAACCTGAATCTGCCTGGAAAGGGAATGGGAGTTCTTTTCCCAGTGTGAAGCTTCCGCTTCATTTTTGTCATCAAAATCAAAATTCCAGGTGCCGTTCAGGCATTGCCATTCCTTGCGGACAAAATGGGGACGTGGATATTCGGTACGTAACATATAATAAAACCTCCTAAGTATATGATTGTAAAATTGTAACTATTCGGTTGTCCTGGAATAGTTATGTCAAATTAATTTTGTCTAAGAACCATTATTTCCGATAAGGAAATTTCCTGGTTGGTGTCTCTTGGTTTAAACAACAGCTTGATTTTGGAAACGGTCTTTTCCTCAAACTGTATGATAGCAGCCCTTTGGTCTTTATCTTCTGCAACTATGTACTCCCCGGTTATAAAGGAATCATCAAGTATTGCCGTTACTGCCGAGAAGTCCTTACTGTCCGCCGCGCCCCGGAATACCAGAATAGCTGAAACTGCTTCCGGCTGCTTTAAGGTAACGGTAATTTCAGCCGTACCTTCTGTTACGGGAAGGCCAAGATCAAAGGCCGCATCCTTTTTATGAACGGTAAAAATACCATCTGTCAGCAAAGCGGTACCGGCATTCTTTCCATCGAACACAGCATCAGGAGCCACATTGGTATAAGAGCCATCCGAAGGTTTGGGAAGAGAGCAGATGGTAGGTCCGTTCACATAAAGCCTGCCGTCTTCCGTAAATAGTACCCGGTCAATGTTTAATTTGCGGTTACCGCCTCCGGCTGCAGGGTCCGTGTGGGTGTGGTATGCCATCCAGAGCTCAGTGCCGTCCGGGGACAGGGTAAAGCTGTGATGACCGGGGCCGGAGATAGTTTCGGACATCCCGGAAGTCAGTATGAGATTATTTTCCGGCTTGGTAAAGGGGCCAAGGGGAGAAGAACCGTAAGCGTAACCGACGGAATAGGACCGGCTGGCAAAATAATTGGCGGAATACGTAAGGTAATAGGTGTCGTTATGGCGGATAACCTCTGGGCCTTCATTCCATAAAGGGTTTACGGATATTTTTTCCCACTGTTGGGTGGGGGTAACCAGCAATACCGGTTCCCCTTCTACACTGAGCATATCCTCCCGTAAGGAGACGCCGTATATTTCACTTCTTCGGATACCGCCGTTTTCATTTTCCGAACAGTCTCTGGAGAAATAAAGGTATTTGGACCCATCGGCATCGATCAGGACATTGGCATCGATTGCGGCATAACCAAAGTCAAATAGGGGCTGATTGTTTACATCCTCAAAGGGGCCTTCCGGAGCTGCAGAGACGGCAGCGCCGATACGAAGACTTCCGGCTGAATTTCTTGCGGTATAATACATATAGTATTTATTGTTATATTCTACCACTTCCGGTGCCCAGAAGCTGTCTGTACCCCAGGAATCGGATTTTCTTATGTAACACATTTTCTTACCGGACCAGTTGACCAGATCCTCTGATTTCCAGCAATAATAGCCGTTTGGCGCTGAAGTACAGTATAAATAATACGTGTTGTCGGATGCCTTTAAAATGAAAGGATCACCGATCCGGGTGATTCCAAGGTCATTCTGGAAAAAAAGGGCACCGTCAGCCTTAGTCAAATTAATTGTTGTGTAAGATTTCATAGAATTGCATCCTCCGGGTAAAAGGGTAACGATACAAAAAGCCAAAAAGCAATACAGCTTTCGGCCGGGTTTCCTCATGTAACTGTGATACCTCCTTTGCACATTATTTCAACAAGCTCCAACAGTATTGCAGGATTATCTTATGAGAAAGCCATAAATTCTAATGAGAATGTCGTGAATTAAAACAAAAAAACTGTAGGAAAAGAATTTTCTATAAACTGAGGAACTTATTAAGTACTAAATTACAATAAAATCAATTTCATTACTATACAAAAATTGTCCAAATAAATAGGTCAAAATTATGCAATATAACTTGAGCTTATAAAAATATATAATTATATGTTAAAAAGTATTCTAAATTTAAATAAAATTAATAAAATAATTACAACATAAAAAATGTAATAAATCGTATTGACTGAGAAAAACCATCATGCTATATTAGTCTCAAGAGAGACGTTATATTACATGAATTATGTAATAGTCAGGAAAGGAGGAATCTAATTGAAGATCAAGAAGAAAAGGATTGCACTTGATTTTGATAACAAAGAAAAAATAGTACTGGTGGGAAAAGCGCTGTCTTCTGATATCAGGCTTGATATCCTTAAACTTTTAATTAATAAATCGGTTAATATCAGTGAAATTGCAAACAGCTTTCAGATACCGTTATCCTCAGCCGCCCTGCATGTAAAGGTACTGGAAGAGGCGGGAATGATAACGGCAACGGAACAGCCGGGGGTAAGAGGAGCCCAGAAAGTATGCGGTATCGCGTTTGAAGATATTTACTTTAATGCTTTCCGCCATAAAATGAGCCGCGATAATACGAAAGTATATCATTTTCCCATGGGTATCGGAAATTATTATAACTGTATGGTGAACGAAAACTGCGGTATTATCAGTGAACGTACCTATCTGGGTGTGGAAGACTCACCTTACGGCTTTTATGCTGAAAACCGGCAGGAAGCGCAGCTGATCTGGTTTATGTCCGGATATCTGGAATACCGTTTTCCAAATTATATGCTAAAGAAAAATAAGGTAAAGGAATTATCCTTTTCTTTTGAAGTCTGCTCGGAAGCACCGGGATATCAAAATGACTGGCCTTCCGATATAACCGTTTGGGTGAATGAACGGGAGATAGCAACAATTTATTCCAAAGGAGATTTCGGAGGCAGAAGAGGGCATCTGAATCCGGACTGGTGGAGCGATACCATGACCCAGTACGGTATGCTTAAGAATGTGACCATAAACGGTCAGGGGTGTTTTGAAGATCTTTTAAAAACCTCGGATGAAAACCTTGATACACTTGGAATCTGCGACGGTTACTATATCAGCTTTAAGATCGGTGTAAAGCCCGAGGCGAAAAATCTTGGAGGGATGAACCTGTTCGGAGAAAAATTTGGAGATTTTGCTCAGGGCATTATTATGAGCGTACAGATGGACTGCAGTGAGGAGGATGAACCTGAGCAGGGAAGAAGTCTGTTGATTGATTAAATTGAGGAGGTAATCTTATTATGACGGTTAGGCATAAGAGACTGATAAGCTGTCTTTTAGTTATTCTATTCGTTTTTACTGTATTATCAGGATGCGGCGGTAAAAAAACCGCGGTTAACACCAATACCGATACCGATAAGAAAAACGAAAGTACTATGAAAGAGCCTGCCACCAATACTGAGACGAATTCTCTTGCAGCCGATATTGCAGGAAATACAGTGCCTGCCGATAAAGAGAAAGCCCTGGTAAATGACACCCTGGAGGACAGTTACCTGGGAGATGTTTTTGATACAAAGATACCCAATGACTATTCCGCATATCCCATAAAAGACGTGACTCTGGATATCTGGATGCCGTCCAATTCCATTCTGGCTTCCGTTAACAATGATTTAAACAACCAGAGGGTGTTTGAGCAGATTGGAAAGCTTACTGGGATCCGGCTGAATTTTATTGTACCGCCTTTGGGAGAAGAAACAACGAATTTTAATTTAATGATTGCCTCCGGTGAACTTCCTGATATTATTGTGGATGCAGGCCGATATACCGGCGGTATTACAGCCGGTGTTGCCGATGGCGCATATATAGCATTAAATGATGTCATTGAAAAGAATATGCCAAACTATAATATCTGGAGAAATTCCGATGAGGAAAGACGCGTTACCTCTGTGCTGGATGACGGTACCATCGGTGCGGTATATGGCCTTGCCCCTTATAATGAATGGTGCTGGTTTGGAATGTTGATCAAACAGGAGGCCCTGGATAAGACCGGTATGGAAGTGCCTGAAACCATCGACGAATGGCATGATTTCCTCTTAGCCTGCAAGGCAGCCGGTTATAACGAACCCTTAAACTACGGTTCTACCTACGGACAGATTTTTACCGGTATTTTAAATGGTGCTTACGGGGTATGGGACTGGATGTACGTGGATGATGACGGTAAAGCAGCCTGGGGGCCCGCAGCAGCAGGTGCCGGGGATTATCTTACCATGATGCAGCAGTGGAATTTAGAAGGCCTTTTTAACAAAGACTGGGCTACGGCAGATTTCAACCAGAGAATGGCAGAAGCAGCTTCCTCTGACTGTGCGGCCATGATGGATTCACCCGATACCATGTGGGGTTACTGGAAACAGGATAATAACATTGACTTCGTAGGAGTTTTAAATCCGGTATTAAATAAGGGGGATAAACCGAAACAGACTTATAAAAACTTTAAATCCACCGGTACCACGGCAGCCATTACCACCCAGTGTGATAACCTCGAAGCGGCCTGTGCTTTCCTGGACTTTGCCTATACCAAAAAAGGCTGGGAGATTTATAATTACGGTTCTTACGGCGATGTTCACCTGGTAAATGACAAAGGTATGCCTTATTTCCCGGAAGACGGTCTTATGTATAATGATCCCGACGGGCAGCCTCTATCCAACCTGATCTGGAAATACCGTGTGCATTCCTTTGCCAATATCCGGGATGAGCATAATTCCAATCCGCTGATTACCGCTAAGGGAAGCTATTCCGGCAAAATCCGCGAATACTGGACCGGCAATACCGATGATTCCGTAACCATGCCTCCGGTCAGCTTTACTTCCGAGGAAAGCGCAAGGGAAGGTGAGCTTGGCACGGTCCTTTCTACTTTAAGAAACGAATACTTTGCTAAGATTATTATGGGACAGCTGCCCGTAAGTGCTTACGATGAATTCCTCCAAAAAGCCAAAGCACAGGGCATGGATGAGTTCGTTTTGCTGTGGCAGGCAGCTCTTGACCGGTATAATGCGAGATAAAAAAGCTGTTTCGGTTCGGTATGGAAATGCGCTTTAGAAAAGTGGAAATATATTTTTAAAGAATGGCAGTGAAAACAGGGGGTGCCTTTTATGGGTAAAAAGGAAGGAAAGGGAATTGCCAGGAGGAGAAACCGTTTATCCATAAGGATGATACGCAAGGATTTTAAGAAAAATTATTTTGCATACCTGCTTATTATACCTGTTTTGGTCTGGTACATTATCTTTTGTTATGGACCTATGTGGGGAATTACAATCGCATTTAAGAATTACAAACCCCTTCTTGGCTTCGCCGCCAGCAAGTGGGTAGGACTAAAATATTTTGAAGAATTCTTTAACGGTCCTTACTTTTTCCGGACGGTGAAGAATACGCTTATGCTGAATGTATGGGGTCTGGCCCTGGGCTTTACCACTCCGATCATGTTGGCATTATTATTAAATGAAGTCCGTGGTAAATTCTTTAAGAAAACAGTACAGACAATAACTTATATGCCGCATTTTATATCCCTGGTGGTTATTGCCGGTATGATTCATATATTTACACAGTCAGGCGGCATTATAACGCAAATGGTAAATTTTATAACGGGAACGGAGCATTCCTCCCTGCTTGGATACTCGAAAATGTTCCGGCCCATCTATACCTTATCCGGTATCTGGCAGAACGTAGGCTGGGACAGTATTATTTACCTGTCTGCCATGAGTTCCATTGATCCTGGGTTATATGAAGCTGCGGAGATAGACGGAGCCGGAAGGCTGCGCAAAATGTGGCATATAACCCTTCCGCAGATACGGCCTACGATCATTATACTCTTTATCTTTGCCGTGGGCGGCTTAATGGGCTCCAGTCATGAGAAGATCATTTTACTGTATAATTCCCTGACCTATGAGACTGCGGATGTGATCGCATCTTACGTATACCGGAGAGGTCTGCAGGAAGCCAGCTACAGCTTTGCCACGGCAGTGGGCCTGGTAAGCTCGGTGATTAATTTTGTTCTTCTGTGGGCTACCAATAAGGTCGCGAAGCGGTATTCGGAGATCAGTATATGGTAAGAAGCATAAGGATGGGGTCACAGGTATAAGGATAGAACCGTTGATATAAAGGATAGAACCGTTGATATAAAGGATAGAACTGTTGATATAAGGATAGGGCCGCAGTGCAGCAGGACAGGAATATCCGCTTTGGCTGCCGCCGCAGCGGCAGAAGGAGAGGTTAACATGAAGGATACGGATTCAGGATATAGAGAAAGACGTAGGATCGGCAGACGGAAGTGGAGCAATGTCACCTTTCATTTAATAAACTATGGTTTACTGACCGTGTTTACCTTGATCTGCCTGTACCCCATTTTGCACATCGTATTTGCCTCCGTCAGCAATCCCAATGAACTGATGCTCCACAGAGGTTTGTTGTTAAAACCCCTTGGCTTCACTCTTAACGGTTACAGGCTGGTATTTAAAGATAACAGTATCTTTACGGGATTCCGGAATACGGGGATTTATGTAATACTCGGGACTTTTATTAATATGCTGATCACTATTATGGGAGCTTACAGCCTTTCCAGGAAGGAACTGCTATGGAAAACACCGATTATGTTAATTATCACCGTTACCATGTTTTTCGGAGGCGGTCTGATACCCTGGTTTCTGCTTATGAAACAGCTGGGATTATATAATAATATATTGGCAATGCTTATTCCCACTGCTTTAAACACCTGGAATATGATAATTCTGCGTACCGGGTTTCAGGCCGTTCCCCTGGAACTTGAGGAAGCGGCGGTAATGGACGGAGCTTCCCAAGCCAAAATACTGCTAAAGGTCATCCTTCCCCTGTCCAAGCCGGTACTTGCGGTAATTCTTTTGTATTATCTGGTGGGAAACTGGAATTCCTGGTTTAATGCCATGGTTCTGTTAAAGGATCGGGGACTTTTCCCATTACAGCTGCTTTTAAAGGAAATTCTGGTAACCAACGATTCCTCCACGGCAACGGTAGGAAGTGCGGGCGGGATTTCCATAAACAGCGTACAGGGAGCCACTGCATACCGGGAGTTGGTTAAATACTGCGTTATTGTGATTGCCACGGCACCTATCCTTGTGATTTATCCCTTTCTGCAGCGTTATTTCGTAAAGGGTGTATATGTTGGGTCCATAAAAGGCTGAAAGGTTATTGCCGCATTAGTTTTAAAGATTGGATCGTGGGCTGATGGGTGCAAAAGAACGCAGTTAAACAAGGAATTTTTAAGCGAAGCGTTTAAATAATAGCAAAGCATATAATTAAAGCAAAGCTCCGGGACTTTTAGCATTTACGGTTTATTGACGCCAAATTTAAAAGTCTGCGGAGCTTATTCTGATACAGGCGGTAATTCGGCCTACAAGATTCTGTATAAGGATAATTGCAATAGGCCGGTTTTTATATCGAAAGGAGATTTAACCTGCCTGACAGAACAGTATGATCAGGAGAGGTTAAATTTTTTATGATTTTTTACTTACGCGGAACCAGTAAGTGTAAAGCTGTTGAAAGCCCAGGGACTGATAGAGCCAAAGAGCCGGATCATTTCCGGCTACTACCTGCAGGTAAGCCTTTTTGGCACCTTTTGCGATTCCCTCCCTTAAGATACTGGTGCACAGGGAGCGTGCCAGTCCCTGCTTTCGATAATCCTCCCTTACATAGATGGCATAAACTCCGACATAATCCCGGTCCAGAATTCCAAGACCGGTTCCGATAATAACCCCCTGTCTCCTTATTGAGACACAGATGGTATCCTTGGCTATGGCACCGTACATGGTCGGGACGATTGTTTTGTGTATGGGGTTGGCGGTGCCGTTTAAGGTAAGGAGGCTGTCGATCCATTCTCTTCCGATAGAAGGGCTTACGCTGACAGAATCGATGGATGCATCGAAAACGGCCTCATCTAAATTTAAAATCATTACATTGGTGGTATGTTGTATTTCATAGTTCCGGTTTTCCAGAATATAATCAAAATCCTTTGATACCAGAGGACTGATTTTAAAAATTGCGGGTGTTCCCCAACGCTTATATGCAGCCTCGCAATAAGGTATTTTTTCACGCCAGGGGAGGGAGGAGGTGCCAAACTGTTCCACACTGTTGGTCCTGTGGGTGTAAAAATGGGAAAAGCGCAGAATCCACCCGTCATACAGCTCCATTTGATGGGAGGGCCAGGCATTTAATGATAAGTCTTCAATAGTTTTAATATCTGTTTCCATTGTAGTTTATTCAAAACAGTCTATCGATCAATAGGTGTTTTGCAACCTTTCATCTTTATTTGTATTTCATCGGAAGATAAAATCGTATCCATAATATTTGCATTTATATACATAAGCTCATGGGCCTGGGAATCAATACCAGTTTCCGGGCACAAACAGTTTCGGGCAGTTCATGTATATTAAATACTCTGAATCTTCATCATTATCCTATTATACAAGAAGCAGTTCCGTTTATCTATACAAAAAAATAATTATTTATTAATTTTATCTATGCTATTAAGAGCTGCCGGGTTAACGATATTGCATGCGCGTTATGGACTAAGGAAGATTGCTAAAAGGCGGTTTTGTAAAAAACAATAAAAAAGTGCGAATATTATTGTAAAAAATGTGTAAAACATTCAGGGAGAGAAATGCATTTCATAATAATGTGATTGAAATATTGAAAAAATAAAGAAGATGGATGAAAAAATATTCATATTGAACAAAAAATATGGTAATATAAAATCATATACATTGTAGATGGAATTGGGGTGGACAAGCGTGAAACAGCTTCAAAGTTTAATACAATATTACAAATCGCATCTCTGGTTCCAGGTAAGCTGCGTATTTTGTGCAGCCATACTGGTTATTACGGTATGTTACCAGCTTTATATGCGAAATGAGTATACCGATTTCCTGCTCGAAAAAAATCATCTGATGGAATCGGCAGTTTTAGATACAATGGAGAAAAATCTGGATTACTCTTTGGGAGGGTATATTAATATCGGAGCCCAGATTGCGGTCAACCAGAATGTTTATGACCTGGCTAACCGTTTGTTTTATATCGGCGATAACCCTACCAAAGATTTTCTGAACTTAAAGACCACCTTCAGTTCCATGGCCAGTTATTCCAAGAACATCTTAAATATTTCCATTGTTTCCATGGATGGGAAGATCTATCAGTATGATCGTCTGCTGCAGGTAACGACCTGTATGTGGAAAACGGAGGACCGGGAATTTTTAAAATCCATGTACGGGCAGTTATACAGACAGGCGAATATGACGGAAGTTCCCAAATATCTGGTCAGTGCTGCACCGGATATCCATCCCACCACCAATGAACGTGTTTTTCATATATTTTACCCGGTGGTAGGGAAGGAAAACAAGTTCCGGAAGATGAATGCCATGCTGTGTATAACCTTTAAAATGGATATTTTACAGCCCCTGCTGGACATTGTATCAGAAGATGAAGCCCCTTATTCAAAAGGGTACATAACGGATGAAACCGGCACTATCATTTACCATTCCGCCCCGGAATTTATCGGGAAAAGCGAATTCAGCTATCTTAACAGCGGTTCTATGGTTGTACTTGACAAATCCCTGACGAAAATAAACTGGAAACTGCATATTTCTCTGGAACGGGATGAAATGAATAAAAATGTAACGGAAATTATTTCCAGAGGCATGCTGGTATATATCATACTGCTGGCAGGGCTGGTGGGGATTTTTTATTTTATCATACGCAAGATCACCAATCCCCTCAATAAAATAGGGAGTGCCATGGCGGCAACCGGCTCGGGGGAAAAACGGGAAACCGTGAGAATTGGCGGTAAGCATGAAATATGGCAGCTGGCTGAAGGGTATAACGAAATGATCGAAAAACTGACCCTGAAGGAGCAGGAAGTACAGAAAAACCACCGGCTGGCGCTGGTTTATCTGGAACGTCAGCATCAGGCGGAAAGAGAGGCGCTGGAAGCCCAGATCAATGCACATTTTCTCTGCAATACTCTGGGAACAATTAATTATGAAGCCATGGAATGCGGCAATTTTAAAGTTTCACATATGATAAAAAAGCTTTCTAATATTCTGCGTTACACCTTTGACCAGAAATGCCAGAATGTTTATATGTATCAGGAAATCGTGTGGATAGAGCAATACCTGTTTTTACAGAAAGCCAGATTTGAGGACCTTTTTGAATACAGCATCGTTTTTCCCGATGACCTTGCAAACTGGCCTTGCTGTAAGCTTATGCTCCAGCCCTTTGTGGAAAATGTTATTATTCACGGTTTCGAGGACCGTGAAAGAGGAGGTTTGATTGCAATAAGTGCTGCCCGATGGGGGGACTGTCTAAGACTTTCGATCAAGGATAATGGCTGCGGCATACAAGAGTCAAAGAGAATCAGGATTCAGGAAGTTCTTGACGGCAAAGAGAAGAAGAGTATGGAAGATATCGGAATCGGTATCCGCAACGTGGTATCCAGGATGCACCTGTTCTACGGGAATACGGTCAAAATTACATTATTATCGGATGAAAAAGAAGGGACTGAGTTTATTTTTTATATTCCCGGACCTTAAAAAAGCCGTAGCATAGATATCCGCTTATAAACTTATAAAAGGCTGACCCGCATAAGAAGGAGGTAAGTATGCATATAATGATTGTCGAAGATGAACAGAGGGCGAGGAGAGGACTTAAAAACATTATTTTAACCATTTCAGAGGAGGATGAAATCGTGGCGGAAGCCTCGAATGGGAAGAATGCTCTGGAACTGATTAAAACCCTGAAACCGGATGCCGTATTTACGGATATTAAGATGCCGAATATGGACGGGCTGACTTTGATCAAAGAAGTACGTAAACTGGGTCTTGATACAAAATTCGTCATAATCAGTGCATATGAGGAATTTGAATATGCCAGACAGGCTATCACCCTTGAGGTGACGGAGTACCTTGTAAAGCCCCTGATCATGGAGGATATTAAACGGGCGCTGGAGGCAATAAGAGGCAGCGGGCAGCATCAGAGCTGTACTGTCAGCCTTACGGAGCGGTATCCCCATGTACATCCGATTGTCAGCCGGGCATTAAAGCTGATAGAGCTTAAATATTCTACCCAGATGAATCTAAAGGAGCTGTCTTTCAGCTTAGGAGTCAGTCCGGAATATTTTTCGGGACTGTTTACAAAGAATATGGGGGAATCCTTTGTACGTTTCTTAAGAAACTACCGTATTGAGATAGCAAAATCTCTTTATTGCTATGGAGATATTCCCAAGGGGGAAGTTCCGACTAAAGTAGGATTTCTCGATGAGAAATATTATAACCGTATTTTTAAGGAGGCAACCGGCGTTAGTGTAGGAACCTATATTCGGGAAAATAAATAGTAAGAGAATTTCTGCGGCAGAGTGAGCACCGGACGGATTACAGACTTTGCTCCATTGGAAATATTAAAATCAAGCAAATATATTAAAATCCTATCTTAAAATCAGGTCTCAATCTTAAAGATGTCAGTTACTTTTTCATTTTTTGCAGTTTATAATTTAGTTACCATAACAAATAACTATTAAACTAAACTGCATCGTAGGAGAAGGACGATAGCGGGGAACGGAAAACAGGCTGAAAAAAGACGTTTTTTCAACCGGCAAAAAGACGGAGTATGTTTTCCGATTCATATTTGCAGGCCGCCGGGGCGGCAGATGGAGGTTATTATGAAAAGCAAATGGAGAAAAGGGGTTACAATCTTAATTGCAGCCGCTATGGTAATTGGCATGTTAACGGGCTGTAAAAATTCAGGAGACAAAAGCAGCACAGTATCTTCTGAAACAGATTCCGGTTCGGCCGGGGAATCGGGCATGGAGACTGGCGCAGGCAATACGAAAGTAAAAGAAGTAACCGTCTGGCATTATTTTGAGCATGAGGCTGAGGCGCTGGAAAAGATTGCAGACGAATACAACCAGCTGCAGGATAAAATCCATATTACCTGTACCTATGTGTCCAGAGAGGAATTGATGAACCAGTATACCATCGGCGCGGTATCCGGTGAACTTCCCGATATTGGCATGGTGGATTCGCCTGACATGGCCTCCTACATATCACTTGGGGTATTTGAAGATATTGATGATGAATTAAAGGAATGGGGCCAGTTGGATAAATTTTATGAGGGACCTTTAAGCAGCTGTATGGATGCCGAAGGAAGGCTTCACGGACTGCCGAATAACTCCAACTGTCTGGCATTACTCTGTAATATGGATCTTCTGAATAAGGCCGGTTTTGAAAATCCGCCCGGGACCTGGGAAGAGTTCTTTGAAGTATGTAAAGCTGTAACGGATCCTGATGATTCCGTGTATGGATTTGCAATGAGTGCCATTGGTAATGAAGAGGGGACTTTCCAGTATATTCCCTGGCTGTATGCGGCTGGTGCCGATATTACAACACTGAATTCTCCGGAAGCAGCCGAATCCCTCGATTTTCTGGCTAAACTGGTTAAGGAAGGTTACATGAGCAAAGAGGTTGTTAACTGGTCCCAGGGAGATGCCCTGAATGCTTTTGCGGCCGGAAAAGCCGCCATGCTGGAATCCGGAACCTGGCAGATTTCCCAATTTGACAGCGGTGACGTTGTGTTAAACTACAATTATAAATACGCGATGCTGCCGAAAGGAAAAGAATATGCTTCGGTTATCGGCGGTGAAAACTTTGGGGTCTGCACCGGTACCGATGCAAAAGAAGAATGTATCGATTTCCTGAAATATATGATGACTGCTGAAAATAATGCGGATTGGTGTGAAATTGCCGGTAAACTTCCCATACGGTCCGACGCTGTGGAATTAAAAGATTTCTGGAATACGGATGAACGTTATGCCGTATTTAATGAAGCAATGAACTATGCGGTTGCAAGGGGGCCTCATGAATCCTGGCCGACAATCTCAGAGGCTGTTTTTACGGCGGAGCAGGGTGCTCTGTTAGGAGAACTGAGCGGAACAGAGGCTATGGAAAAAGCGGCAGGAGTTGTTGATCCGATTCTGGAAGAAGTACCAATAGCAAAGTAACAAAAAAGCAATCATGGGGCCGGTTGCCAGGAAGCAATGGCCCCATTCTGACGGAAAAAGCGAAAGGAATGTGTGAATTTGAAAATTAAAATATCAGGTGTTTTAAAGAAGAGACTGGAGGGTTACGGTTTTATTCTGCCGGGTTTTCTCTATGTTCTGCTTATCCTGGGATATCCGTTGGTGTATAACTTTATCCTGAGCTTTAAAAATACAAATGTAAAGAATTTTGCAAAAGGAACTTCCGGTTTTGTGGGGTTAAGTAATTATGTAACTCTTTTTCATGATGTGACATTTCAGCTTATTTTAAAAAATACATTCATCTTTACCATATCCTGTCTGGTCGTTCAATTTACCATTGGATTTTTATTTGCTTTGTTTTTTTCCGGAAAGTTTACTCTGGCCGGACCGATCAGGGGACTGATTCTGGTCGGGTATATGATGCCCATGGCCGTTACTGCCATGTTAGGTAAAAATATGTTTGGTGTATCGGAAGGGGTTATCAATGATCTTTTGATGAAAATAGGTCTCATAGGAAACCCTGTGGAATGGCTGCTAAACGGAAAAACAGCCCTGATAGCGGTAATCGCTGTAAACTGCTGGGTCGGGATCCCTTTTAATATGCTGCTTTTGACCTCCGGGCTTACCGGGATCCCGGAAGAAGTATATGAAAGCGCTTCTCTGGACGGGGCAGGCAGGCTGCAGAAATTTATTTATATCATTTTTCCGCTTATGAGGTCTTCTGTTCTGGCAGTGCTAATGCTAGGTTTTATCTATACTTTTAAGGCCTTCGACCTTATGTTTATCATGACAAACGGGGGACCTTTAAATGCAACCGATGTTCTTGGAACCTATGCTTACAGTTTATCTTTTACTAAGTATGAGTTTTCAATGGGTTCTGCGGCGGCAATTGTTTTGTTTGGCTGCCTGTTTATCATCGGATTATTCTATCTGCGGCTGATATCAAAGGAGGAGGATTAACATGAAGGATAATATGGAAGGCAGAATTCAAACGGATATCAGAACAAAAGGCGGAAGAAGGAATCTTTTAAACTGTGTGATGGCTGTTTTTATTGCAATCCTGTTTCTGTTTCCCGTTTACTGGCTTATTTCCATGTCTTTTAAGACGGACGGGGAATCCTTCGGAAAGTTGATAACTTATTATCCTCATAAGTTTACGCTTAGTCCCTGGCTTGAGAATTTTTCTGATAAGGATTTTCTGAGATCCTTGAAAAACAGCAGTATGATCGCCTTACTTTCCATGACCATTTCCATTTGTTTCGGTGTACCCACTGCTTATGGAATGGGCCGTTACAAAATACCCGGAAGCAAAACCTTCCTGCTTACGTTTTTAGTTACCCAGATGCTGCCGGCTTCGCTTATGCTGACACCGATGTACCTGATCTTTAACAGGGTGGAACTGCTGGGGACTTATATCGGACCGGCACTGGCAATTTCCTCAGGCTCCATTCCTTTTATCGTAGTCACGCTCCGGCCATACTTTAAGGGAATTCCCTCCTCACTGGACGATGCGGCCAGAATAGACGGGTGCGGGGTACTCCGTTCATTTCTGACCATTATGATCCCTGTGATTAAAACCGGTATTATTACGGTGATGGTTATTTCTTTCTTAAATGGCTGGAATGATCTGGTTTATTCCATGACGTTTAATGTGAAAGCAGATATGAGGCCTTTAACCGCGAATATTTACAAGTTCCAGAGTAAATACGGCACGAAGTGGAACTGTATCATGGCATATGGGGCCATTCTTGTAATTCCGGTGGTACTGCTTTTTGTAACCTTGCAAAGATATATCGTAGGAGGCCTGACAGCCGGTGCGGTGAAAGAGTAAGGTGACGGTCTGAAATCTGTTTTGGCAATTGCCTGGGGCATGCCTGATAAACTGCCTGTGGCGGGTTGGGGGTAATCTTGTTGAGCTGCCGGGAGCGGTTCCGGAGACAGTGCGGGCTGTATTTATAGCGGGCTTACATACTTTTTTGTATGTTTTCCGCCGCATGGCTGAATAAGTAATACAAATTGTAATGTGGCATAGGACAAAACAGAACGGTCAGAAGGACACAATAAGTACAGCAGCTAGTTCTAATAATTTTATATAATACGGAGGTTGGAAAATGATTAAGCTAAGTAATAATATTTTGGTAAGAAGACATGAAAAAGAGCTCCTGACAATTGAGTCCTGGGGGAAAAATGCACTGCGGGTACGGGCAACACAGCTGGGAGAGCTGGCGGAAAAGGAATGGTCGGCATTAATACCGCAGCCTTCTGGTGAGGTCCAGGCAGAAACCAACGGTAAATCCGCAGTGATCGTAAATGGTAAAATCCGCTGTGAATTAATGGCCACCGGAAAAATGAAATTCTTTAACCAAAAAGGAGAATTACTTCTGGAAGAATTTGAACGTAACCGCTTCCGTACAGAAATCGAAGGGGAGTATAACAGTGCCCTGGAAATTGATCCTAGAACCTTTGAGCCTATTCCCTGTACGGATAATTATAAATTAACGGTACGCTTTGAACCTCGGGACGGTGAAAAAATATATGGAATGGGACAGTACCAGCAGCCCTGTCTGGATGTGAAAAACTGCCGGCTTGAGCTGTCTCACCGCAACTCCCAGGCCAGCATACCCTTTGCCCTGTCAAGCCTTGGATACGGATTTTTCTGGAATAATCCGGCAGTGGGAGCCGTCACCTTCGGCAAAAATGTTACGGAATGGATGGCAGCTTCGACTAAATATATGGACTATTGGATCACAGCCGGTGATACTCCTGCTGAAATTGAGGAAGCTTATGCTTTAGCTACGGGAAAGGTTCCCATGATGCCGGATTATGGAATGGGCTTCTGGCAGTGCAAGCTGCGTTACCAGACACAGGATGAAATTATAGAAGTAGCCAGAGGTTATAAGGAGAGAGGGATTCCCATTGATGTGATCGTATGTGATTATTTCCACTGGCCGAATCAGGGAGACTGGAAATTTGATTTAAATTATTGGCCGGATCCGGATAAAATGGTAAAGGAATTAAAGGAAATGGGAATCGAGCTGATGGTTTCCATCTGGCCTACGGTTGAAGAGGAAAGTGAAAATTATAATGAGATGAAGGAGGAAGGCTTTCTTATCCGGTCTGAGCATGGTAAATCCCTGGGGCAATTGGGAAATGCGGCAATTTTTGATGCTACCAATCCGGAGGCCAGGAATTATGTCTGGGAGAAAATCCGGAAAAACTATTATGAGAAAGGTATACGGATATTCTGGCTTGACGAAGCCGAACCGGAGCTTACGGGGTATGAATTCTCCCATTACCGGTACTTTAAGGGGACGGACATGGAAATTGGCAATATCTATCCGAAAGAATATGCAAGAATGGCTTACGAGGGCATGGAGGCGGCAGGCCAAAAGAATATACTGAATCTGCTGCGGTGTGCCTGGGCCGGCAGCCAGAGGTACGGTGTGCTGGTATGGTCGGGAGATATCGATTCTTCTTTCCGTTCTCTCCGCTATCAGTTTGCGGCAGGCCTGAATATGGGGCTTTCCGGAATACCGTGGTGGACGACGGATATCGGAGGTTTTCACGGCGGAAATATTTATGATGATGATTTTAAGGAGGTTCTCATCCGATGGTTTGAATTCGGTACCTTTTGTCCGGTTATGCGGCTTCATGGCTACCGGGAACCGGTAAAAGAACCCCTTGGATTAACCGGCGGCGGAAAGCATAACAGCGGCGCGGAGAATGAAATATGGTCCTACGGTGAGGAAGTTTATGAGATCTGCAGAAAGTACATTTTACTCCGGGAGAGGATGCGGCCCTATATTAAAACTTTGATGGAGGAAGCGCATCAAAAAGGAACTCCGGTTATGCGGCCGTTATTTTACGATTTTCCGGAGGACTGCCGTTGCTGGGAGGTTACTGATGAATACATGTTTGGCCCGGATATGCTGGTCGCGCCGGTTCTGTACGAAAAACAGAGAGAACGTCAGGTATATCTGCCGGATGGCACCTGGAGGAATTTAAATGATAAAAAGGTTTATACAGGCGGCCAGGTAATTAGTTCCGATGCACCTATCGATTTAATACCGGTATTTGTAAAAGCTGACAGGCTGGACAATCTGTTCCATTAGTATCAAATTTACATACGTACATACCGGAATGAGGTGAACTGGCAGGTAGGGTCTGATATGGGCCGTACCTGTACAGTTTTAATCAGGGTTATAAGCACTTGTCCAATATTTATCTACAACCTTCTTACCATCTTATCACAGTAGAGCGTTTGATAAATTTGTTTGCCAGCCTCCATGAGCCATATAAACCGGTATGTAACCTGTTGTTTCCAGATTTTAAGCTTTCCTTTATTCTTCCATTTCGTTAATATGTATTTTATTTTCATATCATTCCGATATAATTGAATACATACTTTCCTCTGCTTTCTTAAATATTAATCAATATTTTTTACATTTTTTGTGCCGGTATAATTATCAAGATATATTTATTTTAACAGATTCCGGAAAATGATTAGACTTTTTCTAAAGTTTATGGTAATATATATAATGTTCATGGTATTTTAAGGAAACAAGGATATCCATATATGGAGATCCCCGTTATATTTTCACTTATTTCTAAAACCTTCTTTTTTAATGCAGGAAACTCACCATTATCCGGCCGGACTATAGTTTCCGGATCAGCTGTTTCAGAAAAGGTATTCCAGTTATCATCCCCCAGTTTTCCGTTTAACTTATAATCATTATATAACTATTAAGGGATTAAAGATATAGAAAAAGTATTATGCATGTATTATATAATTGAAAAACAATAGATGCTGTCATAGATTAGAAATAAAGAAAAGTATGAAAAAGAAACTGCGAAATGTAAATAATGCTGATTTCCACTACACTTTTTTTGCTTAACAAAATGTGGTACAATATGACATATTGGATTAATAACGTCAGGGTAGGAATAAAAAACGAATAACAAGTAATTTAGCTGAATAAAAAATTAAAATTGCAAAGGGGAGATTGAAAAGTGAGTAATATAATAAATCGGTTAACGGAACCGATCGATAATGAGGAAAAACCGATGCAGACTTTTAGCAGGAATTCACCCGCAAACGTATTAAAACAATACTTTGGGTATGAAAGTTTTCGTGAGGGACAGGAAATACTGGTGCGAAGTATCTTAAATGGGAAAGATGCTTTTGGAGTTATGCCCACAGGAGCGGGGAAATCCATATGCTATCAGGTCCCGGCCCTGATCCTGCAGGGGATAACAATCGTTATATCACCTTTAATATCATTAATGAAAGACCAGGTTTCTGCTTTAAATGAAGCAGGTATCCATGCGGCATACATTAACAGTTCACTGTCATCGAAACAGGTAAGCCTTGCCTTGAATTATGCAAAGGAGGGGAGGTATCGGATCATATATGTTGCTCCGGAACGTTTGGAAACGGAAGAATTCCTGGACTTTGCCCTGCATACGGATATATCCATGGTCACGGTTGACGAAGCTCACTGTATTTCCCAATGGGGACAGGATTTCAGGCCAAGTTATTTAAAGATCGTTAAGTTCATCGAAGAACTTCCAAAGCGTCCCGTAATCAGCGCCTTTACTGCCACGGCCACAAAGGAAGTTATGGAAGATATTATCTGTGTATTAAAGTTTAAGTTACCGGAAGTGGTAGTCACCGGTTTTGACCGGAAGAACTTATATTTTGAGGTGCGTACTCCGAAAAATAAGGATACGGAAGTGCTTGAATATATTAAAAATCATCCGACGGACAGCGGAATTATATACTGCAATACCAGAAATAACGTCGATGAATTACAGGAGCTTTTAAATCAGGAAGGGATCGAAGCAGCCAGATATCATGCCGGCATGAATGATACGGACAGAAACCGGAACCAGGAGGACTTTATTTATGACAGAAGACCGGTTATGATTGCAACGAATGCCTTTGGAATGGGAATCGATAAGTCCAATGTCCGCTACGTGATCCATTACAATATGCCCAAGAACATGGAAAGTTATTATCAGGAAGCCGGAAGGGCCGGCAGAGACGGAGAAGCCTCGGAATGTATCCTTTTATACGGAGCAAAAGATGTACAGGTCAACCGCTTTCTGATTGAAAAGGGAAATGAAAATGAAGAACTGACGGCTGACGACCGGATACTGGTACTGGAACGGGATATGGAACGTTTAAAAAAGATGACTTTCTATTGCTTTACCAGAGAATGTTTAAGAGAGTATATCCTCCGCTATTTCGGCCAGTATGGAAAATGCAGCTGCAATAACTGTTCCAACTGCTTAAGCAGTTATGAAGAAAAGGATGTGACAGAGATAAGCAAGGATCTCATAGGCTGTATTAAAGAGAGCGGTCAGAGATATGGAAGCAATGTCATTGTTTCTACCCTTATGGGAAAAAGGACGGCAAAAATTACCGTTAACCGGATGGTTCAGTCAAACTATTACGGTAAATGCTCCCGGGAATCGGAAGCCTATTTAAAGCAGATTTTAAACAAACTTCTGATCGAAGACTTCTTATCTGTTACAAACGATAAATTTTCCGTAATAAAACTGACCCGGTTATCGGCAGAAATTTTAGAAGATAAAACCACCGTAGTATTAAAAATGCCGAAAGGTTATGAAGAGAAGAAAGCCCCCGATAAAGGAAAATCGCTTCAACGGTCTGAAATCTTAACGTCCAGGGGGTTGACGCTATTCGATCTTCTAAGGCAGGTCAGGACCGACATTGCAAAAGAGGAAGGTATGCCTCCTTATATTATATTTTCCGATAAAACCCTGACGGATATGTGCATTAAGCTGCCCTTAAACAAAGAAGAAATGTTAACGGTTTCCGGAGTTGGCGAAAATAAATATCAGAAGTACGGACAGCGGTTTGTTGAAGCAATTGAAGCATTTACAAACGGGAAAAAGGAAAATTTATATTATGAAAATCCAGCGGAAGAGGTTCCTGTTTCACAAACCATAAGGCGAAAGCAGAAGCAGGAGTTCTGTCTGACAGAGGATATGAAGGAAGCGTATCGTACGGAAGGAACGGTAACAATAAGCCAGTTTGTGGAACAGCTTAATAATATGAGGAATGAAGAAAGTATGAAAAGGCTTGCCGCTACGAAACTTACGGCAAGGCTTCGGGAGGAAGATTATTTGGCCGAACGCTATAATGAAGCGTATGGCAATAATATAACGCTTCCCACCGAGAAAGGGCAAGAAGCCGGAATTACGGCCAGCAAGCGAACCAGCCAGCGCGGAAATGAATACGAAGTAATGATGTATGATGAAAATGCACAGAAGCTGCTTTTGGAGATACTTGGATGGATGGCTGAGACGAAAAAAGATTAAAATGGTAACCGGAGGGCTTATAAAGCCAAGTGCCGGATCATTTCCGGATGCTGCCTTTACTTGACTATCACACCCAGAAAACGGGCCAGGGTAGCAGCCTGATATATATCCACAATTGCACCGGCCAATTCCATGTGATTATCAGACAGTATAATATCATCAATGCGGCTTTCTCTAAAATCAATTCCCTTTAAAGGTGTTTTAAAGAAATCGCAATTATTTAGTGTTACATCCTTCAGTTCAATTTCCTTTAATATACATTCCGCCAGACAGGCATTGCTGAAATTGGAAGCGGATAGAATTATTTTCTGGAATTTGGAATGATCATAATTGGAATAAGAAAAATTACAGTCCATAAAATATACATGCTTTATGGTTGAATTCTGAAACTTGCTTCCGATTCCCTTGCAGGAAATAAATTCTACTTGATTAAAATAACCGTTTTCAAAAGTACTGTTTGAAATATCACAATTATTAAAACGTACATTCGTAAATCCTGCTTTATTAAAATTACAATTCAATAATTTACAATGGTCAAATTCAACCATACTGTAATCGATACCCGATAAATCTTCGTCCGTAAGAATTTCCGACGCAAATAATAACCCTTCGGCCGCCCGTTCCTGCAACTGTAATTCGGAGATTTGGCTGAACATGGGGCCTGCTTCCGGTAATTCTGGTATATGAGGTGTATTTATCTTCATTGGTATTATATCCTTTCTCTTGATATTATAGTATTATTGTAGTCTATTGATTTTTAGGCTTATTTTATACGAACCCCTTTACAATTGCCAAATATGGTGGTATATTCAATATAAGAAAAGGAGCAACCGCCCACAAAGTGGTTAGCCTCCCAGTGTTAGATTAACTGCCCAATGGTCCGGTCAAGAACAGGGGGCAGTTATTTTTTATACTTATTTCGACTGCATTTGGTAAAAATTTATATTTTATTATTAAATTATAAGGTTAAAATATCACAAATATATCAAATGCTAATAGTATTTTGGTTATATATTACAAATTTTTGTAAAGCATATAAATATAAAAACATTGTTTACATTTCACTTTTTAAATGCTATACTTATTTTAAGTAAAGGAGTAACCATCCAAAAAAGTGGTTAGCCTCTATTCGTCAGATTAACTGCCCAACGGACCGGCTAAGTCAGGGGCAGTTATTTTTTATGCTTATTATTCCTATTATTTAAATAGGTAAGCAGTGCAATGATCATAAGTACAAAAGTAAATAAATCACTATATGTAACATATTGCATTGGCACCACCTCCCTTCCGGGAGGCTAACACACCCTGTCATGATTACTCCTTCATTTATCTTACCATATATTGTATATGGATTCAATCGAACATGGAATTAAAATCTTTCGTTTATATGTTCGTTTTCTATCGAATTTTTCAATAATTCATAATACAGTATTCAATGGTAACAGGAACAAGACCAATTAATTGGTTTGGGATATTCACGAGTGCTTGCCCTCTAATTTACATAGGAGGAGGTGAACTTCTTTCACTATATTACATAGAAAGGAAGTGAGCCTTATGATAACTTTTTCGGATGCTTTATCTTTAATGATAAGTTTTGGTATGTTTATCATAGCACTACTCACATTTATTGTTGTAGTAATAAAAATACACAATAAAAAATGATTATCCTCAACCGCCTAAATTAGTGGATAATCATTTTAATCACTCTTGGGCAAGCATTAGTTTTTAACTTATGCTTCCTGTTACCTATATTATAATTCTTTTACTATAAATTGTAAAGAACTCTTTCTGTACAATTTTCTATTATTATGACCTTACTATTAGTAGTTTAAATAATAACTATATCATTAGATTTTTTATTTTAACAGTAATATTAAATGAATTTAATCATTCTTTCTTAGGATCTAAATCTATAAAAAATTCAGCATAATCAACATTAAGAATTTCTTTGAACAAAATCAAATCACTGACAAAAATATTTCTAACGCCTTGTTCTATATGGGCATAGTTTGCTCTGGTCATGGAACGCCCCAACAGCTGTAATTTAATAACCATATCTGTCTGTGATAAGTTACGGGCTTTTCTTAACTGCTGTAAATTATTGCCGATATGAACGTCTTGTAAAAGTTTTTGCATGAAAACACCTCCAATTTGATACTAAATGGTATCTTTGGTATTGATTATATCTAAATAAAAGTGTAAAATAGATACCAAGTGGTATCTGATGAAAAAAATTAAGGAGGATTATTAAGTGCAAGATAATATAACTATTAAAACAGCCGAAGCCATCCGGTTAGTCAAGTGGCTTTCCGAACATCCCAAAATACAAATCAGGTTATTTGAAGATTATGCCCAAACAACACCGGAAGAATTCTTGGAGATCATTGAGATACTGGAGAAAAACGGATTCTATGAAATGATCGTTGCCCTTATGATGAAAAACCAGTATAACATAGCATTGGAACAGGTTATATCAGAGTTTGTAATTGAAAAGATGATCAAAGAATGGGAGAGAATCGGAATGGAACAAATGTGTAGGGATATCAAAGATAAAATCAGGGTGAAAATAAAATTAAAAGATAAAGGAAGAGAACTCTTTTTAGATAATTTGTAATAATTCGTGAATAATACAAGTATCAGATTGGTAAGTAAGGAGAATCCTAAAGGCCTGAAAGGTAAGTTAAAATTCCATAACAAGGTAGAAGAATACGAAATTAATATCGTTTTAAAAACGGTAATTATTTCAATTTAAAATAATTAAAAAATATATTGACCACTCTGGTCACTTGTAATATAATAATGAGTGACCAGAGTGGTCATTTTAGCTTTTAATAATATAAAATTAGAATCCATTGCAGAAAAAAAGCTATGCTTAAAGTTCCCATGGCGTATGGCGCACCAAAAGAAATATGCCGTTGAAGTAACAGTACATCAGTACATCAGCGCATCAGCACAGATTCTGGTAAGCCAGACTCCTAAAAAAATTACAGAAAAGTGGTGATTATCATTTATCAGAAGTTTTTTAGTTTAGACGAAGAGAAACAGGAACGGATCATAAACGCAGCCCTTGGAGAGTTTACAAAGAACGGTTATGAAAAAGCTTCTACGAACGTGATTATCAAGGAGGCTGAAATATCGAAAGGATCACTATTTCAATATTTTAACAACAAAAAGGAATTATATTTATTCCTTTTGGAATATGTAGTTAAAATTATTGACAAAATCTACATTGAGATAAATTTGAATGAAACAGATTATTTTAACAGAACGAAAGAAATAGGACTGATAAAGTTTAGAATTATGAAACGATTTCCCCAGGCATTTGATTTTTTTAAATCGGTTACCAATGAGGACAACAAAGATGTGAAAGCGGAAATTAAAAAAGTAAGCAGGCAGACAAAGGAGAAAGGGTTTGAAAAAGGATACCAGAACATTGACTGGACAAAATTTCGTGAGGATATGGATCTTGGCAAAATGAAGAATATTATCAGCTGGACATTTTTAAGTTTTTCCGAGCAGCAGGTCAGTAAAATAAGCTCCTTTGAGAGCGTGGATCAGGAAGTGCTTGGGGAATGGGACGAATATTTTGATATTCTGAAACGCTGTTTTTATAAAAAGGAGGATAAATAATATGTTTATGGAATGTAAAAACCTGCGGAAAAGCTATACTTCAGGCACAGTAAAAACGGAAGTTTTAAAAGGTATCGGCATGAAACTGGAAAAGGGAGAAATCGGAGTCATTCTCGGTCCTTCCGGTTCAGGTAAATCCACGCTGATGAACATCATAGGCGGTGTTGACAGGACGGACCAAGGCAGCGTTTTGGTAGATGGTAAAGAAATTACAGGATTTCCGGATGAACAATTGACGGAATACCGCCGTGAGAGTGTGGGGTTTATCTTTCAGTTTTACAATCTTGTCCCTAATCTGACGGTTTCTGAAAATATTGAGGTTTGTTCCAACATCAGTAAAATGCCCCTTAAACTTAACGAGGTCTTGGAAGCAGTCGGGCTTTCCGATAAAAAGCACCGTTTTCCAAGGGAATTAAGCGGAGGGGAGCAGCAAAGGGTCAGCATTGCCAGAGCAATTGTCAAGAATCCCAAACTGCTGCTGTGCGATGAACCGACAGGCGCCCTCGACTTCCAGACTTCACGCAGTATACTCCGGTTACTGCAGCAGGTAAATGGGAAGTACGGAACCACGATTTTAATGATAACCCATAATGCAGCCATTGCAGCTATGGCCAACCGGGTATTTAAGCTTAGAAGCGGAGAAATTGTTGAGGAGACAGTGAACCAGACAATTGTTCCGGCGGAAAGGATTGAGTGGTAATGGCACTGAATAAAAGAGTTTTACGGATATTGAAAGATAACAAATTACGGTATCTTGGAGTTCTTATTTTAATTATCCTGGGAAGTTATACGTATATTATAGCTGCGGGAATTTCTCAGAACCTGGATACGCTGATCACTAAGTTTACGGAAGAAAATAAGCAGGAGGACCTGTCCTTCCGGGCCGATAAACCAATTGGGGATATTACGGGATTGGAGAATGACGGGAATGTCGTTATGGAAGAGTATAACAGTTTTGATGCTTCCCTTTCCGATTCCCTTACCTTGCGGCTGCTTGGCAAGACGGAAAAAGTCAATATCCCTTCTGTCATAGAAGGACGTCCTCTTTCCGGTACAGGGGAAATACTTCTTGATCCTGCTTTTGCCAATGCGAACGGTTATACCATAGGCAGCAGTTTAAATGCAGCGGGGAAAGATTTTAAGGTTGTGGGATTTGTATCTCTTCCCAATTATATATATCCATTAAAAAATGTAAATGACATCATGGTTTCACCGGAAAATTTCGGCGTAGGCGTTATAAACCGTGAGGATTTCAAAAATATTGGGAATGCATCCATCCTGTATTCCGTCAGGTTCAACGACAGGACGCAGAGTATAAATAAGCAGGCGTCCCAGTTTCGGCAGCTCTTACAGGAAGAAGGCATAACAGAGTCCGACTGGGTTGATATTATGAATAATAAACGGGCGAGAACGGCATGGGCCTCCATTACAGGGCTGAAAGCCATGAGTATACCGGTGCCGACGGCAATGTTTCTCCTGTGCTGCCTGATAATCGGTATTATGATATGGCGTATGATAAGGCAGGAATCCGTTATTATCGGGACGCTCTATGCACAAGGTTACCGCAGGCGTGAGTTAATGCGCCACTATATGGCTCTTCCCGTACTGCTTTCCGTTATGGGCGGAGTAACAGGAAGCCTGCTGGCACTGCCATCCATTGCACCTTCGGTTATTGCGATGATTTCGTATTATAACGTTCCCGTCATTCCCATGAAACTGAGTATATTAAATGTCTTAATCGGTATATTAACGCCTGTCCTTTTTTTAGGACTCAGCAGTTTCCTGGTTATACGCTCGGAATTGAAACGTTCTCCGGCGGAACTTATGAAAGGCAGTGAGCAAAAAACGAAGGTTAATATTTTGGAGCGTACGATTGATCTGGAAAAGTTTAAGTTCAGTACGAAATTTAAACTTAGAGAACAGTTAAGAAGTATCTCACGGCTTTTATTTCTGCTTTTGGGTGTTACAGGCGCGTCCGTACTCATGCTCCTTGGCTTCACTATTATGAATTCCATGAATTATGTATTCAAAAACAGTACGAACGATACCTACCAATTTGAATATGAATATGCCTTTAAGGAACTGCAATACGGAAAAGCTCCGGAAGGTGCGGAAGTTTTCAATGCCGGAAGGTTTTATCCGGAAAACAATGAGAAAGTTGAATTTTATGTAACCGGAGTAGAGCCGGATTCTACAATTCTGACACTTCATAACAGTGCCGGTGATCCTCTTGCGAATGACCAGACGAACATTACCAAGCCTTTGGCAGAAAGGCTTAATATTAAAGCTGGTGACAATGTAACCTTTGTTAGTAAGCAGGATGGGAAGACTTATACCTTTCACATTGATGCGGTTGCCGATTCCTATGCCGGGCAGTTTATATTTATGCCGATTACGGAGTTTAACGATGGACAGGGTGTTCCCCAAAACAGTTACGTGGGACTTTGGAGTACAAAAAAGCTTGATATCCCGGAAGAACTGCTTTCAGGAACCAAATCCCTGAGTGAGACTTCAAATGCCATGGATGAACTGCTGGGGCCAATGGTTTCCATGGTAGTAGCGATGACTCTGATCGCCTGTGTTGTAGGCTTAATTATAATCTATCTGGTAACCTCCATGATTGTGGAAGAAAATAAAAATACCATCTCACTTTTTAAGATATTTGGTTACAGGCGGGGGGAAATACGGACCATGATATTAAACAGCTCGACTTCTGTTATAGTAGCAGGATTTATTATCAGTATTCCTGTGATGGCGGCATCCATGAGTGCAATGTATGGCTATCTTGGTTCCATGATAAATTTAGTATTGCCGACAATTATCAGCCCTCTTTATGTAGTGATCTGTTTTGCGGCAATTATGGTAACCTATCAGCTCAGCAAAATGCTTTGTGCAAAGAAAGTGAATGCGGTAACCGCCAGCGAAGCATTAAAAGCAGGGAACGAATAGGAGAAACTTAATCATGGAAAGGTTTTTAGTAAGTATTTTAAACAGGTGTTAGAATTTCCCCGGAAAAGATTTATATTGATTTATATTGACAGGTACTGTCTTAAGAAAGGCAGTACCTGTTTCGTTATTAAAGTGTTTGTACTGGTATACAGTAAAGTGATATGGCTCTTTATTAATTCCTTTTTATCTTTTACAAAATGTGGTACAATATGACATATTGGCAAACTGATTACCAGAGCTGCCAAACGAATGCTCACCTTTCATCTCAGGGAATCCTTTCAGATGCATCCTTTGTTATTGCTAATAGTTCTTGTGGGGGTTTTGGTCTAATTATAAAATACAAAAAGGTGCAGAGCTTTTATAAACGTTAGTGTTGTTATATGTAAAGTTATATTTGTAAGTTTTATATTTACTGCATGCAGTTGCATTTTCCGGAGTAGAACTTCTGGGATATAAACAGGATTAGTTATCTTCAAAAAATTCGGACTGTGTGCTAAATATAAAATATACAAAAATAATATATACAAAAATGGGAGGATAAATAATGGACGATTACGGAGTACAAAGAATGAATAATGGGGAACAATTGGAAAAACCTATGAGCCTGAGGGATTGGCTCATTACATTATTAGTATTGGAAATACCTGGTGTCGGTATCGTTATGATGTTTGTATGGGGATTTGGTCAAGGCAATGTTAACAAAAGAAATTATTGCCGTGCTGCCTTAATATTTGCTGCTATCGCTTTTGTCATACGTGTTTTATTTTAGGCTTCAATCGCAGCGGATACCGGAAAAGAGAGGACAATCTATTGAAAAAGTATAATAAACTGGTAAGGGACAAAATTCCTCAGATTATTTTAAGGAGCGGAGGAAAAGCAGAATATTACAATTTAACAGACGAAGAGTATTTAACTGAACTCGATAAGAAACTAATTGAAGAAGTAATGGAATATCAGCAAGACAAGAATCTGGAAGAAATGGCGGATATATTGGAAGTACTGTTCGCATTAAGCGAAGCCAGAGGATATTCGATAGATAAGTTAATGAAAAAACGGGAAGAAAAAGCCCTGGCCCGTGGCGGTTTTGCAGATAAAGTATTTTTGGAATATGTGGAAGAGCAGCATGTGGATGGAACGGACAGTTTGATATAATTTCGGCGGTGGAGACAATGAGAGAGCTGACAGATTTAGCAAGGAAATATTGGTTAGGGGTCGTGTTAAGTATCATGGCAATGATAATTTTAGATAACATATTCGGAACGGTATGTTTTAGTAAAATACTGTTTGGAGTACCATGTCCGGCCTGCGGAATTACCAGAGCTGCCAAATTAATGCTTACCTTTCGTTTCAGGGAATCCTTTCAGATGCATCCTTTGTTATTACTTATAGTCCTTGAGGGCATTTTTTGTCTAATTATAAAAAAAATATTAAAAAAGTATAGATTTTTTATAAACTTTAGTGTTATTATATGTATAGTTATATTTGTAAGTTTTTATATTTACCGTATGCAGTTGTATTTTCCGGAGGTAGAACCTCTGATCTATAAAGAGGATAATTACCTTCATAAAATACTCAGACTGTACGCTGGATATAAACTGCAAAAATAATACAATAATACATACACTACATACGCAGGAGGATAAGTAATGGACGATTACGGAGTACAAAACAGAATGAATAATGGGGAACAATTAGAAAAGCCTATGAGCCTGAGTGATTGGCTGGTTACATTATTAATATTGGCAATACCTTGTGTTGGTATCGTTATGATGTTTGTTTGGGGATTTGGCCAAGGCAATATTAACAGAAGAAATTATTGCCGGGCTACCTTAATATTTACTGCTATCGCTGTTGTTTTAATTGCTATATTCTATGCTTCTATTTTTGCATTTATTTTAAGTGCAATCGGTTCCTATTCTTATTAATAAAAACCTTTATAAAGCCGTAAGAGAATAGAATTCTATCTTCATGTGGCGTTTTTTAGCGTATAGGTAAATTGTTTCCTATACGCTAAAAAAACGTTCCCTTTAGGATCACAAAATGCTTGAAGGGTTTATGTCCCAAAGCGACCAGGCGACTCTGGCGCCAGAGTCCGGCAAGCCGGACTCTTTGCTATGTAAGAAATAAGATCCATATGTGGAGCGGGTTGAAAAGGTTTCTATAGAGAAAACAGCTTCCATAGACCAAATAAATAGGAGAAAACATTGGCATGAACGATTTATTACGCAGAAATAATCTAATGAATTGGACTGTAATAGTACTTTTAACAGGACTGTTCCTTTTTGGCAATCTGCCCATCATGATCATTACCTACAGCTATCTGGCGGTGATAATGCTGATCCGTACCTGGCTCAGCCGCTTTGGTAAGGGAGCAAAAATAGGGCTTAGCATTCATACGGACTGGTTGCGGCCTTTCAGATCGTTTTCAGTCCTGTGGTTGTATTCAGCCTCAAGGGAGAAGGCCTTGTATATTACCTCAGCAAGTTTTTCGCAGTTATAATTGTACTTCTGCCGTTTGCAGTAGAAAACCTTGTAACTGCCAATAAAAATGCGGAATTTTATCCGCCTTCCGTGGAGGACTTGTCCGCCATCAGCCTTGCGGAAATACGGAACAGCAGGGATAAGGTTGTTGACATATTGCAGGGGGTTTCAAAAGCTGCCGGAAGTGCTTCGCCGGAAAATCTAAAAACGGCATTTGCTGACATGCACCGCCACAGTGCTACCCAATATGTAAACAACGGCACTCTGACGGAGGCTTATTTTGAACGTGCCAATGAAAGCCTTGAGGACCCGCATCTTTATATCGTTATTTCCAATACCGGCAGTGCGGCCAGTGAGATTATCTCCGTTTTTACCCAAAGGCAGTATAACCATGCGTCTTTATCCTTTGACCGTAACCTTGATACCATAATCAGCTATAATGGCGGTGCGAACGTATATCCTCCGGGCATGAATCCGGAAATGCTGGAGCAGTTCCATCAAAAAGCGGATGCATCGGTTCTGGTCTACAGCCTTTTGGTTACCAGAGAACAGAAAAGCTTAATTATTACTAAAATTGCCGAGATCAACCGGGAGGGCAGTGCCTACAATATGATAGGACTGGTCGTAAAGCGATCTTATAAGCCGAACATTATGTTCTGCTCACAATTTGTTTATAAGATGCTGAAGCTGGCAGAAGTCCAGTATTTCAGTAAGAAAGAAGGCGAGGTCCGCCCAACGGATCTGATTGAATTGGATTACTATAAAAAGCTGGAATTTGTTTATGAGATAAAATTCCAGTAAGTTTTATCATTCAAGTTAAGACTAACTCGCTCTCTGTAGGCGGGAGTTAATCTTAACTTTTCATTGAAGGCCCGGACGTCACTGAAATAGCAAGTAAGAAGCATTTGATGAAAATATCAGTTTCACTACCGGAAATTGAAACCGATTTTGATATGTTACGGTGCGGAAATGTATAGCTATATTAAAATTGTATTAAATTACATATTTATTTTAAATGAAAACCGTCATAATTTTATATTAAGAAAATGTAAAATTTGGTCGAAAAAGGCATATATATGTCTTTCGGCTGTCATAAAAATCTATTTTTATTAAAACTGCCGCAGACAGCAGTTACATCTAAGGCTGGAAGAAAGTAAAAAGGAAAGGATGCCACAAAAGCCATTCTTTCAGCTGTTTTTATGTAAAGCAATAGATTGATTCATGGTGAACCGTTTATTGTATGTGGCCCGCAGCACGTCTACGGACAGATGTGTCCTGCACTTGGTAAATATATGGGAAAAAACGAAGAATTATTTAAAAGAAATAAGCTATTAACGAAATTAATCTGGTTTTCGTTAGGTTTGGGACTCATCGTTGATATAGCCAATAAACAGAGTCTGAAAATGATAGCCGTCTTAGGGGTTGCCGGAAGTATTATCGGTTTAATACTGACAGTTCTGACAATGAAGAGAATATTTGAAGATAAATTAAAATATCTGATAGTTCTGGCGGTAGCGGTCTTTACCTATCTTTTACTTAGCAGTTCGACCTCAATTACTACCTATCTTTTGGTTTATTACGGTTTGGCAATTGTAACCCTGTACCATGAATGGAAACCGATTGCGTTAATGGGTATTTTTAATATAATATTTACGAATTATTTTTTCTTTCACTACGGAGATACCATGTTTATGGGGATGGAAACGAAAGCGCTGGTATCATTCAATCTGTTCCTGATCCTGATTACCGGGGTATTGATTGCACAGAGTAATATCGGTAACCGGATGAGAAAGGAACTGGAAGATAATTACGGTACGGTTGAATCGAATAAAGACCAGTTAGGCAGCCTTCTTATGCAGGTAAAAACCACGGTTAAAGTACTGGGTGGTTTCAGCTCAAGCCTTAAAGATAATTTTGCCGTTATTGAAAATGACTCCAATGAGATTTCTTTCGTTTTTTCTGAGATTGCTACGGGCATCGATTCCCAGACTCAAAGCATAGTTGATATTAATGAAACCCTTATATCAAATCAGAAAGGCAGTAGAATTGTTGAGGAAACATCCGCCGAAATGCTGAATCTATCCAGTCAGACCTCGGACAAGGTACAGGAAGGCGGACAGGAAGTGGATTCCTTAAAAGGAGAAATCGACAAAGTAAATAATAATATCCTGGAAACAGTTACATTAATGCTGGAACTGAATGAGCAGGCACAGCAGATCGTCATGATTTTAAATACCATCAATGATATTACCGAGCAGACAAATTTACTGGCTTTAAATGCTTCCATAGAAGCGGCCAGGGCCGGGGAAAGTGGTAAAGGGTTTTCCGTAGTTGCGGAAGAAATCCGGAAACTGGCGGAAAATTCCCAGAAGTCTACTCAAGTAATATCCGGCATTATCGGTAATGTAATTGATAAAGTTGAATTGGCCTCAGAAAAAGTAAAGGTAATCAATACGAGTTTTCAAACCAGCAAATTTTCATCGGATAAAGTCGGTCATATATTCGAACAGATTGTAATAAATACCGGAAACGTAGTGGAGAAAGCAAGATTGGTGACAGAAATGGTAGGAGATTTGGATAAGCAGAACCTTACAATAACCGGCGAAATGAATTCCATATCGGCGGGTTCACAGGAAACGGCTGCTTCCATCGAAGAGATTACCGCAAATATCATAAATCAGAACAACCGCATCCAGGACATTGTAAAAAGCTATCAGGATATTGATGAGCTCAGTCAGAAATTAAGTGGGCTTGTTGAATAGAAATTGCACCGTATATAGCGAATAAATAGCATAACTGAAAAGGGAATCCACCATAAGGGCTTAGACTCCGGTGAATTCCCTTTTTATTCCTATGATGCTTGAATGTTTATTATTCCGATCTTAGTCGTGAAAAAAGCATTAAGTCAACAAGACCTTTTCCTTTCCAAATATGACCCTGGCGAATGGTTCCTTCTTTCGTAAAGTGGTTTCTCAGCAATACATTTTGCGACTTTATGTTTTCCGGCATGATAAAGGCCTGTATACGGTTAATGCCAATATCCTCAAATAGATAATCAGTCATTGCCTTGACTGTTTTGGTAGCAATTCCCTTACCCCAAAATCGATCGTTTAACCTGTAGCCTATGGTGATCATATCCACATCCCGATCGTAGTCAAATATTTCAGCTACACCAACAATATTTTCAGGTACGCTGTTCAGACATATTCCAAGAAAAATTTCTTTTCTCTTATTAAAATCTCTTTCGAAATGCCCGATCATATTAGCTACTGTGTCTTTATTCTTTTTTATCATCACGGGAGAATAATGAAACAGATTCTCATTACTGTATATTGCAAAGAGGTTGTCAAGATCGGAAGGGACAATTTTTCTTAATGTAATATCATCAGATACAATATGCGGAAATTGGTCATATGGGCTTTTACTCATAATGCGGTATACTCCTTTTTAAATAATATTAATTGTGAGAAGTTTCAAGATATTTATCATATTATAAGCCTTATTATACCATATTCGCAAGCATCCATGGTATGCGCCGCTTTACGGCGTTGATGTGCACTCCTTTGTTCAGTGCAATATAGCGTCTGTCGACATTATACCATGTCCGTAAGCTTCCATGGTATTAGGAATTTCGTACCGATTGATGTGTACTCTCGACCTTCGACCCGGGTATATGTCTGTCGGGATTACACCGTAACGCGCATTATCTAAAAAATTATTATGAAATAAGTTGCTAAAAATACTGTTTTTCATATATAAATCAATAATATATATCAAAATTTAGATTAAAATAATAGTTCAAAATTATAGATCAAAATCATAAAATAATATCCTCAGGAGTTAACATTAAAGTCTTCACGGTTTGATCAATTGATGAAAAAAAGGTCTTATGTACTCTTAGCTACTCTAATGATATATTCCCATTCCGCATGTATTATCTGGAAATTCTTTTATACGAATTTGATGAAAAGAGACGATGATTTTATAAAAAACCATAAAAAGTGCCCAAAATATCTTGACAAAATCGAACTGACATGTTAGCATGTTATATAAATAAACTAACATGTTAGTAAGGAGAGGTAACATGTTAGAGATTTATTTTAAACGACTATAAGGAGGGTATTTTTTATGGATGCTGTTAATGTTATTATTGGTATCATTATGGTCCTGTCATTCTTTGGACTGGTCTGGTACTGCGTAAAGGGGTACAACCTGATGGTAGGATTCTTCGTCATGTCCGTATTCTGGGTGGCACTTGCCCTGATTGGGAATAAACTTTCACCAAACCCCGGTATGGAGGGGCAGTCGGTAGTGAATGTTCTTACGAATGTCTTCCAGACGGGACCTGAAAACTATGGCAAATCAATTCTTGTCAATATTTTCTTTGGTGCATTTTTTGGAAGAATCCTGATTGATACCGGAATTGCGGCGACATTAATCCGCAAAGTGGTAGAACTTGGGGGAGATAAGCCCAGAATCACCATGTCACTTTTGTGTATTGTTACTGCAGTTATTTTTACTTCCATGACAGGCATCGGCCCGGTAATTTCCATTGCCGTCATTGTATTGCCTATCATGCTCTCCCTGGGAATACCTTCTCCCATTGCCATGTTTTCGTTTATGGGTTCCATAATGGCAGGGATATTTGGTAATATTGTCAACTTTAAGCAATATCAGGAGATCTTTGCCACTGCAAACGAAAGTTACGCCACCTATGACTATAATACATATTTTGTTTTTGGCATAATTGCTATGGCAGTTTCCCTGATTGTTGTACTGATTGTGGCTAACATTGCAATGAACCGGAAAAAGACCTCCTATGCCTGGGCAGCCACCCCGGATAGCGGCAGCACGGCAGACGCCCCTGCAATTTCCTGGATTTCCGTAATTCTTCCGGTTATTGGGGTTGTTGCATTTAAGATACCGATTATTTTCGGGTTTATATTTTCAGGCCTTTTTGCCTTATTGACCTGCAGAAAATTAAAGGGCAGTTTTGCCGATATCTGCAGAATGCTTTCAAAACAGTTTTCGGACGGGGCAATCGATGTGGCACCCATGATAGGATTTTTGTTAACCCTGGCCATGTTTAATAATGCGGCAAATTATGCAGCTCCTTATTTCAGGATTTTACTTGGCGGAGTTATACCTACCAGTGCCTTATTGCTTTGTATCGCATTTGCTGTTTTAACACCTCTTGGTTTTTTCCGCGGACCTATGAATCTGGTCGGATGCGGCGCGGCAATCCTGGCGGTGGTTGTATCAACGGCAGCCTGGCCGGTACAGTTTTTGTATCCCTTATTTGCGGTTACCACCGTTGCACCCCAGCATCTGGATGTTACCCAGTCATGGGTTGCCTGGGGCTTTGGATATACGAAAGTTTCCACCAAGGACTATATGAAGATGTCCATACCGACCGGATGGATTATTGGTATTATTCTTTGTGCCGTTGTATTTATCATGTACGGCAATCTGGTTTAAGGGAAAAAAATAGATAACACTAGTACTGCATTGCGGAAATAGCGGGTACTGAATTAAGTGATATTTACGCAATATAGTACTAGGGGCTGGTGCACCCGCAGGTCAGGACAATTATGCAATACGGCTTCATCCGCAGGTAATAAGGCTTATGGGTTTTGCAGCAGGTTATAAAATACGGTAAAAAAGAAAAGCAGAAATGGAGGAAAGACATGGGCAGAATGGTTAGAATGGGTATAGATGTAGGGGGGACGCATACAAAGGCGGTTGCCGTTGATAATGAAACCCATGAAATTATAGGAAAATCCTCCGTAAAGACCACACATGATGATCCGAAAGGGGTTGCTGCCGGTGTTGTAAAGTGTTTCCGGAACTGTTTAAAGGAAAATAACATCAGGCCGGAGGATGTGGTATTTGTTGCACACAGTACCACCCAGGCAACAAATGCCCTGATTGAAGGGGATGTGGCACAGGTTGGCATCATCGGCATGGCAAAAGGCGGTTTGGAAGGCTTATTGGCTAAAAAACAGACGAAACTTAAGAATATCGATCTGGGTAACGGCAAAGAGATAAAAATCATTAACAGTTTTATGAATACAAAGAAAATGACGGAAGAATCCGTATTGGAGGTAATCGACAGTTTGAAACAGAACGGAGCACAGGTTATTGTTCCGTCCATGGCTTTTGGAGTGGATGACGGGAAACTTGAGAAGCTGGTTTATGAAGAGGCCGGGAAATTGGGGATACCGACTACTATGGCGTCCGATATTACAAAATTATACGGGCTGACCAGGCGAACAAGAACAGCAGCCATCAATGCCAGCATTCTTCCCAAAATGCTGGATACGGCCAATTCAACGGAAAGCTCCGTCCGGGAAGCCGGTGTAGGTGTGTCCCTGATGATTATGAGGGGCGACGGCGGTGTTATGGAAATCAGTGAGATGAAGAAACGGCCGGTGCTTACCATGCTTTCCGGTCCGGCCGCTTCAGTTATGGGATCCCTTATGTATTTAAGGGCTTCGAACGGTGTTTATTTTGAGGTAGGCGGGACCACTACCAATATCGGAGTGATTAAAAACGGGCGGCCAGCTATTGATTATTCTATAGTAGGTGGGCATCCTACCTATATCAATTCCCTGGATGTAAGGGTTCTAGGTGTGGCCGGAGGTTCCATGGTCCGTGCCGACAAAAGCGGAATCCTGGATGTGGGCCCCAGGTCTGCTCATATTGCAGGTCTGGATTATTCGGTATTTACGGACCCGGATAAAATCAGGAGCCCAAAGGTTGAATTTTTTTCCCCAAAACCGGGAGATCCGGCGGATTATGTTTCCGTCCGCCTGGAAAACGGCGAGAGGGTTACAATAACCAATTCCTGTGCGGCTAATGTGCTGGGACTGGTGAAACCGGAACATTTCTCCTACGGCAGCAGGGAAGCAGCCGGAAAGGCCATGCAGGCCCTGGCAGATTATTGCGGAACAACTGCAGAGGATATTGCAAAACAGATTATGGAAAAGGCTTATGCAAAGATTGAACCGGTTATCCTGTTTCTGGCTGAAAAATATAAATTGGAAAAGGACCAGATTTCACTGGTGGGAGTCGGAGGGGGTGCGGCATCCCTGATTGTGTATTTTGCGGAAAAGATGGGATTAAAGTACAGTATTCCGGAGAATGCTGAAGTTATTTCCTCCATTGGAGTAGCCTTATCCATGGTAAGGGATGTTGTGGAGCGTATCATTCCTTCACCTACCAAAGAGGCAATTAACACCATTAAACTGGAAGCCATGAATAAAGCAATCGAGAGCGGTGCGACACCGGAAAGTGTGGAAATCCATATTGATATTGACCCCCAGACCTCCAAGGTGACAGCCATTGCCACCGGTTCCACGGAGGTAAAAACCACGGATCTTTTAAAGGAATGCAACGAAGAGGAATTAAAACAGCTGGCAGCCGGGGATATGCGTATTTCACCGGGCCAGACGCAGCTTATGGAAAAGAACGGATATGTTTATATATATGGGGAAAGTAAGGATAAAGAAGGAGAGCCTGGCGCTATACGTATTCTGGATACCAAGGGATTCATTAAAGTCCAGCGGGGTCATGCTGCGGCAGTTAAGACCACGGCAGGAGAATACCTGGATACGGTGAAAAAGTTATGGGAGGATATGGCGGTCTATCAGACGGAACTCATAGCCAGACCGGATTATTATCTATGTATCGGGGCCCGGGTTATGGATTTTACGGCCTCCGATTTTGACCAGCTGGAACTGTTAATGGATATCGAGGTATCAGCCCTTGATCCGGAGACAGAGGTCATTGTCGTGGCTGCCAACAGGAAGCAGAATTAAAGCCAAAAAAAGAATACGATTTATCACTATCCGGGTTGGCAGGCCGCCGGTACCCTGGTGAAAGTAAAAGGCGGCATATATTTGTAATTTATGGCTTAAATGAAAGAAAGAGGGACGAAATATGCAGGAGCAATTCAGGTTGGCAGAAATGATTCATAATTTGTTAAAGGTGGATGAGGAAACCTGGGGATTGTATGCATTTTCGAGAGATCTTTTAAATCGGCGTATTCCCGCAGAGGTAAGAAAAGAGATGATTACCAGGGCAGGGATATGCGGTAAGGAATATGCACAGCGGATCATCCGTGAATGCGGAAGTTCCGATACACGTACCATAGCGGAAAGATTAAATTTAAAGATTGGGTTTTTGGATACTTTCATGACAGGTAAACGAGTCCTGTTTGCCTCCTATACCTCCCCGGACATAATAGAGATCATGGAAGAACCTGTGCACCGGGCAGTTTCGCTTATTTCGGAGGAAGAATCAATTGTGGTTGAACTTTTCCGCCAAGATGGTATAATAACATCAGATAATATACCTGTGCCGAACGTAGTGAGTGCACATCAGCGGCACGAAGTGGCGGATGCCATGGGAGCTTGCGAACAAGGTATAATGTCACCAGACATTATACCTGTGCCGAACGTAGTAAGTGCACATCAGCGGCACGAAGTGGCGGATGCCATGGGAGCTTGCGAACATGGCATAATGAATACTATCTTGGGACATGAAATATTTCATTTTGTTGAAGAACAGTTTGAACAGGAAATATATACAAGGACGGAAAAAATACGGTTGTGGAGTTTCATGGGTTTTAAAAATTATTCTACGATACGTGCCTTGAGCGAAATCGGAGCAATGGCATTTACAAAAGAAATAAACAGGCTTAATTTTTCTCCTTTTATTCTGGATATCCTTTTGTATTATAGCTACGATTCTTCCGGTGCCGGGAAAATTTATCGTGACATTATAGGAATGAGTTCAGGAAGGTGTAGAGAAACAGTTGAAAATTATTAATAACAGTAATTCATTGAATGATGTAACCTACAATAAAATCAGGGATGATATCATGAATATGACTCTGGAGCCGGGGATGGATGTCAGTGTACAGAAACTTTCCGAACGTTATGGTGTCAGCAGGACACCTGTCCGTGAAGCGGTAGTCCGTCTCCAGCAGTCAGGACTGGTGGAAATATATCCCCAGCGGAAAACCGTAGTGTCTAAAATAGATCTGCAAAGGGTCCGTGAGGAGTGGTTTATCCGGACTTCCCTGGAATCTGCCGTAGTGGATGAATTTATCCGCAAATGCAGTGAACTGGTGGCAGATACTCTCCAGGAGCTGATAAATAAACAAAAAAAATATATGGATAAAGAACGTTTCAGGGATTTTTATTTTAAGGATAACCGTTTCCACCAGCTTATTTTTGAGACGGCAGGAGAGGAACTTTCCTGGTTTACTATTGAAGAGGTAGCTTCCCATTTTAATCGTGTCCGGCTGCTACATGGCAAGATGATGGGTGTGGAGCGATCCGGAATTGATCAACATGAAAAAATAGTTGCCGCAGCCAGAAAACGGGATGCGGCTGCCATGCGGGGAGTTGTAATGGAACATTCCAATAACCTGCTGGAACAGGTAAAAATCATGTCAAAGCAATATCCGCAATTCTTTCAAATGAATTCGGCTGATATAAATGGATAAAAGAATGTGATAAGGAGGACAGAAAAATAATAAACAATTTTTAGTGATTGGGGAGAGATTATTTTATAAGGATACCATAACCAAATTTTAATTAGAAAGGAGGGGTGTTTGGGGAATATAAAGGTTATGCTTTTCTTATAGAATAAAATAAAATAATAATAAGGAGTAAGTTATGTCAAAGAAATTGAAGGTATTTACGGTAGTGTCTCTTTTGTTTACCCAATTATTTGTCGGCGCATTTGGGTGGAACAGGGCGGACGCAAAAACAATTACGAGTACAATTGTTGTAAAAGCAGGAGAAACCTATGATGGAAAAGGTGAGACGATAGTTGCCGTAGGTATGGGAGACGGAAGCCAGGACGAAGACCAAAAGCCTATCTTTAAGCTGGAAAAGGGTGCAAACCTGAAAAATGTGAGGATTGCAGCCCCTGGCTGCGATGGAGTACACTGCTACGGTAATAACACCGTAACAAATGTTATCTGGGAAGATGTAGGAGAAGACGCCCTGACTGTAAAAGGAGAAGGCACGGTTACCGTTAACGGGGGAGCAGCTTACTCGGCAAGTGATAAAGTGTTCCAGTTAAATAAAGCCTGCACTTTTACCGTACAGAACTTTACGGCAAATACCTTCGGCAAGGTAATACGCCAGAATGGCGGCTCAACCTTTAAATGTACCATTTATATTGATAATTGTACATTTAGTAACGGTTCCGAATGTATTGCCCGTACGGATAGCACTACTACACAATTGTACTATCGGAATATGTCGACATCCAATGTTAAAACATTATGGAAATTTCCGTCTACTTCGCAGATTCATACATATTGATATTAAAGTAAAATAAACCGGATAAAAAAGGGCTGTTGCAGCGGACCGACATGTTCACTGCAGCGCCCTTTTATGGTGCTCACAGGACAATTGCATGGAGGAAATTATTCCCCGATACATCTTAAGTTTTAAAATCAGAAATACATACATAAGATGAAGTAATTATTATGTTAAAGTACAGAGTATTTTTGGTGAGAGGTATAAACCGGCATGAGGGATGGGAATGTTGAAGTACTTTCCAAAAGAGGGGTTAAAGGAAATACCATTATTGTTATAGCTTCAATTATACTGTTATATTTACTTATTTCTTTATATTTTACGAAGCATTTTTTTATGAGTACTGTTATAAACGGAGTAGATGTCTCATTCAAAACGCAGGATGATGTGGACAGGATAATGAGGAACCATGTAAAAAACTATAAGCTTAAGTTAATGGAAAGAAATGGGCAAATCGAAGAAATAACGGGGCAGGAGATCGGACTGGAATACAATGAAAAATATAATATCTCCGAATTTACCAATATGCAGAATTCCCTGAAATGGATCCTTTCAGTATTTAAACCTGAAAGTTATTATGCAAATAATCTGTTTATTTATAATAAAAACACGTTAGAGAACAAAATAATGGAATTGCAATGTTTAAACGGAGAGATTACAGAACCCCGGAATGTAAGCTTCCAGTACGCAGGCGGATTCTATAATGTGGTGGAAGAAGTGTATGGAAACAAAATACGGAAAAACAGATTAAACAAAGCAATCATATCGGGTATTTTAAGGGGAGAGATAAAATTAGATTTAGACGAAAAACTTTGTTACGAAAACCCGAAATACACCTTAAATTCTGCTAAAACTCTGAGAACCATGAATACTTTAAATAAATATGCAACAGCCAATATCACCTATATATTCGGCAGCCAGAAAGAAAAATTAGATGGAAATATCATCCATAAGTGGCTTAGTGTGGATGATAATCTGGAGGTGGCAATAAGCAAGGAAGAGGCTTCGAAATATGTAAAAGAATTGGGCAGAAAATATGATACCGTCGGAATCGCCAGGAATTTTAAAACATCGGTGGGGAAAGTCGTAGAAGTAAAAGGCGGGCTTTATGGATGGAAAATTAACCAGATTGTTGAAACGAAGGCATTATTGGAGCATATAAACCGTGGGGAAGTACTTGAAAAAGAACCGGTTTATACGCAAAAGGCCTTATCCAGGGGCGAAAATGAAATAGGCGATACCTATGTTGAAATTAATATAACAAGACAGCATCTATGGTTTTATAAAGCTGGGAAACTTATTACCCATGGTCCCGTAGTGACCGGGAATCCCAACCGGGGGAATTCTACTGTAGTCGGAACTTATATGCTCAATTACAAACAAAAAAGTGCAACTTTATCCGGTGCGAATTATAGGGTTGCAGTAAAATACTGGATGCCCTTTTACGGCAATATAGGATTACACGATGCCAGCTGGAGACATTCATTTGGAGGAGAAATATATAAATCAAGAGGGACCCATGGATGCGTAAATGCTCCATCCTATTTGGCGAAAATAATTTTTGAGAATCTGGAAGACGGAACCCCTTTTATCAGTTATAAAGAAGATTAAATTATACAGGAAACCCAAGTAGGATCCCCGGGAACATATTAATTCTCCGGGGGGATCCTACTTGGGACATGCATTAAGACGGAAGGGAATATACCAAATTCATTCGTGGCCGGACAAGGAAACCTTTTCCGTCCGGAAGACTTTTACATAATATAAACACTACAGGTTTTATCTTTACACCGCATTGATTAAAATCCGGCTATAATGTATACTATAGGGTGATGTTAATGTTTAAAGCGATGGTTAACGATATAACACGGTATTAAATATCTAAATACCTACCGGCCATTTGAAAAGCATGAATATGAGTTTCCGGCATCCTGTTCATGACTGAAAAATATAATTATTGAGGAGACAAAGAATGCATGTTAATGATAAATCTACTGTAAATGGAGATACTTATTCCGATCAGGATAGCGACAGTATCAAAAACATAGAAAGGAAAAGCATTATCTTTTTATTAACGGTAAAGGCTTTTGTTGCATATTTAGATGAACACTGTACCCTGCGGCAGGGGCTTGAAAAGATGAGGCATCATGGATATACCGCAATGCCTGTGATTGCACAGGACGGAACTTATGTCGGAACCGTAAGTGAAGGTGATTTTTTATGGCATATGCTTGACAGCGGTATGTATGCCATGAAGTCCCAGGAGGAATATTCCATAGCGGATATACTAAGGAAGGGCTGGAATCCTGCCGTGAAAGTGGAGGCAACAATGGATGAGCTGCTGTTTCGTGTCATGGAACAAAATTTTGTTCCGGTAATTGATGACCGGGGAAAATTTATGGGAATTATAACACGGAAAGATATAATAAAGTACTATTATGATGTGGCTAAAAACAAGGAACACGGGCTGAAACAAAATACCCACGTTGAGGCCAATGTATAACGGTTTAGTCTTGTGGGAATATATATGGTTGTCCCAAAAATGCAAGATATTAAGGCTGTTACATAGTATGTTAAAACTTTAGAAGAAGCTTCACGAATCATATTATACAGGCTGGGTACAGGGTGGTAAAGATGAGACTTAAATCAAAAGATATCGCGAAAGCCCTTGGGTTGTCAACGGCTACCGTATCATTGGCGATTAACAGGAAACCGGGTGTCAATGAAGAAACAAGGAATAAGGTATTAAAATATATAGAGGCAAAAGAACAGGAAGAATACGGAGTATCATCGGTTCAAAAAAATATAGAACATGGAAGTATTGTGATTCTCCACTATTATAAACACGGAATTATAAATGAATTCTGAAATATGGTACCGGCCAGTGGATTAGTAGAAAACAGTACGGAGGAAATACGTATGTCGAAAACGGATAAGGACACTTATGTCGTATACGTACCTTCCAATACCAATGTTATCCTGGGGGATGATTTAACGGGATGTGATATTAAAATTATTGAATGGAAAAGAAAAACATTGCATATCCGAAGATCCGGGTAAAAGATAACCGGACATTGATCGAAATGCACCGGTTTGATAAGGATGTACTTGTAATAGCCAAAAAAAGAGCGGAAATCCCGGATTTTGGGCGAATAAATCAGGACCACCAGTTCACAACTGGTGGTCCTGATTATCTCATAGAAAATCTCATCCTGTGAGATTAAAATGCATAATCAATATTGAGAACTGGCTGAACAAAAAAATGATATACAGAGTGAGAAAGCGATCTGGACAAGCGCCCTCTTTTACGATTCCGGAAGAAGAAATTAAGTATATGGTGATCATACCACTTAATATTTTACTGCTGTTGATTCCCGGATAATCAATTCCACAGGGAGCACGACATCGGTTTCTTTTATCTCTTCCTCTTCGGTAATATAGTGATATAATATTTCACATGCAGTTTGTGCCAGTAACGTTGTATTCTGGCGAACTGTAGTAATGGACGGGGATGACAGCTGCGAATATACACTGTCATCAAATCCTACAATTTTAACCTGTTCAGGAACCTTGATCCCATGCTTTTTCAGAGAAGTTAATGCCCCATATGCTGCTCGGTCACTTACAGAAAAGATTCCATCGAATTTCTTGCCATTTACAATACACTGATCCACTAATGCTTCACTTTCCTGCACAGAGGGGATTTTTCCGGAAAGATGTATAATTTTATCCGGATCAAGCGGAATTTTATATTCATACAGCGCTTTTTCATAACCCTCAGTGCGAAGATGCCTGGCGTATTCTCCTGTTGCGCTTACAACATGAAGGATATCCTTACAACCTGCTTCGAGTAAATGTTTGGTAGCTAGATATCCTCCACTAACTCCATCGGATGATACAATTCCGATGTTTTTATCATGATCTGGAAAACGGTCAATGCAAACAATAGGGGTATTTCTGGTGAATAATTCATGAGGTAAGTTTCGTTGACCGGAAATGCAAACGATACCATCCACCAGTTTTGCATCTAAACTTCTAAAATATTGTTTCTCTTTTTCACTGCTTTTTGTAGAATTACAAATAAAAACAGAATATCCTTTGTCATAAAAATATTTTTCAACATCAAGTGAAATTCGGGCAAAAAACTCATTGCTTATATCAGGAACGATCATACCTATACTTTGCGATCTGGACTGTCTCAGGCTTTTCGCTGCCATATTTGTGGTATATCCGTATTTTTCTATAACATCAAATACCTTTTTTTTTGTCTCTTCCGAAAAACGGCCATTATCATTAATAATACGGGATACGGTGGCAATAGAAACCCCGCTCAATGCTGCTACTTCTTTAATCGATACTTTTTTCTTATCAATAACCATTTGTTAGATCCTCCTCATATGGTTCTTACTTATTACTAAGTTTAATTACTAAAATAAATATAGCAAATAATATAGACAAAGTAAATTATAAAATCTGCCAACAGGTAAATTACCGTTACCTATCCTTAAGATATTACTGAAATAAATCCAATTCTATCGAAATTTCTATTGACTAATAACAATTTAAAGATTATAATCTAGTTTATTAAAACGTTTACTCAACTAAGAAATGCAGTAAAATATGATAAAAATAATAGTTTGAGTAAACATTTTAATACTTTGCAAAAATAGGAGGAATCTTGTGAAAGATATTAAAAGGCTAATTGATTGTACAAAAAGTGATTTTTTATCGATGAATGCAAAAGAGTTAAAGGAATCGATATTTAAATCAGAAGGTCGTGTTATCATGGCCCAGCACTTAGTTATGGCAGGTCCGGGTATTCTGAAAGGAATTACCAATGCAGAAGTATTGGCTGCCTTTGGTGCCGATATGATCATGCTAAATACTTATCATGTAGACGGAAAACATGAGAACCTGGGAATGCTGGGACTTGATGTTCAAGGACTGAAAGCGCTAATTAACAGACCAGTTGGCATTTATCTTGGCTGCCCCAAAAGAGGAGAAGAAAAAATAGATTCACATGGACCGCTGGCTACCGAAGAAAACATTATTGGCTGTATAGAAGAAGGAGCGGATTTCATAATTCTTGGCGGAAATCCGGGTGCAGGAACGACCATACAAAATATCATCGAATCTACAAAATTAGCAAAATCCATCGTTGGCGATAAAGCACTTATTTTTTCTGGTAAGTGGGAAGACGGAATAACGGAAAAAGTTCTTGGTGATCCTTTAGCCGAACGGGATGCAAAAGACATTATTAAAGAGCTTATCGATGCCGGCGCGGATGTAATCGATCTGCCGGCGCCCGGTTCCAGACATGGAATTACGGTTGAAATGATACGGGAATTAATTGAATTTACCCATCGTTATAAACCGGGAACTCTGGCTATGTCATTCTTAAACAGTTCTGTAGAAGGAGCTGATACGGATACTATTCGTTATGTAGCCTTAAAAATGAAAGAAACAGGAGCTGACATTCATACCATCGGAGATGGTGGCTATGCCGGATGCGCTCAACCGGAAAATGTCATGCAACTTTCAGTCTCCATACGAGGAAAACGTTTTACCTATAAGCGTATGGCAGGTAACAATCGATAGGGGTCTCGCAGCTATATTAATAACATACTAAACTATATTATTTATTGGGAGGATATTTTATGGATTACAGCAAATTAGCAAGAGAAATTTTACTTCTTGTAGGTACTGAAGAAAATTGTAATGATTTGGTTCACTGTGCAACAAGGCTCCGTTTTTCTTTAAAAGACAGGAATAAGGCAGATAAAGCTGCGATAGAAAAGCTGGAAGGTGTTGTAAAGGTCGTGGAAAGCGGGGGCCAATTCCAAGTAGTAATAGGAAATACTGTAGGAGATGTTTATCGGGAAATCGGGAAAATTAGTAAACTGACTTCGGGCGGGGAAAAGGTGATCGACGAAAATAAAGATATGCGTTTTATTGATAAGGCAATCAGTTTGATTTCCGCTATCTTTACGCCAACTTTATCAGCCCTTATCGGGGCTGGTATGATCAAAGGTTTGCTAATGCTCTTTGTGAAACTTGGATTAATTGGTACTGAATCCGGAACCTATATGATATTATTTGCAGCTGCAGATAGTGTATTTTATTTCCTTCCTATGCTTCTTGCCTTTTCTTCAGCAAGGAAATTCAACGCAAATCCCTTTATAGCAGTTGTTGTAGCAGGCGCGATGATTTATCCCACGTTGCTTACAGCCTACACAGATGGGGTTTCTTTAACATTTTTGGGCCTACCGGTTGTATTGGCTAAATATACATCAACCGTGCTTCCAATAATCTTTGCTACTTATTTCTTGTCCAAGATAGAATATTTATGTAATAAATATATTCATCCGGTCATAAAAAATGTTTTAACACCAATGCTTTGTCTTGGAATTGTAGTTCCATGCACCTGGCTCATTATTGGTCCAGTTACTTCCTTTCTGGGAAATCTTTTAGGGACAGGTTATCAGGCTTTATATAACTTAAGCCCCATTGTTACAGGACTTATTTTTGGAGCTGCATGGCAGGTATTGGTTGTATTTGGATTGCATTGGGGAATAATTCCGATCGGTTATAATAATCTTGCCTTGTATGGAAGAAACACGATCAACGGAATGACTGGCCCTTCTAATTTTACTCAAGCAGGCGCAGCGTTTGGAGTATTCCTGAAATCAAAAAATGCAAAGGTAAAGCAAAATGCTCTTTCCGCTGCTATAACAGGAGTCTTTAGCATTACGGAACCTGCTATTTATGGTATTAACTTACGCTATAAAAAACCATTTTATATTGCCTGCGGAGTGGCTGCTGTCTCCGGTGCTATAGCCGGTGCTGCCAATAGTGCAGCTATAGCTGCCGGTCCGGTTGGTATTTTAAGCATTCCGGTCTTTATGGGAGAAGGATTTATTGGATTTTTAATAGCTTTGTCAGTAGCCTTTTTTGGTACCGCAGTTCTTACTTATTTCTTTGGATATGATCGGTCAAATGATCGATTGGAATCGTAAATTAGTAGTTACTGAAACCTGATATAAGAATATATATGATTAACGGATATCCCACTTTTTGAGGGAAAAAGTGGGATTAACTACCAGATATGTTATTTTGCTATAAATGCAGGAAATGGGACTTTGAACAGAAAACGTAAGAAATCTTTTATTGGTATAAAAAAGTAATTGAGATGAATGGTGAATGTTTAGAAAAGAATTATGAAATTCTTGCGTAAACAGAAGAAGGATTTGGAGGATAGTATGGATAAATTATTATGCCCATCATTAATGTGTGCTAATTATGGAAATCTGGAAAAAGAATTAAAGGATTTAGAAGCGGCAGATATTGATATATTTCATATAGATATAATGGATGGACAATTTGTAGCTAATTTTGGTATGGGGCTTCAGGATATAGAATACATCTGCAAGAATGCAAAAAAGAATGTAGATGCTCATTTGATGATTCAGAATCCGGGAGATTATGTTGAGAAATTTGCTGCTATAGGAGTGGATATTATATATATTCACCCTGAAGCTGATGTACATCCCACCAGAACCCTGCAAAAAATCATGGATGCTGGAGCTGTTCCAGGAATTGCTATTAATCCGGGAACGGCAGTAGAGACTGTTACAGAATTGCTGCCGTTTGTTAAATATGTAATGGTAATGACAGTAAATCCTGGATTTGCAGGACAAAAGTATATTGAATCAGTTGATAAAAAGATAAAAAAATTAATTGCTCTACAGGAAGAGTACGATTACGAAATAATGATTGATGGTGCCTGTGCGCCAAATAGAATAAAATATTTAAGTAAAATGGGTGTGAAAGGCTTTATACTTGGAACATCGGCGTTGTTTGGAAAAGAAAAATCATACAATGAAATTATAAAGGAATTAAGAGAATTGTAAAAAGAGAAAGGTAAGGGATAAAAATGAAAATAGCAATAGGAGCTGATCATGTGGGCCTTGAGTTAAAGCCGCAGATTATAGAATATGTAAAAGAACTGGGGCATGAAATCGATGATTTCGGACCATTCAGTGCTGAAAGAACCGATTATCCGATCTATGGTAAAAAGGTAGCTAAAGCAGTTGCAGCAGGAGCGTATGACAGGGGTATCCTTATTTGCGGAACAGGTGTCGGCATTTCTATCTCAGCAAATAAAGTAAAAGGAATTCGTGCAATTGTATGTAGTGAACCATATTCTGCTAAATTATCCAGACAGCACAATAATACGAACATTCTTGCATTCGGATCAAGAGTAATCGGAAGCGAACTGGCTAAAATGATTGTTAAAGAATGGCTGGACAGCGAATATGAAAGTGGACGTCATCAGAGAAGAATTGATGAAATTGCTGCAATCGAAAAAGATGATGATGGCTTATTTGAGGAAATCGAATATTCGGAAGATCCAAAGTACAAATAAATACAAATAATTCACAGACAGAGCAATGCTATAAATTTCAAATTAATGGTATAACGGCTGTCCCATAAAGATGGCGTAGGAGGTAGGGTATGTTATCATTTTTTAAAAAGAAAGAAGTAAAAGAATTAAAAGCAGTATTGAGTGGAAATATTATTCCGATTGAACAGGTACCAGAGGAAACTTTCGCATCGAAAGCATTAGGCGAAGGAATTGCATTTGAGCCTGTTAACGATAACGTAGTCGTTGCTCCTGCAGATGGTGTTATTGCCACGGCATCTGAAACTATGAAACATGCAATAGGAATGACACTAAATAATGATATGGAAGTACTGATTCATATTGGTATTGATACCGTAGCTTTAAATGGTGAAGGTTATGAACTGTTAGTAAAAACAGGAGATAAAGTAAAAGTTGGAACACCATTGGTTAAGTTTAATAAAGAATTTATAGAATCAAAAGGGTATGCGGTAACAACAATGCTAATTATTACAGACTTTGGAAAAATACAAAATTTTTCATTTACAACAGAGCATAAAGCAGTTAAAAATGAGACGGTAGTTGTTTCATTGGCATAAACGAGTTTATAATTTTGTCAAAACAGCATCTGAGAAAATATTCTTCATAAAGATGGAAACCCAAGGTTCTGGGCTGCAACAGGATTACAAAACATTAATGATGAAAAACAAAGACAAGTAGACTTATGGTATTTAGTTTCCAGGTAATTACCAATGTAACGTATGGTTAAAATAATTCTGGTATAGTATGTACACTAGTCAATATTCATGATAATATATACCTTGAGTCTGGAGATTTTGACGCATATTATTTAATATTAAACAGGTAGATTAAAATCAGAGCTTTAAGGTTCTACTTACCAAATTAGAAAAGAAGAAAGGAGGATTGTCCATGAAACTGACACCGCGGAACAAAAAGATGATATTACTTCTTCTGGCAGAGGAGAATTACAGGACGGTACGGTATATTGCCGAGAAAGTAAATGTCAGTTCCAGGACAGTCCTCCGGGAATTAATCAATATAGAGAACTGGTTAAACAACAAAGGGATTGTTCTGGAAAAGAAAAAAGGCAGCGGAATCCGGCTCTGTTTGCGGGTAGAAGAAAGGGAAGCTTTAAAAAATGATATACAGAGTGAGAAAGCGGATCTGGTTTATTCCCCGGAACAGAGACTTACGTTACTAAAGGCGGAGCTTTTAAAAAATCCCGGTATCACCAAGCTGTATACGTTAACCAGGTTACTTGATGTTACGGAAGGGACAATCAGTGCGGATTTGGACAAGCTTGATACCTGGATGGACAAATTCCGGTTAAAGATCAATAAAAAGCCGGGACTTGGGGTATATGTGGAAGGAAATGAGATCTCTGTCAGGAGTGCAATTATTTCCCTGATCTATGAACAGTTCCATGAAGCAGAATTAATCAATATCATTTTTAACAGGGAAAATGAAGCCCTGAACCTGGATCTGATCAAAACAAGAATAAGCCAGGGTATTCTTGATATTATGGATATTCATTATCTGGGGCTCACCGAACAACTTCTCCGAAATGTGGAGAAGCAGATGAATTACCAGTTTGCGGATAATTCTTATATCGGACTGGTGATAAGGATCAGCGTGACGCTCCACCGGTGTTTTATGGGGATGTTTATCAAGGATATCGGTGATCTGGAAAAGGATGTGCCAAGGGATAAATTATACTGTTTGGTGAAAGAGTGGTTTAGCTCCCATGAAAACCCGCCCTCTTTTACGATTCCGGAAGAAGAAATTAAGTATATGGTGATCCATATCAAGGGTGCCGAGATACAGGAAAGGTACGGGCAGGGACCGGGGAATGATATACAGGACTTAAAAATCATGGAATTGACAAAGGAGATCATCTATATTGCCGAAAGGGAAACTGGTATTTATCTTGAAGATAATGAAAAATTATTAAGGGGCCTGGCAGGGCATCTTAAAATGGCCATTTACCGGATAAAAATGCATCTGGATATTATGAATCCCTTATTGGAGGATATTAAAGACATGTATCCCGATTTATTTCAGACAGCCGGAAAGTGTGCGGCGTTTATTGAGGAAAAAGAAGGGATTGCCATACCGGAAGATGAAGTCGCATATCTGGCCACTCATATCGGTGCGGCAGTAAAGGAAGAAAAAAGCAATACCCTTCAGATCTACCGGGCAGTGGTTGTCTGCACGAATGACATAGGGGCAGCCCAGCTGCTGGTATCTGAAATAGAACGGGTATTCTCCAATATACGGATATCCTCCATTATCTCCGTAATGGATATGGATATTGTCCAGTTAACGCAAAAGCATATCGATCTGATCATTACAACGGTAGAACTGCAGGTTACAAAACTTCCGTCCATACTGGTAAACCCGATCCTTAATGAGTCGGATAAAAAACATATCCGGGAGGTACTGGAGGACTTTTTACCGGAAAATATAAATTACGGCAGGATAAGAACAGCCCAGCTGGAAGAAAAGCTGAATAAACTGAAACAGTACAGCGGCTATATTTTGCAGCTTATGCATAATTTTCTGTTTATGGAGCAGGTTGCTGCTGAAAATATGGAGGAACTGAATCATTTCATCAGCCGGTCCCTGGCAAAAACAGGCGGGGACAGGCTTCTGATTGAAAAGGACATGGAAAACAATGAAAATAAAGGCTCAGCGATTTTAAGCCAGAAAGGAATGGTATTATACCACCTTAAGTCGGAGGCAGTCACAGAACTTGGCATGACAGCCCTGAGACTGAAAGATTCCATTTCCGGTCAGGAAAAAGATGGGTATGTGCAAAAAGCGGATATGTTTATTGTGTTGTCAATGCCTTATGATACCGACAGTTATGCACTGGAAGTATTAAATGAAGTTACCAGGAAAATCATAAGCAGCGACTTTGCCATGGCTTTAAAACAATGCGGTAAAGAAGAAATCCGGATTGAAATGAACACAATTTTAGATAATTTTATCCAAAGTAAAGTACTGGATACAAATGTTAAATGAGTTATGTCATATACCAAGCGGACATAACTCATTTTCTTTTTCTTTACATTAACATTAAATTTTCTTATACTTTTCTTACAGTAACTTTATTGATGTGTGGCTATTTTGTCCGGCGGTCTTTATGAACTGATGTATATATTGGTTTATGTACCATAACAAATGCTGATAAAAGTATGCTTCAGGTATATTTTTTGGTGCTTTGCTCTGTAAGGCCCGAAATTCTATTTGAGCGTATTTTTTACGCTTTTTTCACAGCGGACTGAATAGTTACTATATTGTTTGTTTACATTAATTAATAAACATAAACAGGAAAAAGGAGAAATTAATATGGTAAAAGTAACAGTAACCGTAACAAATCCGGTAGGTTTACATGCAAGGCCGGCGAGCCTGCTTACCAAACTGGTAAAAGGATACGAATGTGATATTGAATTTTATAAAAATGGTGATGCTACCAAGAAACACCAGCCGAAAAGCATTTTGTCCGTAATGGCTTTGGGCGCAGTAAAGGGTGATGAACTAACCTTTGAAGCTAACGGAAAAGACGAAAAAGAAGCAATAAAGGCAATCGAAGAATTTGTAAAGAGCGGTTGCGGGGAATAGGAGATCAGGCATGAAGACCATAAAGGGAGCACCCATTTCACCTGGGATAGCAATCGGTAAAGTATATTTAAAAAAGGCAGTTTCTGAAGAAATATCCTTTACCAAAACGGACAATACAGAAGAAGAGAAGAAAAGATTCCGGGATTCCAGAGCTTTGGCAGTAAAACAAGTGGAAGAAATTTACAATGAAATGCTTCGTTCAAAGGGTGAACAGGAAGCTTCCATATTTTCAGCCCATATCGAAATGTTAAATGACACGGAATTTATTAACGGCGTAGAGAATGTCCTGGAAGAGTCGGGCTGCACTTCGGAATGGGCGGTTAAAACGGTACGGGATAACTTTGTTGGAATTTTTGAATCCATGGATGATGATTACATGCGGGAAAGGGCAATGGACATCAAAGACATCAGCGGCAGGGTGATCCGGATACTGAAAGGAATCGGCAATGAGGATTCTTTTGCATTTACGGAACCGGTTATTATAATATCCAATGACCTGGCACCTTCCGATACGGCACAGATGGATCCGGAGCTTGTTTTAGGAATAATCAATGAAACCGGAGGACCGACCTCCCATGCGGCTATTATCGCAAGGATGCTTGGCATTCCCTTTTGTATCTGTCCCCAGATTACATCCCTCGTTAAAAACGGGCAGCTGCTGGCTTTTGACGGAGAAGAAGGCACCATAGAACTGGAAGTTACGGAGGAGATCCTTCAGGATTACGGCAGGAAACAGGAAGATTATCGCAAAAAGATGCTTCAGCTGGAACAGTTAAGGGGTACAAAATCCATTACTGCGGACGGACATGAGATTTTACTGGCAGGCAATATCGGTGCACCGGAGGATGCGGATAGGGTATTACAGCAGGATGGGCACAGTATCGGCCTGTTCCGGACGGAATTTCTATATATGAACCGGGACGGTTCCCCGGATGAGGAGGAGCAGTTTGCCGCATATAAAAAGGTTGCGGAAAAAATGCAGGATAATCCGGTGGTGATTCGGACTTTGGATATCGGAGGGGATAAGGAAGTTGATTATCTTAAGATACCAAAAGAAGAAAATCCGTTTTTGGGATACCGTGCCATCCGCCTCTGCCTGGACCGTGTACCGTTTTGGAAAGTTCAGTTAAGGGCCCTGCTCCGGGCAAGTGTATTTGGCAATCTCCAGATTATGTTTCCCATGATCGTATCCATGGAGGAACTAAGACAGGCGAAAGAGATTTTAGAGGAAGTAAAAGCGGAATTAAAAAGCGAAGGAATTGCTTTCAACGAAAATATACCTGTCGGAATGATGATGGAAACACCTGCTGCAGCTCTTATGGCGGACATTTTTGCAAAAGAGGTCGACTTCTTTAGTATCGGAACCAACGATCTGATCCAGTACACCATGGCGGTTGACCGTATGAACGGGAAGGTTGCCCATCTGTATTCCCAATACGATCCGGCGGTACTCCGTTTTATTAAAAAAATTGTGGACAGTGCTCATGAAAATGGTATCTGGGCAGGTATCTGCGGAGAAGCTGCGGCGGATAAAGCCTTAATTCCCCTTTGGGTAGGATTGGGACTGGATGAGCTCAGCATGTCCCCCGGTTCCATACTCCGGATAAAAGGACAGATTCAGGGACTTACGAAATCAGCCTGCGAGGAATTAGTTGAAAAAGCATTTACATTAAAAACAGCAAAAGAAGTAGAAGAAACTTTGAAAAATTACAAATGAACTGATACGTATTGGGAGGATACCTTTATGAATCAAGAAAGTTTAGAATATGACAGGTTAGTATCAGACGAAATAGCTGAACCGGAATCAATTAATATGCTGGAATCGGATGAAGTAAGTATCATTGAACCGGAATCTGCTGAGGCCACAATGGCCAAAGCAGATTCTTACAAAATAAAAAACCTGACGGACCGTATCTATTCGGTAATGTCGGAAGTGGATACGGATCTCCAGGACGTAGTGGAATCTTTTGTGGAAGCCTCTTCCAAAGCGGAAGAAGGAAATCAGGTCATTAATAAAGGAATCAACCAGATGGCAACCATACGTGAAAATTTTACGTCGGTGATACAGGCAATTAATAATCTGGAAAAGAAATCGAAGGAAATCATGAATATCGTTGAAATGATTACAAAGATTGCGAAGCAAACCAACCTGTTAGCGCTGAATGCGGCCATAGAAGCCGCAAGGGCAGGTGAGCAGGGAAGAGGGTTTACCGTAGTGGCAAGCGAAGTCAGGAAATTGGCGGAGCAATCCTCTAATGCCGCAAAAGATATCGGGGAATTGATCTACTCCATACAGACGGAAATTGACCAGACGGAAGGAATAATCCAGGCGGTAAACCAGGAAGTGGAATTGGGTGAGTCGGTCATTACGGAGGCTGGTACAACCTTTAACGGCATATTCGGTAATATTGAAGATGTTTCAAATCAGGTCATGAAACTGTCCGCTTCTATCGAAGAGGTATTTTCCGTTACTCAGTCTGTTATGAAAAATATTTAAACTGCCATAAGACTTGGCCGGAACATATTTGCGCATATAGTTTCCATACATATAAAAAGCAATATGAAACTATGGGGTAGGTATTATGATATTAAAAAGAATATCGAAAATGGATCACGCTTTTACGGGACTGGAAAAACAACTTGCGGAGTTTGTTCTGGGGCATGCGGAAGAGATTGTATATATGACGGTAAAAGAGCTGGCGGAGAGGGTGTATGTTTCACAAGCTACCGTGAGCCGTTTTTGCCGTAAGCTGGAATTTGATAATTTTTCTGACTTTAGAATCACACTGGCGGCGGAATTAAATGAGGAATATATTAAAAGTCAGCAGGTTGATGTAAACCGGCCTTTTAAAAAAGGAGATTCCGGGAAAACGATAGCGGAAAACATTGCAAAAGTATGTACACAATCCATACTGAATATGAAAGACAAAATTGACTACGAAGTTATGGAGGAAATAGTTAAAATATTTACGAAGCGAAAAAATATTATCGTTTATGGAATCGGATCCTCCTTAACCACTGCCGGTGATTTCTGTGATAAAATGGCCCGGATCGGTTATAATGCGATTATGTGCCGTGATTTTCCCACCCAGTTTTACAAAATGTATTCGGAACCCGATTCTTATTGCCTGGTGGTCATATCCTATTCCGGGGAAACACCTGAAATGAAACTTGGCGTCAAGGCATCCAAAGCGGTAAAACTACCGGTTATTGCCATAACTGCCAACCGAAACAGCTGGCTTGGCAAAACAGCCGATTATGTAATTTCCATTATTGAGGATGAAGAAAGGTTTATTGTCAATAAAATAGATTTATTCAGCTCTCAAATGGCAGTTCATTATGTTCTTGACTGTTTGTATGCATTCGTATACATCTGTGATTATGATGAACATGTTCGCTTTTCTAAAAAAAGCGAAGGAATATTAAATCATTATAGAAATCTGAAGTAAATATATAATAATTATTTATAAGGAACTGTACAAAACAGCTTGGTGAAATCCGGGATCCGGAGGAGAAAATCAAGCTGCCTTGTACAGTTCCTTTTTCGTGTAATGAAATGAAAGTATATCTTCTAACAGTATACAGTACATGTCTGGGCTGAACGCTTACAGGAAAAGAAATCCTGCCTGAAAGTAACCCTATTCGGGAAGAGCATAAAGTCGGTTTGATACAAAAATTCATAAAAATGGGATTTATAGTAAAAATATATATAAAAAAATGTAAGAACCATTCATTCGGTTTTAAAATAATGATACAATGGCTGAAAAATGCTAGAATAAACTTACTGAAAACGGCTTGTATTAAGTCATCCGCTGCTTTATAAAGGCGGTGCATGACAGGTATAGAAATTATTTTGGAGGAGAAACATAATGGGAGAGATAAAGCGAATTATCAATGCATCAAAATCAGATTTTGAGAAAATGAAACCTATGGACTTAAAAGAATCCATCCGGTTATCGGAAGGAAGAACCATTATGGGGCAGCATCTTTTATTTGTCAATAACGGGCTGGTGCATGGAGTAACAAACACGGAATTATTATTTGCATTTGGAGCGGATATGGTTATGCTGAATACTTTTGATTTAGATAACATTCAAAATAATCCGGGACTTAACGGATTGACTTTTGAAGAATTAAAAGCGCTATGCAACAGGCCGGTGGGTATCTACTTAGGGTGTCCCGGGGAAGGGGTAAATACGGAAAATAAACTGTACCGCCTGGACGGATCTGCGGCATCGGAAGCCCACCTTAAGCAATGCGCTGCCATGGGGGCGGATTTCGTAATATTAGGAGGAAATCCCGGAACCCGTACTTCCATAAGTGATGTAATCAAGTGGACAAAAAAAGCAAAAGACCTGTGCGGGGATGATATTTTCCTGTTTTCCGGTAAATGGGAAGACGGAGTAGAAGAAAAAGTACTGGGAGATCCCCTTGCGGTAAGGGATGCAAAAGATATTATTGCAGAACTGATACATGCCGGAGCCGACTGTATTGATCTGCCCGCTCCGGGAAGCAGACATGGTATTTCGGTAGATATGATAAGGGAACTGGTTGAATTTACACACCGCTATAAACCGGGAACATTGGTTATGACATTTTTAAACAGCTCCGTTGAAGGTGCGGATGTAGATACAATACGCCTGATTGCCCTTAAGATGAAAGAAACAGGAGCAGATATTCATGCCATTGGTGACGGCGGATTTGCCGGCTGTACATTTCCGGAAAATATCCACCAATTATCCGTTACCATGAAAGGGAGAAGCTATACCTATTTCCGAATGGCATCCACGAACCGCTGAACCAGGGAGGGCAGATATGGAACTTAAGCTGGAGGAATTATTTTACAGGATGGCTTTTGATGAGTATATCTCATCAAAGGCCATAGCTGAGAAGATGTTTCTAAGTGAAAAAACAGTGAGGCAATATATTAAAATTTTAAATGACCACCTTAACCGGCATGGGGCAAGAATTGATTCCAAGCATGGGTTTGGCTATCGTCTGACTGTATTTGACGAAGAAAATTTCCGGGAATTTTTTAAGGATGGCAGGCTGATGGACGAAGAGAGGATACCGGCCAAATCAGATGAAAGAATTGATTTTATTTTGGCCTACCTGCTGTGCCATAAAGATTATGTTAAATTGGAAGACCTGTGCAATCTGCTGTATGTCAGTGAATCAACACTGGCAATGGATATGAGGCATGTAAGAGAAAGACTGGATAATTATGAGGTCAAAATAATCAGCAAAAATAAAAAAGGGATTAAGATTGAAGGAAGCGAATTCAACTTAAGGCTTTGTATTGCCAATTATGTATTAAAACGCGGTGTCATAGCGCAAAGCGGCTTTACCATTGCAGAACAGGAGAAATACAAGATTTCCGAAGTGGTTATTGACACATTGTCAGGGCTTGATATATCCATGCCGGAACTATCCATACAAAATCTGATTCTTCATCTTTATACGACCGTTAAGCGTATTAAGAACGGGTATTCCGTTACCTTTCCGGAGGATGTACATGCAGAGATACAAAACGGCAACTACGTCGGCCTGGATGCGGCAAAAAGGATATGTAAGCGGATCGGTTCACTTTTCCAGGTTGAATTTTCCGATTATGAGGTTGATTTTATAACAATCCATATGTTTGGAAAAAGGGTAACGGAAGTGTATGAGGGCGGTGTTTCGAATCTGGTCATCTCTGCGGAAATATATGATTTGGTAGGAAAAATGCTGGATTTTGTCTATCTGACTTTTAAGATTGACCTGCGGGACGATTTTTCCATTAAGATGGCCCTTGCAAAGCACATGGTTTCCCTGGATATCCGGCTGCGTTATAATATGAATCTAAAGAATCCGATTTTAAAGGATATCAAGAAAAACTATTCCCTTGGCTATACCGCAGCTGCGCAGGCTGTCATACCCATTGAAGAAAAATATAAAAAGAAGTTGAACGAAGATGAAATCGGCTATTTTGCCCTTTTATTTGAACTCTATATGAAAGGTGCCGGTGAAATGGGAGGAGAGACAGGGAGTCTTAAAAATATCCTTATTGTATGTGCTACCGGAAAGACCAGTGCGGAGCTTCTGGCTTATCAATACCGGAAAATATTCGGAAAGTATTTAAATAAAATCAGTATCTGCAATACCAGTAACTTAAAAAATGAAAACCTGGAGGAGGTGGATTATATCCTTACAACAACCCCCATCAGCATACCGGTTTCCTTACCGATCCTGGAAATAAAAATGTTCCTGGATGATTCCGAAATCGCTCATTTAAAAAAAGCATTTCAGTCGGAATATAAAAATATTCTTTTAAAATATCTCAGCCCGGACTTATTCTATACAGGAATAACCTTTCAGAATAAGGAACAGGTAATAAGTTATCTGTGTGAAAAAACAGGCCAGTTTAAAAGCCTGCCTGAGGGTTTTTATGAAAGTGTATTAAAACGGGAGGAACTCGGTGCTACGGATTTTGGTGAGATGGTGGCATTTCCCCATCCTTACGGGCGGGTAACGAAAGAAAGCTTTGCCAGTGTCTGTATTTTATCCAAGCCCGTTTTCTGGAGTAATCAGGAAGTGCAGATGGTTATTCTGATATCCATAGCAGAACAGGAGGATAGTGATCTGGAACCGTTTTACCGACAGGTATCTGAATTTATCATGGATAAAAATAAGGTTAAAAGACTGTTAAAAGACCAATCTTTTGACCAGTTTTTGTCTTTGATGTCACAGGAATTTTAGAAAGGCATTCCAAACCGGATTTCAGGTTAGGAATGCTTTGATTTTTACCGTAATGATAGCGGTAATTATGTAAATTGCTTTTGATATGGGGAAAAAGTAAAATAGAATTAACAAAAGATAAGGAGGTGAAGGAAATGTCGGATGAAGATTATGGGGTCGCATTTCACCTGATAGCAGCCGCCGGGGATTCAAAATCAGATTCCATGAATGCCATTCGTGCAGCCAGGGAAGGGAACTTTGAAAAAGCGGAAGAATTCTTAAAAAGTGCGGAAAAGAAAATGAATCAGGCCCATGAAATGCAGTTTGACATGATACAACAGGAATCGTCCGGTAATCCGGTGGCAGTCAATATTATTCTGGTTCATGCCCAGGATCATTTAACAATGGCTTTGGTAGTAAAAGAAATGGCAGTGGAGATAATGGAGCTATATAAAAGAATTATGGAGCAGAAAGGATGATCCGCAATGAAAGTTTTACTGGTCTGTGCTGCAGGAATGTCTACCAGCCTTCTGGTGGCAAATATGCGAAAATTTGCGGGAAAGGAGGATGTAATAGAAGCAAAATCCGCTTCTGAGCTTCCGAAATCTGTGGGAAATTATGAGGTGGTTTTAGTTGGGCCCCAAATCCGTCATGAGTTTGGGAAAATTAAGGCCTTATGCCAGAAATACAAGGTAAAGACTGGCCTGATTGATATGGCGTCGTATGGGAAGATGGATGGCAGGGCAGCAATGGAACTGGCTAAGGAATTAATAAATCAAAAGTAAGAAAGGGAGAAGGTTTATGAAAAAGCTTAAAATTACACTGGCCTGTGCCGGTGGTATGTCAACCAGCATGCTGTGCAAAAAAATAATTGGGGCGTCAGAGAAGAAAGGTTATACGGGAACGGAATGTAATGCCTATTCCGTTGCAGGCCTTGATACGGCTGCGCCCGGCAGTGACGTAATTTTACTTGGACCCCAGGTAAGCTATCAGAAGGATACGGTAGTAAAGAAGTTTCCTCAGATTCCGGTCGTAGTTATTGATATGAGAGATTATGGGATGATGAACGGCGAGAAAATATTTAATGATTTAGCTCAAAAATTTGGTTGGTAAAATAAAAGGAAAGTGGGGTTTTGTTACTATGGCTGAAGTACAAAAAGAAAGTTTTTTACAGACAAAAATTTTACCTGCGGCAAATGCAATGCAGAATAATACCTATGTCAGTTCCGTTACACAGGGCATGATGGGGACCATGCCGGTCTTAATGGGCGGAGCAATATTACAGTTAATCTATAGTCTTCCGATTACACCCTGGCAGAACCTGTTAAAAAGTATCGGGTTATATGATCTGCTTTCCACTGCCGTAAATATCTGCAATTTGTTTGCAATCTATATGGTATTTTCCATTGGACGTATTCTTGGAGAAAAGAAAAATGTGGACGGATTCCAGGCCGGCCTTATCAGTCTGTTATCTTTTATGATAATTACGCCGTTTACTGCGGATGATGCCGGAAATACATTAATTAATACTACATTTCTTGGATCTCAGGGAGTTATTACGGCAATGATAATTGCTCTTGTTGCACCAAGTATCTTTGCCTTTATTATTAAAAAAAATATCATGATAAAAATGCCGGAAGCCGTACCGGAATTTGTATCAAAAAGTTTTGAAACCATACCGCCGGGATTAATTACGATGATTCCTTTCATTGCTTTACGGGGTATTTTTGGAATGACCGCTTATGAAAGCTTTACCCAGTTTATCTATTCTATTATCCAGACTCCGTTAACCGGCGTAGGTAACAGCCTGGGAGGGCATCTGATACTTCTTGCGGCAGCATGCCTGTTATGGTGGTGCGGTATTCATGGGACGTTGGTTATTATTCCTATGTTAATGGCATTGACACAGGCACCTTTATTGGCCAATATTGACGCTGTAAATGCAGGAAATCCTGCGCCATATCTGCTTAGTTTCATGACGATGTTTATTGTTTTACAATTCATCGGGGGGCCGGGCTGTATGTTGGGTTTATATGTAAACATGGCATTCTTATCAAAGAGTGAACGTTATAAGGCACAGGGAAAGGTTTCACTGGTTCCGGGATTTTTCAATATTATTGAACCTACGGTATATGGCATGCCGGTTGTGTTAAATCCCATTTTATTAATTCCTTTTGTCGGGCTTCCGCTTGTGGTTTATCTGGCATTATATCTATGCCTTAAGATAGGAGTATTTACAACACCGGTTGTGAATCTGGGGGTCATGGTTATGCCCGGTCCTATCGTAGGATTCTTACTTGGCGGCGGCATAGGCCTTGGAATTTTCTGTATCCTGGCCTGTGTGCTGAGTGTCGTGGTTTATATGCCTTTCTTTAAAGTATTAGACAGGCAGGCTTTAAAAGAAGAAAAAGAAAAAACCGGAGTGCCGGAACAGGCATAAGGGAATAAATACTGTCCTAATATACGAATAAAGCAAACCTATGAATATTATGGAAGAAAGTTGAAGCAGGACATACTAAATAATGATAACTCCATGATAGGAACTATATATGACACATGGATAAGATTTCTAAGATTAAGAAAGGGAAGGAATAATTATGAGTAGATTTCCGAAAGAATTTTTATGGGGTTCCTCGACCAATGCCCAGCAGTTTGAAGGCGGCTGGAATGAAGGAGGAAAAGGCCTGTCTATAGCAGATGTAAGGTCCGGTGAATTTGCAGCCGGACTTAAAGCACCGGATGCCGCGTTTGATGATTTTAAAACGGCGGCTGATCATTACCATCATGTAGAGGAAGACATTGACCTATACGGGGAAATGGGATTTGGCATCTATCGTTTTTCCATGGCCTGGAGCCGGATATTCCCACAGGGAGACGATGAAAAACCAAATCAGGCGGGGCTTGATTTTTATGACCGCATGCTTACCGCCCTGGAACGTAATCATATTCAGGTTGTCTGCACCTTATATGCTTATGACATGCCACAGGCATTGCTTGAGAAGTGCGGCGGGTTCATGAGCCGGGAAGGAGTTGCGGCCTATTGCCGCTATGTGGATACGGTGTCCCGATATTTTAAAGGCAGGATACATTATTATGTACCTTTTAACGAACAAAACACCTTGCTCTGGATACCGAAATATTGCACCGGCTCAGAACCAAAAACACAGGCGGAAAAATTTACTTTTGACCACAACCTGAACCTGTGTTATGCCAAAGCGACTCGAATTATTCATACGAATGATTCTAAGGCCCGGGTAGGTGGTAACATATGCAATACCTGCAATTATCCTGCAACCTGCAATCCAAAAGATATAGAAGCCACGGATATGGCGAATTATTCAAATTATGCATATGGTGATATCTTCTGCCGCGGTGTATATCCAAAATATTATTTAAACCGCTTTGAAGGTGTTGATTTTGATTCCGTGATACAGCCGGGGGATATGGAAACCATAGCGGCTGCGGAACCGGACTTTTTAAGCCTGACTTATTACATGAGCAATCTGTGCGGAGCACAGGCTTCCGGAGATACTCTTTTAAATACAAAATTATCCAATCCTTATTTAAAGACTACGGAATGGGGCTGGAATATTGATCCTTACGGATTTTACCATTATATCATGGATTTCTATCACAGGTTCGGGCTGCCGGTTCTAATCCTGGAAAACGGACTCGGCCACACGGATAAGTTAGAGGCAGACGGAGCCGTTCATGATGATTACCGGATCGCATATTTAAGGGATCATATTCGGTGGATGGCGAAAGCAGTGGAAGACGGAGTCGATATGATTGGTTACTGTACATGGAGTGCCACGGATTTATATTCTACCCATGAAGGTTTCGAAAAGCGGTACGGTTTTGTATATGTCGATAAGAATACAATGAAGCGTTTCAGAAAAGACAGCTTTTTCTGGTATAAAAAATTGATTGAAACCAACGGAGAATGCCTCGGATAACGGTTAAGAAGAAGCTGTCCGGTATTGGGAAAACGTATGGAAGGAGGCAGATAAAATGGGAAAATTACTGTGCCCAAGTATGATGTGCGCTGATTTCGGAAACCTTTACAGGGAAATTGAACTTCTTGAAGAAGCAGGTGCGGATATTTTTCACATTGACCTGATGGACGGACAGTTTGTCCCAAATTACGGTATGGGACTGCAGGATATCGAATATATCTGTAAGAATGCAAAAATTCCCTGCGACCTGCACATGATGAGTGAAAATCCCGGGGTATATGTAGAGAAATTTGCTTCCCTTGGAATACGGATTATCTATATACATCCTGAAACCGACAGGCATGCACCAAGAACACTGCAAAAGATCAGGGATTTGGGTGTGAGTTCCGGAATAGCTGTTAATCCGGGAACCGCCTATGCGACCATAGACCCCCTGTTCAGCCTGGTTGATTATATCCTGGTTATGACGGTAAATCCGGGATTTGCAGGACAGAATTATCTGTCCTTCGTGGATGAAAAGATTGAGAGGCTATTGGCCGTTAAGAAACAGTATGGTTTTAAAGTTATGATTGACGGAGCCTGTGGAAATGATGTCATAAAGCGTCTGAGCGATAAGGGAGCCGATGGTTTTATACTGGGTACAAGTGCATTGTTTGGAAAAGAAAGTTCCTATGCGGAAATTATGCCCAGGCTAAGGGCTTTGTAAAGCGGCCACAAAATGGAGGTAATTATGAAGATAGGAATTGGCAATGACCATGTTGCGGTAGACATGAAGAATCAGATAACGGAATATCTTAAGGGCAAAGGTCATGAAGTCATAAATTTTGGGGTAGACAGTTATGAAAGGTTTGATTACCCCATAGCCGGAGAAGCGGTTGCAAATGCTGTGGCATTGGGAGAAGTTGGCTGCGGTATCCTGATCTGCGGGACCGGAGTGGGAATTTCCTTAGCTGCTAACAAGGTAAACGGGATACGTGCCTGTGTCTGCTCCGAACCCTATTCAGCACGATTATCGAAGGAGCATAATAATACCAATATCTTAGCATTTGGTTCCAGGGTCGTGGGAATTGAACTTGCCAAGATGATTGTAGATGAATGGCTGGGGGCAGAATTTCAAGGCGGAAGGCATCAAAAGAGAATCGACATGTTAAATGTGATTGAAGAAAAGCAGAAAGAATCGAAATTTTAGCGGTACTAAAAGGCTTCAAACCTTTAGAAATAAGGGTTTGGAGTTTTTTATTCTATTGATAGATTTAATTAATATAAATTGACAAATAAGGGAAAATATTATATTCTGTATATGGAAACCGGTTTCCGGGAGGTGAATGAATGGTATCCATAAATGATGTGGCGAAAAAAGCCGGTGTGGCAAAGTCAACGGTATCCAAAGTTTTGAATAATTACCAGTTAGTCAGTGAGGAAACCAGAGAAAAGGTCGAGCGGGCAGTAAAGGAACTGGGATATGTACCGAATTCCGTTGCCGTTTCACTGTCCAAAAAAGAGTTTAACCGGGTCGGGCTTATTGTTGATATCCGGCATAACAGCCAGTTTATTGATGAAATTGACATGCAGTATTTAACCGGTGCCTTTGAAAAATCAAAAGAATATCAAATTGACGTGGTAACATTTTTCAGTTCCCAATTTGAGGATATGACGGCTAAGCAGGTAAGTTCCTATTTAAAATCCCAGAGGATCAACTGCCTGGTTATCTATAATTTATCCATTGAGAACCGGAACCTGTTTAAACTAATTGAAAAACAGGAATTTTACTGCGTTCTGGTTGATTCCCCCATAGTGAATGAGAGAACTTCTTCCGTATCCATTGACCATTTTACGGCCCAGTATGAGGTGGCGAGAAAGACAATCCTGGAAAATGAAATCCGTAACAAAATTTTATACATTGCAGGGGGCAGGGGAAGCTATATCACCAATCAAAGGCTGGAGGCCATAAAGAAGCTCCAGAGAGAGCTGGCCTTTGAATTAATCGTAAAATACGGGGATTTTAATGAATATAAAGCAAGGGAAATTATTCTAAAATGGGCGAAGGATAGTGACATCGTCGTATGTGCTTCGGATCTGATGGCCATCGGTTCCGTATTTGCCCTTACGGAGATGGATATTTTCAGGCCGGTATGTGGTTTTGACGGCATTTCCCTTATGGGATATGCGAAAATTGCCATGAATACGGTAAGGCAGAATTTCTTCGGAAAATCCAAGCAGGCTTTTGATGAATTAAAAAAGCTTCTGGAGGGAGGAAAAGGAAGGCATATAGAGATGCCGTATGAGGTTTGTAAAATAGATTATATGGATGTCATCCGAAAATAAAAAGGACGCGAGGGACCGGAAGACGCCAAATTGCAGTTTAAGATGATGAGGGTAAAAAAGATTTTTAATCGAAGGAAAACTAAATATTGAAGTGGGACATAAAAATAAGAGGAATACTGTCACAAAAGTGACAGCTGGCCGGCGAGGGAGTTTGCCAAGGCAAACTCTTTGTTTGAACTTCAACGGAAACCGTTTTCCGAAGTCTTGCAATATTCAAACGGAAGTTTTATGCCAACTTAACTGGCAATCACTTTATAAATTTATAGTCGTGCCAAGCATTAAGCTTGCGCGGAATGGAGGTTAATATGAGAGAAGCAGGAGTACTGATGCCGGTAGCTTCCCTTCCTTCGGATTACGGGGTGGGGGATTTCGGAGATTACAGTTACCAATTTATTGATTTTTTAAAGGAAAGCAACGCAGAGATCTGGCAAATACTGCCTTTAAATCCGCTGGGGTATGGAGAATCACCCTACCAGCCTTATTCTTCCTTTGCCGGGGATGAATTGTACATCGATTTAGCCGGATTATACAGGGAGGGGCTGCTTAAGGAACTGCCGCCCGCTTTCCGGAAAAACAGTACCAGAATCAGTTATCAGGAAGTAAGGGATTATAAAGAGAAATATTTAAAGACGGCGTTTTCCGCTTACATACCGGATGAAGAATACGAGGAATTTGTACGGCAGGAATGGGTTTATCTCTATGCGGTTTTCCTGACCCTAAAGAAGAAAAACGGTTTAAAGTGCTGGAATGAATGGAGGGAGGAACATAAAAACTGGATAAGGGACAGAAGCTTTGATGAGACGGTTTACCGGGAGGATATCAATTATGAGATGTTTGTCCAGTATCAATTTTACCGTCAATGGATGGCTTTAAAGGATTACGCCAACCAATTGGGAATCCGCATTATGGGAGACGTGCCCTTTTATGTGGGAATCGATTCCCTGGACGTATGGTCGGACCAGGAAGACTTCCTTCTGGATGAAGATGGGCATCCGGTCTTTATTGCAGGAGTACCGCCGGATTATTTTTGCAGCACGGGACAGAGATGGGGAAATCCCATCTATAATTGGCAACATATGAAGCAGAACGGTTTTAGCTTCTGGCTGGACCGGTTTGGGTATATGGCAAGGCTGTTCGACATTATCCGCATCGATCACTTCCGGGCTTTTGATACCTATTGGAAGATACCTGCGTCCTGTGAGACTGCCGTGGAGGGAGAATGGGTGGAAGCACCGGGCTATGAATTATTTGACCTGCTGTTTAAGACCTTTCCCGGTATCCGTATTGTTGCGGAAGATTTGGGGGATATGAGGGAAGAAGTTTATGAACTGCGGGATTATTACCGGTTAAAGGGAATGAAGATCATACAGTTTGCTTTTGATCCATTGGAAGGTAATAATAATTTTACCGACCGGGAAAATATGATCGTCTATACCGGAACCCATGACAATGAAACCATACTGGGATGGTTTGAAAACCAATCCGGACAGGTGCAGGAGGAGACAGATCTGGAACTGTATTCCCTAGGGTATGAAACCGGCTCCATTTCCCGCCGGTTTATCCGCTATGCCCTGGATAATATTGCGGACACGGCCATTATACCTGTACAGGATATCCTTGAACTGGGGAATGAAGGACGCTTAAATACTCCGGGGACCTTAGGCTCTCCCAACTGGGAATGGAAATTGGCCAGTCTGGATAAGTTGAAAGCCTGCGCCGGATTTTTCGCTGACGCCATAGCAGAAAGCGGACGGTCCGGAAACATAAGAAAAGCACCGGATAAATATAAGGATCCTGCCAGGCTTCTTAAGAAACTTCTGGCCCTGCAATTTGGAAAGACCATAGCACAGTGCACCAGGGAGCAGCTCCTGGCCGGTCTTTTCGGCATGGTGAAACGGCTTGCCGGTCACAGGGAGGAATACAGGGATAAACGTAAGCTGTATTACATATCCGCAGAGTTCCTGATTGGCAAACTCCTGTCAAATAACCTGATTAATCTGGGTATTTATGAGGATATAAGGGAACTGCTTGCTTCCCAGGGCCAGGATCTGACGGAGGTGGAAGAGACAGAGACAGAACCTTCCCTTGGAAACGGAGGACTTGGCCGCCTGGCCGCCTGCTTTTTAGACTCCATAGCAACCCTGGGCCTGGCCGGAGACGGTATCGGGCTGAACTATCATTTCGGGCTGTTTAAACAAAAATTTGAAGATAACCTGCAAAAAGAAGAAAAAAATCCCTGGATGGAGAAAGCTTGCTGGCTCACCAAAAAGAAAAATTCCTATGTGGTCGAGTTTGGCGGGTTTCAGTTAAAATCCGTACTTTATGACATAGATGTGACAGGGTATCAAAACCGGACCAATAAGCTTCACTTATTTGATACGGAACTGGTGGAGGAAGGCCTGGTGAAAGAGGGGATTGATTTTGATAAAGAGGATATAAAAAGGAACCTTACCCTGTTTTTATACCCGGATGACAGTGATGAAGCCGGAAGACGGCTGCGCATTTACCAGCAGTATTTTATGGTAAGCTGCGGAGCCCAGTTAATCCTGGAGGAAGCTCTGAGAAGGGGAAGCAATCTTCATGATCTCCATGAATATGCGGTAATACAGATTAATGATACCCATCCCAGCATGGTGATACCCGAACTGATACGGCTGCTTATGAAACAGGGTATCGGACTGGATGAAGCGGTACAGATCGTATCGAAAACCTGTGCCTATACCAATCATACTATTCTGGCGGAAGCGCTGGAAAAATGGCCCCTGGATTATTTGAAGAAAGTGGTGCCCCAGCTGGTACCCATAATTGAAATTCTGGATGACAGGGTAAGACGGAAGTATGAACAGGAAAATACAGCGATTATCGACGGGGAGGACAGGGTCCACATGGCTTCTCTGGACATTCATTACGGTTTCAGCGTTAATGGTGTGGCCGCCCTGCATACGGATATTCTAAAGACTGCCGAATTGAATCACTTCTATCAGATATATCCGGAGAAGTTCAATAATAAAACCAACGGTATTACATTCCGCCGCTGGCTGCTGCACTGCAACCGGGAGCTGGCTGCATATGTCGAAAGCCTTATAGGGGACGGGTTCCACAAGGATGCCATGGAGCTTACTAAACTGCTGGCTTATAAGAATGACAAAAATGTCCTGTTAAAACTTCTGGACATTAAATATCAGAATAAGTTAAAGTTAAAAGACTGGCTGATAAGGAACCAGGGCATTACCATCGATGAAAACTCTGTATACGATATCCAGATTAAGCGCCTCCATGAATATAAACGGCAGCAGATGAACGCTTTGTATGTCATTCATAAATATCTGGAAATTAAGAGGGGAAAGCAGCCAAAGGTACCGGTTACGGTTATTTTCGGGGCCAAAGCCGCACCGGCTTACGTGATCGCAAAAGATATTATTCACCTGATCCTGTGCCTTCAGGAATTAATTCATAATGATCCCCAGGTAAGTCCTTATCTGAAGGTGGTCATGGTGGAAGATTATAATGTGACGAAAGCGGAAGTGCTGATCCCGGCCTGTGATATATCGGAGCAGATTTCCCTGGCTTCAAAGGAAGCCAGCGGTACGGGCAATATGAAGTTTATGTTAAACGGGGCCGTAACTTTAGGTACCCTGGACGGAGCCAATGTTGAAATCAGTGACCTGGTAGGAAAGGATAACATTTACCTTTTTGGAGAAACCAGTGACCGGATTATTGAACATTACCGGAAAGCGGATTATGTATCAAAAACCTACTACCAAAAGGATAAGAATATCAGGGAGGCTCTGGATTTTATAATCAGTGACCGGATGTTAGCCATTGGCAGCAGAGAAAATCTGACCAGGATTTACAGGGAGCTTCTTGATAAGGACTGGTTTATGTCCCTCCTGGATTTTGAGGATTATGTAAGGGTTAGGGAAGAGGCTTATGCAGCTTATGAAGACCGTCTGGCCTGGGCTGTAAAAATGCTTAACAATATTGCCAATGCAGGATATTTTTCTTCCGACCGTACCATTCTTGAATATAACAGAGATATCTGGAAACTGTAAGTTAGGATTTATATCCGGTGTAATGTCACAAAGACTAAGTAGGCAGGTATCTTTTTCGGGCTGTTTCAAAACATTTGAAAATGTTATGGAACAGCCTGTTTGAAAGAAATTTCAGAATAAGTTTAAGTCGATCGTGTTATATTATCGAAAGAGTATAATGATATAATAGAAATTAAATTCAAAATCGGGTTCAAAATAGCAAAATTATATGTTTTGTCAGCACAATAAGCATAGAAATATCCGGTCGGAAATTGTATGATAATAATGTAAATATATTCGATTTTAAGTTGGTTTATAATGAATCAGATAAGGAGTTAAAGACATGGAAAAAATCAAAGTAGGAATTGTTGGCTGCGGCGGTATTGCTAACGGAAAGCACCTTCCGGCCATAAAAAGAAACGGAAATTTTGAAATAGCGGCTTTTTGTGATATTAAAAAAGAGAGGGCACAAGAAGCCAGAGAAAAGTTCGGGACTCCGGATGCCAGGATCTATACGGATTATAAGGAATTATTAAAGGAAGATATAGCGGCAGTGTATGTATTGACACCCAATAAATCCCATGCCGGTATTTCCATCGCCGCAATGAGGGCCGGTAAACATGTACTTTGTGAGAAGCCCATGGCAAAATCCTATGCGGAAGCAAAACAGATGGTGGATACGGCGAAAGAGACCGGTAAAATCCTGACCATCGGTTATCAGAACCGTTACCGTTCGGATTCGGTTTACTTAAAAAGGGCCTGTGAAAACGGTGACCTGGGTGAAATTTATTATGCGAAAGCACATGCCGTTAGAAGGCGTGCCGTACCTACCTGGGGGGTATTTTTAGACGAAGAGGAACAGGGCGGAGGGCCGTTAATCGATATCGGTACCCATGCGCTGGATTTAACTTTATGGATGATGGATAATTATGAACCGGTGTCCGTAACCGGCTCTGTCTACCGCAAGCTCGCAGATCAGACTGAAACCGGCAATGCGTTCGGCGAGTGGGATAATACAAAATTTACGGTAGAAGATTCTGCTTTCGGTTTTATTAAAATGAAAAACGGCGCAACCATTCATCTTGAAGCGGCATGGGCTTTAAATACCCTGGATGTGGATGAAGCAAAAACCAGTTTATGCGGTACTAAAGCCGGTGCGGATATGAAAAAAGGGCTTCGTATAAACCGGGTACAGTATAATAAGCAGAGTGTGGAGATTCCGGATTTATCTGCCGGAGGAGTTGCTTTTTTTGACGGACAGGGAGAAAAAGATTCCGATGTGGAGCAAAGAGTATTTTACGAGGCTGTTACAAAAGGAAACGACCTGATTGTAAAACCGGAACAGGCTATGATAGTTACTAAAATTTTGGAAGCCATCTATGAATCCGGAAGAAGCGGAAAAACGGTTTACTTTAACGATTAGGAAAAAAATTAAAACCTGACATAATGCCGTCAGTTTATGACAGGTATAATGTGATTACAGATGACAAACTTAATATTACAGTCAGTCATCTGAATATTATTAGTGTACCGTCTGGGTTATAATTAGATAAAGCACTGCCTGTTTTATCTAAAGATGAACCGGAGAGTATATTAGTCAGGGAGAAATAATATGATTACAAATTTACCGCAGGTTATTGAAAGTTATTTTAGTGCATCCAATGCTTATGACAGCAGGAGGCTTAAGGAATGTTTTACGGAAGATGCCCTTCTTATTGATGAGGAAAAGGAACATCACGGACCGGACGAAATTGATAAACAAATTACCGGTACAAACCTGGAGGCACAGGTTAAAAACCAGGTTATAAAAGTAACTGAGGAAAAAGGAGCGGTCATTGTTACTGCTATTGTTTCCGGCAATTTCGACGGAAGTCCGGTTCCCCTGGATTTTTGGTTTACCCTTCAGGAACAGAAAATCAAGAGGCTTGAGATAGTTCTTTCCAAGCCTTGAAATTAGGGATGATATTATTAAGTTATGTAACAGGTTAGAGCATGCAGCAAAGTGGAATGATCGTAACACTTTGACGAATTGTATAGCGGTCATTTACTGTCTAATCAAAGTTAATCTTAAAAGTACTTTAGGATTAACTTTGATTTATTTTATTCTTTGACTATTTTAGTTTTCCTGTCATAAAATAATAATAATATATGGTTTCATGAGGTCTTAATGATTATACATGTAGTCCAACCAGGCGAAACGATACAGTCAATAGCAGATGAATATGGGGTAAATTCAGCCAGATTAATTCAGGATAATGATTTAACGAATCCGGATAACCTGGCAGTCGGCCAGACTATTGTCATAGTTTATCCCAGACAGGTCCACACCGTACAGGAGGGAGATACCCTGTTAAGTATCGCACAGAGTTACGGTGTAAGTGAATTGCAGTTACTAAGAAACAATCCATATCTTTTAGACCGGGAATATATATATCCGGGGGAAACAATTGTCATTGATTATATGGATGAAAAAATAGGTAATATTGTGACAAACGGATATGCTTATCCATATATTGACCTTAAAATACTTCAGAAGAACTTGCTTTATTTAACCTATCTGTCCGTATTTAATTATGTGGTTACGTCAAATGGTGAGTTAAATGAAGTGGATGATATGGACATTATTAATTTGGCAAAGTCTTACGGGGTTGCACCTATTATGGTACTGTCAAATGTAACCGAGGCAGGTAACATAGACCGGGAAATGCTGCACTACATATTAAACAATCCGGATTTCAGGAATAATTTAACGGATAATATCCTCAATGTTTTAAGGACAAAAGGTTATTATGGAATTAATATTGATACTCCATACATTATGACAGAAGACAGGCAATTATATTTTAATTTTATTTCTGAAATTACGGAAAGGTTACACAGCGAAGGATTTAAAGTATTTGTTACAATTACACCGAATTCTTTTGAACTGGAAGCCGGAACAACCTACGAAGCGGTAGATTATTCGCCGCTGGGGCAGATAACCGACGGCATTATGATTTTATCTTACTCCTGGGGATATACATCGGAGATACCGGTAGAATCTATTCCATTTTATATACTGGTACTTTTATTAGAGTATGTTTTAACACAGATACCGGCAGAAAAAATCATGATCGGTATTTCAAGTATAGGGTACATATGGCAGCTGCCTTACATGCCGGGAGTCTCAACCGCTAATTCCATAAGCAATACCAATGCCGTACAGCTGGCAAGTGATGTGGGGGCGGTAATCAATTATAATCCCAATAACCTGTCTTCCTATTTTTATGTAACGGATACCGATAATTATTTGGTTTATTTCCATGATGTAAGAGGGGTGGATACTTCCCTGAGGGTAGTTACGGAACATGGTCTTATGGGGATTGGGATCTGGAATATTATGTACTATCTTGCCCAAACCTTTTTACTGATTAATACCCAATATAATATAGACAGTGTTTACCTTGGCAGCTGATCATCAGCTGGCAAAACAGGCAAAGACGACAAATGCCGATTTTACTGGAATTATGCCGGTGGGGGACGAAATAGGTCAAGGCCCAGTGTGAAAGAAAATTCCAGGATAACCAGACAGGACAAGATTAAATTTAGTATAAAATTTTGGCTCCTACAGAATAATAGTGTTGTAGTTTATTTATGAATGCTATAAACAAAAAAGAGAGGAACAACCTATGGAAAGTGTAAGACTTAACATCGAAGGGTTACAGGATGATGAGACACAGGCTAAAGTCAGGAACCAACTGGAAGGCATAGTAGGTGTGAAGGGCGTATCTTTAAGTGCGGGCCAGAATTATGTGGACATAAATTATGACGAGCAGACATCGTCCCAGGAAATTAATAACCATTTACAAAATAATGGGTACAAAGTAACGGATATAACGTAATAAATAAGATTTATGCCGGGATAAAAGTTATATAGGAGTCCATTTGTAAAAAGGGTGCTGCCGGGGACTTGCGGACAGCGCCCTGAATTGTATTCTTACTTATCAGTCAATATAACTGACTGCTTTATATGGTTGTCTGTAATTATAATCGGATACCCGGATGCCCGTGCTGGAAGAGCTTGCAGAAATCACCTTGTCATCGCCGATATATAGGGCAACATGATTTATGGTGCCGTTTTTTCTATAAAATATCAGGTCTCCGGGTTTAATATTATCAAGGGAAACTTTTTTTCCACCGGCTGCCTGTGCCCTTGAGGTTCTAGGTATGCTGATACCCTTATCCCTGAATACGGATTGTGCGAATCCGGAACAGTCAGCCCCATTCGTCAAACTGGTTCCACCCCAGACATAGGGATTGCCTTCAAATTCCAGTGCATACTCTACAATCTCATTCCGGATGGAAGAGGAATTCATATCGGGTTTTGAGGAGTATATATTAAAATTAACCGGTTTATCAGAGGCTTTTATTTTTTGGGATTTCATATTCCTTTCATCACCTTAATTCCATGTCTTTCCTGATAGCTTCGAATATATCCGAAACGGAAGACTTTCTTTACAGATCAAATAAAAATTGCTCGATTAAACGAATAAAGCCATAGCTTATCAGTATCCTCAAACAGCAGTTATACAGCCTGGAAATCCGGTTAATTTCTTTATATATCCATATTATTTTATGTTTTATTGTAAAATTCGTTACTGACAGATATACCCCTTTCTATTTTTGTGTTTCACTCCATATTCTAAACAGATTATATAATTAATCGTTCTTGTATTTAATTGTTTTCATTCCGCCCTGTATTAATTTATCAATGGGCTGGTTATGGGAACGGCATATTCTTTTTAAACCGAAAAGGGTTTCAGGATCGTTACTGATGAGATTCACACCGTATGTACAGGAAAGAGTAGCCTTAAAGCCTAATTTTTTTATGATATTCTCCGTCAGGTCATTATATTTTCCATAGGGATAGGTAAAAGTAGAGGGGGTTTTATTCGTAACCGACGTTACTTTTTCCTGTAAGGTACTGAGGTCTTCCGTTATGACTGCCTCATAATGGGTCGTGGATTCACTTTCCATTTTGTAACAGCCATACCGTCCGCCTTTGATTCTGTGTAAGTTATAGGAATGGTTTTGGATTTCAACCAAGCCAGATTGATCCATTTCATAAATATGATCCCAGGTTATAACGGCATAATTAATATTCTCGTCAAATACTTTTGAATAATCATCCGTGCTTTTTCCCACTATGGATAATACAATCTTGGAATTATATTTTTTTAATAACGGAAATACATATTTGTAGATACTTATGGAACCATCGTCAAAAGATAAAATTATAGGGTTTTCCGGCAGGGGTTTACCGTTATACACATATTCGATTAAATCGGACATGGTTATTGTGGAATAATTATTTTCCGTTAAATACTTTAAATCGCTTTCAAATTCGTAAGGGCTGATTACATCTTTACCAAAGTTATTGTTCTTAACCTGGTGATACATCATGATAGGTACGCATACCAGCTGCTTATCGGAAGATACCGCATATATATCTATTAAGTTCCTTGCGATCGAAATAATCAGAAGAATAAATATTAAGATTATTAAAAAGGTTTTACGGTATTTTTTATTAATAATTTTAAACATATGGGCCACCATTGGAAGTTATCTTTAATAGTAGTATATGATTTAAATGTATGTACATAGTCTGTTATTTTAGAATTTAGTTCATTTTGTTCTAAATGCTTTAGAAATGAAAACGTTTCATTTCGGCGGACGCCGAAGTCGCAAGAGGAAGGTTGATACTAAGGTGACGGTGCATCAGAGCCAGAGTTTGCCTTGGCAAACTCTTTATTCCGATGTCATTTTTGAAGCATTTCATTAAGGAGCTGCTTAGCCTTTTCCGTATTGCCGCCGCATTGTTCCAGAACCTGGCTTACGGTATCATATCCAAGCTTTATAGTGTATTCCGTGGCAAAGGCAAAGGAGGAGTTAAGTAATGCCGTACATTTCATGGCATTTGGTTCTATCACTTCAATACATTTTTCCCTGAATAGTTGAACGGATTGACTTAAGAGTTCAAGGCTTTCCAGCAGGGAATCCGCAATAAGAGGAAGAAATGCATTGAGTTCAAATTCGCCGTGGGCAGCCGCTGTGGAAATTGCAAAATCATTTGCCATAGTACGCAGGGATACCTGAATAACCATTTCCGGAATTACGGGATTTACTTTTCCGGGCATAATGGTACTTCCCAGCTGCATGGGCTTTAACCGGATTTCACCGATGGCATTGGAATTCATTAAACGCAGGTCACCTGCAATTTTCATCAAATTTACCGCCAGTGCTTTTAAAAGGCCGGAAACTTCAACAAAAACGTCATTATTCTGGGTAATATCCAGAGGATATTCCGATACGGCAAGCCCTATGCCGGTCATGCTTCTTAAGGTTTCGATAATACCGAAACGGTACTGTTTACCCGCATTCGTACCGGTTCCGATGGCAGTTCCGCCGATATTGACCTGACGAAGCCGTTCTTCCACTTTATAGAGCCGCCACCTGTCCCGTGCAATTGCCTGGGCATAGGCGCCGAATTCCCCGCCCAGGGTAACGGGAATGGCATCCATTAACTCCGTTCTGCCAACCTTTTTAATCGAATCAAATTCGTTTTCTTTTTTCTGGAGGGCTTCCTGCAGTTTGGCGCATTCCTCGCTTAATTTTCGTAAGGTATCGATTGCGGCAATGCGCAAAGCCGTTGGATATACATCGTTGGTGGACTGGCCCCGGTTTACGTCATCCAGGGGATGAATCTTATCATAAGATCCAAGGGGGTGGCCTATTTGCCTCAAGGCCAGGTTGGCAATCACCTCGTTTACATTCATATTGGTTGATGTACCGGCACCGCCCTGTAAAGCCTGGGTAATGAATTGGTCATCTGCCTCACCTGCAAGTATACGGTCACAGGCACTTATGACCGCGGGGTAGATCCCTTTGGAATCGGCCCCGGTATTGATATAAGTAATTGCCGCTGCCTTTTTTATCTTAACAATGGAATAAATAAGACGAAGATTTGTGGTTTTATGGTTTAATTTAAAATTTTCGCAGGCCCGTTTGGTCTGAAGACCATATAGCTCATCATCATTCAATTCTGCCTGGCCTAATTTATCGGATTCTTTTCTCATATTAAACTCCAATCTGTGCGCTCCGGCGCACATACAAATCAGGATGTTGAAAAAACTGTTTTTGTTTTTTGAACCTGGTTCCCATGGACCGCATAAACCGGCTTCTACTGCCGCTGCAACAAATCAGCCGTAAGGCAGAACTGCAACCTGCCGCCAGGCTAGGCGGAATGTTTTTATCCGATTTCGTTAAGTACCGCTTCAAGATGAGGGAAGATTTTAAGGCTGCGTTTCAGGATACCCTGCATGTAGGCTATGGTCACGCCGTAATTGGTGATCGGTATGCCCTGGTCGGCGGCACACTTCATGCGGTAACGTACTTCCCGTTCGTTAAGCATACATCCGCCACAGTGGACAATCATCTTATAAGGGGTAAGATCTTCAGGAAACTCTGTCCCGGAGGTAAATTCAAAGGTAATATTTTTGCCGGTATAGTTTTTCATCCAGCGGGGAATTTTAACCGTCCCGATATCATCACACTGGCGGTGATGGGAGCAGCCCTCTGATATCAGCACTTTATCCCCGTCTTCTAATTTCTGGACGGCCGCAACCCCTTTTACTGCAGTATCCAGGAGACCTTTATAGCGTGCCATCAGGATTGAGAAGGAGGTCAGGGGGATATGTCCGGGGGTATCGGCAGATACTTTTGCAAAAACCTGACTGTCGGTAATGACCATCGCCGGCTCTTTGCCAAGGTTAAGAAGGGTTTCCCTGAGTTCATATTCCTTAACTACGATTGCGGTGGCATCGGCTTCCAGTATATCCCGTATGGTCTGCTGCTGGGGTAAAATCAGTCTCCCCTTGGGTGCGGCTTTATCTATGGGAGTTACAAGTACAACGAAGTCGGAAGGATGAAGCAGATCCCCGACTATTTTTAATTTTTCATCCTCTGCGGATGTCAAATGTGCTATTTTTTCTTTTAATTCATGTATTCCCGTTAATTGTTCCGCGCTGACATATATTTCGTTCGTTTTGGCAGTGGGTATGGTATCAAGTAAATCTATTTTATTGTAAACAATAAGGTAAGGTACTTCTTTGGCCAGAAAGGTATTTACAAGATCAAGGTCTTTCGCCTGCATTCCTTCAAGGGCATCCACGACAAGCACTGCAATATCCGCTTTGTTTAACACCTGCTTTGCCTTTTTTACACGCAGCTCTCCAAGGCCACCTTCATCATCAATACCCGGCGTGTCAATTATCATGACCGGTCCCATTGGGAGTAATTCCATTGCCTTATAAACCGGGTCGGTGGTCGTTCCTTTTACATCGGATACAACAGCAAGGGCTTGTCCCGTAACGGCATTGACCAGGCTTGATTTTCCGGCATTTCTCCTGCCGAAAAAACCGATGTGTATTCTATTTGCGGATGGGGTTTCATTAAGTCCCATAAGTAGTACCTCCATTCAGGGGAATTCCCTTGTATGTTTTTTATCATAAAAAATACGCCCGGCAAAGGACGCAAAAAATACATCTATTAGAATTTGCCTTTCGCCTTAATATAATTTTGGCGTCAGAAGAAAATGACGGTTTGCCGCAGGAATCCCCGCAACACATGAATTTATTATATCATTCCCCAAAATCCATGTCAATTGATACCTGCGTAACGGCGCGACAAACCCAGGTAGGTATATTTTTATGCTATTGCTTATTCATAATAACCCCTATATAATGGAAATATAAATGGTATTTAATCGGAATAGACTGCAATCCGGCAGAACATTAACAGGAAAAAGGCCGGAGGGATAATGACTCAAAAGAGAGGAAAATCAATTATATGAAAATGAAAAAGGTAACCTTAATAGGATTAGGGGCAATGGGAGTATTCTTTGCACCAAAGTTAGAGAAATATCTGGGTAAGGAGAATTTCAGGGTACTTGCCGATGGGGCACGCAGGCAAAGGCTGCAGGCCAGTGGTGTAACGGTTAATGGTGTCAGACACCGGTTTACAATTATTAGCCCCGGACAAGCCGGTGACGCAGCCGACCTGATTATTATGGCCGTAAAAGATACCGGACTGGCACAGGCTATTGAGGATATCCGGAATCAGGTGGGACCTCATACCCAGATCCTGTGTGTTATGAATGGAATAGACAGCGAGGAAAAGATTGCGGCAGTCTATGGATGGGAACACGTTATTTATTCCTATATGAGGGTTTCCATTGTCATGAAAGACGGAATTGCCGACTTTGATCCCGAAATGGGAAAGGTATACTTTGGAGAAGCAAAAAATGAGGAATTGACCGAAAGAGTAAAAGCGGTGAAAGAATTATTTGACGCCTGTGATATCCGTTACAATATTGAAGCGGACATGATCCGGGGGATGTGGTTTAAATTTATGTGTAATATCGGGGAAAATATGACCTGTGCCATGCTTGGTATCCCTTTTGGGGCCTATCAGGTAAGCGGCCACGCGAATACAATACGTCGGGGTGCCATGTGGGAGGTAATTAAAATTGCAAACCGCCTCGGCATCGATTTGGGCGAAAAGGACATAGAGTACCAGGAAACTACCATTAAAAGGTTACCTTTTGGAAACAAACCCTCCACTCTGCAGGACCTGGAAAACGGCCGCAGGACGGAGATAGAAATGTTTGCGGGCACAGTGATAAAACTGGGTGAGGAACTGGGGATCGAAACCCCTTTAAACTGGATGTTTTATCATGGGATCAAAATCCATGAAGAGAAAAATATGGGCAGGTTTGAAGACAAACAAAACCTCAAAGCCCTTTTCTGATATATATTGCACCTGCTATATGGATATGGTAACATGTGGAAGTACAGTGTTTGGTTGTATCATTCCCTACTGCACAGGGAATAAATTGTATATAATAAGTTATGAGAATGTAACAAAGAGGAATAAGAATATCCACTCTGATTTTTGGGTTTTGTTTCCTGCAATTAAATGAAAAAAAGAAAAAACAATATCAGATATATCAGAAAGGCTTACAATATGAAAAAAAGTTACGGAAGATTACAATATAATTCCCCCGTAACGCTGACATTTGCGTTAATATCTCTGGGAGTACTGTTGTTGGGGAATATAACCAAAGGAGAAAGTACAAGCCTGCTTTTTTGCGCCTATAAATCCTCCTGGTCGGATCCACTTACCTATATAAGGCTGTTCGGACATGTACTGGGACATGCCGGCTGGGGCCATTTTTCCGGTAATATGGTACTTTTTCTGGTATTAGGTCCAATGCTGGAGGAGAAGTACGGTTCAAAACTGCTGCTTGGAATGATTGCTATTACCGCACTGGTATCCGGATTATTTTATGTTATTTTTTATCCCCATAATGCACTGCTTGGTGCCAGCGGAATCGTATTTATGATGATTGTCCTGTCGTCGGCTGCAGGCATGCAGGAGGGCAGGATACCGATTACCCTCATTCTGGTTGTCGTCATTTACCTGGGGGGCGAAGTAATAGACAGTATCGGTTCAGAGGATGGAATCGCGCATGCGGCACATATTCTGGGAGGGATCTGCGGAACCGGCTTTGGTTTTTCCGGCATAAGAAAGCATAAGAGACAGTAAGGGCGGGCAGGAAAGTACCAATGTAAAATAAACAGGTTAAATAGCAATAAATTTACCAATAAGGGAATATATTTAAAAAAAATGATCAGGCAGTTATAAAATGAAACGGAATTATTTTAATATCGTCTTTCTTTGTGTGGCGCTGCTGGCCAGCAGCCTGTTTTCAGAAAAAGGAATTAAAATCATAAAGAGCATGACGGGATCGGAACCAAAGAGTATAATTGTGGCTATTGATGCCGGGCATGGAGGATTTGATCCGGGGAAGATCGGGGTTAACAAAGCTCTGGAAAAAGATATTAATTTAAGTATTTCTTTTAAGCTGAAACGGCTTCTGGAAGATAATAATATAAAGGTCGTTATGACCAGGGAAGATGATAACGGCCTGTATAAAGCCTCGGACCGGGATAAGAAAGGCGTGGACATGAGAAACAGGGTTTCCATTATTAATTCCAGTGAGGCGATTTTTGCAGTCAGCATTCACCAGAACAGCTTCGCCCAGGAAAGCTCAAGAGGCGCGCAGGTATTTTACCATCAGAATTCCGAAGAAGGTAAAATTCTTGCGGAAATAATCCAGGAACAGGTAAAGCAGACAATAAATGACGGCAATCACAGGCTTGCAAAATCCAATACCAGTTATTATATGCTAAGAAATACCAGATGTCCTTTGGTCATTGTGGAATGCGGTTTCTTATCGAATTGGAAAGAAGCCGCCCTGTTATGTGACGATTTATACCAGGAAAAAATAGCTTTGGCAATTTACCTGGGGATAATGGATTATATTAACCTGGAGAAGTCTCCCTCTGGCGTACCGCCTGATACATAATCCGATAAAACGGACAGTACACGAAGTCAGACTTATCTGGCTCATGCACAGACAGATAATTATAGGCTTAACTGAGGAACCGGGAACTTATTCAGAATAAGGATGCAGACCTCCTGAACAAGCCCGTAGTTCCTTATCCCTAACAGCTGCTTCCTGTTGTGAAAGTTAAAGATTGCCAAAGAAATCAGCCATTTTTGAATTTCAGAATCATCTCCCTTGTCAGAGATACGGAATCCTCTTCCAGATCGATTTCATCCCTGTGAAACCATCGGCCTTCTGATAACTCCTTTTCTTCTAAAACAATATCCGTACTTCCGTCTACTTCTGCAAAGAAGCCGAGTAATAAGGAATTGGAAAATGCCCATGGCTGGCTCTTATAAAAGGTAATATTCTTAACCTTAAGCCCGGCTTCTTCCATAACTTCCCTTTCCACGGTCTGTTCAATTGTCTCGCCTATTTCGGTAAAGCCTGCAATCAATGCATAATTGGTGTATTCCCTTCCGGCATATTTGGTCATAAGCAGCTTATCACCGTCGGTCACACCTACGATAACGGCAGGTGCGATGGAGGGATATATTATATTGCCGCATTCAGGGCAGGACATCATTCTTTCTTCCAGGCCCGGGACCAGTAAGTTTTTGCATCTCCCGCAATATTTTGTATCCCTGTACCACTTAAACAGGTGGTAACCTGTAAAACCTGCAAAGACAATATCCTTGGGGCCGGCCGCCCTGAAAATCGATACGTTTTCGTAGGAATATCCCGGAAGAACTAAAGTTTCCTGGGGAGGGAACAGATAATATGGCGTATCATCGATGGAGAAAGCGTAAATCAGTTGTTCTTCGCCGCACCTGATTTCGGAATATGCAGGATAGACTATATTTCCGTCTATTACTTTGCAAAGGATACTATCCTTGTTATAGGCTAATATAATATTGTGGTCTTTTACGGTTTTCGGAGTATATTCATTGTGGAATACTTTCGGTTCTATGTTCTGTATCATTTTTTCCGTCCTTATCCTTAGGTTCATAAACCAGCACCACTGCCTGTTATTGCCGGAGCCGCAGTGAATGAATAGTTTATACCTATTATAAAATTTATGCAGATTTATGTCAATGGCAGGTTGCGGCTTGACAGGATAAGATAAAAAGGACAATACCATACAGGAATGACTGGCCGGTCCGCTTAATATACTGTAATAATAAATATTTAACGGAGTTTATCGTGATACTGATGAAATATAAAAAGGTTATAATAACTATTTTTGTATTTGCCTTTGCGTACTTTTTAGGCGGCGGAATTGCCACGTTAGTGAATGCTTATGAAAAGGATATGGTTATGGAGGCCGGAGAAGAAAACTGGGGACTTGGGTTTTCAACGGAAGGAAAACCTCCTACGGCAAATGCAACAGCGGATGAATTAAAAAAATATGATACATTTTATATCGGAGATACCGGCAAGAAGGTTATTTATTTAACTTTTGATGCCGGTTATGAAAACGGTTATACCGCAGCAATCCTGGATGCCTTAAAAAAACATAATGTACATGTTACTTTTTTCCTGGTCGGTAATTTTATAACATCCAGTCCCGACCTGGTGAAACGTATGGTGGCGGAAGGACATAATGTAGCAAATCATACATATTCCCATCCCAATATGTCCAGTATTTCCTCCATGGAAGCTTTTCGTAAGGAGTTGGAAGGCCTGGAGAATGTCTATAAAGATACCACCGGGCAGGAGATGGTAAAATATTACCGCCCGCCCCAGGGAAAATACAGTGAGAATAATTTAAAAATGGCGAAGGAAATGGGATATAAGACTTTCTTCTGGAGCCTTGCCTATGTAGACTGGTACAATGACAAGCAGCCAACCAAGGAAGAGGCATATAAAAAGCTTTTAGGCAGAATACATCCGGGTGCCATCGTACTCCTTCACAGTACTTCCAGGACCAATTCGGAAATCCTGGATGAACTGATCACGAAGTGGGAGGAGATGGGTTACACATTTGGAACATTGGATGAACTGGTTCAATGATATAAATTACAGGAGGGTATAGCGGAAGCCATGTGGAAAAGGGCCATTACAGCATCGTTAAATTTACTCTGAAAAGGATTGGGTGTAACAAACGATACCCGCAAAGCGCGGATATTTGTTACATCCAATCCTTTATAGATTTTTTCAGCTATTTTAAGAATCTATTTCTTTTTTTGTAAAGTAATAATCTGACCCTGGATGCTTTTTTTACATAAATCTGCTATAATTTTTATAATAACGTAACGTAGGATTCATTCTACTATGTCAGAAGGATGTACATGCATAATCTTAAGGAAGCGGAAAAAGTGGGGCATCAGGAGGTGAAAGAGATGAGAACAGAGACATTTACAATCGGGCAGGTTGCGGAAATAACCGGAATATCCAGGGACAGGCTGCGGTATTATGAGGAAAAAGGCATTCTTTATCCGGCCCAGGATAAAGGGAATAATTACAGAAGTTATTCCTTAACCGATATTGATACGATTTTATCCATAGAATTTTACCGGTCCATGGACCTTGGCATGGCGGAAATCAGCCAAATATGGGCCAGTGGCGAACCGGAAAAAATAGCTTATTTATTGGAAGAAAAGAAAAAGGAAATTACTTCAAAGATAGATGAATTACAGCAGTACCTGAAAAATATAGGGAAAGGGAAGGAAGCCTGTGAAAGAATAGCAGAACATCTGGACAGATTCTCCATAAGGCCTATGCCTGCTTTTGAAGTACTGGGTGAAATATCCGATTACAGGTCATTTTCAGAATATAGGAAAATACTTGATAAGAAGGATGAATTAGAAGGAAATCCCATTGTTAACAGTCTAAAAAGGATGATTGTTTTTTCTGAAAAAGGCATAGAGAAGGATAGGATGCTGATTACGGGGGACGCTGTCCCCAAGGCTGCGGCGGTGAATAAAAGAATGGAATTTGACCGGTGTTTGTATACGATTGTGGAAGACTCGGCGGAAAATGGTGATATACTGGATGAAATGTTTGAAAAGTCAGGAAATTGGGCGAAGGAAAATAAATTAAAGCCGAAAGGAATCGTCATAATTAACATGATACTGATTACAGTTCATAAAAGAACAGCTAAATCTTATCTTGAAATATTTGCTCCGATTGAATAAATAGTCTTGACCTTGGGATAACCCCAAGGTTTATATTTAAATTAAGACATATTATAATTGGAGGAGTTAGGTTGAAAAAACAAAAGCATTTTTTTCAACATCCTGATTTGTACGTGCGCCAAAGCGCACAGATAGGAGTTAAAATGACAGAGAAAGAAATCAAACAGTTATCCGTAATAAAATTACTTTTATTTGTATTTATTCCCGCCCTGCTGATACTCGGGGCTTATTCCTGGGCAGTACGGTTCCGGGCGGTAGTTCCGCCGTTTTTCAGTTTTATGTTAATTATTCTTATTGTATTAATCCCAATTGAATTAGGTATAATTTTATATTTTTCCAAAAAAGAATATGGGAAACTGAATTTACAAAGTGCTTTTGCCGGTCATAAAAAAATGCCTGTAATTAAAATAATAAGCATTTCCCTGGTTTTTATTATTTTCGGGGCATTGGTATTTACCTTTATTTCACCGATAGAGAGCCATTTTATGTTTAAGACCATATTCCGTAATGTACCGGAGTACTTTAAACTATCGGATTTTTTGAAGCAATACGGGAATTATCCCAAGGGAATCGTAACGGCCAGTCTTATGCTTTATGCTGTCGGCAATGGAATTTTGGGGCCGGTAGTGGAAGAGCTATATTTCAGGGGGCTCCTTATGCCGCGGATAAACCGGTTTGGAACATGGGCACCGGTTCTGATTACTCTTTTGTTTTCCGCCTACCATCTGTTCTCACCCTGGGAAAATGCTACACGGGTGATTGCCTGCTTTCCTTTTGTCTATTGTGTTTATAAAAAGAAAAATATATACATAGGAATGGTCGTTCATTGTACCCTTAATATGGCAAGTGTTATTATGACCATTGTAAACCTCATGTCGGATACGGGATTCTGGTTAAGAACATAGCAGGGGATGTCTGTTAATTCAGGAACAGAGGCTTTCGATTTTGTAAAATCCTGTCCGGTCAATCATAATATCCTATTTTTTAACATATATTTACTGACCGGATTCCTGTTATATCGAGGTGAGAAAGGCATGTCGGAGCTAATACAGATCATTCTGATCAATCTTATGGTGTCCTGCGATAATGTAGGCGTAATCGCACTGGCCACACGTAATCTGCCGCCGGATAAAGCAGCGGCAGCCCGCCGTATCGGGATCGGGCTGTCTCTTGTTATGAAAATCCTGTTTATTGCCGTAACCGGCTTTTTATTCACTGTTCCCTGGCTGCATATCCGAATAATCGGCGGAATCCTGTTGATTTATGTTACTTTCAGCATGCTGCGGCAGAATACCCAGGAGCCATCCCAGGGGATGAAAGGCGGCAGCGGACAGGACAGTTTCTTTCTGACCCTAGTATCCATTATTGCCGCCGATATCAGCATGAGCCTTGACAATGTAATTGCCATACTGGGCGTCGTATCCGCAGACGGACATCCTCTGAGAGCAAAGGAAATCAGCATTGTTTTTTGGGGGCTGCTGGTCTGTGTCCCGGTTTTACTGTGGTTTAGCGGTACCGTGTCCCGGCTTATGGAGCAATATCATTTACTTTCCTACCTATGCGCGGGTTATCTGATTTATACGGCTGTAAAAATGACATTTGAGGATGAAATGATCAAGATGTTTTTTGAACGGATCCAATTCTCCTTTGCCGTGCCGTCGGCAGCCCTTTGCGGAGTATTAATGGTCATCTACGGTTTTTTCCGGGAAGGCAGGCATCCGGGCATCGATAAGGTAAAGCGCCACTTGCTTCTTCCGCTGTATTGTGCGGTAGTAGTCTATTCCCTGGTATCGGTAGTAGTTATTTCTTATCTGAATACGAAACCGGTGATAGACGGACGGCATCTCAGTGTGGAGGCAGTCTATGGTTTTCCTCCTTATGGTGTAAATGGGGTATATGTGATAGGTACCTCAGCCGATATGCTTACCTTGTGTGCGATTGTACTTGCCTCAATTTCAGCAAAGGAATGCGGCAGAAAATCATATAAGTCAATGTTTTTGACAAATATGAAAGGCATGGCGGTAATTGTTCTGCTGGAATTAACGGTCTGTACTGCCGGACTGGTATTTACTTTTGGACTTGGTACCATCCATCCGTTAAAATATATTTTTGACTTATTGCTGGAACTGCTTTTACTTTTTACCTATACTTCGGTTTTTTGTATGCTCTCGGCCTATATACCCAATCGAACCATGATGATTACGGTTGGGCTGTTATACAGGCTGCTTGAATCCATTGGGGCTGCAATCATCATAAAAAGCGGAAAATTAAAAATATTGGCGGAATTTTTCCCAAGCTACCATATTGCGGCCATATCCGGGCAGGTTTCCGGTACCGGTTCAAAAACCCTGATTATTATCATAGCCCTTTTGATTATCAGCCTGACTTCTTACTTAGGGCATAACCGCTGCCAGCTTCAGAAGTAAATATGTACCGCCCAGCTTTTGGGGATTTCTGCTTGACAGCACTATATCATTCTGATATAGTTAAGCCATTAGGAGCTGCTATCCCTATTAACCAGGCAGGAAAGGATATGAAACATGCCGAAAAAGAATACTACCGTTTATATCATTTTGGGCTTATTGAACCATGAGGAGCTCAGCGGTTATGATATTAAAAAGAAGATAGATTATATGATCAGCCATTTTTGGGAAGTGGGATACGGACAGATTTATCCGACTTTAAAAGTTATGGAAGAGGATGGGCTGGTACAAAGACAATCCGGCGGGAATTTAAAAGGACCCGAACGTAATCTTTATTCCATTACGGATTCCGGGAAAGGGGTTTTGCAGGAATGGCTGGAACTGCCGGAAGCAAAGGAATATGTAAAATACGAAATACTTTTAAAGCTGTTTTTTGGCAGTACGGTATCGGTGGGGGAACATACAGGGCGGATTGAGGCCTTTAAAGAAAGGCACCTGCAAAGCCTTAAGATGATGGAAGCTTTTAAAGCCAATCTGGAAAAGGTAATGCTGGAAGACGAGGACCATATGTATTATTACCTTACCGTATTATTCGGAGAAGAGGTTTATAAAGCTTATATCCAATGGGCTCAAAAGTCCTTAAAACTTCTTGAAGAAATACAGAAACAAAACCAGGGAGAGAGTGAGGAATAGTTTTTCTTCCTGCAATATCCGGTTTGAAATTTTAAGCGGCGTCAGCTTACAATATGGGTAAGTACGAAATGTGACCCTTGGATGCGGATAATCAATGAGGGATAAGGACGGAACAAAATGCTCCATACGGATAATACAACCTGGCAGATTATGAAATTTATTATTTGCAATATGAGTTATTATTTGTTATAATTCCATATTACAGGAACATAATACGTATTCCTGTAATCGGATACACCGCCCTTTTATCGGAGTTAAAGCGGATATCCGTATCCATAGGAGGAGTATTATGCAGCGGACAATGGCAGTACATATCCCGCCGGAGAGATATATAAATCAGGAATTACATAATAACTTTAAGATTAGTAAGCAGACCATATGGTCTGCTTTATTTATTTCATCAGTTTACCCTGATAAATTGATGATGCATACAAGCATCTGTGTAACAGGATAAACCGGGGCAGTTAATTTTTAGAATTGCGTGAATTGAATTTTATCCAGTATGAAAGAGGAATTTATTCCGTAAAAATAGAAGTAACAGGAGGACTAGTATGAATACAGTTTTAATAACCGGAAATGACCTCACCCTGAAAGAAGTAGCAAAGGTGAGCAGATATGGGGCACTGGTTGAATTGGATAAAGAGGCTGAAAGCAGAATTATTGCATCGAGAAAAGTCGTGGATACATTAGCAGCCGAGGGGAAAGTCGTTTACGGTATCACAACCGGATTCGGGCAATTCTGCAATACGGTAATATCGGCAAATGAATCAAAGAAACTGCAGAGAAACCTGATCGTATCCCATGCGGTGGGAGCAGGGGAAGCATTTGAGGCGGAGGTATCCCGTGCTATTATGCTGCTTCGCATTAACAATCTGGCCAAAGGATATTCCGGTATCCGGCTTGAAACCTTACGTACCATGATTCAGATGCTTAACCGGGGCGTAACCCCTGTAATACCCCAAAAAGGTTCTCTCGGCGCCAGCGGTGACCTGGTTCCCCTGGCACATATGGTCCTTCCTATGATCGGCATGGGTCAGGCACAGTATCAAAATCAGATCTGTGACGGTGCCAAAGCAATGAGCCTTGCCGATATTCCCCTGATAGAACTGACGGAAAAGGAAGGGCTGGCGCTGATCAACGGAACACAGGTTATGACGGCTGTGGGTGCCCTGACGCTTTTGGATACCATTGGTCTTGTTAAGACTGCTGATATTGCTGCCTCCTTAAGTTTTGAAGCCCAGAATGGAATTATAGATGCGCTGGATCAGCGGATCCATGAGGTCAGACCCCATAAAGGCCAGGTGGATACGGCAAGAATCATAAAAAGGCTGCTTACCGGGAGTAAAAATGTAACGAGGCAGGGAGAATTAAGGGTACAGGATGCATATTCCCTGCGCTGTGCACCCCAGGTCCATGGAGCCAGTAAAGATGCGGTAAATTATGTGAAAGAAAAAGTCGAAATTGAGATGAATTCCGTTACGGACAATCCAATTATATTTACGGATACCTATGAAGGAATCTCGGGGGGCAATTTTCATGGACAGACTATGGCACTCAGTTTTGATTTTCTGGGTATTGCCCTGGCAGAACTCGCGGATATTTCAGAACGCCGTATTGAGAGGATGGTCAATTCGGCCTTAAGTGACCTCCCATCCTTTCTGGTGGAAAAGGGAGGACTCAACTCCGGTTATATGATTGTCCAGTATACCGCCGCATCCCTGGTATCTGAAAATAAAGTACTTGCACATCCTGCCAGTGTGGACAGTATTCCTTCTTCCGCCAACCAGGAGGACCATGTGAGCATGGGAACCATTGCGGCAAGAAAAGCTAATGAAATTATGAAGAATGTAAGGCGTGTCTTGGCTATGGAACTGATGTGTGCCTGCCAGGCAGTTGATTTGCGGGGAGATAAAGGCCTTGGAACCGGAACCGGAGCCGCTTATGAAACGGTAAGGGAAAAAATTACTAAATTAATGGAAGACAGGCCTTTGTATGCGGACATTAATCATTGTGAAGAACTGATTAAAAACGGTACCTTAATTGAGCGGGTAGAGCAGAAGGCCGGTAAGCTGGTCTTTTGAACTTCCTGATAGAAGAATGGCTGCGGATCGACATTTAGGAATTTTTCAGATTCTGAGGGCTGTTACAAAATGATAAATTTACCGGACCTGGTTGCAGGTTGATGTCATGACAAAAATATTTGTCCTGGAAAGGAATCTGTCTGTCATAAAAGAAAACTTAGCATATGCCGAAGGTTTCTTTCAAAAATATGCCGGTATTTTCTTAAATAACAGGCCGATGGCAGGCCCAATAGCATTCCATAAGTTAAAAAGCACAGGTGGAATCCGGGAGTTTTGTGCGGACTTAATCAATAAGAAAGGAGTCCTTTTACTGCCTGGCGACGTATATGAGGATAACGGGAATTATTTCAGAATGGGATACGGGCGTAAAAATTTTAAGGAAGCAATGTTAAAATTAGAGGAATATCTGGAAGAAAACTAAAATATATTAAGCATAAAGAAACCGAGAAGAATCGAACCGAAAAACATATCCTAATCTTACGTATCGTAATTGGATATGTTTTTTTATTCAAGGTAACTTAATATAAAATTAATGGAAACTTTAAATTGTATTGATAGACACTGAAATCAAAACACTTTATATTAAGGATGTGGAATAAATTCCCAAATTATACACAAGTGATATTACTGTCACAATAAAATGATACACAGTTGTTAACAATTGGAAAGGAGAGTATAAGATGATTAAAAAAATCAGAAGTTTTTTGTGTTTGCTGCTTGCAGGTATTCTATTTCTCAGTTCAAGCACATCCGTATCAGCCTATGTTGTACATAATACCGGCAATTCCAAGGAGGAAATTGTAAAATCTTATGAAACCGTAGTGGAATATGCCAGAGAGAACAGGATTCCCATAGATCTCAGTCTGGATACTTTCATCAGGGAATATGAAATCTCAAATTATAAGAACATTTCCGATTATGAAGCCGCGTATTATAAACTGTTGAGGAAACCGGATCCGGATATATATAAGAGCGGAGGCGGTAAATGGTATTATAATACGGGAACTTCATTACCCCAGGCAGCAAATTATTCAAAATATAATTTGCTGAATACGGTACAAAAAGGAGATATTATTTTTGAGTCCAAAGGAGGTTTTGGAATTACCGGCCATACGGCCATAGTGGAAGGAATCTACTACAGCAGTACCTGGCAGCAATATTATATCAGGGTAATTGAAGCAATTGATGAGGGGGTTGTCAGAAGTGTACTGGATGATGAACGTGTGGATGATAAAGGAGTTGCTGTTTTGAGGGTATCCGGTGCAGCAGGGTCTCAGATTACAAATGCGGTTAATTTCTGCACAGGACAATTAGGGAAGGCTTATTCCCTTGATTTTGGTAAGGATACCAGTGAGAGTGAGCCGGACTGGTATTGTTCCGAACTGGTATGGGCCGGTTATTACAGACAGGGGATTGATGTTGAAACAAACGGATTATACAACGAACCGGGTATAACACCAAGGGATATCAGGAACAGTTCCATAACGCTGGAGGTTTCTTTCGGGTAATTTTTCTGAATTGGGGGTGTTGTAAAATAGCCTTAATAAACTCAAACAACAGGATTTGGGATAAATCAGGCTTATTTTGCAGCAGCCTCCTTATTGTTAAAGGTCCTCCTGTGTTTGTCCCAGGGTTTCTGAATCGAAGCATTCATAAAGCATTCACAATCTTTAAAATATGTGGTATCATCTATTAACATAATAGGAAATCAGGCAGGTGAATTTATGGATCCAAAATTTGAACAGGTAATATCTAATTTAAAGAAGAACAACATGGGAGGATACTTTGCGGAGAACCGGGAAGAACTGTTGGAATTGTTATCCGGCCTGATTGTAAAAGGCTCCACCGTAGGCTGCGGTGATTCGGTTACCCTGGAGGAAACAGGGGTTTTTGAATTTTTGAGAAACGGTAATTATATTTTTTACGATAAATTTAAGCCTTCTTTAACCAGCGAAGATAAGAGACAATTGTATCTTAAAAACTTTACTGCGGATACTTTTATTACAGGAACCAATGCCATAACGGCAGACGGTAAAATCTTTAATATCGACGGAAACGGAAGCCGTGTTGCCCCCATGCTTTACGGGCCGGAGCAGGTGATAATTGTGGTTGGGATCAATAAACTGACAGAAGATGCCGAGTCGGCAATAACCAGAACAAGGCAGACAGCCGCACCTTTGGATGCGAAACGGCTGGGGAGATCCACTCCCTGCACCAGCCTGGACAAATGTATAGACTGTCACCATAAACAGCGTATCTGTAATGATTTTGTATTAATTACGGGGCAGTTTATAAAAGACAGGATAAAGGTTATTATAGTAAATGAGGAATTGGGATTTTAAACGATCAGGGAAATAATCCCGGATTCTCAACTAAGGTTAGAGGAATACTTAAAACAAAGGAAGGGTACTATGGATAAATTGTTATTTGGAATATCGGGCCTGCCCATAGGATGCAAAGAGAAAAAAGTAAATTATGCGATTGCCATAGGTTATTTAAAATCCATAGGACTGGATGCAATGGAACTTCTTTTTGTGAGAAATGTCAATGTGACAGATACTAATAAACATGCAATATTAAAAGCCAAGTCAGAAAATGATTTTTACCTGTCCGCCCACGGTTCCCATTATATTAATCTGAATGCGGATGAACCTGTCAAGCAGGAAAAGTCCCTGGAAAGGATCGCTGCCGCCAGGGAAGGTTTAGCTAAGGTTAAGGGGAGAAGCTTAATATTTCATCCGGGTTTTTATTTAAAGGATACAAAAGAAGAGGCTTATAATACCATAAAAGAAAACCTGCAAAAACTTACCCCCGGGGATATCGATTACAGGCTGGAGACCACGGGAAAAGGAACCCAGTTCGGGACAATTGAGGAGCTGGTGTCCCTTTGCCGGGAAGTCGAATCCTGTAAGCTATGCATTGACTTTTCCCATATACATGCCAGACAGAACGGCAGCCTGAAAGGCTATGGCGATTTCGCTGAAATACTCCGATACGTTGAGGACAACCTGGGAAAGTCTTCTCTGGATGACCTGCATATTCACATGGGCGGAATTGCTTATAATGAAAAAGGTGAAAAAAGGCATCTGCCTTTGGCGGACAGCGACTTTAATTATACGGAGTGTTTAAGGGCGATAAAGGATTTCAAGGTAAAAGGGTGTATTATTGCGGAAGGCCCCCTCCTGGAGGGGGATGCCTTGTTATTAAAAAATACTTATGATAAATTGTAATTGGGAAGGAGAGGCTAGTGTCCCCTTTTTCATAATACTGCTTTTAAGCCTTGTTCATACCGCGCAGGAACTGGTGCAGTATGGCGATAATAAAGGCGGCAAGAAGGGAATTAAGAAATCCTCCCATGTTAATTTTTGCTACGAACCGGTCTGCCAGCATGATGGTCCAGGCATTTACAATAAAGGTGAAAAAACCGAAAGTCAGTATACTGAACGGCAATGTGACCAGTAACAATAGCGGTTTCAGCAATAAATTGACAACCAGCAGGACCAGGCCCATGAGCAGCAGAGAAGTGGTATCCCCAATATAAATCGTATCGATCACCGTTGACAGTAAATAAATCGTCAGGATGATTGACAAATATTTTAAAGCTAATTTAGTCATGTTTACCTCCATTACTGTGTATCTGAAACTTGTGCCCAGGAATAGGCTTTAGCGGACTTTTATTGACACTCTGACATGATCCGCCGACACGTCCACAAGGTCAAAAGGCTCACATTCTGTTATTGAATCGAATATTTGTATTACCATTTGAACCAGTTCCTTTGCGGCATAAACGGAAAAAGAGGAAGATAATCCCGGATTGGCCGGTTTTGGTATAAAAAGACATACAAATATTATAAGCTCCAGAAAGCAGTCCAGCAATTCCTGAAAGATATAGAAAGGAATTGGAAAGGGAAAATTAAAATGCACGTTATTATTCACCTGCAATTTAATCTGGATCAGCCGGAAGCTTTTACTCAACATAAATTTTTACCTTAACCATGGTCTTATGTTCTTCGTCCCATGCTTCTATATCCACGATATTCGGATCATCCAGTGTGCCGTTTAATAATTCTTCGATGATTTTAGCAAAGTCAATGCTGGTAATGTCAAATCCTTTTCGTTCCATTTCACTTCGGGCATCCGCCGGTATCATGGTTGACATTTTGCCTGCTATTTCCCCGATTGTTGTTAACAGCCGGAGTGGTATGTTGACATTGACATTTACCGAATTATTATCAGAGGTAATTTTTATCTTGAGAAACTTGTAATTACGTCTGGTAAGTCCCGATGAAAGGGCGGGGGGCTGTGCCGTTTCCGGTTCCCTGGCAGCTGTAAGGGCTTCTATAAGCTCCATGCCTTCGGCGGCTGTAATTTGGCCTTTTTCAATCATTTCCAATATTTTTAACTGTTCATTCATTGTTCAAACCTCCTGTTGGTTAAAGATTCTTAATTTTTTCAGTTGCCTCTTTTGGAGTGATTTCACCTTTTGATAGTTGTTCAAGGATTTCATTTCTTGCAGCTTTCTTTAACTCATTATCTCTGGCAGTTTCCTTTTCCGGAACTTCAAATCCCAGATTTTTTATGACTGTATCTAATTTGCCCCGGACAGTGGGGTAGGAAATACCCAGTTCTTTTTCCACGTCTTTGATGTTGCCCCGGCATTTAATAAATACTTTAACAAAATCAAGGTCATCTTCCGGAAGGCGGCAGAATTCACAGGGTTGGAAGTCACCTTCTATGGCCGTTGAACACTTGGGGCAGCTCAGTTTGGTAATGGAGAGTTTTTCGCCGCATACGGGACATATTCCCGGTGCTTTGTATTTCATTTATTTCACCATCCTAATGTATTTTGATGATTTTAATATACACCTGTTGTTTAAAATAGTCAATATAAAAATTAATATAATTAATATAAAAATTAAAATAATTAAGTTATACTATAAAATTATTGAGAGATTATAGAGTTTTATTTATACCGAACAAACCATATTTAAAAAGGCGTAAAAAAAAAAAGCTTTTGCAAATAGCCGGACGGCTGTTTTGCAAAAGCTCTTTTTAACGGTTAACCAAAAAGTGATAAAAGAATACCGGCAGCCACTGCGGAACCGATGACACCGGCTACGTTGGGGCCCATGGCATGCATCAAGAGATAATTTCCCGGATTTGCCTTCTGGCCTTCTACCTGGGATACACGGGCAGCCATAGGAACCGCCGATACACCTGCCGAGCCGATCAGTGGATTAATCTTACCTCCGGTTGCCCAGCACATAAATTTACCGATCAGAAGACCGCCCACCGTACTAAACATAAATGCAATGAGGCCAAGTAAAATGATTCCCAGGGTCTGGGGCTTTAAGAATTCAGTTCCCGCTGCAGTTGCACCGACGGTAACCCCGAGAAATATGGTTACAATATTAATCAATGCATTCTGTACCGTATCAGATAATCTTTCCACTACACCCGATTCCCTGAAAAGATTGCCTAACATCAGCATGCCGATTAAAGGGGCAACGGAGGGCAGTAAAAGAATACATAAAATAGATACCACGATGGGAAAACATATTTTCTCCAGTTTGGAAACATTGCGTAATTGCTGCATCTGGATTTTCCGTTCTTTTTCCGTTGTCAGTAGTTTCATCAGAGGGGGCTGGATAAGCGGGATCAGCGCCATATAGGAATAAGCTGCTATGGCAATGGAAGCCAGCCGATCGGGTGCAAGCCTGGTTGTCAGATAAATGGCAGTCGGACCGTCTGCACCGCCTATAATTCCAATAGAGGCAGCTTCTTCTGGTGTGAAACCCATCAGTATGGCTATTATGAAAGCTATTGCGATGCCAAACTGGGATCCGGCACCAATCAGCAGGCTGCTGGGACGTGCAATGAGGGGGCCGAAATCCGTCATGGCTCCGATGCCTAAAAATATCAGGGAGGGATAAATTCCCTTTTTAACACCCAGGTATAAATAGTACAAAAGCCCTCCGGCCTCCGTGGAACTTGCAGGTTCGCTCATTAAACCCGTTAATGGCAGGTTAGCTAACAGCATGCCGAAAGCAATCGGCAGTAAAAGAAGTGGCTCAAATTTTTTGGCAATTGCAAGATAAATAAGTATGCAGGCGATGATTATCATCAGGAGTGATTGCCAGGTCAATGCCACAAAACCGGAATCTTCCCATAATTTTGTAAGTGAATCAATAAACACAATAAATTCCTCCCTTGTCTGTCTGATTTTTATAGTCTGCTGCCAGTCTGTAAACTGGCTCAGGCAGGATTTTTGTCCTTCCTTTTTTCAATTGCCATTATAACTGCGGAGAATAACCGGATAATGGCCCATAATGCACCCAGAACGGCAAATACAACAGCCATGCAGAATAATGCAATAAGGATACTCTCAGTGAAAGACATACATATCACCTCTTTCTGATTAATCAATTTTTTGTTAAAAAGCAAAAAAAAGTAGAGAACTTCAAAAGAAGCTCTCCACCCTATAAGCTAAAAACTTGAAACAGTTATCATAAACTGCCAACCGGAAAAATTACCATATTTTTTTATCAATGATAACATGTAAAAATCCTGCTGTCAATATTTATTGAATCATAATCGGGACAAAGGTCTGAATGATATCACCAAAAAAGTCCAATTTAAACCGCTGATATAACGATTTTCCACGGCGGACAGAGTACGGTACAGACCTGCTATGGCTTCGGGTACGCCCATAGTGGCATCGCCATGCAGCCGGAACAGCAGATGAACATCGCCATATTGTGTCTTATGGGGCAGCCGTCCGCATTCCTTTTCGGAAATGGAAAGCAAGAGCTATACAGGAAGCAGTCCGAAAAAAGGAGCGGAAAATATTTTCGCTCCTTTTTTGATACTGGACCGCAAGGGTTTAGCTTACAGTCAATATTGTAATATTGGCTTGAACCGGTATATTGGCATAAACGACATCGGCACCTGTCTGGTTCACAAGGGTTACTGTAACAGGGGCTTCGGACACCGTTATAAATGCATCACCTTTCACCTGTCCGGTTACAATTGGTGAGTTGCCTTGTGTAATTGTATTACCGCCGGCTGTTACTCCAAATATCATATTAACCGGTCCGGCAGAGCCATCGGTTGTAACCCACCAATTAACATAATAGTTTCCGGCACTTGAAATCGTAAATTCACCTGTAGCTGCATCATAACTGATGTTTTCAGACTGGTCATTAATTATTGTGTCAAAAATAACATTATTGCCGCCGGCAATTATTGCACCGGGACTTCCTTGAAGTTGCGCCTGAATTCCCTGCAGGGCTCCTTCAGTTCCGTTTGTGAATTCTACAACCAGCTGGGGCTCAAAATCAGCTCCAACCGGTTTTCCGCCAAATTGAACAGAAGTTCCGCCTGGAATGGTCAGGGCAATGCCGAAGTTTGGAAAAGTACCATTCAGCCATTGATTTACCAGATCAGTTACATCAATCTCTACAAACTGAAGAACTTCATCTTCCGAAACTTCAGTTGTTGAACCGGTCGCAACAAAGGGCGGTATGGTATTGAAGGTCACCGTATTTATATCAAAATCGGCGGTAACTCTGTTTACCACGATAGGGCTTGGTAAACTGCCTGTTTTTGCAAAAACAAATAAACGGAGTACGGCACTGGTTACTGATTCAACAGGTATTGATGATAAATCAAACTTCAGGAAACTAATACTATTCAGATATACCGGGTCCGTTCCAGCTACTATTACGGCACTGGATGACAGGTTAAGATCAGGTATCAAACTGGAAACAAAGGTGGTACCGGTAGTTAGTAGGGTCAAAGTAGCCAAAGTATCATCTCCTTTCTGGCAAATAGTATGTGGTATATAAATGGTATCGCTATAACCACATTACAATATATTCACTTTTTTTCAAATGGTTCAGGTATGCGAATATCCGTTTTGCCTTAAGGTATACCAAATGCCTGATTATCTGGATCCGACATGGTCGCGTTGTTATTGACAGCCGATAAAGCCGGAAGGTCATTATAGGGCGGTCCCGTGGTTGTACCGGTTAATAGTACAATATCAAATTCATTGGGAGGAGAACCCCAGGAATTCCCTTTGAAAGTGGTAAAGGCCCGGTCGACCAGGAAACCTTCTTTGGTGTTATAAACTACATTGTTGTTTATTTTACCGGTTGTGTTTGGATTAATATACATCCCTGCTCTTAAGGAATAAAAGGTATTGCCTTCCAGCAGTACATTTGAGACGGCATTCTGTGAAACGACGGCACGGTTAACTACCCAATTGTCCATTGGCAGTGTCTGGGGAGGTCCGTAAACCGTATTGCCTATCAGGCTTACGTTAGCCGCACCTATCTGGATAAATTCGCTTGCATACGGTATATTACTGGTAATGGTAAGGCCTTCTATGACGGCGTCGTTGCCGGTGACCAGTATGGGGATTATATTTGCCTGTAAAATAAGCATGGCACCGGAATGACCCAATAAGGTAATACCGGCTTTATTCATATTGATCTGGGAAGTGACCTGGTAAGTTCCGGGTAATACATGAACTGTCCCGCCGGGATCTACGGCGGCGATTCCCTGGGATATGGTCTTAAAAGGCTGTGCCATGCTGCCGTTCCCTCCCACAGAGCCGGCTTCCACATAGATATTATTGGGGTCTGCTAACAGGCTGACCGCTGCAGCCAGCGCATCCTGTAAGTTTGCCACGGTAGGGTAGCCAAGTGTTGGACGGTTTAATAACAACTCATTTAATACCTCATCCTGCTGGGGAGCTGCCAGGGTGTTAAAAGCAGTAAGGTCCAGGCTAAGGGATATATCTTCTATGGCGGTACGCATCCCGGTAACATTCCGGGCATTGTTGACCGCATCCAGTGCGGGAGCTGGTAAAATAGACGGACCTACTCTTGTCAGCATAAAGGATGCACTTACAATGGTCTGTGTACCCCCGGCTGTATTATTTAATACGACAGGACCGCTGCTTGTATGGTTCCGTACGGATAATACGTCGCCGGCAGCCGCATGGATGATTATCATGCCTGTATTGCTGATTGCTGTCTGATTTGCTCCGTATATACTTCCCGGTACCAGTATATCATTCTGGAATAAGGCAAACTGATTGGAGGCTTGGCTGTTCACAGTGAACCAGACGGCATAGGTGCCGTTATTTTCAACCGTTATAAAACCGGTGCCTGCATCATGGCTCACCCCCAGTAAAGTACCGTTATTACTGAAGGGAATTGAACCTTCCAAAGGTATGCTTTGATTACCCGTATTATAAATATAAGCATAAGTTTCGGGTTCAACCGGCGGCGTTTCAGAGTAAGTGAGGGTTAATAAAGGATAAAAAGGTTCATATAAAATTTTATTGGTACCGAAACTGACCGCCGTAGATCCATCAGGATTCGTAATTGCCAGGCCGTTATTGGGAAATGCTCCGCCAAGCCATTGGTTTACAAGTTCCGTTATGTCAATTTGTACGGTATCATTTAAATCGGAAGTTGTAATTTCAGTCTGTGATGATATTGCCGCATAGGATGGCCGGGTATTATAGGTTACGGTATCCGTAACCAGTGGGTCTGTTACCCGGTTGACAGCAACAGGACTTTTAGCTGCACCGGTCTTTGTGATTACGGATAACTGCAGGATAGCACTGTCAACAGTAGTTACGGGCAAGGAAGGCAGGGTAAAATAAAAGAAGCTTACCGTATGTTGGAAAGTTTCATCTATACCTGCATAAATCACTGGATTAGTCGAATAATTATAGTTTCGAAATGCCGAGGATACAAAGGTAGTTTCTGAAATATTAAGGATAACAGTTGGCATTGATTCATTCCTTCTTTCATAATTTGTTGTTAGGGTTCCCTGTTTTCATTTTATGATGAAATTCGACATGTGTTACGAAAGGTTGTACCATTTATGAAAACAAGCTTGTAAGAGTATAAAAATAAGATTTTTGAGGGGACTTTTAACACTCAAATCATGAAAAGAAGTATTAAGTTTATAAGAAATAAGACATGAAATTAATGAATATGTTAAATCAGATGAGAAGGAACAGAAAAGGTTATTCAGGGATTTTTTCAGACCTTCAGGTGTCACTGCACCTGAAGGTTATAACCTATAATTCAATTTATTTGAAATTGAATTTGTTAAACGGAGCCTGCCCTATATATATGGCTGTATAACAGCAGCCCTTTGAGCCATTTGAGTTTCAAAATTAAATACTTCCTTGAATTTTGCCTGCCCGCTTGCGGACATCAGATATAATTTCTGCGGATCATAGTAATATTCCAGAATGTTTTGGGTTATGGCACCAGGATCAAGGTTTATGATAAAAAGATCCTTCCCGTGCAAAAAATGAACATCCTGGTTAAGCGGATCAGTACAAAAAACACCGACACCGTGTAACCCGGCATCAATACAGCAGCCGGTCGGAAAACCATCGAAGTTTTTACCCGGTATCAGGATGTAAGGGGCGTTTGGGGAAACGATAATATCCATTCCGGAATAAAAACCCGGGAAGAAATTATGGTCTTTCAGCCCATAAAATGTAATTCTATTTCCTAAAGCGGTGGTGTCAATCTCATATCTTTCAAAATTGCCTACTACATGGAAATTAATATTCGGTGTAAGGGCCGCGAGCCTGTTACATACGTCGATAAAAATATGATAACCTTTGTCAAGACCCTGAGCCATGTATTTATGGGCGACAAAACAGATATCAAAAGTCTGTTTTTCCGTTCCGTAATGTCTCTTTGGCGGAATATAGTTAAAATACTGCGGGTGTGTTACTAAACCATAAATGTATGATACCTTATCCGGTGTTACATATCCGCGGTTAATAATATAATCATAGGTCATCTTCTGGGTAATTATGACTTTTCTGAGAAGCGGCGACTGTAAAACCTTAGTCAGCTTGACGTCAACATCCGGATCGTTGAGCCAAAAGTTACCGCCGGGGTATAGTTCGAATACAAACGGGGTGTTAAACATTTCATATACAAAATAAAAGTTAAATGCATTACCTAAAAATACGGTATAGTATAATGAGGTAGATTTTCCTGTCCAGTCAAACTGTGTGAATGGTTTAACCCTGCCTGCAAATTGAGGATAGGCAGCTACATATTCGGCGTAGTTTGTGTCATATCTGGTAGAGATAACTTCACTGTTAGGAATTCTCTCCAGATAATAATTAAATTCGGATACTCTAAAACCCGTTGTCAGATTTGGAAAATAGTCGTCAAGTATTGTTAAATTTCCCAAGTCTTATCCCTCCATTCTTATTAGTTCGGTACGGTGCCAATCATCTCTGTGATTGTCAGTAGGTCTTTTCTGATCAATATATGTTTCTGTTGTAATTACAGAATATTAATTAGCATTTCCTGCATAATAATTAAAATTTTCCAATGCCCAGTCCATATGGTAAAAGTGTGTCTGATAGGATACCGGATCATGAATGGAAGCGCAGTAGACTGTTCTTATGCCTTGATCCAGTTCTCTGAAATATTCCATATACTTCCATCTGTTAGCCGTTGAAAAGGACAAATTCTTGTATTTATTATTTCTTATGTCAAAGCAGGTATTTGTGACTTTATCCAGTTTACAGATGTTTCTGCCTTCACATTCATAACAAGGTATAGTCTGCGTCAGGTCGATTGGGATATTTGTTGTAAGTCCTGCCTTGAAAGGAGTATAATTATTAATTCTGACTGAAAGCTCAGCATCGCCGTAACAATTTTCTTCGCACCAGTACCCAATGGTATTGATAAGTTCCGGTCTGAGGCACTGACAATGTCCCGGAACGAAATTACGTATTGTTCCGACTTCGGAATATATTAACTGATTATAACTTACACCGTTTCTTTCCATGGTAATAACATCCGGTATAAAATCGGGAAGCGAAGCAGTCCTTGGAACGCCCAGGAGCCCAACCTCCGGAAAAGCCTCAAATACTTGCATAAAACGGCTTATCCAGTCAGGAGCATATAAATAAACATCACTTTCCAGCACTATAAAATACTGGTCGGGTCTTCTGCGTGTCAGATTCAGATTAATCGGATAAATAGGTCCGAAATTTAAAGGAAACCGGGTCCTTGATTTAATGCGGCTGTCATTCAGACTTTGGAGATATTCCCAGGTGTCATCCTGTGAATTGTTATCAACAATATGAAGCTCAAAATCATCCGTTGTCCTTAAAAGGGAATTTAAGTTTCTGACTGTTAAACCCATTCTGTGAAAAGTGGAATAACTGATAAAAGGTGGTGTCATATACATTCCTCCAATTTCTGCCGGTAAAACTGTACGTATAAGTTTTCAGACTTTGGTAATATACCTTTTTATGTGCCGGGTATAATAATATATTATGTATTTACAGAATTGATGTTACAAAATATTACGAAAAGGCACAAAAAGGCTGTTTCAATATTTGCACCTCCGGATATTCAAGCAGTGCCGGGGCTTGACTGCTTTTATGTTAACAATAAAACTTTTACGGTTATTATTCGTTATGAACCTAAAACAACTTCCCCGTTACGTTTGAAGCATGCAGTTAATAGAGAAAGTTGTTTTGAGTTCAAATTATATTGGGATTTACCCGGTCCGAATTATAATCACTACACTTTTTCATATTAATTAGAATTTTTAATATAATAATCAAAATTTTCGGAAGCCCATACCTGGTTATAATAATGATTTTTCAAGGATTCCGGGTCATGGACGGATGCACTGTAAGCGGTCCGTTTCCCTTCTTCCAGTTCCTTGAAACTCTCCCGGTATTTCCAGCCGTGTTTTCGTACAAAGGACTCATTATAATTATTGATTTTACATAATGTAAAACAGGAACTAACGCTTTTACTGAGTTTGCATATATCCCTGCCCTGACAAATATTGCAGCCGATATACTGGGCCATATCGATTTCAACAGTAGTCACATATCCGGCCTTATAAGGAGTGTAGTGGACGACTCTCGGGGATAACTCAGCATCACCGTATCCGTTTTCTTCACTCCAGTAGCCTATTGCTTCAATAAGTTCCGGCCTTAAGCACTGTAATTGTCCCGGTACGAAATCCAGATCAACGCCAACCGTGGCATTTTTCAGTTCAAGATAATTGATACCCCCTCTTTCTCTGGCTATGACAGGAGGCAGATACCTGGGATATGGGCTATCCCTCACCACGCCTAATAAACCCACATCCGGGAAGGCGTCAAAAACCTCCATAAAACGGGCAATCCAATTTTTTGTTTTTATAAAAGTATCGCTGTCCACTGTAATAAAAAACTGCCCTGGTTTCCTCTTTGTCAGATTATAATTAAGAGGGTATATAGGACCAAGATTTAAAGTAAACCGGGTTTTTGATTTGATTCTTTTGTCATCTAAACTCTGTATATAATCCCAGGTGTTGTCTTTCGAGTTACAATCTATGATGTGTAATTCAAAATCTTCATCAGAATCAAGGATATTATTCAGATTTTTAATTGTCAGACCCATCCGGTTAAAAGTTACAAAGTTTATAAATGGAGGAATTTTTTCAATATCTGCTTTTTTAACCTCTATATTCTCATTCACCTCATAACATTCCACATAATTATTGGTTTTGCTGAATAACTTTTCCCTTATATCTTTTACCGTTTCGGTAATGCGGTTGATGTTATTACCTATTAATGATTGCTTCAATGTCAGCAGTCCTTTCTATAATTTTAATTAGTTGGTTCATGGTTCAGAAATTTTAATCGTTCTTCCGGGTACACCTACAGCAGTACAGTTTTCAGGCAGATCCCTTATTATAACTGCACCTGCACCGATAACGCTCCATTTTCCAACAGTCTTTTTTTGTATTACGATTGCCTTTGAGCCGATTTCACAACCTTCTTGGATACATACATTTCCAGATAAGGTAACATTCCAGTACAGGGAAGAATAATCCCGGATTACGGTATCGTGGCCGATACCGCAGCCTGGGTTAATACAAACATGGTTACCTATCTTTGTATTAACGGATATAAAAGAGTTGCAGCAAATGATGCAGTCAAATCCCAATTCACTATATTTATTTATTTTGGCATCAGGGTGTATTAAAGTGGCATAATTTAATTGATAAGCGGATGTTTTTTTTATAAGGTTATATTTATCCCTCGGATTTCCGAGGGCGCAGACGGTCCATATCTTATTTTTCGGTCTTCTTTCAAACCATTCAAAGTTTCCCAGTACAGCGGTGTCATTGATAAGTAATCCTTGTTTTTCAACAGTTTCATCTATAAAACCTAACAGATTCCAGGTTTTTTTCTCATTATTAATATCTTTTATGAGTTGTGCGACCTCTTTCCCGAAGCCGCCGGCACCTATAATAACTATGTCTTTCATAAAATCAACCCTCATGTATCGTTTTTATGATGGAACAAATTTTTTCTACATCGCCATTTAGCATCCTGCCGTGCAGCGGCAGGGAGAGTACCGTATCGGAGATTTTGTTCGCTGCCGGTAAATTCTGTTTTAAAGAAGAAGGCAGGTCTTTATAGCATTGGAAATTGCTGCACAGAGGATAAAAATATTTCCGCGCTATCACATTGTATTCGGCTAATTTATCAAAGAGTTCGTCACGGGAAAGTCCATACTCATCTTTATCAATCCTTATGACAAAATAAGAGTAGTTGTGGGTTACCCCGTCTATATCTTTGTTTGTGATGATGCCTGGAATATCGTCCAGCATCTGCCGGTAAAGGTCTGTAATTTTTTTTCTGGAAGCGATTTCCTTTTCGACTTCCTTAAGCAGTAAAATACCTACGGCGGCCTGGATTTCATTCAGTTTGCCGTTGGTTCCCGGTTCCATGACATTTTCTGTGCTGCGTATCCCGAAATTCCTCAGGGAATCTGCCCTCTCTTTATGATGGGGATCTTTAAAGGCTAAGGCTCCGCCTTCTATTGTATGGTAGATTTTGGTCGCATGGAAACTAAACATGGATATATCGCCGAATTCAGATATTGGTCTTCCATCCACTTTCACACCAAATGCATGGGCTGCGTCATATATGACCTTAAGCCCATATTTATCGGCTATCTGTTTGATTTGCTCCACTTTGCAGGGAGTTCCAAAAACATGAACGGGCATGATTGCGGTAGTATCCTGGGTAATCAGGGATTCAATCAAATCCGGATTTATGTTATAGGTATCTTCCTCAATATCGCAGAAGACCGGCTTAATATTGTTCCATGCCAGCGAATGTGCAGTTGCCGCAAAAGTGAAAGGAGTAGTGATTACTTCTCCTGACAGCCTTAAAACTTTACATGCCAGCTGCAGTGCCACGGTGCCGTTTGAGAAAACCGAAAGGTAATCTGTATTCAGAAAACCGGCCAGATCCCTTTCCAGCTGTTTCACCATATTTCCATTGTTGCTTAACTGTTTGCTTGCCCATATTACTTTAAGCATTTCATTAAATTCATCTATATCAGGTAGTAAAGGCTGTGTGATATAGAATGGCTTTGCAAAAGGTTCTAACATGTTGTATTCCACCTCCTCGAGCCTGCAATTAAACTTTATTTAATTTGCATTATTGATATAGTAATTAAAATTCTCCATAGCCCAATCACTGTTAAATATATGATTTAACCAGGAAGTTCCGTCATTGGCAGAAGCACAGTATACCGGACGGGCACCGCTTTTTAGGTCAATTATTGTTTCATCAAACTTCCATTTAAAAGCTTTTTTAAATTCTTCATTTTTATATAACTTGTTGTAACCGGTAAAGCAGGTCTCCGTAATTTTATTGAAGCTGCACTGGGAATTATACTGGCAGGCACTGCATCCGATTGTCTGCGGCATTTTTATGCTTATGTTCGGTACAAATCCGGTTTTGAAGGAAGTGTAATTATTTACCCGGTTGGATAGTTCAATTTCACCGTAACAGTTTTCTTCACACCAATAACCGATTTCTTTTATCAGTTCGGGCCTTAGGCACATGCAGCAGCCGGGTATATAATTCTCCTCGACTTTCCCGTTTGTGTTATCCAGTTCCAGATAAAAGACACTGTCCTTTACTTTGGGTATAACCGGAGGAAGCTGTTCCGTATACGGATTTCCTTTCTGCACTCCAAGTAAGCCCACTTCCGGAAAGGTTTCAAAAACTTTCATGAAACGGGATATCCAATCCTTTGTTTCTATATAAACATCGTTATCTATGGTTATAAAATACTGATCCGGTCTTCTCTTTACCATATTCAGGTTTATGGCGTAAATCTGCCCGAAATTTACATTAATACGTGCCTTTGATATTATACGTTTGTCATTTAAACTTTCGATATATTTCCATGTACCGTCAGTTGAATTATTATCTATGATGTGCATTTCAAAATCATCACTGGATTCAAGAATTGCAGTTAAATTCTTAACTGTTAAGCCTAACCGGTTAAAGGTAATATAACTTAAAATCGGAGGTAACATATGGGCATAACCTTTCGTTATAAGTTTATCGTAATTCTATTTTATGTTACTCTGCGTAAATTGCTACCATTATTTATTTCTTATTTTTATGGGACCGTACGTGCCCGGTAAGTGGGGAAAATTAAGCAGATCCGGCATTTATTAATGGATTTTTTTCAGATAAAAGCGAAGTAAAGAAGGCAGCTTTAATTAAATCAACTTTTTTATTTTGCTGCATATATTATAATTGTGTAACTATACTTACGGGTATCATCGGAATTCAGAGCAAAAAAAATTAAAAACGGCAGTCTGGCTTAAGAAGAAATTAGTTCTGGGAATAATGTCGGTATTATTTGATATCAATTCCTGCAGCAAGGAATAATTATAAAAGGGGGTATTCAGTGGAACAAAAAGATCTTCAGGGTCAACTCAATTTTTATAAATACCTCGGCCTGCCTGACCAGTTAAATTAAACTTGAAATAAAGTTTCCGGTACGTTAAAGGTACTTGTTTTATTTGTATTCAAAAAAATAATATTACGAGGTGAAGATTGGTGAAAATAAATAAAATCAGTATAGACAAAGCAGCAAATTATCCTAGGTCCTTCTATAATAAAGTGAGAGAAGAACAAAAATTATATAAGGAAAAGACTGATAAAAATACAAAGGGAGGAAATAATTGCCTGGTTGAAGAAGTAGACTGTGAGAAGTCACTTATCACTCTGGCATATTCGGAACTCAAGTATAAACTGCCCGGTAAACCTGTCAGGAAAAAAATAAAAGCCGAGGATAAGCCCCGTACGAAAAATATTCAGGAAAACAGAAACCCTGAAAATATAAGTACGGAAAAAAAATCCTTGAGGTATAAAATAAATCTTTTGGAAGATGAATTATGTGTGATTGAAGAAGTGGACTGTAAGTTGTCCCTGATCAGTCTTGGATATGAGGATACTGATACGGAAACTGAGGTTGATATAGTTTTGGAAGCGGAAGAAAATACGGCAGCACAACAGGAAGAAGAGACGGAAGAGGTGCTTGATGAAGTTATAACCCAAATGGCAGAGGAAGAGCAGACCGGAGATAACTCAGAATATAACACAGAAGATGAATTAGAAGATAACTCAGAGGATGTTAATTTATTAGAATTTGATATTACCCGCTTTTCCAGCCGGGAAATTATTGGAACTGTTTTGGATTACACGGAGGACAAAGAGGATGTGGAGGAGATAACAGAAGAGGAACCGGAGGAAATCAGGGAAGAGTTTTATGTTTTTCAGGATAGCCTTAGGGCGAGCGATATAAATTTTGAGGCGGATACTGTTTTAAATGAAGATTTCATATTAAATGATGAGTATAGAGATGATGACAAGTTTATAAGCGGCAGCAGGGAAGATGGCTGCTTAAAGGGCGTATTGGCAGGAAAAAAAGAATTAAAGACAAGATTCAAAGAAATTCTTCTGCGAGAAGGGAAATTTTATTTAAGTAAGGAGAACTTTAAAAATTTATTACATTTTGGAGCAATACATACAAAAAACGAATTAGGATATGTAAGCCTGCTTGCATTATTAGGATTTATGGGAATTTTTACGGATAACAGGGCATGCCTGGGATTTTGGGCATTTCTTTACTATGTCCGGTATTTCTTTGTACTGCCGGATGAATCTTTCCGGGCTGATATTATAAAATCTGCCGTTCCCGCATTTTTTATAAATATTGGGATCTCAATACTCACAATTATACTGAAAGTGGTGTTTCAGAATACCGTGCTGCTGATTTTTGGAATGGGTGCCGCTATGGTCATATCCATCCTTGTCTTTACAGTCAGTCTGGCCGTATTCCAGATGGGGAAAAAAACGAATGTGGTATAATGTCGACAGACATTATACCAGCGCCGAACAAAGTGAGTGCGCATCAACGGTACGAAGTACCGCATGCCATGGGAGCTTGCGGACATGGCATAATGTCGACAGACATTATACCAGCGCCGAACAAAGTGAGTGCGCATTAACGGTACGAAGTACCGCATGCCATGGGAGCTTGCGGACATGGCATTTAAGAACAGGGGCTGATTCATACCGGCCTGATTACTCTTTTATAAGGATCCAATAATCCGGTTGACAGAGAATCATGGCCGCTTTGTATCAGTCTTTTTTTAGTTTGGAACGGCCCCCTTTTCTAAATACAGGATTGCATTTTTAATACCGTCTTCCAGGATTGGGGTTGTAACGTAATCTGCGATTTCTTTTAGCTTTCCTACTGCATTCCCCATGGCTATGCCTACAGAGGCAGATTGAATTAATTCATAATCATTCATGCTGTCACCGATGGCAGCTACATCCCTATAGGTCTGGTTCCAGTAATCCAGTAAAATTTCCATGCCGGAGGCTTTTGAGATATGCCGGGGGATTACGTCTGCGCCTCCGATTTTCTCGGACATGATAGGTGCCCTTAAAGTTTTAAAGTTCTCTTCTATAAGAGCTGCGGCTTCCACCGTATCGTCCAAAAAAAGAGAATAAACTTTCTTCCCGAACAATTCCCGGGCGTCATGAACGGTAACAAAATTATTTCTTCCTTTAAAGAACCAGCGTTCTTTTAATTTCTGTGGATTTGTATTGTAAAAACTGCCTTCATGGAGGGCTCCCAGGCAAAAGCCATGTTCCTTGGCAAACAGGATTACTTCCCGAAGTAATTTATCCTCTAAGAAGGATTCCTGTAAAATCTGTCCGTCTACTTCAACAACGGAACCATTGGCATGTACAATGGCATCGGGCCTTATTAAATCCTTTGTGGGCAGGTTCCTTGCATCATTGAAATACCGGCCGGAAGCCAGGACAATTTTATATTTCTCCCTGATTTGATGAAGGGCTTTCAGGGCGCTCTCCGGAATTTCATTTGTTTCGTGGTCAAAAAGTGTCATATCATAATCCAGGCATAATATTTTGTTCATTTTGATACTCCTTTCCACAAGTACTTACCAGGTTATTTTAAATCAGTGACATGATATGGATCGGTGCGGTAAAATACCCTTCTTACAGTAAAGCACAAATAAACCGGCATAGCAATAGATTTTTTGCAAGAAAAAACACACAGGCTGTTTGATTGATTTGGCAAATATGTTCACCACAACCTTATGGGAACTTAATATAAAATAATTTGCAAATGAAGATGTTAACTATTTGAGGAAATAAGTGTACAATAAAGTTGTAAGAAGGTAATACGTAACAGGACAGTTAATATTTCATACCGGCAAAGGATTATGAATAAAATGGAATTTATCTGCAAGTGTTGATTAACGATACAATAACATACCTGAAAGGAGGAACTTTTTATGAAAGTTCTGGATACGGAATTTGTAAAAGGCTTTATCAAAATGGCTAATGACGGGTTTATGCAGGGATGGCATGAGCGCAACGGCGGTAATCTTTCCTACCGGCTGAAACCGGAAGAAGTGGAGAGTATAAGGCCAAGACTGAATGTATATATGGAATGGTGCCCGATCGGTACGAAGGTTCCGGGACTGGCGGGAGAATTTTTCCTGGTGACCGGCAGCGGCAAATACTTCCGTAACATTATTGTGGATCCGGAGGCATGTATCGCCATTATCGAACTGGATGACAAGGGCGAAAATTACAGGATCAGCTGGGGGCTGGTGGACGGCGGACGGCCCACAAGTGAGCTGGCGACCCATTTAATGAACCATGAAGTAAAGAAAAACGTAACAAACGGCAGCCACAGGGTGATCTATCATGCCCATACGACCAACATCATTGCGCTTACCTTTGTCCTGCCCTTATCCGATGAGGTTTTTACCAGGGAACTCTGGGAGATGGCAACGGAATGTCCGGTCGTATTTCCGGACGGAGTCGGTGTTGTTCCCTGGATGGTACCGGGCGGAAGGGATATTGCAGTTGCAACCAGTGAACTGATGAAAAAATATGACGTAGCAATCTGGGCACATCACGGTATGTTCTGTTCCGGAATTGATTTTGACTTGACCTTCGGACTGATGCATACCGTTGAAAAATCAGCGGAAATCCTGGTAAAAACCCTGTCCATGTCACCCCATAAATTACAGACCATACAGCCCCAGAATTTCCGGGACCTGGCATCGGATTTTAAGTTAACCCTGCCGGAACGGTTTTTATTTGAAAAGTAACTTTAAAGTCCTTGAATAAGGAGAAAAGCCCCTCACTTAATGCATAAATAAGTGAGGGGCTTTTGTCTGCTTTTTTCATATAATAGGAATTACGTCTAATGCACAAAAAGCCCGGCCGGCAAGAGGCACCTTCACGCGTTATGAAAGTGCCGACTTGTCGGCCGCGCTCGGCGCAAGCATATATCTTTGGCATAAGTTTTGTTTAATAAAATAATAAGGAATGGAAAAAAAACACAGCAAATGATATAATATAAATGGAATTAAATGTAAAAAAACAAAGGATAAATGTAGCAAAAAGGTTATCAGGAGGAGGGCCATGATAAAAATATTTTTGGTAGAGGATGAAGTCGTTGTAAGGGAAGGAATTAAAAATAATATTAATTGGCTGGAGAACGGTTTTTTGTTCTGCGGGGAAGCCAGTGACGGAGAACTGGCTTATCCCATGATACAAAAGACGAAACCGGATATCGTGATAACGGATATCCGTATGCCTTTTATGGACGGACTGGAACTCAGCCGCCTTATAAAAAAAGAAATGCCCGGGGTAAAAATTATTATCTTAAGCGGTTACGGAGAATTTGACTATGCCAAGGAAGCAATAGGCATCGGCATTACGGAATACCTGTTAAAACCCATTAACGGAGCCAGCCTGCTGGCCAGCGTAAAGAAGATAGGCGGGATTATTACAAAAGAGCAGGAAGAAAAGGCCAATTATGAGAAGTTTTTAAAGGATATGAAAGAAAATGAAATAGAAGAGAAAAGGCGTTTGTTTCATAATATGGTCAGTAATTCAGATTCCCTGGCGTCCATACTGGAAAAAGGTCGGGAACTCAATCTGGAATTAAGTTCCCCGGCTTATAACATTATATTATTTCAGATCGGAGCTTTAAGGGAAGGAAAAAAAGAAGGGGAACCTTTCACTTCAATCTGGAAGGCTTTGGACTCTTTGCTGGAGGAAAGAAAAGATGCCATATTATTTGACTGTTCCATCGACGGGAAGGCTTTGTTATTAAAAGGAAACAGCCTGGAAGAAATACATAGTATCCAGGACTATTATGTTAAAAATATAAAGGTACTTCCCGAGAGATATAAAAAGGTTTCTTATTTCGGCGGGATCGGGATGCCGGTTAACCGGCTGGGGGAACTCTCCCTTTCCTACCATGAAGCCAGCCGTGCTTTTGCATACCGGTATATCTGGGATATTAACGAAATACTGGATTACGAGGCAATACCGGAGAGAGCGGGAGGGGGTCCCGGAATCGAATTTAATGTGGATAAGATAGGACAGCTGGATAAAAGAAAGGTGGAAGGATTTTTAAAAAGCGGGGAAATAGAAGAAGTATCCTTTTTTGTGGAGGAATATTTAAAAAGTATCGGTGATGAAAGCAGAATTTCCATTTTGTTCCGCCAGTACCTGATCATTGATATGTATTTTATTGTTACGGGTTTTTTGGAGGAGTTAGGGTATGGTCCGGAGGTGATCGAAAAACCTTTTAAGGACAGTACGGGAACGGGCAGGCAGGTATCTTCCCTTTTGTCAACCGGGGATTATATAGGAAGTATCGTTTTTAAAGCCATGGGCCTCAGGGATGAAGTGGCCGCCAGACATTATAACGGGATTATTAACCGGGCAAAAGATTATATAGAAGAGCATTTTACGGAAGAAGATATTTCCTTGAACCAGGTGGCCGCCAGCGTATATTTAAGCCCCAGTCATTTCAGTACGGTATTCAGCCAGAAAACAGGGCATACCTTTATAAAATACCTGACGGACATGCGTATGAATAAAGCCAGGGAACTTTTAAAATGTACGGACCGGAAGACTTCTGAAATCGGTAACCTGGTGGGATATAAGGATCCCCATTACTTTTCTTATCTGTTTAAGAAAACCCAAAACTGTACACCAAAGCAGTACCGGTTATCCTAAAAGCCGGGAGATGAGATTAGTTGAAAAAACAAAAGCAGTTTTTTCAACGTCCTGATTTGTACGTGTGCCAAGGCGCACAGATGGGAGTTTATATGATAGGGTTTTGGAAACAGACTTTTGGAAACCTGAAACTGAATGTTAAAATACGGTTGTATTTTGCAGGAATTATCGTCCAGTTCTGCCTGGTATTTTTCCTGCTGTTTGCCAATTTGATGAAATATAACAGGGAGTACAACCAGATCGTACAGAGTGCCACAACGGCCAGCGGCTTCAGTATTGATTTTAAATGTGATTTCGACTATAAGATGTACCGTATCATTATAGGAAGTGAGGCTTTTGAAATGGCCAGGCCTTATGCGGATATTGAAGCCGCCCGGGAAGTTGCCAGAGACTTGCGGAATGCGGCGGGGACTTCCGGCAATAAAGACAGGGCGGAAGGGATCCATAAGTATTTAAATAACCTGAAGAAGCATGTTAACAAGATAGAGGAAAATTTAAAAGAATCCGGGCATTATGATGAAAATATATTAATTCTGGACAATGATATACGGGTGCTTACCTCCTTGATCCAGGATACCGTTTTGGAGTATATCTATTATGATACCCTGGATATGGAGTCCGTCCGGGTCACCATGGAGGAACAGACCTTAAAAACTATGGAATTAAGTATTTTCATGCTTATCATCATGGTAGGGGGAGCCTTATTTTTTTCTGTCCTTATTTCAAACAGTATATCAAAACCGATCAAAGTATTGAGCGGCATTACCAATCAGGTGGCCAAAGGGGATTTATCCGTGCGTTCCCATATACAAAACGGGGCGGAGGTAAAAGTTTTAAGTGATTCCCTGAATATAATGATCGGAAAGCTGAGTGACCTGATTGAAACAGTTAAAATAGAGCAGGCAAACTTAAGGGAAGCAGAACTTAAATTATTGCAGGCACAGATTAATCCTCATTTTTTATATAATACCCTGGATACGATTATATGGCTGGCAGAAGCGGATAAAAAAACAGAAGTCGTGGATATGGTAGGAGCCTTATCCAATTATTTCAGGACCTCTTTAAGTAAAGGCAACGACAGGATCAGCTTAAAGGAAGAGGAATTACATGTGCGGAGTTATTTGCAGATACAGCAGTTTCGGTACAAAGATATTTTAGAGTATGAAATCCGGATACCGGAAGAACTGGGAAGCTGCCTGGTTCCCAAGATTACCTTGCAGCCCCTGGTGGAAAATGCCCTGTATCATGGGATCAAAAATAAAAGGGGAAAAGGGAAAATAATCATAACCGGATACAGGGAAGGAAACCAGGTAAAACTCTTTGTTCAGGACAATGGCATGGGTATGACGGAGGAAAGACTGGAGCAGGTGGTGGAAGGCTTTAAGGAAAAAGAGGAAAGGTTAAAGAAGGATTTTTATGGATTATATAACGTGAATGAAAGGCTCCGGCTGCATTACGGCAGGGAGTACGGACTTAGGATCAGGAGCATTTATCAGGCCGGTACCGAAGTGGAGGTTTTATTACCTTTTGATAAGCCGGTTCCCAGTTTGACAGATAAACCTAAGGCGTAAAAAAACAAACCTTTACCGTAAAAATATTAACTTTCCGGTTTTTCTTGCCCTTTAGCCGGGGATTAAAAATAAATTAACAAACCTATCTCAAAAGATAATGAATTGTCTTTTGGGGACAATTTTGCAAAAATAGGAATGTAACAAGCAGATTAAGGATGGACCGGAAGGCCATGCCCTGAGCAGGTATATGGATTTCGGGCATTCCTGATAAAGGAGGAGATAGTGTTATGAAAAGGTTTAAAAAAGTTTTAGTCCTATTGTTAGCAGGTACGCTTGCATTGTCCCTGTGGGGCTGTGGTAAACCGGCAAAAGAAACGGGAGCGGATACGAATCAGGGAACCGCGGACACGGATCAGGGGACGGCTGCCCCGGACGGGGATCTGATCGTTGTCGGATATGCCCAGGTTGGGGCTGAATCGGACTGGAGGACCGCTAATACGGTGTCATTTCAGTCTACTTTTGTAGAAGAAAACGGATACAAACTGATATTTGATGATGCCCAGCAAAAACAGGAGAACCAGATTAAGGCGATCCGTAACTTTATCCAGCAGGATGTGGACTACATTGTCCTGGCCCCCGTAGTGGAAACCGGCTGGGAAACGGTTTTGGGTGAAGCCAAAGAAGCGGGGATTCCGGTTATTTTATCCGACCGTATGATTGATGTATCCGATGATACCCTGTACACCTGCTGGGTAGGAGGCAATTTTATAAAAGAAGGGGAAGATGCGGTAGCCTGGCTGGCAGATTATCTTGAGAAACAGGGAAGAGGAGATGAAGCGGTTAATATAGTTACCTTACAGGGGACCATAGGGTCATCCGCCCAGGTCGGCCGTACCGAAGGGGTTGAAGGAAAATTGGCAGAACATAAAAACTGGACCATGCTGGACAGACAGACCGGTGAATTTACACAATCCAAAGGACAGGAAGTTATGGAGTCCTTCTTAAAGTCCTATGACGATATTGATGTGGTAATCGCTGAAAATGACAATATGGCTTTTGGTGCAATCGATGCCATAAAGGCCGCAGGCAAGGATCCCGGTAAAGATATTATCATTATATCCTTTGATGCGGTAAAGGCAGCTTTTGAAGCCATGATAGCCGGTGATATGAATGTATCGGTGGAATGCAATCCTTTACATGGCCCCCGTGTTGCTGAAATCATCCAGAAATTAGAGGCCGGAGAAATTATGGAAAAGATACAGTATGTGGACGAAGGGGTATTCCCAGCTGATACCGCAGCTGATTTAATTGACTCCCGTTTGTATTAATTATAAGTGAGGGCTCTAGGGAGAGAATATAGTTTTATAATCTAGTGTGCCGACAACGCGGTAAATGGAAATTCGTGCAAGCAATTGTATATCAACTTGTCGGTATACTAGACCCAGGATTAGTAAAATTATTATTTTACATCAGCCCCTCACTGCCGTTAACAGGGAGGTATTTTAATGGACAGTCAGAAAATTATTTTATCCATGAGGCATATCGAAAAGAAGTTTCCGGGAGTAGCCGCACTTAATCATGTTGATTTTACATTAAGGGCAGGGGAAATCCACGCTCTCATGGGAGAAAACGGAGCAGGGAAATCAACCCTGATTAAAGTGCTGACCGGTGTTGAGGAATTTGAGGCAGGGGAAATTTGCATTGAGGGTATCGGGCACCCGGTCATAAATAAGTCTCCCCAGGAGGCCCAGGGGAATGGGATCAGTACCGTATATCAGGAAGTAAATCTCTGCCCTAATTTATCGGTAGCTGAGAATATATTTATCGGCCGGGAGCCGAAAAAAAGAGGAAGAATCGACTGGAAGACCATACAGGCCAAAGCCAGGGAAATCATGAAGGATTTTAATATCAACCTGGATGTTACCAAAGCATTGGAAAATTATTCCGTTGCCATCCAGCAGATGGTTGCCATAGCAAGGGCTGTGGATATCTCTGCCAAAGTACTGATACTGGATGAACCTACCTCCAGTCTGGATGAGTCTGAGGTAGCAAAACTGTTTTCCGTAATGAAAAAATTAAAGGAAAAGGGCCTTGGAATTATTTTTGTCACCCATTTTATTGAGCAGGTTTATGAAATCTGCGACCGGATTACCGTACTTCGAAACGGTAAACTGGTAGGGGAGTATGAGATTGCCAGTTTACCAAGGGTCCAATTGGTAGCTAAAATGCTTGGGAAAGAGTTTAATGATCTGGCGGCCATCAAAGTTTTAGACAATCCCGATGAAAATAAGGAGGAAAAGGAGTTGCTCCTGGAGGCGGAGGGTCTAGGCCATACCGGTACGATCAAACCTTTTTGCCTGTCCATCCACAAGGGAGAGGTGGTGGGGCTGTCCGGGCTTTTGGGTTCCGGACGTTCCGAACTTGCGCGGGCCTTATATGGGGCTGACAAACCGGATAAGGGCGAGTTAAGAATAAAAGGGAAAAAGACCGTGGTAAATGCCCCCATAGATGCCATGAAAGCAGGTATGGCCTATCTGCCTGAAAACCGGATAGCAGAGGGAATTATATCGGATTTATCGGTTAGAGAGAACCTTATCATAGCCCTTCAGGCGAAACAGGGCCTGTTCCGGTTGATCGGGAAAAGTAACCAGGAAGCATTTGCCGATAAATACATAGAAATGTTGAATATTATAACTGCTGACAGGGAAGTACCCGTTAAGAAGTTAAGCGGAGGCAACCAGCAGAAGGTAATTCTGGGAAGGTGGCTGCTTACCGATCCGGAGTTTTTAATTCTGGATGAACCCACCAGAGGGATTGATGTAGGTACCAAGACGGAAATTCAGAAATTAGTGCTAAAACTGGCAGAGGAAGGGAAAGCAGTCATGTTCATTTCTTCAGAAATCGAAGAAATGTTGCGTGTCTGCTCACGAATGGTGATTATGAGGGACGGATGCAAGGCAGGTGAACTAAACGAAGGCCATCTTGGCCAGGCGGAAATTATGAAAGCCATAGCCGGAGGCAGCCAGGCGGAACAGTCAGGTTCTTCCAATCGGGAGCAGTCAGGAGGCGGGCATGAATAATATAAAATCCTTATGGAAAAAAATGACCGGTGCCCGGTTATTTTTACCGATCTTTTGTTTGATCCTTGTTTTGATTATTAATTTAATAAAGACCCCTGCCTTTTTTCATATAACCATAAAGAACGGTATATTATACGGGTATATCATTGATATTATCAATCGGTCCAGTGAACTGATTATATTGGCTGTGGGAATGACACTGGTGGTAGCGGCCTCCGGGGGGACGGACATATCGGTAGGCGCAGTCAGTGCCCTGTCGGGAGCAGTTTGTGTCTATGCCCTGGTAGGCAGCAGCAGTGCCTCGGATTACCGGATGCCCTATTTTGCCGCCCTTTTACTGGCTGCCCTGACAGGAATCCTCTGCGGGGCCTGGAATGGATTTTTAGTTGCCAAACTTAAAATACAGCCCATGGTTGCAACGCTTATTTTATTTACGGCCGGCAGAGGAATTGCCCAGGTATTGACCCGGGGATTTATCCTGTATGTGAGAGCGGACCAGTTTAAATATTTAGGTAATTCCATACCCGGTGTGCCCCTTCCAACCCCCATATTTCTTGCATTTTTCGTGGTGGCGGTTACCGCCTTCATCCTGAAAAAAACAGCCCTTGGGTTATACATACAGACGGTTGGAATCAATGCAAAAGCAGCCAGGCTGGTGGGGCTCAATTCCTCTTTTATTCAATTTTTATCCTATACCTTCTGCGGTTTGTGTGCAGGCATTGCGGGGATGATTATAACTTCGAGAGTATATTCCATAGATGCCAATAACGCAGGTCTTAATCTGGAACTGGATGCCATTCTGGCAGTTGCCATCGGCGGAAACAGTCTGGGGGGCGGCAAATTTTCCCTGACCGGCAGTGTAATCGGAGCCATTACCATTCAGGCCCTGACGACCTCGTTATATGCCATGAAAGTAACGGCGGACCAGCTTCCGGTATATAAAGCGGTGGTCGTTATCATAATTGTGGCCCTCCAGTCACCGGAGCTAAAGAGGATGTATCATAATGTACGAAAAAACAATGTACATAAGGTCACAGGAAAGAAGGTAACAGAATGAAATTTAAAAAATTCAAACCGGATTCCAATACTTCTTTGCTGCTTATTACCATAACATTATTTTTCCTTATGTACGGTGCGGGAATCTTTGTTTTTCAGGACAGAAACTTTGGAAATCTGCAGGTGTTTTTAAATCTTTTTATCAGTAATGCAGGACTCATTGTCGCGGCAGTGGGAATGACCATGGTACTGATAACGGGAGGGATAGATATATCCATCGGGTCCGTGGTGGCAATGACTTGTATGCTCTTAGCCTGGATGATGGAAAAGAAAGGAATCGGGGCAGTCCCTGCCATTTTGCTCGTACTGGCGGTTGGCATTGTATTTGGATTTGTTCAGGGCTGGCTGATTGCGTATCTGAAAATCCAGCCCTTTATTGTAACCCTGGCGGGTATGTTTTTTGCCAGGGGTATGACAGCCGTTATCAGTACAGAGATGATTACCATAAAAAACGAAACGTTCTTAGCAATGGCAGGTGCCAAAATGTATTTCCCTTTTGGGGGGACAGTCAACCGGAAAGGGGTCCTGGTACAGCCTTATATCTATCCCAGTGTGGTAATTGGCATAGCTGTCCTGGTATTGATTTACTTATTACTCAAATATACGAAATTCGGCCGTTCCATATATGCAGTGGGCGGAAATGAGCAATCCGCATTGTTAATGGGACTGAATGTAAAAAGTACAAAATTGAAAGTTTATATTGTAAATGGTTTTCTGGCTGCCCTGGCCGGTTTTGTATTCTGCTTGAATACCAGCGGCGGTTTCGTTGAACAGGCCAAAGGTTTTGAGATGGAGGCTATTGCTTCTGCCGTTATCGGAGGCACACTCCTTACAGGCGGTGTGGGCAATGTGATAGGCAGCCTGTTCGGGGTATTAATTAAGGGAACCATTGAAACTTTTATAACTTTTCAGGGAACCTTATCCTCCTGGTGGACGAAAATTGTAATTGCCGCTTTACTGTGCTTTTTTATTGTACTGCAGAGTATATTTGCAGCTGCCAAGGGAAAGTTACGGGGCAGGAATGGGTGATATGGCCGGAATGTATCAGCAGAATATGACTTCTTAAATTTAAGGAGGTGACGCGGTTTCTTAAAAGCGGCACCTCCAATTTTTGGTGTATTGGAGAATACTATATATAATATAAAGCCTCCGGGAAAGAAGCGCAGGGTGCACCAGTGTAAAATTGTCACTGAAAGTGACAGCGCGCCAGCGTCAAAGTCTGATTCTAATAACTCTTTAAATTTTTACTTAGTTAAGAGTACAGTTTATATTTATGACGGTATTCTGAGGGGGAAATAGAATAACATTCTTTAAAACGTTTCGTAAACCAGGTCTGATTACTGCAGCCAACAAGTTCAATAATTTCCGATATGGACTTCTCTGTTTCGGTTAAAAGCTGGCAGGCTTTTAAGAAGCGGAAAGTATGAAGCAGTTCAGAAAAGCTGCTACCGGAATATTTCTTTATAACGGTTGAAAGATAAGCACAACTGTAATTAAAATGTTCAGCCAGATCTTTTAAGGTTATGGTATTATAATGCTCATAGATATAATCCGTTATTTCTGTAATTTTATATTTTTTCAATTCCAGTTTGCTGGAAGCTACCAGCTTACTCCCATAAGCTCTCGCCAATTCTATCAGCAGGGAAGAAAATAGGAATCCAAGCATCTCTTCCTTGTGTATCTTTTTTCCATAACTTTCATATATAACATGCTCAATCAGATCCAGGTAAGAATTATCTGCCGCATTGCGAAACAATACATAATTATCTTTATTCCTCTGGTTCTCCATGGACTTTAGAAAAAAATCAAATAAATATTCCCTGTTTGGCAGGTAAGCAAGGCGGAAATATATGCTGTTAAAAAAAGCAGGTGTAGCTAATATATTAAAAATAATATTCTCGGTAATATCACCTACCTCAATGGTATGTTTGGCCTGCAGGTTAAGCAGGCACATATCTCCGGCTTCCATCTCGATAGGGATTGAATCTATACACATTTTACATTTTCCACGGTAAACATATACAAATTCGAAAAAATCGTGTTTATGCATACCCAGATTACCGCTTAACGGATGAGGGTAGATAATGACAGGGCCTTTTTCATCGGTAAGGGAATTCCACTTTAGTGCATAGTCCGGCGGGAGATTACTGGGGTCAGCCATGTAATCCGGAGGATTTTTAGTAAAATTTTCAGCGAGTCGGCTGCAATCATTATAAAAATACTTTGTTAAATCCATTTTGTTCTCCCTTGCTAATGAATTAATTGTTACCCATATTATATCACAATGGAACCGGCAGAATAACAAAAAAGTGAAGTAAATTTGTTAAAATATAATCATTTGATATAAAACACAGAATGAAATGATGCTGAAAAGTGATAAAAAAAAGAATAATATATAAATGTAGATGAGACAAACTGAAAAAATACAGCAAAATATATAAAAGGAGGGATGTATAAATATCAGTGCTGCATTAAATTTACATTTGCCAGGAGAAGAGATTAACGGAAAAGACATGGGAGGGTTTACGATGAACAATGAAAAGCTACAAAAAATGAAATGGAAAGAAAAAACAGCTTTTGGTATGGCAAACATAGGGAATATTCCAATAATGACTCTGGTCGGCAGTTATCTGCTCATTTTCTATACGGATGTTGCAGGATTGAATCCGGCTGCCGTTGCAACACTTTTTATTGTTGCCAGAGTTTTAGACGGAGTAAATGACCCGATTATGGGATTTATAATTGATCATCTGCCCAAAAGCAAAATGGGACGTTTTCGCCCATATTTAATTATAGGTGTTATTTTATGCTCCATTAATTATATGCTGTTATGGTTTGGTCCGCTGCTGTTCTCAGGGATTAAGCTTATTATTGTTTATATTACATACCTGTTAATCGGAATTACCTTTGATATGATGGATATCCCCCTTAATGCTATGATTCCGGTTATGACTGATGATGAGAAAGAAAGAGGAAGCTTAAGTACTATAAAAGGCGCATGTTATATGACAGGAGCACTTGTTATCGGAATGGCTGCCCCTATGATTCTTAAGAGTTTCGGTAATACAGCAAAAGGATATTTGGTATTAGTAGGCGGTGCTGTAACGATTGTATTATTATTTTCCATTATTGGCGCTTTAGGGATCAGGGAAAGGGTGCAGCCAATTGAAGAAGAAAAATATAAATTAAAGGAGTTGTTTCCTATAATGGGACAAAGACCGGTAATGATCAGTTTTGCAGTATCGCTTCTGTTTGGTATCGGTGGAACCGTTGCAAATTCCAGTAATATTTATTTTGTTACATATGTCCTCAATAACAGGTTTGATGTATTGAGTATGTTCAGCTTTTTATCTATGGCGGGAATGTTTGCCGGCATGTTTTTAGCCGGAAAGCTGATAAATAAAATCGGTAAGAAAGCTGTATATAGCGGAAGCCTTGTTCTATATGGAGTATTCCTGCTGATTCGCTTGTTCAATGTAACGTCGATCCCACTCATTTATATATCTTCCGTTCTTACAGGTATAGGAAGCGGCGGAATGATGACGCTATCCTATGGAATTCAGGCGGATAATGTGGATTATATTGAGTATAAGAAAGGGATACGCGCGGAGGGAGCATTGGCCTCTCTTAATTCTTTCGTTATAAAAGCCGGACAGGGGATAGGCGGTGCCGTACCCGGTTATATATTAGCAATCACCGGATATACGGCGAATCAGGTACAACCGGGTAGTGCAATCTGCGGTATTGTGGCAGCGACCATCATTATTCCGGCAGTTATCTATGTATTGGGAGGATTGATATTCGGTTTTGGTTACAACTTAGATAAAGTTAAACTGGATGAAATTATCCAGGGACTTCGCTTAAGAAGAGAAAAGAAATGGAATGAGATGAATGAGAGCTCAGAATGTAATGCAGAAAAGTAGTTCAAAAATAATTGTTTCCAATTGTTTATAACAAGATTGAAAGGGAGAAATATATGGGAATATCAAAAGAACAATTACAAAATCCGGAGATTTGTTACCGTCCGGAAGTACGCTGGTGGCTGGCAGAAGGGTTTCATACGGATGAAACTTTAAAAAATGATATAAAAATGCTCTATGAAGCAGGATTTGGAGCAGCTGAATTTTTGGCTATGGGTGAAGCAGGAGCGGATTCTTCTATTTACGGCTGGGGTTCGGAAGAATGGGTACATGATTCCAACCTGGTTATTAAGGAGGCAACAAAACACAGGATGGGAGTAAGTTTTACCAGCGGTACGAACTGGTCCAATGCAAATCTTACCACCATCGCACCGGATGATAAATCAGCGGCAAAAGAGCTGGATCTTACGGTAGAAACTGTGAAAGCTGGTGAAATACGTACCGGTAAATTGAAAAGGTGTGAAATCAAAATGCCGAATGTGAATGTACAGGAGCTGGTTGCCGTAGTGGCAGGTAAAATTATCGGCACGGATGGAGAGGCTAAGATTTTGGACGAATCAAGTCTTATGGTCTTAACAGATTCTGTGTCAGAGGAATGTCTTACCTTTCAGGCACCTGTTGACAGCGATTATGAACTATTTACTTTCCGGATGCATGGTACGGGTCAAACGGCGGAGCCTTCGGTAAGTATATCTTATACTTTAAATTATATTGACAGATATGGTGTTAACGCTCTGATTGACTATTGGAGAAAAGAAGTATTAAAGCCCGAATTGGTTCAAATGATTCAGGAAAACGGAAGAGTTATGATGTATATGGATTCCTTAGAGTTATCAACCTATGGAAAAGGCGGAATCTTCTGGGGATATCATCTGTTGGAAGAATTTAAAATACGCAGGGGATATGATATTACACCTAATCTTCCCTTTCTTGTAAAACATTCACAGGGTATGATGATACCGGGCATTTTTTACTACAAGGGAAAGGATAACACAAAAATTAGTAAGATCAGAAATGATTTTTATCAGACCTTAACAGACCTTTATATGGAAAATATGCTGTGTCCTTTACAGGAATGGCTGCACAGTGCTGGAATAGAACTTAGGGCAGAAATTTCTTACGGTATGCCTTTTGAAATATCCCAGCCCGGAAAATATGTGGATGGTGTTGAAACAGAGTCTCTGGAATTTGCTTCCCAAATTGATGCTTACCGAGGTCTGGCAGGAACGGCTCATCTTTACAACCGGCTGTTTTCCAGTGAAACAGGGGCGACATTATTTAATTATATGTTAGGATTGGATTTCTTTACCCAGATCATTTTTACCCAGTTTGCAGCAGGGATAAATAAGACAGTACTTCATGGTTACTCCAGTATAGCCGGCTCAGAAGCATCTACCTACTGGCCGGGACATGAAGGAATGCTGCCGATTTTCTCCGAAAGATTCGGCTGCCGCCAGCCGGCTTTTAAGCATTATACGGACTGGACCGGCATGCTTGCCAGATACCAGATGATACTGCGTCAGGGAAAACCAAGGGTGGACATCGGTATTCTCCGTCTGGATTATGATTTTAATAATATGTATATGATGTATGGAAATGAAAAAGAAACCTATGAGCATAAGCTTATGAGGGCAAATGAAGGAATCTATTGGAAAGATATGAAACTGCAGAATTCCGGATATACCTATGAATATTTTGCACCGCAGATCTTGGAAGAAGATATTGTTTATGAAAACGGACTGATTGCACCAAACGGCCCGGGATATCAGGCATTAATCATTTATCAGGAAGTTCTGCCCCTAAACAGTGCAAAACAGATTCTAGATTGGGCAAAGGAAGGTTTACCGGTTATTGTAGTTCATGGGGTTACGGAATCCTTAAGAATGGGAAAAGACAAGTTACATAATAAAGCAGCCTGTATGACACCATATCATGATGGTAAAGATGATGAATTAAAAGCAGTTATGAAAGAATTGCTTCACCTTAAAAATGTAGCGGAAGTATCTGATCAAAGTAAAACCAAAGAAACCCTGGCTGACTTAAATGTACTGCCCCGTGTATCTTTTGCCGAAGAGAATAAGAATATACTCACCTTTATGACAACGGAAGAAGATCAGGATTATCTGTACGTGTATAATTATATGTATACGGATAAACAGGCATTTACGGTTCAATTAGATATCAAAGGATACGGTAAACCGTACAGGATTCACTGCTGGAGCGGAGAAATGGAAGAAATTCCGGTATATACACAGGAAAATGGTCGGACCGGGATTACCTTGACTCTTATGCCCGGAGAAGCAACTGTAATTTCATTGCATAAAAAGGAGAGGGATGCTGTTTATGCCGTATCATGTGACGCAGGTATTATAAAGCTGAAAGACGGAAAATACTTAATAGGTGCTTTAGAAAACGGTACTTATCACATTACGTTCAGTGACGGAACATCAGTTAAAAAAGAAATAAAGGTGTCCGAAAATATTTCATTGGAAGATTGGGAACTTGAAGTAGAAGACTGGAATGAGGGTGAAAAAGTTACGGTCACGGAAGACCGGGGACTTGGTATCGTAACAAAAGAAGTCTATTATAAAACCAAGAAAACCTGTATACCAGCCGGAAAAACAGCTCTAAAACCCTGGAAAGATATAGAAAGAGTTGGATGTGAAGTTTCAGGTATCGGTTTCTATACGACTAAAGTTAATCTGCCTGCGGATTGGTCAAAGAATAACGGTGCTATTTTAAAATTAAGCAGCACATGCGGTAATTCTGCAGCCGTTTATGTTAATGGGATAAAAGCGACGGCATTTGATTTTGACCGTCTTGCAGTCGATATCAGTACGATGTTGAAACCGGGAATTAATACTATTTTGGTAGAAGTATCCAGCACACTTAATAATCGTTTGTTAGCAAGAGGTTATTATGAGGAGAAAGCCAATCCTATGGCTCTTGTTGGAAGTGCCATAGCCGGCATAGACGAAGAGACGATGAAGGAAAGTATGGGAATGTTATTTTCCGGTTTTCCAAAAGCTGTTATTCAGGATTATGGTTTGACCGGTGAAGTTCTATTAATTACTTATACGTTGGAAGAAATCTAAAATTTTGAGTATATAAAATATAAGTAATATGTACTTTTGCATCTAAAGCTTGACAGGTCAGGAGCCTTGCTGTATAATGAGCAAATACTCAATGAGTAATTACTCATTAAATGGATGGTGATGAAATGATAGAAAATACTGATATAATGGAAGAGATTATTCCCTTATTTAAGCATCCGGATAGGTTTTCAGAAATTGAACGATATCTTTGCTTGAATTCTAATCTGCCAGGTCCCAGAGGAAATCTGACCCTTGCTGATAAATTTGCCGGATTTTTTAAAACAGATATTATGAATAAGGAGCTAATTGATTTATTATTTCAATGGGCAAGCATACCCAATGAGATAGCACCCACTAATGACAGGGGAGAATACCTGCCATTTTGTGCAATTCTGTCATTAGGTGCACATTATTATTATTCAGAAGATGAAACCAAATTAAGAATAATGAATCTGTTTAAAAAGGCTATGAATGATAAGAGATGGAGAGTGCGTGAGGGCGTGGCAATGGGGGTTCAGTATATTGCAGAAAAGGATTTTGAACCTGTCAGAATATATTTTACAAATTGGTATGCGGATTCAAATTTTTTGGAAAAACGTGCATTTCTGGCTGCCTTAGCACATCCTCCAATTCTTAAAAATAAAGATATTGTCCGGTTCAGCCTTAGTATGAGCGAGAATATATTAAAAGATATCTTATCTGCCGGTGAAGAAAGCCGAAAATCGGAGGAGTTTAGCGTGCTGTCTAAAGGACTTCAATATTGCCTCAGTGTTTTTGTAACAGAACTGCCGGAGGAAGGATTTGCGCTGCTAAATAAATATGGACAGTCAAAAGATAAAGACATAAGGAAAATTATTAAATCCAATTTAGGCAAATCCCGTCTCACAAAAAAATACCCACAGGCGGTGGATGAGGTTTTGGCAGGGATGACTTCAGACGGAGGTTTTTAAGTGAAGCAGAATAAAAGGCAGATTCATAAAGAAATGACAAGGAAACTGATCCTGCAGACAGCCTATGAGGTTTATTCAAAAGAGGGATTTGGAGCTACTACGAACCGTATCGCAAAAGAGGCACAGATTGCCCATGGCAGCATATTCGTCCATTTTCCCACAGTGGAAGATTTAAAAATCAGCCTGCTGGAACAATTCGGCAGAGATATAAATAAACAGCTGCATGAATTATCGGAAAGTGGCAAAAGCCTGGAAGAGGTTTTATATGCCCATATAGATATCCTGTTGGAACACCAGAATTTTTACAGAAGACTTATTTCAGAAAGCAGTTATTTGCCGGATCAGGTGAAATATGTCTATGTCTCGATACAGTCCACGGTATCCTTCCATTTGAACAAGGTTATTGAAAAATATCAGAAGGACGGAAAAATTAAAATGCTCCCCACACATTTCATTTTTAATACCTGGTTAGGGCTTTTACATTATTATCTGGCCAATCAGGAATTATTTGCACCGGAAGGTGCCGTTCTAGTGCGTTACAGGGAGGAACTGGCCGGTAATTTCCTGAAATTGCTGTCACTGTGAAAGGAGGTGACAAACTATAAATAGTCAAGAGGTTTTTGGATGTTTTTGATCTTGTAAAAAAGGGTAACTTTAAAAGTCCATCTGAATACAACGTATTTCAGATGGGATGAAACGTTCCGTTAGGAA
>JAEWAK010000004.1 GCA_023391695.1 Bacillota bacterium
TAGGGTGTGTCTGAAAACTGCTTGTGCCGGGCTGAATGTTCCACTTTGTGGGAGACAAGGAGCGATTTTGGGGGCGTAGCGGGTCTACGTTCCCAAAATTGCGACGCAGGATTCCGCAAAGTGGGGCGTTCAGAACGGTGCAATGAGTTTTCAGACACGCCCTTGGCTATATAAGTTACTGACAGAATATAATTCCTGTATTATTTAAGGAACATGCTGTTTGAAGTTTTAGGTTAATTGCAACAAACTTTTATATAATCTTCCAAATGATAGAAAGGACCCTTTATGATTCCGATATTTGTAACCCATAAGGAATGGATCAGCGAAGACCTCCCGTTTGCATTAAGAATTGATCATCTGCAAGGCCATGTCTTACCCCACTGCCATAATTATATAGAGTTTAATTTTACCGTAAAGGGGACAGCAAAAGAAAAAATCAACGGTACGGAACATATTATCAGGCCCGGCACCTTTACGCTGCTTTTTCCCCACCATATCCACGAAATCGAAGTAACCGCCGAAGAACCGGTAACCGTTTATGTGGGAAGTATCCGGATCGACAGCTTTTACGACCGGAACGGCGCCTTTCTGGCTTTGACCGAACTGCTCAGCAATGCTGCCCTTGATAAAATACCCTATCATTACTTTGATGTGCAGATAACGAAAGATATGACAGACATCCTTAACTCCATGCTGCTGGAACTGTCCAAAGGGCAAAAGTGGAGCACCCTGATGTTTAAAAGCAAACTGGCAGAGCTTCTGATTACCTTTGACAGAAACCGCATAACCTCAGGCAGTACAGGTGAAGGAAAGCATGTGCTGAGCCAGAAAAGCGGTGTGTGGGATATTATCACCTATGTCTCACAGAATTACCAGGAGGATATTTCACTTAAAAACCTGTCGGATAGGTTTCATATGAGTACTTCCAATATCAGCGCTTCTTTTCATCAGCTCCTCGGGGAAAATTTTCACAGATATCTTGAAAAAATCCGTCTTGCCCAGGCCTGTGACCTGCTGCTGTCTACGGACGGCTCCGTAATTGAAATCTGTTTTGAGGCAGGATTTAAATCTTATAAGACCTTTTCCAGGGTATTTTATAACAATTTTCATTTAAGCCCTACGGAATACAGGAAGTTTAGAATGCATCCCGCTCCGTAAATAAAGCGGCCCGAAAGTAATATAAATTAAGAAAGGCATCCGGGCGATGAAATACACCTCCAAATGGTAGATGTTTCATCTCACATTTGGGCTACATTTCATTCACCCGGATGCCTTTCTTATTTCATACAGATTTTATTTGTGGATTTTATTTATGGAATTTTATTTTTGTAACGTATATTTTAAATAGGCAATACTGCTGTTATATTGGTTTCCATCCCATTCCGCATAAACCAGCTTTTCACCGGAAGGACTCCAGCAGGTAACCGCATTCTGGATATCGACCGCTATCTGGGTCGACTTGCCTGTCAGCATATCATAGATATAAAGACCGGCTGCGGCCGTACCGTTTCCATCGCCTTTTAAATTGTAAGCAATCATCCGCTGGTCCTGGGACCAGGAAACACCGCCAAGTTCCGTTCCTTCTGCTATAATTTTCTGGGCACTGCCGTCCGTATTACAAAGAGTCATAATTTTTTTCGAGCCGCTGCTTTGCAAAACCAGCATTTTATTTCCGTCGGGGGACGGAAGTACATCATAAACATTGGCAAGGTTCAGATTTACCTTCTCCTTTGTAGCCGGATTCAGCATGAATAAAGATTCGTCATAACTTGTGTTGTAATAAAGATTATCATTGATTTTTCGGACGACAAACAAAGCTTCCTCTTTTAAGTCCTCTAAAACGGAGATTTTTCCTGTTGTATCGGCTGAGTAACCCCCGTTGCTGTAGGCAGCACCGATCACCTCATTGCCGGCCCACCGTGCGCTGACGGCACCTGCGATGTTGTCTCCCTTAATGCCAAAAGCCTCTGAAGTATCCAGATTCATCACATAAAACGCGGGGTCCCCCAAGGTATATTCCGTATACAGCAGGTGTTTTTTGTCGGCAGAAAGAGAAACATCTCCTAAATTTACATTCTTCTCTTCTTTTAATAACTTATATTCTTTGGTCTTAATATTGTACAGGTATAAGCTTTTGGGATAGTTATCCGCCAGTTCTGCCAGGCTTATTTTATCCAGCGTATCATTTTCTTTCGAAACAATCACCGTATCTTCATCCAGCCAGTCAGATATTTCCACATTTTCATATTTGTCAATTTTCTCTACCGAAACACCGGGTTCCCCCGTGTCCTCACCGGAATTATCAATGACGGTGATGGATTTTCCGGGTTCTTTGATGATGACCCTGTCCTCCTCCTTTCTTTTATCACATGCAGTGACAGTTAAAAGTAACGTAAGTGCTAAAATAATTCTTAGTGTTTTTGTATTTTTCATTTCATTCACCTCCTTGATAATATCCTATCAAGAATTTATTTCAAAAAAGTATCCGCATATTTCTAACATGTAAATAAATGTATCAAATATGTTAATTATTTCTCCTTACCGCTTAAACCGTATGCAGGAAATGTAACCCTGAAAATAGTTCCGTCCTTATCTGTCTTCGCAAGAGCAATGGAACCCCCCTGTGTTTCGGCATGTTTTTTGGCTAGGGACAGCCCCAAACCGACACCGCCATTCTGCCTCGACCTGTTTTTATCTACCGTATAAAAGGGTTCAAAAATCTTTGCCGCAAGCTCTTCCGGGATTCCTATCCCTGTGTCGGCAATTTCAATTACAACCTGATTATTTTCCAGATAATTTTTCACAGAAATACTGCCCCCTGTTTTGTTATACTTGATCGCATTATCCATAAGATTCATCAGGACGATCAGCAGGCTGTCTTTGTCGGCTTCCACATAGGCTTCGGTCAACCCGGTTTCCAGCTTTATTTCAAATTTTTCAAATTTGCCTTTTAAACTGTTAAGCACTGCCAGGAGCATTTCCCTTACTTCAATTTTTTCCCTGTTATACTCAAATTCATATTTTTCCAGGGCGGATAACTGCAGGACTTTTACAACCATTTCATAAAGCTGCGCGGTTTCGCTTTTGATACTTTCTTTTGCGGTTTCCAACAGGCTCTCATCCTCCGGATACATTTCCATCAAATCGATATAGGCTTTGATGGAGGTTAATGGTGTTTTAAATTCATGGGTTACGTTCCCGATAAACTGTTTTTGCTGCCGGTCCAGCAGGGACAGTTTATTGACCGCCAAGGTCAGTTTCCTCTGTTCTTCTTCCATATCCCCTATGGTTTTCCGGATCCTGGCGCTCATTGCATGAATACCTTCGCTTAATCTTCCGAGCTCGTCCCTGCGCTTAAGTATTAGGGTCTCATAATCTCCTTCCCGGATCCTGTCCACCGTCTTTTCAAGCCGGATAATCACATTTGCAAAGGAATTAAAATAAACATAAGCCAGGATAAAGCTTAGCAAAAAGATACCTCCTCCGATATAGAGAAACAACTGCCGTATCTGGTTATAAAACTCAAGGTTCCCGGACAGGGAATAATAGAATTGTACAACCCCCACCTGCTCGTTTCCTGCCTTTAAAGGCGTCAGGTAATATAGAGAATCCTTTTCCACCAGGTAGGCCGTTTTATTATTTAAAGCAAATTCCAGAGTCCTTTTTATATTCTGGACTTCTGCCGGAGTTATTTTTTTATTGACTGCCGTCCCTGTCCAATCATACAACACCACCGGCTGTCCGCTTATCAATTCCAACTGCTCTGCAAATTCCTTACCTTTTGATGCAAGGAAGGTTTCAGGTATCTTGTTCGGTTCTGCCAGGATCGTCTGCATAAAATAGAGATTGGCAATTTGGGCCTGCCTGGCAAAATTCTGTTCGTACTGCACCTGCTGATTCTTTTTTATTCCATTGAGCACCAGCAGGCTTAAGATGAATACGGTAAGAAGCAGCAGGATAGCCAGAAAAATGCTGAATTTCATTTTAATACTGGTCCTCACCGTAACCTCCTATCGCTTTATAGCCAATTCCATGAACGGTTTGTATTATATCCGCGCAATCCGGTCCCAGCTTTTTACGTAACCTTTGTATATGAATATCTACGGTGCGTGTACCGCCGATATATTCCATTCCCCAGACCAGATCCAAAAGCTGCTCCCTTGTATAGACCCTGGCCGGGCTGGATACTAACAGGGACAGCAGATCATATTCTTTCGGTGTTAAGTCTAACAGTTTATCGCCTGCAAAAGCAGTTCTTTTCTGTAAATGAAGCACCACTCCGCCAAGGCTGATCTTTTCCGCATCCTGTTTTTCCCCTGCAGTCTGCATTCTCCTCAGCAGTGACTTTAAACGTGCCAGCAGCTCTCTCATATCAAACGGCTTTGTGATGTAATCATCTGCTCCCAATTCAAGTCCCAGTATTTTATTGACAATATCTTCTTTGGCAGTCAGCATAATAACTCCCATCCGCTTTTTATCCGGGATCTTCTTTAGAATATCATACCCATCCATGCCCGGAAGCATTACATCCAGAATGATTGCATCGGGACCGAAATCCTGCAGCTTTTCCAAAGCCTCACCCCCATGATAAACAGCCTGGACGGTGTAACCTTCTTTTTTTAATGCATATGCGATGGCATCGGCAATTCTTTTTTCATCTTCAATTACCATTATCTTTTCATTCATCGTTTCACCATTCCATTCTGATAAGAAAAATAATTACCTGTTTATACTCTATCTTACTTATACTTCAAATGCAATCACTTATTTTTCCCTGGGAAATCAGTATACTTTTGCTTTGTAAAAGACTTAATCATTCGTATTATAACCCTATTTCATCTTTAGATTCCATTATATGACAAACCCTTATGACTGTAAAGAAATATTCCCCATACTGTTATTTCTCACTTATTCTTGCCTATATTCTGAATCCAAATAATAATAAAATTTTATCAAAGACACCTTAATTTAAACAACCCGGAGTTTTTAAAAACCCCGGGTTGTTTATTTTCCATTTATCAGGCTCCTCACAGACTACTAAATGCCATGTCTAATTTATCTGCCAGGAACTCTATATCTGTTTCGTTGATAACAAGGGGCGGCTGAAAAGCCAAAACATTGCGGTAAAGTCCGTTTTTACCAAGTATGACACCTTCCTCTTTCAAGAATTCAAGTATTTGATCGGTTTTCTCAGGAAGAGGTTGATTCCCGGAATCCGTCAGTTCCATTCCTAACATAAGACCTTTTCCCCTGACTTCCTTTATAATAGGATATTTATCCTTTAGTTTCAGCAGCTTCCCATATAAAACAGCTCCAAGCTCTTTCGCACGTCCGGCTAAATCATGTTCTTTGATATAATCAAGTACCGCCAGTGCGGCGCTGCAGGCTACGGGATTCCCGCCAAGGGTGGATGCGGAAGGAGAGGTAAAACGTCCCGCAATTTCTTTTGTAGTGGAAAAGGCGGCAACCGGAATGCCGTTTCCAAGGGCCTTTGACATGGTCATAATATCCGGTGCCACTCCATAATGTTCAATGGCAAATAACTTTCCGGTACGGGCAAATCCGGTCTGTACTTCATCACAAATCAAAAGTACCCCGTATTTTTTTAAGAGGGTACTGATTTCTTTAAAATACCCGTCCGGAGGAGTAATTATCCCTCCGTTTCCCAAAATAGGTTCACAAATAAATGCGGCGATATCGGAATCCTTTTTTAATACTGCTTCAATTTCCGATAAGGTTTCCTCAGGGCGGTGGGATACAAAATAAAAATCCTCCGATAAAAACGGATCCGCTCTCCACATAGGTATATCCGTTGCAGCCATGGTCAGATTGGTTCTGCCGTGAAGACTGTTTTTCAGGGCAATAAACTTTTTCTTACCCGTGTAAATCCTCGCTAATAACATGGCCCCTTCATTTGCCTCCGAACCGGACATGCAAAAGAAGGAATTGTGTAAATCCCCCGGTAAAATTTCGGATAATCTTTTCGCCAGTTCCACTACGGGTTCCGTCAGATATACATTGGTTACATGCTGCAAGGTTTTAAGCTGTCCGGTTACCCTGTCAATAATCTCTGGATTGCTGTGTCCGCAGTTCATAACCGATACACCTGCAAAGAAATCCAGATATTTTTTCCCGTTATTGTCATATAAATACTGCATTTCACCCCTTGTAAAAACAGGGGGGTCCTGATAAAACCAGCCAAGGCAGGGCATCAGATATTCCCTGCGCATCTGTAATATTTCTTCTGATGTATACATAATTTACGCCAATCGAATGTCGCAGATTAGTCTGCGATATTGCCACATCATAAATGTGAAAACAAGTTTCACAGAGTGAAAGAATCAAACCGTGGCACCCTTTCTAGAATTTTCTTTCACTCTTCCTGTCAGGACGCCGCAAGTACGGCATCTAAAAAAATGAAGAAAGAAACTTCAATATGATACTACCCAAATTCCTTTAAAATATATTTATGATAGCTTAAAACAAGGCAAATGACCCAAGGGTCCAGCCATCCCTCACAGGTTTTAAGGTTTCATATAATTCCCTGCATTTATCCGGCTCTTGTAAAGCCTTTTGATATACCCTTACCACTTTTTCCAGCTCATCCGTACTAAGATAAGGTGCCTCGATTCTGAAATTCCTAAGGCCTGCCGCTAAAATCCCGTCAATAACCGGCAGATAGCAAATATCCTTATATAACAGCATATGGTTTCTGCCAAACTGATCCTTATGGACCGGGTGTTTAAAATTCTCCCCATCCACCAGATATAAAAGTTCTTCCCTTTCTGCTGTTACATTATCGTATAAATCATGTTCCATATACATAACCGTAGGAGATCCATGTACGATTAGTTCCGCCCGGTTACCCATACCGTTTAACAGAGCGACGGTCTCAGACAGGGCCGCTTCCGGCGTGATTGTAAAGTACTTAAGGCCCAATCCCGTATAAAATCCTGCCGTTGTCTGATTCAGGATATTCATTGGATAATCACCGATAAGAGGGTAAGATTTAAACCTGCGGATTCCGCCTAAGTTCGTAACTGCCAGTCCGTCAATGGGAATCCCCAAATTCATAAACTGGCTGTATTCCTCAAACTGGGCATCAAAGGTCATATGGGGCATCCCCAGATAAACTTTCGTATTGCCTTTTTCTTCTGTCAGTTTTTCAATCTCTTTTCTGGAAAAGGGCTTATCGGGTTTTAAAACATCACCGGATAAATAGATGGCATCCACCTGTAACTTTAGGCACATTTCTGCCTGGTTCATATTGTTAACTTTAACATTTAACTTAGGAGTTTCTTTAAATTCGGCTTTATGTTCTTTCAAATACTCATTTACCTTTTGTATCTTTTCCTCCGTAGTTTCCCTTTCTTCCGTGGCGGTACTGAATACTTTGCCGCTGCTGAAAAGCTTGCCGGTGCCTTCGAATCTCTCGTTTATATTGCTAAGGCCCGGTCTGCCGAAGGCATAAGCCGTGGAGGTATCCCGTTTGCGGTTTTCAGAAAGGAGTTCAGAGTCTTTTTTTCTGTCATAATTTAACGGGTCCAGAATATATCGGTTAATGCTGTCACCATATGCGTTAACAATCATGGTAAGATAATTAATATCCCGCATCCGACCTTCAATTTTAAAGGAAGTAATACCTCCGTGTATTAATTCGGGGATATTCTCATACATCAACATATCTTTTACGGCCATCGGGAATAAGGTTGGGTAATTTTCCCCGCCATGTTCTATGGTATACTCCCAGCGGCAGGGTTTTAAACACCTTCCCCGGTTGGAACTTTGTCCAAAGAGCATTCCGCTGTAAAGGCACTGCCCGCCATGGGCGATACACATATCTCCATGAACAAAGTACTCTAATTCCATATCGGATTTTGCGCTTAAATACCTGCTATAATCAAGGGAAGCTTCTCTTGAAAGAACTACTCTTGTTACCCCTAATTCTTCCAAGCCATAAATACTCTCCAGGTTGTGTATGTTCATCATAACGGAAGAATGGACCGGGAGTGTGAGCCCCATTTCATGAATCAGAATAATGGTGCTTAAATCCTGTACGATTAATGCATCCGGTTTTATTTCCTCCAGTGTTTGGAGAAACTCTTTCAGCTGGTCCAGTTCCTGGTCGGCGTACAGATTGTTTACGGTTATGTAGGCTTTTTTTCCCAGGGAATTTGCTATTTTAACTGCCTCGGACAGTTCTTCATCCGTAAAGTTATAATCTTTACGATGCAAACGCATATTTAAATTTTTACCACCGAAATAAGCGGCATCACACCCCAAATGAATTACTTCCTTAAAAATTTCAAAATTACCGGCAGGGGCCAGCAACTCTATGGGTTTTCCATTAAAATATCTTGCCATACTATCCTCTTTCCTGAATATCGGAGCTTTGTTTCGACATTCGTTAATACGTAGTTGAATACTTTTTTCGACTGCCTCTTTCCAAAATATTCAATACGTATTCATTCATTTTAAAGGTGCTGTCCAAAAACATCCGGATAAAGATATCTTCCGATAATTTAATTACAATAACTTTATTACACGGTTTTTGGACATCTCTTTTTTCTTTTTTTAATGATATTATTTTTTCCTAATTATATTATCACTTTACTAAAATTTTTACAATATTACTTCGGGGAAAGTCGTAAAAGAAAAGGGGATATCATTAAGCAAGAACTGCAATAGTTTTAGTATTCTTTACAATAATATTCATCTAATATTACTCGTAAATTTTTCCAACATAGAATAATGTAGCAATAAAATTCCAATTAATATTATCAGGCATATTTTTACCTATATTCTCATAATATCCTTCCATATCATAAACCCATGAAGATATACCTTCTAAGTATGATTGTATATCTGGGTTTTCCCATTCTTCCGGCTTTTCAATTCTATCATTTTTAAGTTTTTCAATAAAACTGATAAATTCATCCTTTGTAGCTATTGTATCAAGTTTTTCATGTAAACTCATTTATATTCTCCTAATCTATTTTATAGTTTAAACCAGCGTACAGTCTCTTCTAAAATTTTTAATAGACTTTTTTTACTTTAATTGTTAACTTTTTCAAGAATAGGATTAAAGATTTTTCTTATGGTGGCATAACCCACTAGTTTTTTTCCTTCATACATTTCAATTTTTTTACCAATCCACATACAAGCTGGATATACTTCAGGAGAAATAAAAGTGATGGTTCCTTCAATCTCACCATATGAATTTTCGTCAAAGCCATAATAACTGTGAACTCCCGTCGTCAAATAATCTTCTTTTACTAAATGAGCTGGCCTATACCCTTCAAAAAACTTCCCCTTTCTTTGACCAATAAACTCAAATAATACCTCTACATCTGGTTCAAGTTTCATATTAATCTCCATTCCGCCGCCAAGCGGCAGCACAAATAGTAATGAAAATTTTGACTTCTTCTACTTTCTTGGTACAATAGCTCAAAGAAGCACAAAAAGTTTCTTATGTACAATAATTACTTCATTTATTTTTTCTCATTCAATATTTTCCATCATTTAATATATTCTATATCTCTTCATTAACATTTATTTTACCTTCTTCACAAACTGCGTTCCATCCCTCACCTGGCATAGGTTTTTCGTACATAATCCAAGAATAATCCATTTCATTATAACAATCAAAAAATAGTTGTGTTCCACCTTCAAATAAAATTTTCAGATATTGTTCCGTAAACTCGATATTTTTTACTCTTGCTTCCCTATTAGGTTTATTACCGCGTCCGGCAAAGCCGTTCGCCATTTTATCCTGCCACTCATATTTTTAAGTTTATCAAAAACGGGTGGCCTAAGTACTGATTTCTGCGGAAAATCATCTCTTTTCCGGGTGACTGAAACATCTTGTAAGCAGTTATTTATTGCTATTCGTAATTAAACAGCATAACATTATTTTCATCATATAAAGGCTCAAACTCTTCACTATCATTACCAAGAAAGCCACCAAACTTATCAATCAATTTTTTCAATTCAGGCAGTAACCAATTAATAGCACTAGAATGGTGAGAAATACAATATACAGTTTTAATTCGACTGTAAAATTTACTCCATTCAAATTCCTCTATCTCCATCTTAAACCACTCTGTATGTATTAGTTCTCCATAATCTACTGTAAATGCATTGCCATCCTTATTAAGAAATATTTTAGCATCTTTATTAGTTTTTAAGATTTCACATATATCTTTTGGGCTCACATTAGTTTCTACTAAGTAAAAATATCTCTCATCTACATTATCTCCTTTATTTTGGATCTGGCTTTATTAAATCTAATACATCTTGAATATCATTAGTAAACAATCCCCCAGCCTGTTCACCACTATTTCCAGCATGAGGGCTTGGCCTCTTGCCTGGTACACCGATTACAATTTTCCCATTATGATTTACTCTAGAATCCATTCTGTCTGTCACTTGCCTAGATAATTCTTGTCCATTTCCTGCTTTAAATTCGATAATTGCATTGTCTGTTTTAATATCAATTTACAATACTCTAATCTCCATAGAATTTCCATATGCTGTATCCATTCTATATATGGAACCTATTTTGCTACTTCTTGTAGTTGGACCAACATATGTTGCACCTGCATTTGTTATGCTGTTTATCATTTCAGACTGACTTGCATGCACCGGTACATCTCCATCTTTTCCAATAAAATCAATTCTACCTGAACCACCAGTTCCTTGAGCAGCCTTATCTAATTTTATTTGTACATGCTCTTTTCTGCTTAAACCAGCATTAGAACCTCTCTCTCCCCGCATTCTCAAATAAAATTCATCAGGTAATACATCGCCTCGAACCTTTATCAAGCCTTTTGAATCTGAGAAACCCGTTTGTCCAGTGAATTAATTGTAATATCTCTCACTTCAGTTACAATCATTTTACCAAAGTCATTTAATTTTGTATCTATTTTAATTCCTCCAATCTTTCTTTGCATCATATCAGACATGGTTAGTCTCCTTTGTTAGGTTTTATGTGGTGACTTAATTCCACCAAATGACTATAAACCATGTCTATTTTTTATGAAATTGAATTGGCGGAATCAACTATACATTATCGCTGAATAACCTTACTTACTGATTTACACTGATCATAAAGTTTCAATATATATATTAATCCCAATGTAAAATCTTTACATAATCAAATTCCTGCTTTGAACAGATATTCTTCAAGTCAATGACGTTACCAGTATTTTTAAACAAATAAAAATGTTCTTGATTATATTCCTCCATTTCTTTTAAATCACTAATGCTACTCGGCTGTATGCTTTTGTGACCTTCAAACATTTTATTAATTGCATCGACACTAGTTGTAGTATTTAACCAAAGACAATCTGCATACATACTCTTAATTCCTTTATAATCGATCGTCTCATAACTATATCCCAATACATATATATCCATTGCCTCATCTGATCTTTTTATTTCATTTATTACAAACTTTAGTTTCTCGATATCCTTTTGATTGTCTATTGAAAATTTATTATATTTCCCTAAATCTTCATTAAAATACAAATCACACTCTATTAAAATATAATTATCCGTAGGAATTTGAACATTCTTTATCAAGTTTAATAGTTTCATTATTAATCCCCTATTTTGAATATTGTGGTAATGTTTTTGCATAAGATATCATATCTAACATACCTTTATTATACTTTGTCCCAAAATTCTTACTAATATCAATAATATCAAGAACCAGCCTTTGTCTTGCAGTCAATCCTGCATCATTTATCATTGCTGCTTTTCCTCTCCCTCTAAATGGCCTTGTTAATGCATGATCTTCTTTAGACATTAATAATGCGGGGCCATCACTTCTTGATATACCAATGTCCTAATTGTATCTATTCTGGTCTACATGGTGTCCTACTTCATCTGCCCCTCTAGTAGCATCTACATCAGCAAACCGTCCGCCTAACACATTGTCCCCCGAACCCTTACTAATCCCAGAGTCTCTCTCCCCCTGCATTCTCAAATCAAATGCATTTGCCGCCTTGATTTCCGGATTGCTTAGAGTTGAAGGGATACCGCGTTCTTTTAATAAACCATAAGGGCTGCTTCCCATCTCCAGCATATCATCTGCGGTCTTTACACCCAGGTTATCTAAGCTGCCTGTCCCCCCGGTAAATCCAAACCCATATTATTTGAATACGGATTTTTGACCTTTTTCAGATCCGTAAGATCAAGATCAGCACCGATTGAAACCGATTTTTAAACTTATTCTTAACGCCTGTTCTACGTCTACGTATTTGGCAACGCTCTTGCTGAATTTGTTTGAAACTGCTGTCATTGCATCATCCGTTAAAGTTCCTAATGCACAAAATAGTCTTAATCAGAACTAGAACTAGTGCAACTCCCTTTCGTACATAAAAGAGATTACCATTAAAAGCAATCTCTTTTTATACTATTATGCAATCAACAAAAATGTCATTAATTAAGCCTAGCCTTATACCTGGCATAAACTTCACACATCCCATTTTTATCAGTTATTCCCTCATAAACTCTTTTAAATAAATCTTTCTTAGAATTAACATAGGGAATATTTTCAAAAAATTCACTATACCAAAACACAATTTCAATATTGCATTTTAATAATTCTGTAATTAGTAAGTAAATTTTTGTTTCACTATAATCTGCTCCATTAATAATTTGCTCTTGAGCTTCTGTAAAACAACAGTCTATCTCACTGTAGCCTTCAACATCTATTGTCCAAATATCGCTCTTAATTTCTCCATTCCATAAATAATCACATATTTCATTAAAGAAACTGCTAAAAGGATATTTATGTATTTTTACTCCTAGTATTCCCAATTGGGAAATTTGACCTTTACATAACAAAAATTCACTCATTATATTTTATCTTCCCCCTTCACGTAATCTCATTATGCCGTTCCTTAATATTTGGTCTACATAGTCTATATCTGATGCTGTTGTTACTCTGGCTTTTCTCTTAATTGAAGTAAAAATTGCATTAGTGTTAACTTCCGGATAATGTGTATGAGGAAATCTTAATTTATAACCTAATGCTTTATCATAATGTGAATCACCATAGTTGTGAATTTGGAACCAATCACCCGCATTATTTCCATTCGACCCTATTAAGTTCAAATTTTTATTTGTAGGCATTACTGAACCATTTGGAGTAACTATGAAATCTACTCCACCTGAATCTCCTGAACCTTGGGCTGCTTTCGCCAGCTTTTCCTGGGCTGCTTTCCATCTAGGTGATACTTGAGGCTCTGGTAACGCTAATTTAGAATTACCATCTATCCCTTTATTCTTCATAACCCAGCCGCCACTATCGAGGAGTTCTCTGTCTAAGTCGCCTAAAGTAGTAGGTATACCACTTTGTTTCAATAAATCATATGGACTTCCCATCTCCAACATATTGCCTGTAGTCTTTACACCCAGGTTATCTAAGCTGCCTGTCCCCGGTAAATCCAAACCGATATTATTTGAAAACGGATTTTTGACCTTGTTCAGATCCGTAAGATCAAGGTCCGCAGCGGTTGAAACCGATTTTTTAAACTTATTCTTAACTGCCTGTTCTACGTCTGCTGCCTTCGCAACGCCCCTGCTGAATTTGTTTGATACTGCTGTCATTGCATCATCCGCTTTTTGTATCACTTTCTGACCGATCTTTGTAGCTCCAAGCAGCTTGCCTGCTTTGGCCATTCCAAGGCCTAAGGTGATATCTGTCACACCTGTCATAACTGCCTGGCCGACATCAACCTTACCCGTATTTATGTACTGGTTTGCTGCATTTCCTGCTCCGGAAGCTACTGCCCCGACCGTAAGCTGTGTGGCTAGGGATGCCCCGCCTGTTGCTCCAACTACCGCTCCGGTGATTGCTCCTTCCGCAGCTGCTCCGGCATATGCTTTCCATCCGCTGTTGAACTTACCGTCATCCAGGAAATCTCCCACAGCAGTAAATCCTGTATTGACTACGGCTCCGATCACTCCTCCTATAATGATATTCCAGAAATGACCGTCCGGATCATTTCTCATAACCGGTTCATTGGCACAATAAGTATACAGGTTCAGGCTCAAAGGGTCATTCGGGTCGCCGGTATAAGTGTCCTCCTGCAAAAACCTCGCTGTCCTGGGATCGTACATTCTGGCATTCAGGTAGTACAGGCCGGTTTCCTTATCATACTGATAACCGGAATACAGGATGCTGTTATCGGCATGTCCCGTACTTTCCAGGATATTTCCAAATGCATCATAGTAATAGGTTGATGCTACGGTTCCGTTTCCGGTGATCAATGCGGTTACATCGGCATGTCCGTTATACAGATAGTAATAGGTTTCATCATCGGCCGTTCGCAGTAAGAGGTTCGTTCCATAGATATTCCGCGCCGCCTGCTCTCCCTCTTCGTCCAGCTCAAGAATTACCTTGTTCCCTTCATAGAGGTAATAGGTCTTTTCTCCGTCAACTTCTTTGACGGTCCGATAGCCTTCCGCATTATATTCATTGTTTACTGCCGTACCGTCTTCCGTTACGGTCCGGATAAGCTGATTAAACGGATCATAGGTATTATCTGCCGCGGTAACGGTCGATACCACAGCTCCCTCCGCATAGGTATTGATAATTGTCTTCCGCTGATTGCCGTTATTATCATAGGTGTAGTCCGTAATCCCGGTAACTACATTATTAACCTTTGTGGTAATGTTTGTCAATCTATTTTGCTCGTTATAGTTATAACGGTTCTCTGTTACCGTACTGCCGTCCGTAATTATTTCACCCAGGCGGTTGCCGGCTTTATCATAATTATAGGTAGTAATTCTTCCGCCCGGTTCGGTAACCGAATCAAGGCGGCTTAGCGGATCATAGGTATAGGCGGTAATTCCCTTTAAAACACCGTTGATGGTTTCATCCTTAGTCAGCTGGTTACCTGCACTGTCATAGGTGTACCGGTAGCTGTCCATGACGCTGCCGTCCGCCCTCTTATTAATAAGGGTTTCCATTTGGTTGTTCGCATAGTAGGTATATTCTTCCCTGGTACCATTGCTGTAAACGATACTTTCCCTGTTTCCGTTGTCATAATAGGTATAGGCTGATACATCCGTACCGACGATAACCCTGGACAGACGTCCGGCCCTGTCATAAACCTTATCGGTAACATTACCCTTAGGATCCGTAGAGCTTTCCCTGCTGTATCCCGGTTCTTCCCCTTCCGTAATATCATATTCAAAGGCTATTGTGCCAACATTAGGAACTGTCTTCGTAAGTGTTCTGCTAAGCTCATCGTAGGTGCGGGCCGTTTTGCCGGTACCGTCGGCCATCGAAAGCATGTTCTTATTGTTATCGTAGGTATATGTAATAACCGCATCTCCTGCAGCTTCCTTCACCAGGTTTCCGTGAATATCATAACTATAAGAAAATGTGTTACCATTCCTGTCTGATTTGTTTTTCAGGGTACCATCCGGATAGTAAGTATAATGTTCCGTCCTGCCTGATTCTTCCTCCGCATTCGGGTCCTCTTTACTGACAGGTAAGTTTGCCGGGTTATAGGAATAAGTTACGGTATTGCCATTTCCGTCCTTCTGAGTTAGCAGATTGCCGTTCCAGTCGTAGGTATAATCCGTGGTTTCACCTTTTGCATCAGTTACATTATTAAGACGGTTCAAAATATCATAACCGTAGGCGGTTACATTATTATTGCCGTCCTCCCTGGCTGCAATATTACCTGCATTGTCATAGGACTGCGATACGATATGCCCTGAAGGGTCCATCGTACTGATAAGCCGGTTATTCTTATCATAGGTATAAACCGTTACATTATCCAATGCATCATATGAGCGTACCTGTACATGATTATCGTTATATTCATATTTCTCCATAACTTTGCCGTACGGATCGGTCTTTTGTATCAGCCGGTCAAGTGCATCATATTCATTTGTGTAGATATTCCCCAAATAATCTTTTACGGTAAGCAGATTGCCATTCTTATCATATGTATTTTCGGTTACCTGCTCCGAGCCGCTGACAGTAATTTTTGACTGAATCTCACGGTTTAATCCGTCATATACTTTTTCCGTTGTAACTCCGTTCGCATCCGTAGCGAAACGGAGATTACCGTTTCTATCATAAGCATTGGAGACCGTAATTTTCTCAGAACCATCCTCTTTCTGCTCGGTTTGGGTCAGTACCTGTCCGTCATGATTGTAAGTATAGGTAAGAACTTTGCCCATATTGTTTTTTTGATATACCAACTGCCCTAATTCATTGTACTGATTCCGGATGGTGTAGGCGTCAATGGATTCATCCCCCGGTTCTGTCCGGGAGCTTAATAAACCAAGCCTGTTATAGGAATATGCTGTTACATTACCGTTACCATCGGTTTCGGTCAGGAGATTCCCCATGTCATCATAGGTGGATTCCTTTAATATTTTCTCCGGGGAATCCATAACGGTGGCTTTTGTTAACCGCCCGGCATCGTCATAGTAATAAACCTTTTCAACGTCATTGGCATCGATTTCATAAACTTTCCTGCCTGCGGCATCATAGTAATACACCATATCAAATGACAGTCCCCTGTCCAGGGATTCCGGAGAAATCGTATCCGCAAGCATTCCGGCATTATTATAGGTGTTATAGGTACCATACCCGGATTCTATCCTGTCTTCTATGGTAGCGCCAACGCCGCTTTCATAACCCAAGGCATCCAATGACTTTATTACATTACCGTTTAAATCATATTGGTATGCTTTCGCATTAATTGTCTCAAATGCATCCTCAGCCTCATTATAATAGATATCCTGTTCCAGAATCACACGGTTCATTCGGTCATAGATAAACTGTGACCTGCTCATCTCCGACAGCGATGCACCTTCTGCAAAACTTTCCGGTAATACCTTCGCTACAAGTCTCCCTGTATTATCATAATAGTATGCTGTTTTTCCTGCTTCCGGATCGATGGTTGATTCCAGAAGTCCCCTGCTGTTATAGTTATTTTTTGTGATGTTTCCGTTCGCATCCGTACCGGTTATAATATTTCCTGCAAAGTCATAGGCTGCCGTTGTTGTGATATCCGCCGGATTTCCGTATTCATCGGTTTCTTTAAGTGTCCGGGATGTCTGCCTGTCCAGCTTATCATAGGTATAAGCCGTGACCTTTTGGTCCGGTGTCTTTTGGGAGATTACATTACCATTTGCATCATAGAGATAGGACGTTATTAAAGTAATATCCTCTTTCTCATCAAACCCATGTCCATAGATATCTCCCGCCGCAACATGTTGTGTCACAGTCTCGACTTTGCCAAGATAATTGTACTCGTATTCCGTTTCTTTCGCTGTTTCTTCGTCCAGATAAACGGTTTCAGCGGATACATTTCCATTCTTATCATACCGGTATTCCGTTGCCGCATCTCCAGGTCCGTATACGGAATATAACCGGTCATTCAAACCGTAAACATAACTGGTACTTATTAAGTCGTCAGTAGTATCCCATAGTGATACGGGTATGATACCGGTTCCTTTAAAAGTCATATTGCCGTTACCATCATAGGCATAAATTTTATAGGTATAGCTTCTATATTCAAACGGTAGCCATTGTTCCGCCAGACGGTTTAACCCGTCATATTTATGATAGGTGATATTACCCAGAGCATCCGATACAGAGTAAACCGTACCGTTTTTATTATAGACCGTCTTTATAATTCCGCCGTCCGGATTGGCCTGCTTAACAAGCCTGCCGGCATAATCATATTCCATAACTGTAGTTGCGGTTTCCGACTCATTCAGGTATACGACCTGGGTTGTCTGGGTAGCACCGCCATTCAGTATTGCATAATCATAAAATTTTAAAAGGACTTTGTCCGAGATATCCGAATCCTGTACCGATTCGCTTACCACCCTGTTCATGTTATCATATTCATAAGAATATATACTGCCGTTCGGTTTAGTCTCTGTCAGGGTATTCCCATAACGGTCGTAGGTATAGGTAGTTACATTGTCTTCCGGGTCCGTAACGGTATACAACTTCCCGCTGGGATAATAGGTATAACGGTAACCGGCCTCGCCGTCAGGAGTGATACGGTAAACATTCGGAGACAGTTCCTGCTTCTTTCTGCCCAAGGTGTCATAATAGATCCGGGTCGTCTCGCCTCCCTCCAGTACCTGGGTTTCCATATTGCCATTCTTATTATAGGTATACCTGGTAAGCTCATTCTTGGGGGAAAGCGTACTCATAAGCCAGCCGACGGCATTATAGGTATAGGTTGTGATATTGGATTCCTCATCCGTTGCTGTCTTTATATTGCCATAGCTGTCATAGGTATAGGTTATGGTACATCCGTTTGGATCCGTAACCGTCTTTATCAGGCCTTTCACGGGGATACCGTCTTCGCCCTTATCATAGTAGGTATACCTGGTGATTGCATAGCGATCGTCATCTTCGTTACCGGAATAGGGATCCGTTCCGTTAAACGGTTTTACTGTCTTTAGTAAAAAGTTTCCCGTTGAATCGTAGATATAGTAGGTATATTTTCCCTCTTCATCGCATTCGCTGATCAAATTATTTTTATCGTCATAGGTGTATATCTTATAACTTCCGTCCTCATAGGTCTCACGTATAATGTTACCATTAACATCCCGTTTATAATCGGTCGTGCTGCCGTTGCGGTCAGTCACAGAGCTTAACTCGCCGTATTTATTTATACCCTCCTCGGCAGAATAAGCGGCCTTGGTCTCCCGGCCGTCCGGATCCGTTGAATGGGTAACATTATAGGTGGAATCGTACCATTGAGTCGTTATTCTTCCGTTGCTGTCCGTAATAATGGTTTTACCGTTAGTATTATCATAGGCATATATTTTCACATTCCCATAGGCATCGGTTTCCTGATCCACCTGTACGTTTCCATCCGTAACCTTATAGGTGACGGAGGTTAAAATTTTATTACTGCCATCTCTGATTTCAGATAAATACCCATCCGGATTATAATCATAATAGGTCGCTGCACCGGCCGGATCCACCGACTTTATTAACCGTTTATTGTCATAGTAGTAATTTACCGTTCTGCCCGCCGGATCTTCGATGCTTTTTAGCAGGCCATTTTCATAGGTGAAATTATAATCCCTGCCCACGTAGTCTGTTAAAACCCCAGGTTTTCCCTCCGCATTCAGGCTTATCGTAAGCCGGTTGCCTTCCCTGCTTTCAATCCAAATAAGTCTGCCGTCAGCATTAAAGCCATACCTGCTTTGATCCTTTCTCGTAAGGATATAGGAGCCATCCGGCTCTTTTTTCAATGTATTCCTTGAAAAATTGGCAGTAAACGTTCCGTCATGGTTTACCGTATAGTTTTCCTGGCTGCCATCCGGTAGTCTTACGATTTTAGTACGGTCAAAATCTTCACTGTCCGTTATGCCCGATTCATAGTTTAGTGTCCAGCCTTTCCCTAAAATTCCATTTTCCTCTCCATCCTGGGCGTTATAGGATCTTGAAAAGGATATCTCCTCCTCCAGGCACTTTACACTCATATCCGTAAACTGGTTCGAGTAATTTCCCGTCGGTGCATAGGTGCCTTTTGTCTGGCTAAAGTGAAGTGCCATTGTTGCTTCCGAACCAAGATAAGGATTATAAAAACCAATTACAAAATCACCCATCCGCCTGTCATAGAATAATATCTTTTCTCCGGGGCTGTCAATTTCAGGGATGATCCATGGCATAAACGGACCTTCCGAATATGCTACACCCACAACAGGCCCGAAAACGGAATTCCAATAGTTATAGGTCAGATCCACAAACATATCCTTTCGGTATTCATAGGATACGGCCCAGTCATTATTCTTAAACTTATTATATTTTAAAACCGGTGTAAGCGGAGTATCATGAAGTGCGATACCATATTTCGTATCCGTTATCTCGGAATTAACTACTGTGATGTTACCATAGGCACTTATATTGGAATTTCTACCATACCTTATCTTAAGATTATATGCCTCCAATTCGCCGTCACTACTTATAGCAATCCCATGCCATGCATTATCTTCGGTAACGCCGCTGCCACCGAAAGATGGATCATAAATTGAGGTCATAATTACCGGCTCTTCATTCGTACCAATGATCAACAGCTTTCCATAGGAATAAAAACTGCCATAATCATCACCAAGTATTATTACACCCGGCTGTATTGTAAGCGTAGAATTATAGTCTATATTTACATGCACTATATAAGTATCCTTAGGAATCGTTAAATCCGTTCTCAAAGTACCGCTTATATAAATGTGATCCGCCGCATTATTCTCCCGGTAAACATTATTGACTATTCCTGAGAACAGATCCTGAGTTTTCATTTCATAAAGTTCTACTACAACCGGATAGCCGTTATTGTTCTCAATGGTATTGTTTTCTATAATAATACCGCTTTCATCCGTTTCTACAATACGGATTCCGCTTGCCTGTGAAAAACGTATATCGTTATTCCTTACAATAATAGAAGCAACACCTGCTCCTGATTCATCCGGAGCTTCTGAGCCACTTTGTAAATTTCCCGCCGGTAAAAAACTAATTATCGGCTCTCCCACATTAACTCCGCCGATTCTGATATTATCCTTGACGGAATTTTGTATGGTACTGTTCTGAAGAATTACATCCATATCCGAATCAATTACGATACCGTTCTGGAAAGAGTCCGTTACCATAGAGGAATTAAGGTAAAACCTGCCCTGAACATAAATTGCACTATAATTATTATCCTCATTATAATCTTCATAGTAACCGGCGTAGCTGACAGTCACATAATCGCCCTTAAAATCACCCGTGCCTCCCACATGGAGCCCCCGCCAGCCATCATCAAAACCGTTTACGCCGCTTCCGCCGTATTTTTGATCCAAAAGGGAAGTAAATACAATCGGATTATCTGCGGTTCCTTCCGCCACCAGTTTTCCTGAAACATCAAGATATCCTTTCGTATGATAGCCAAAAAGCACCGTCCCCGGCTGAATTGTCAGTGTACTTTCTTCCGGAACACAGATATTCTCGATGACATACCGGTTATTATTTGAAATCGTCAGGTCATGGTATGGATTGCCTGTCAAACAGATATAATCCGCAGAAGTATTGCCGCTAAACGAATTATCATAGATTCCTTTCAATAGGGAGGAGGACTCTATGCCGTCTAAATACAGGATAACCGGGTAGCTTAAATTATCTCTGATATCATTTCCGGTCAGGCTGAATAAACCGGTTCCGTGGGCCGATATCCCTATACCTTCCCCGTTACCCTCTATTATATTATTCCTTATAACCAGCTCACCCGCGCCCGCCTCGTTTACATAGATTCCTCTTTCCGGCGCATTCCGGAGAATACTATTCTCAATTGTCACTCTTCCCGTATCATAGGTATATTTCGATACGACTATATTACTGTACTGTGAAGCCTCAATTGTCGTATTATTAACTGTGATATCCGCTCCTGAATTAATTCCTATACCATCCTGAAAGGATCCCAAAATATAGGAATGGTTCAGGTTCAATCCCCCCTGTATATAAAGTGCGGCGCTGTTTTGATATTCCTGCTCAGAATAATAGCCTGCATAGTTAACCCTTATGTAGTCACCCAGAAATTCCCCGGTTCTCTCCACATAAATGCCGGCCCACGCATCGTTCACTCCAAAAAGACCGCTGCCTCCATATTCAGGGTCATTAACGGAGGTAAATACAACCGGCTGTTCCTCCGTACCCAGTGCCGTCAATTTACCTTCCACACGAATGATTCCTTCACCCTGGCCGCCGCCTAATAAAACAGTACCCGGCTGTATCGTTACGGTGGCTCCGGTTTTGACGCCAATACGATTTATAATAAATTGATTATGATTGGAAATCGTAATATTTTCGCCGGCAGTACCGCTTAATAAAATTCTGTCATTCGAACCGTTTCCGCTAAAAGTATTTTGCGTTATCCCTTCGAAAATGGTGGAGGATTTTATACCCTCCAGATTAATACTGATTGGAAATGCGGCATTATGGGAAACTGCATTTTCACGAATGCTGCATTCTTCCATGTTATAACCGTCCAGGCGGATCCCATCGATTCCGTTATCATCAATTAAATTATTTTCAATGGTTAATCCGCTTCCCGCAGCTTCATATATACATATTCCATATTTAGAAGCACCGTTGATTCCGCTATTCTTAATTGCGACAGATCCGGCGGCATCCTCTTTATAAACCGCAATGTTGTTATAAGCAGATGCAGTGATCCTTGAATTCTCTATGCTGACATGATCTCCTGATCTTATGAGTATACCTTCCTGATAGGAACCGCTTACCTCGGAATTCGAAAGATAAAGTTCTCCCAATACCTGTAAGGTACTTCCATAATAACTGTCCGGTTCCTCATAATAACCCCCATATGATATCCTTACAGAATTCCCGGTAAACTCTCCGGTACTTTCTATGCTGATTCCTTTCCAGCCGTGGTTGGCCCCAATTTCCTCTTCCTCTACATTATATTGATCCTCATAAGCGGTAAATATGATATTAGCTTCTTCCGTTCCCTGTGCTATCAGTTTACCCTGCACCTTCATGCCTGCTGCGGAACAGAACTTAATTATCGTTCCAGGCATTATATTCAGGGTCGCACCCTCGGCAATTGTTAAATCACCTTCCACAATATAAATCCCGCCTGTGATATCCCAATTGGCATCCTCAGACAGGATGCCGCCCGGGATGACAGTCTGAGTTGCCATGGATAATATGTCACTCCATGCTCCTTTCAATTCCCCGTTGATTGCTCTCACACGGTAGGAATTCTCTGTGACGGAAGAGGCATTGTAATCCGTATAGCCGGAATCCGTTACCGTGTCAATTACCGTTCCGTTGCATTCAACCTCATAGGCCGATGCGCCATCCACCGTATCCCAGGTAAGGTATATGGACGTTATATCAATTATCCGTGCCCTCAGATTAATTACTTTGGACGGTACTGTTAAAAGTGTGACGGAATTACTCCATTCTCCCTTTTCCAATCCCCGGAAAGCTCTTACTTTATATTCAAAATGGGAATTTGGCTGTATCTGTGTCTGGTTATAAGAAGTAACATTACCTGCATTAATAATATCACCGTTAATACTCAGTTCATAACCATCCGCACCGGTTGCTGCCGACCAGAGGATCGTTATTCCGTCTTCCCCCTCCACCGCATTTATAAGATAGGGCAGATAGGACGGGGTTCTTACTGTTACGGCATTACTTGCATCGGAGATATTTCCCGCTTCATCCCCCGCATACACGGTAAAAGTGTACTCCGTACCTTCCTCTGCGCCAGTCACAGTGTAGGACGTATCTCCGTCCGTTGAACCTATTAACTCAGAACCGCTATAGACCTCGTAGCCCACCACGGCAATATTATCCGAAGAAGGCTCCCAGGTAAGAATAATGGAGGATCCGTTGACAATAACAGCTTGAAGTTCAGCCGGCGCCGTGGGTGTCTGAATATCACCTAATCCGGTACGAAGTGTTTCACTTGCATCAGAAAGGTTATACACCGAATCATAGGCTCTTACCGTGTAATCATAAATAACTCCCGGTAAAACCGTATCATCCAAATAATTTGTATCCGTTGTCCTGCCTGCCTCGATTCCGTTCCGGTAAATAATGAAACCGGCAATATCGGTATTCCCGGCCGGATTCCTCCAGCTTAAAGAAATGGCGGACCCGGATACTATCACTGCCTGAAGATTTTCCGGTGCTGATAAGGATACCGTATTATCACTGCCTGTTACTATATTAACTAAATTACTATGTTCTGAAACTTTTCCTTCCTCATCATATTCAATAAGATAGAAACTATAGGATGCACCTTTAATTCCTGAATATGTATACTCCGTATCTGAGGTTTCCGCAATTTTTACATCATTACAGTAGATCTCATACCGGCTTTCCCCAACACCTGCCATTGCATTCCAGGAAAGTTGGATGGAAGAATCGCTTACTTCCTCCGCTGTTAAAGATAAGGGTGACGGATCCGGAAAATCACCGGCTGCCGCCTGTGATTGTTTATTTGTTTTAAGTTCCAGTACTTCACTTTCTGCCGACAGGTTCCCGGCAGCATCCCTCGCTTTTACAGTAAAGTGGCAGACCGTATCCGGTTTGAGATTTGAAGCTGTGTAACTCGTAATATCGGATAAACCAACCGGTATCGAATCAATAAAGATTTCATACGCTGTAACACCTGTATTATCAATTGAAGGTAGCCATTCGACCGTTGCCGTAGTATCGGTAACAGAAGAAACGGCAAGACCCTGCGGCACCGACGGTGCTTCAATATCCGTCAGTTTCTTTTCCGCATCCGTTGTTACATCAACAAATTCACTTGCGGATGAAAAATTCCCTGCTGCATCCTTCGCTTTTACCATGAATGAATAGGTTGCCCCATGATTTAAGATAGTATAGGTAAAATCTGTTTCATTCGTTTCATATGTTTCCCCGTTACAGTAAACTGCATAACCTGTTACTCCAATATTATCGGTAGAAGCATCCCAGGAAATTGCTATCGTATCATAGGTCACTTCCACCGGAGTAAGTCCCAGAGGTACACTTGGGGCCTGCGTATCAACCTCCCCGGGCGGCTGCCCGTCGATATCTTCCGCACTTACTTTTTGCATAAGATGTGGAAATAAATTAGGTTGTACAAAATTCTGAAACAATAATGTAACAATCAATAATAAAGCTATTTTTCTGTAAATTTCTTTCATTGGCACCTTCTCCTTACCTCAAATCAAGTATTTACATTACAATTATTACCATTACTTACATAATATTACAAAAAATGCAGAACGTCAATATAACGCGTTACATTTTTTGTATTTTTTTGTTCTTTTATTCCATTTTATGTCATATAAAATAATTTGGATGACAAATTATCAGTTTTAAACCCTCCTACCGAACAGACGGTATACCAAAAAAGAGGAAGCTTCCCGTTTCGGGCAGCTTCCTCTCTTAAAGATAGAAAAATGTTTTGTTTGACTTGGGGATAATTCCGCTATTCGTCAAATCGGATATTCGCTTTCCGTTTTGCTACAAGCTCATAACCGTCCTTCCCTGACAGGTTAAAATGATTTCAGCAACACATCCGACAGTTTTTATTCAATTTTAACAGCCATATCTTGTGCCTTTACACATAATTCAGCCGCCTTAAAGGCATGTTCCTGGGTCATTGCATGCTCTGTCCGGTTTAAACAATCCAGTATGAGCTGCCCAAAGTAGGGATATGCTGACTTTCCGCTTACAGGTATATGACGTTCTCCATCCTTATTTACCAGATATATATGGTCGCCGGATGTTTCCCTGGCCACATCAATATATTTTCTCAGTTCAATATAACCTTCTGTCCCTAATAGAAACAGACGGCCGTCCCCCCATGTGCCAAGCCCGTCCGGAGTAAACCAGTCAACTCTGAAATATCCGGTAGCTCCGTTATCCGTCACCAGGGAAGCCTCTCCAAAATCTTCAAAATTAACCTGATCCTTATGATTATAATTAGCCACTTTGGAATTTACAATTACCGCATCCTTTGCCCCGGTATAGAATAAAATCTGTTCTATCTGGTGACTCCCTATATCACATAAGATACCGCCAAACTTCTCCTTTTCATAAAACCAGCCTGGTCTTCCCTTTCCTTCTCGGTGCGGCCCCATGCCAATAACCTGAAGGACTCTGCCTATCGCCCCTTCTTCCACCAACTGTCCGGCAAATACTGAGCTTGCATTATGCAGACGTTCACTGTAATATACCGCATACTTCTTACCGGTCGTCTTCACCTTTTCCTTAGCCTGTTCAAGCTGCTGTAAGGTGGTCAGCGGAGCTTTATCCGTGAAATAATCCTTTCCCGCGTCCATGGCACGGAGTCCAAGTGCACAGCGCTCCGAAGGTATCGCTGCTCCCGCAATCATATGTACCGAACTATCGCTTAGTATATCCTCCTCACAGCGGGCCGCCTTCACTTCCGGATAAGCTTTGCAAAAGCTTTCAACCTTGGCCGGATCCGGATCATAAACCCACTTTAACCCGGCTCCCGCTTCTCTCAGTCCATTACTCATACCGTAAATATGCCCATGGTCCAAGCCAATAACACCAAATATAAATTCACCGTCTTTACATACCTTATTCATTCCTCCCTTTGGTGCATAATTCATTCCATTTGCTTTTGACATAATCTGCTCCTCCATTTTCCATTATTATATTTATCGGATAAAACAAATATCCATTATACCTCTCTTCCAATGGTTATATCATCATTCTCAAAGTTTTCAATACTTGCTGATTTTTCATAGAAGTGCGGTGCATTTGCCTGCATTCCTTCCAGTGTATAAAAAGGGTCCTCCCTGGTCAACGGAAGCTTTACTGGCTGCTTGACGACAGCCGACTTGTAAATTGCAGTTATCAGTTCCAAAGCTCTCTTTCCGTCCTCTCCGGATACCATTACCTTTTCGCCTGTCTCAAGTGCGCCCAGTACATCATTAATTTGAGGAGTATGATTCGTGTACCTGGTTTCCGGGAGGGAGTCATAATATTCCTGTAATTCCTGTTCCAAAGCTTCATTTCTCTCCGGAAATCCATTACTTTTTGATTCAGAAGCATATACCTTCCAAGGTGTTGATATTCTTGCCTTTTTTCCCTGGAATATAATCTGCTGCTCCTCTCCATGATGAACAACGGAACTCGTTATTTGCCCAAGAGCACCGTTCTTATAGCTCAGTACAGCAATTGATATATCCTCTACTTCCGCATTATCATGGGAGGTGTTACTCATGACTGCCTGTACTTCTTCCGGCATTCCCATCATCCAGACTGCCATATCAATGTGATGTACCGCATGGTTTAATGTGCATCCGCCGCCTTCTTTCTCCCAGGTGCCTCTCCACCATAAATCATAATAACAGTGTCCTCTCCACCAGAAAGAATCAATTTGTGCATGTACGATATCGCCTGCCAGCCCCGTATCCAGCGTCTTTTTCAGGTTCATATATGCGGTTCTGAAACGGTTTTGTGCCACAACCGACAATAGTTTCCGGTTTCTGGCCGCTGCTTTTAGCATTGCGTCACATTCTTCAAGTGAGGCGGCCATGGGCTTTTCTACCAATACATTCTTACCTGCATTCAAACTGTTTATCGCTATTTCGGCATGTACATAGGGCGGTGTGCAGATATCAATTAAGTCTATCTCACCCCTGTCCAATATCTTTTTATGATCATCGTATACGGATGCATCAGTAAGATTGAATTTTTTCTTTTTTTCTTCTGCCTTCTCGGGATAAATATCCACCAAAGCTACAATTTTACACCGGTCCGGGAACTTCAAATATCCCTCTATATGTGAGGAAGAGATACCCCCCGTACCGACTATTGCTACCTTTATCATTGTTAACTTCCTTTCCCTTCATTGTACTATGTCATTGTGACGATTCTTCTGCCAGTGAGGCTACCTTCCCAAAATTGTGACGCAGCATGCTACAAAATGGAGTGTTCAGAATAGTGTAATGATTTTTCTAACACGCTCAAGCCAGGAAACATCCTGATAGGATAAATTATAATTATTCTTTCACTTTCTGACCATATAATATATAATTATATTTGTACTATATCACTATTAATTTTAAAATGGCAGTTATCAAAAGCTACGTGTTCCACTGCCATTATTAAGGATAAGTTGAATCATATATTTGGGGGCGGCGTAAAAATGAAGGAGTTTTTCGACAGCTCCTTCCGAAAAGAGGATACTATGATAAGGGATTCAAAAAACCACTTAAATGGAATATTTCCGGAAATACTATACGTAATTGATCGGAATGCCTCTCCTTCCTGGAGACTTAACGGCCATATGAACAATTACAATCTTATGCTGATTTACGGCGGCAAGGCAGAATTTACACACGATACTATTACCTTCCAGGCTTCAAGGGGGTATCTGGTTTTCTATAAACCCGGTGTCCTTCGAAAGGCATATACTTTTCCCGACAATCTTATGAAATGTTTTGCCATAGACTTTCAATATACCTGCCCGGTTTTTATAAATAATGAATGGCAACTTATAAATCAAGACCTTCCATTTTCCTGTCTTGAAAAGATTGAAGACGAATATCTTTTTTTAAAATTACTTGACTTGTTCTCGCAGTTAACCAAATCCGCTATTTCAGGAAAAAACCATAATAAAGTTAAGGAAAGGTCCATCTTTACAGAAATTCTTACACTTCTTTTTCAATATAAAGAAGGTAACCAATACAATTACTCAAACATAAAAAAGGTCAATAAGATTATAAACTATATGGCTGATAATTATCAGAATAATATTAATTTGCAGGAGCTTGCAGATTATTCCCAAATAAGTTCTTCCTACCTGGGGAATATTTTTAAGAAAGTTACGGGAAAATCTCCGATTGATTATCTTATAGAAATACGTATCAACAAAGCAAAAACCATGCTGAATGACGGTTTTACGGTTTCCGAAACCGCCAGACTCGCAGGCTTTCATGATATATATTACTTTAGCAGAGCTTTTAAAAAACAGGAAGGAATAAGTCCTTCCAAATACATGGCCATCATGAAAACAGAATTTTGACTATAGCCAATCCATTAAAACTATTTAGTGTGCAACTATTTTATCAAAGAATCATACACTGTATTAAAACGTAATAGGAAAATCTTAAAATACGGAGCGGCCAATGACAAATCAAGATGGCATATCAATCATTACCTGTACTCATTTTCCCTTTTATCTGGATAATATCTTCGATAATTATGCCAGACAAACCTATCCTGTCAAAGAATTAATCATCATCCTCAACAACTCCTGCTTAAACATTGCCGATTGGAAAAAAAAAGCGCAAGCTTATGATCATGTTAAAATTTTTCAGCGTCCTAAAGACTCGGTCGGAACCTGCTTGAATTTCGCAGTGAGCCAAATTAATTATCCCTACCTTGCCATTTTTGATCATGATGATTATTATGGTTCGAACTATTTGAATGATTTTATGGCTATTGCGCCTTTAAGCGACGCCGGGATCTTTGGTAAGAAAACCCATTATGTCTTTTTTCAAGATCAAAATATTCTGGCACTTATCCATCCGGGTAAGGAAAACAGTTATGTCAACTATATTATTAACTGTACGCTTTTTGGAAAAAGAGATGTCTTTCAAAAGGTACAGTTTATTGACGGCAATGTTGTTGATGAACAATTTGGAGAAGATTGTACCCGTATGGGTATTAAAATTTATGCCATCACCAAATACAACTTTGCCTATATCCGGCGTGACGACCTCACCTTGCATACTTACCAGTTGGATAACTTCCAGTTATTACAGCAATATTGCCAAAAAGTTGCTCAAGTTGACAACTTCCGGTCCTGGGTAAACAAAAAAGTATAATACATCAAATGAGGCGGGAATCCATCAAAGCCACCACACGGCAAAGAGGCTGTTATAAAATTCAAAATCAATCTATATTCCAGACCTAACCGGTAAATTTATTATTTGAAACAGCCTCTTTCGCATGACTTCTTTCTGCCAGGCTCTCCTTAAAGAATGGATTGAACCGCATTAAACCTTCTAACCCCCGTTTGCTACCTTATACTGATATCCAGCCTGCAGAAAGAAGGTTTCAATTCATAAATTTGACATTATTTTAATAACAACTTATCCTTCTTCATAACCCTTACGCATAAAACAAATGATACAAGAAAAAAGACTACCGTAGCAATTCCTTCCGCTAAAATCTGCTCCCCCCGTATCCCCAGCAATAAGTACCTGCTTACGTCCGTACTCCAAGTCAGAGGGTTACAAAGGCTGATCAATTTTAAAGGAAGTATAAATTTATCGATGGGGTAATAAACAGAGCTTAAATATATGACCGGTGTCATGATAAGATAATATAAAACATTAAAATCATCCTGTGTTTTCAAGCAAAAGGACAGGCAGAATAAAAAGCAGAAAATGCCACTGCTGCTGACCAGGGAAAAAATAAGAAAAAGCAGAAAACGGATGTCAAAGTTAATTACCCGGGGATAAAGCAGTGCGGTAAAACCTACCATAACCAATATCTGGAGAAGAGATATGAAAATGTGAAACAGTAACCGCCCGATTAAAATGCTGTACCGTTCAATGGGATAACTTAACAGGTAATTAAACAGTCCCGTATATTTATCTAAAAACAGCCGGGTTGTAGAAACCATGCAATTAGTTATTAAACCGATATTAACGGAACCGACTAAAAAATATGCGATATAGGGTATGGATTTGGTGTCATCTATTTTGATTTCTCCAAAAACCTGGTTCATGGCAATACCGAAGATAAATAAAATAAACAGAGGATTCAAAAAGTTTTCCACCAGAATCCTGGAACTGGTAAATCTCGTTTTGACTTCCGCATAAAAGGAAGCACAGATATCAGCAAACATAATTAGAAATCCTCCTTCATGTTTATTAATATTTCCTCTAAGGATGCTTTCTTTATAATCAGCTCGTCAATGTCGATAAAAGCCCTTAATTCATTGGAAAACTGAAGCAGCAGACCTGCCTCGGATTTCGTTATGATTTTTATATTAGGAGGAGTCAGCTCATAAGAACTCAAAGAAATACAGTATCTGTCAATTAATTCTTTCAGTACCTCTTCTGTAAATTGATTGTTCCTATCCGTATTTGCAAGGCAGATTTCCAGACACATATTTTCAGAAAATTTCCGCTTTGTATTCTGAACCGTATCCTTACTGATTAAATAACCGTTTTTTAAAAGGGCAACATTGTTACATATTTTTTCAACCTCTTCTAAGATCTGGGTGGTATAGATTATTACTTTCCCCTCCTGACGCCTTTGATTCAGTATTTCAAAAAGTCTCTTCTTTATGAAAGGGTCCATTCCATGGGTAGGTTCGTCCAAAATAATAACGGGTGTATTAAGCATTAAGGCCTTGGCAACCTGTACCCTTTTGGAATAGCCGCCGCTTAACTCGCTGATCTTACTCTTTTTATACTTATGTAAATCCATTATATCCATTATGCCGCCGATTGCTTCGCTTAGTTCTTTTCCCCTAAGACCGTACATGTAACCGCTGGTTTTCAGATTATCATATACGGACAGGAAAAAATCCAGGCCGTTATTTTGATAGACGACCGAAAATTGTTTCCGGTAAGGTTTACCGTCAACCGGCCTTAGATTCCCAATGGTTACTTCTCCGCCTGTCGGTGAGATTATACCCGTAATAGTATTTACAAGGGTTGACTTCCCGGAACCGTTTAAGCCGAGGATTGCCAAAGCTTCCCCTTTCCCGATCTCAATGCTTACGTTATTTAAAGCGTTAATCCTTTGTTTCTTCGTAACATATTCTTTGCTTATGTTTTTAATGGAAACCATATGATCCTTTCCGGAATGTTTTTGTTTCACGCAAAGTAATTTAAACCCCTTTCCTGCCATTCCAGTTTATTTTAATAAACCTTACTTGTAAAAAAATGTATTCCTTTCTATTATATTACCAGACTACTTATTTTCCAATACTAAAATATCCAGATAAACAAATTGGAATAAAACCGATACGGCTTTAAAATAATCATTAACCTCCATGGGACCAAAGTTATCCAATACTTTCTGTGTGAATTCATAGTAGGTACAGTGGTTCACAAAGCAGTAGATTAAATAGGAAGACGGATTGGCATAGTAACTGAAACCGGTATCCAGGTTACTGAATATGTAAGTGTCTCCCTCCTCCGAAACATGAATTTCAGGGTTAAGCCGAAACACGATATGACCGTCCGAATAGTCCTGATAGGTGAGCAGTTGTTTGTCCTTTTCCTGAAAGCGGAATCCTGTATAACATTTTAAGATTGCCAGTTCTTTCTTTTTTACACTTTCAAAATAGAACAGGTTTTTTAAAATATAAGAATCCACCTTTTCACAGGTAACTAACTGCTTGTGAAAGGCGAATAATTCATTACGGAATTTTTCCTGGCTTTGGGTATAGGAAATACACTTTTCATATATGTTTTTTATCCCGCCGGATTCAAATTCCCACTCTATAATTTCATTCGTCCGGTTTAAACCGGTTCCCGGATAAAATATCATTTTATTGAACAGATTGTCTATCTTGTTCCCGATATTCGCCGTATCTATGATATCCATATTATATTCCAGTTCTTCCATGGTCATATTCTTGTGGAATAAGATTAAAGAAATGGTAAAGGGCAGTTCTATTTCCTTTAAAAACGCAATTGCATCTAAGATCTCCTGATTCGTAATTTCTTTCTGCCAGGCCTTCAATGTATTATCATAAAAATTTTCAACACCCAATAAAACTCTGGAGGCACCTGCATTTTTCAGGTATTTTAAAACCTCTTTGCCTTCAATTAAAGAATCCACCCGGCATGAGAAGTCAAAAGAAACATTCAGCTTCCGCTTTCTTATTTCCCTGGCGATTTGTAACCCCCGGTCATTGTCCCCTAAAAAATTCGGTTCAATAAATTGAAAATACCTCTGTTTTAACGATTTATTCAGATATTCAACTTCATCGGCCACATCCATATAATTTCTGCCCCTCCACTTTCCCATATAGCTGTTCGAGCAGAAAGTACATCTGCCGTTACAGCCCCGGGAACTGACTATGCTGGGAATATAGTTTCCTATCTCCTGCGGATCCCTCTTTGGATAATGAATTGTATCAATATCCATAGGGGCAGCCCTGCCTATTACCATTATCTTTTTATCAGCCCGGAAAGCGAGTCCTTTTAAACCGGTAACGGGTATTTTACCCTCTAAATAATCCATTAATAACTTTAACTTTTCCTCCCCTTCATTAAAAACCACAAAATTTACAGGAGAATTATCCTGAAGATAATTCTTATAATTTAATTTTGCCCCCGGTCCCCCCAGTATGATCGTGATGGCCGGATTGTAAGTTTTGAGTTTTTGGGCCAGTGTAAGGGGATTATAAGGATAAAAAACGGAAATTCCGGCAACTTCGTAGCGGGAGGCTATTTTTTCTATTTGTGCATCCGGATCCGTAAATATCCTGAAATCGAAGCAGTCACACACATACCCGTGTTGGTTCAGGTAACTTTTTAAATATTGTATGGATACGGGTTCATTTTGTTTTTCTTTCCTCTGCCGGTCAGACATAATTTCAGGATTAATAAGTGCGATTTTCATACTGTTATCCTTTCTAAGAAATTAATTTCTCAGGCTTGCGGTGATAACTCAAAGAACACATGATAATGCTTTCCTTCATCATAAACTTCCAGATTAAAATTACCATACAGATTATCTATATTGAATTTACAGAGCCGTGCAATTAATTTCATTTCATCGGGATAATAATTTTTCAGAGTATAGCTGACCACTTTCTTTTCCACACTTCCGTCCTTGGATATAAATTCATAAAAAACTTTTGTTTTATGTATTCTGGTCAGCGGATTTTTCGTGACCAGCCTTGAACGGATTACCTCCTTATCAATCTGCTTAAAGTATTTGTGATAATCCACGATAAGATTATTATTCGCAGCAGTATCCGCCGGAAGAAAGAAATCAAACAATAACTTACCCGAAGCATTTAAAAATTCTTTTGTGCACTTGAAACAATTCTCTATGGCTTCCTGATTCAGCAAATGCAGGATACCATTATTCGGAATAATAATATAGTCATAAGTTTCCTCCACTTTAAAATCCGACATATCCTGCTGGTAAAACTTTACCGGTCTATTGCCGTAATTTTTACTTTCTGCTATTTTAATCATGTTTTCCGATAAATCAAGGCCTGCAATCGCAGCGCAGTAATCACTAAGGTAAGCAATTTCCCGCCCGGTACCGCAGCTTAATATTAAAACGGAACTGTTTTCTTTGATTAACTGCTTATAGACTTTTACATCTTTCTCAACATTGCCTAAATCCAAATCATATATTTCAGCATACTTATCATAATCATTTGACATATAACCGCCCCCTCTGATTTTAATTATAAATACTTTCTGTTAACCTGATTAAGGCCTCCATCTGGTCCTCGGCAGACAGATCCTCCGTTTCTATATAGGGCATATAGCATTCATATTGATCCCAGTCGGTAATTAATTGTCTGATACCGTATTTTTCTTTGTTGATATAATATTCCGTACCGGGATATAAGACTAAAAAGCTGAATTTAGCTTTGTATGGACGTACTTCCTGTATAAACTCTTCTATTTTCAGCAGACTGTCTTTCGTTTCTTTTGGCAGGCCGATAATAAAAGACAGGGTAATGGCAATACCATAGGACTTTATTTCCAGGAATTTCTGTTTTAGATCTACCTTCAGTTTTTTATTGGCACTTATAAGCACATCTTCATCACAGGATTCAACTCCAAAAAACATGGCAGAACAGTTCGCTTTCTTCATAAAGCTCAATAATTCCTCATCTACCTGATCCGCCCTGGCATTGCAGGCCCATTTTATTTTCAGTTTACGGTCAATAATTTCCCTGCAAAGTCCAATGATTCTTTGCTTGTCCGCAGTGAAGGCATCATCTACAAAAACCAGGTTTAGGTAATCCTTATTTTCATATTTATAAATATTTTCAATATGTTCCAGAATACGAGGATAACTCATTCGCCGTATTCCGCATCTGCCGTTGAAAGCACTGGTCGAACAAAAATGGCAGGAATTTGTACAGCCTACCGAGGTAAAAAGGTTCCACCGTTTGTTTTCCGAATAAAGGTGGAGGGGTACAAGGTTCCAGTCAAAGAGCGGTATCTTGTCCAAATCATATATTTTATCACGGTCCGCGGTTGACAGGAGCTTTCCTTCACTCCGAAAGGCAATGCCTTTACATGCTAATAAATCTGCCGTATTATGGTTTTTTAATTCCAATATTTTAATTAAATCGGCAAATGTATTATGGCCATTATATCTGATCACAAAATCGATATATTCTTCACGGAGTAAATCCTCCCAGGTAAAAGTTGCATGATTGCCGCCTGCAATGACAGGAATATCTTTATATTTCCCTTTTATTTGCCTTGCAATATTTAAGGAACTGTTGGCGCACATGGAGAAATTCATGGAAATACCCACATAGTTAAATTTAATATCCTTAATACGGTATAAAATCTGGTCCTCTGTTAAATTTTCAGTATCCATATCTATGATACATACATTATAATCATTATCTGCTAAAACAGTCCCAATTAATACCAGGCCTAAGGGCGGAGAAGTCTCTTTCTTCCGGTAGTTATCTTTAGAATTCGGAGTACTGGGATTGATTAATAATACGGTAGGTTTTGACGGATTCTTTTCAAGCTTTATAAATCCCTTGCAATATAAATCCGTGAGGAAATTCTGAATATCCGGCTGGCTGATTTCTTCATCCGGCAGGATATCCCTTAATTTGATAAGGAGCTCCTGAAAGGATTGCTTTTGTTCCAGAAGCGTGAGTATCAGGGCAGAAGCAGTATTCAGCTTGATTAAAATTCCGGTTATTAAATGTAAGGCCCGGTAATTTTCTGAATACGAGACCAGTTTTACCTCGGTACTAAGAGAGACAAGATCATCCGGCATTAGTTTCATTCTATTCCATCCTTACTTATCTGTTTGTTAAAGCGGATATTTACGCCTCCGCTTTGCTGCCTGCTCATAGTAGTTAAATTAAGCCATTTCTATCGCTAAGTGGTGTTTGAGCAATATACGAAGCGTTTTATTTATTTCCTTTGTATATAGCTCAATATCCTCTACTTCCAAAACAGATATGATTTGATTTATAACTTGTTCATCTGTAGTCGAGTTTTCCATCATTTCCCATATCAGAGCTGACAGACGGTTAAATATATAATCCTTTCCGTTCTCCGGATTATATAAAAACAGGAAAAAGTGATTGTCGCTGTCTAATTCCCTGGTATAAGTAAATCTTATATTGTTGTTACGTACTATTTTTTTCATGTTAACTCCCATCTGTGCGCCCTGGTGCACATACAAATCAGGATGTTGAAAAAACCGCTTTTGTTTTTTCAACCTAATCCTCATTTACCTGTTTTTGCAGGTATAAACCAGCAGACAGGGTCCTTCCGGTCAAATCTCCGGCTCTCCATATATTTATTGGCAGGGCATCCGCCTTTACAGTAATCGTAGCTGGGACACGCAAGACATTCCCCGGGGGACTGCAGATAGGATTCCCTTATCCCCAAGCTTTTGTGACTGTTCCATAATCTGGTGGGATCTTCATCCAAAAAAGAACCTAATTTGGATATATTAGCCAGATATGGGCAATTTTGCAGAAGGCCCCGGGCATCGATAGAAATTGCCTGCGGACAGCAGTTATGGTTTTTATCCCCATAGGAATGGCCTAATTTCATACCATATTTATCACAGGCTGATTTCATGATTTCAACAGCATAACGTCGTTCTTCATGGGTGAGGTCTATAAATGTCCTGGAATCCGGATTATTAAAATAATATCCCCTCAGTATATTTATTTTAGGTAAACCTAATTCATGACACAGCCTTACGTACTCCTCCGTATGTAAAAAATTATCTCTCGACAGGATTATGGCAGACATGACATTGACATTTTCCCGAACTAAATTCTGAATACCGTTAACAGCCAGGGTAAAACTTCCGGGAGTTCTTGTAAAATTATCATGGATTGCCTCGGTATGGCCGTGTAAATTTACAAATATGGTGTTGACGTTACAATGAGAAAGCTTTCTGGCCGCTTCCCGGTCTATCATTGTGCCGTTTGTCTGGATCCAGGTACAGAAATAGGATGTACAGACAGGCAGAAGATCATAAAACCGTTCTTTTAACAACGGCTCCCCGCCGCTGAAAAATACATATAATACATTAAGCAAACGTAATTTTTCCAAAACTTCCAAACATTTTTCATAGCTTAAACCCTCCGGTTCCCGGGAATTTCTATCTATGGAATAACATATTCTGCAATTTAAATTACATTTTTGGTTAATTTCCCATGTGATTTTAAGCGGAAAATCTAATTCCATGCTTACCCCCCTTATTATTCTTTCTGTTTAGTATATTTCAGCAATAATACCGGCTAATTATTTATTGTTGCAACTTTAAAAAATTATGTTAATCTGTTATTCTTCGTCCTCAAGAAATTCAAATCTGTCTTCCGGTATGCTCTGAACTATCACGTCTATCGTCCTTATTTCAGGCGTCATAACTGCAATTTTAGGTGTATCAAATCCATTTTTTTTAATTCTGCTAACTAAATCATTAATATTCATACATCGACCTCCTCAGATTTGCCGGTTCTTATTGCCTTGATGTTATGATAGTACTACTGTAAAATATTGTCAAGCCATTATTTTACATAAATTGTAAATTTATACATTTTACGAAGGTACATTTTATCTTATCCTGTTTGGAAATAACCTGCCCAATGCTGATTTTGGGTATAAAAATAAGACTATGCTTCTTAATTTAATAAGAACATAGTCTCATAAGATTTAACCGGATGGGTGATTTAGTCAAAGCGGGTATTTGTATCCACCGGCTGACAAGACAGTCCTCTCAATACTTATCTGCTGATCTGGATCCGCAGAGTGTCCAAATACCTATAATCAGGAACCATATTAATACAAATAGCATTATGGCAATATAAAAGAACATTAATTTCTCACGTCCGGTAAAAACCATAAAAACGCCCATTATAAGCCCCAATATTCCTATAAGAAGCCCTGCATATCCCTGCCAATGCGGTCTGCTGTTACTCTGCACCATTCCCAGACTAATGAAAATGTAGGATAACCATATTGTGATTACTTCTATGGGAAATAACCCTCTTCCAAAACCTAACGGCGAAAGTACTGAAACTACACTGTAAGCCACTTCTTTTTGGGAATCCGGTGAGGACAGCCAATTTACAATTGCAGCCGGATAGGATATATCCAATGACATCCCAAGTGTCCAAATTGTAGTACCCATAAGATTGAAATAGAAACCGATTCGCGCCCAGGCAGCACCTGTTCCATTCATTGAATCCTGTATCCCTAAAACACCGATAAACAGCCCCCAAAATCCAAAAACCATAAATAAAGCAGACAACTGTAATATTCCCGGATTGGAACCAAAAGCATTTTGCATCTCAAGTATATTACTTATATCCTTTGTTCTAGGTACAATAAGTGAGCCCAATATAATCAGTATGACACCGGAAATACATCCTATGCCGCCAATCTTTTGCAGTACATTTTTACTGATATTTAATTCACTCATATAATTTTCTCCTTCCTAAGAACAAACTATTGTTGCAAATGGATATTCTATGGAACCCCTTCCCTATTAATAGTCCGTCTTATGTTAATCATAAATTATATTTAATCTCTCTCACCAGGTTTTCAGGTCGGAAACCTGGAATGTCCATTCTGGTGTTTTCAGAATATCCTCCATACTTGCAGAAAACCAAGGCGAACCTTCGCTGTCACCCTCTAAAATCTGAATATCCTGCGCCGGCATATAACTTTGAGCCAGCATAAAGATTTTTTCCCCGGTGTTTTCCTTCACCGCCATGTCAACAACAATAACGCAATGCCCCGGAGAACCGCCCTGTATAAATACATCACCTATGGCCAGGTCAGGAAGCGGCTTTTCAACCAATTCCTTTTCCAAAGACAGAGTGGAAGCATAGGCATATACAATGTCTAGATATTTTTGAAAACTCTCGTAAGAACTATTATTATTACTATTCGTGTTCCAGGAAACTTCACTGCCGCTTACCGATATTCCTTTGCCGTCAGCCCATTTTGAAAATTCCGCATTAAAACCGCTTACAAAGTTGAAATGGATTTCGTCAAACCGTTCCATAGCATATAAATATTCCGCTCTTAACCGTATTACCGCATCGGCGCACTGCTGCAAGTCTCTTTCGCCCAGGCTAAAATCAACCACTGCCAAATAAACGTCTCGCATTTTTTCTCTGCCGTCATAATATTTTACTTTAGCCCCCTCCGGCTTTAAGGGCAAATTCTGAAGATAGTATGCAAAGGAATCCTCTTCCGATTCCAGCCTTGTAAATCCCTGCAAAACGTCAAACCTTTCTGCAACCGTTTGCCCATCGGCAATTATAAGTGATTCGACAGGGATTTCAGCCGTATTTGTGTCAAGAGACCCGGTTTCCTGAGAATTTTCCGGACTTGCAGCCTTCAAGTCCTGTGTCATGGATTTTACCGGTTGTTCAAAAGACTGTTCCGATGGCCTGTTTGATTCACAAGCCGTAAATAAAACCAGAGAAATACTACATATAAAAATACAGGCATTAATCCGCTTGCTTTTTAACATGCTCTTATATTCCACGTACATTTGTCCCCTCCTTGCTAAAACGGATATTCACGGTTATTCGCATTCCGCTTTGCTTAATTCTCATAACTGTTTCAAATAACATAATTAACTTACGGTGCCTGGTAAATTACTTTATGAACTTCTTTCTGTATCTCAAAAATCCTTTTTTCCGTAAATTGGGGATAATCTTTAAACCATTTCATATTTAACGGTGACGGATGGGGCAGTATATAGGCAGGTTTTCCATTGATTTGTTTATCTTCAAATGCCAATGATGTCATTTTCTCTCCCGGGAAGAAAAGTTCTGCTGCTATTCCGCCGATTAAAATATAAATTTCATTACAAGCTCCATTTCCTTAAGCAGCCACTGTTTCGAACAAATCTTCGGCGGGCGGCGGTCTCCTCCGCCAGGCGCCTTTCCAGGATAACAATGTGCCATTGATGTAATATAAAAATTATTAGGATTATAAAAATCCTCGTCCGAAATTTGGTACCATTCCCTGCGAAGTTTTTTTCCGCTGGCATCATGAAACGGTTTCCCTGTCTCATGCACACTTTTAGACGGAGCCTGGCTGATCTGCATGATTTTAGCGTTATGGTTACCCAGTACAATGGGACGAGGTTCGAATCCAAAAGCATCCTGACATAACCGGCATTGTAATATTTTCTTATGTAAATTAACAAGTCCTTTTTTGCCAGGGTTTTGCTTCCTATCTATTTCACTGTACATGCTTACCTCCTTTTTAACGAGCAGTATAATATCAGGGCAGCGATCCTGCCTTGGAACTGCTACCCTGATGTATGAAATCTTTCTAAGTCTATATATTCTGCTTTTTCTTTGGCATTCGCGTAATGATCAGCACCATAAGAACCTCAGCGATAAGCAGGCATAAATTTAGAACCAATGGCAGCATCCGGTCACGCTGTGAGAGCTGACCTGCAATCCAGCCCACAGGGATACTGATAAGTAAGATCATGGCTGTAATCAGGCTGTTTGTCCGGGCACGTTCCCTGTCCGGAATTGCAACCGACATCATAGATTCACTTAAAGGTCCAAGAACGGCAAGTGCAAAGGCTTCACAGATTGCCGAGAAGAATACCGCCCAGATTGCTGCTGCCCCAAAAGGCAGGCATAAAAGCAATATCGTCAGCCCCAGGAACTGGGATCCCAGTCCAAGCAGCAAAGGACTTCTTAGCCAATGCATACTGATATGTGAGGTTATAAACAGATAAACCAATATCGTGGTAACGGCTTTCACCATTGGAAACACTGAGAGTACCGAAGCACTCATTCCATAAGAAGCCGTAACAAATAGCGGCCAGAACGTAGCCTGTATGATGTTGAAACAGGTCATCAGCGTCATAAGTATGACACAGGACAGCAATTTTGTATGCCGAAGGGCGGATATAAATACACCCCAGCCGCCAAAGGTCAGCAAAAATAACGAATGTCCCCTGGATTCCTCTCTTTTTCGCAGGCCAATCTCACTCTCTACGGACAAACGGTACTGCAGCACAAACTTAACGGCCATCAGAATCAGTGCCCCCAGATATATGACCCGCATGGTTGGCACCAAAGTAAACCGGTCGATGCAAAGACCTGCCACCGGTGAGATAAAGCCAGCCAGTAAGCCAAAAAAGTTAAGAATTGTATAAATATTGATAAGTTGTCCGGAATCGCCGTCTTCAACAATCATGCATTTAAAGCTGTTACCTGTTACTCTCCACATTCCATTAAAGACTACGGCAAATATAAAGTACCGGTAACCCCTTGCTCCCGCCCAAAGCGCACAGGGAAGGAGCCAGCTAAGCAACCCGAATACCAGCATTGTTCTGCGCCTGCCATATTTATCTACAATAGCACCTGAGAACAGTCCCGATAAAAACTGCGCTGCCAGTCCCAGACTGGCTACCGTACCTATCTGGATGTCCTGCAATCCGATCGCGGCCATATATATGGACGCGAAGGGCAGGAACAGGTTATTTGGAATTGCCCATAACGGCTCCGTTACAACACAAGCCCGTTGATTTCCTTTAAGCGAACGCAGAGTTCGCCATAAAGGATGCGTTATTTTCATATTCAATTTCTCCTTTATAATTTATTGTGCACATCAACTCCTTTCTGTAAAGATTCACCGGCACTGCCCGCCGGAATCAGTTTATGAGAATTCTTATTGTTCACTGATAATCTCCGCCTTCCCCATATAAATTATATTCCGCTGCTTTTCATGACCTATCGAATTCGATAGGTTAAAGCTTCCCGAGTTTTACGATTACATAGTTTCGTCAGTTAAGAAAGCATTATAAACCCTTTCATTTATTTTAATATATCTTGGATTAGTTGTATATACCAAAAAGAAAAGACGTGAAAGTTCACGGGTACTCTCACGTCATATTTCTGCTTATATCTATTTAATTATCCTATTTGCTGTATTTTTGCCGCCGTTATTCTTATTTTGACCACTTCATATAAATTCTTTCCCTGAAACCTTTGAATTTTGAAAACTTTTCCGGTTTCCGACGGAACTCTGAAAAACCGACTTTCTTATATAGCCGGTAAGCAGTTTGGTTGGTATCAACTACTTCCAATACGAATTGGCGGTACGGCAGTTCTTGCATGACATATTGGAGCAGCGCCGTGCAAACGCCCCTCCCGCGCGCTTTCTCACTGGTAGCGACGCACTCAATATATCCGGTGTCATCCGGATAAGTTAACGGGGTATTAAATTCATTTTTCATGAAATAATACGCTAAATTGCCCTTAACAAAACCGAAATGCTTCTTCATGCTGTCTTTGTCTATGTGCATGGCCCGCTGCCGGTTGTTAGCACAGGCAAGTATGCCTACAACTTCACCTTCCACTTCGGCCAGATAAAAAACCTCAGGGCAAAAAGTGCTTTTGAACGCATTCATTATTCTTTCCTTATCCTTGGCAAAAAGAGACAGATTCTCGTAATATGCTTCCACGAACACGTTCGCTGTTTCATAACGAACATCCTGGTCGTAATCTGCCAATCTTCTGATACGGATATCTTTATCGGTTATCATACATTGCCTCCTTATTAAAACGGAATCTTCACAATACTTCATTTTTAAGCTTTTGTTAGAAAATAAGTATACCTAAAAACGTCAAGGATACCTATAATGCTTACTTAATGCATTGCCACCACCGGTTTTTTAATTTAATAGAAATTCCATAATATCTTCTATTTCAGGCGCAATGTATTTATCGCCCATAAACAGTTTCATATCTGCCATCCCTTGTATGACTGAAAAGTATAACAGAGATAGTTTATAAGGATTACCCTGCTTAAATTCACCCAATTTCTGACCTTTTTCAATTAGATAGGCTGCTTTTTCAAATAATGCTAAATTCCCGGTTTGCAGTTCAGCTATTTGAGGCAGTGCTTCAATTTCCAGAATAGAGCGTGACACCAGGAGAAAGTAACAGGATATCTCTTCGCTTGATTCAATATCCCTGAGAAGATCCGATGTCATTTCTTCAAAAGCCTGAACAGGAGAAGAATAGGAATCAAGGAGCTGTATTGCTTTGGATAATTCATTTAAAGAATTTTCTACCAATTCCGTAAAGAGTTCCTCCTTAGTAGAAAAATGACGGTAAATCAGACCGGTACTGATCCTCGCAGTTTGTGCAATGTCTTTTATACTTGTTACGGCAAAGCCCTTTTGAGAAAATAGTTTAAGGCCGGCTTCCATAATCTTTTTTTTAGTCGCTAAAGACATTCTGTCATTTTGTTCCCTGGTCCGTGCCATAACTAACACCTCTTTCGCATAATAAAATGAACTTGTATTCATTATATTACTTTTTTAAATTCCCGTCAAGCCCTCATTCATTAATCTTCATGCATTAGCCGTGCATTAACCTTTTGAATACCTTTTCAATCAATTGCAGCTGGTAATATATGCAGGAGGTGATTCCGTGAACTACTGCATTTCCCATAGCTGCACCAACTAGCGGCATTGTGCCATCTGACTGTTACTCACAGGCATCTCCCACAAACAAACGCAGCTTCTTTCGTTACTTTCATTTTTTCACTTAGACCGGTCACTATAATTCTGTGATTGACTTTGTTACAAAAATGATTTATATTTATTTCAGAAGTTATTTTAATGGTTATAATAAGTTTTAAATAAAGCCAAACAGATGATTTATCGTGGTAGCGAGAAAATACCATATGGTAAACCGGAAAACAACGCAGATACAGAAAAAAGGTTATTACCCGAAAGGAGAATGTATATGACTGCTCTTGGATATCAGGCTTCAAGCCTGAAAGCGTACCTCACCACCCCCGACAAGCTGCTGGCCGCCTTCCGCAAGCTGCGGAATATAGGGTACCGTCACCTGCAGCTCCAGTGGATCGACCCAGCCGTACCCTTGGAATTCACGTCAGAAGCTCTGCGGGAGACAGGGCTTACCTGCATTGCTACCCAGGATAGTTTTGAAGAAGTTCGGAATAATTTGGATCACTATATTACTATGAACCGGCTGTGGGGCAGCAAATCTCTCTGCGTCAGCACCATCCCCCGGGATCAGATGACACCGGAGGGTATAAAGTACTTTTGTACGGAGATGGGCCGGATGGCCAGGGTGCTGGGTGAGCAGGGCATCTCTCTCACCTTCCATCCTCTCTGGTTTAACTTTGAACGGGTGAACGGGGTAAGCGCCGTGGATGCTATCATGGAAATGCTGCCCGGGGAGGTGGGACTGACCCTGTGCGTCTACCATGCCTTACGGGCCGGGGAAGACCCCGTTGTCCTGCTGGAGCGGTATAGCGGGCGGGTGGAAATCTGCCATTTCAAAGACTCCGCATTCTTCCCTGACGGCAAGGAATACCTGGTTCCGGTAGGTCAAGGACAGACTGACTGGCTCCCTGTCTTCAAAGCCTGTCAGCGCACCGGAGTGAAGTGGGGCCTGGCAGAGCAGGAAAGCTGGCAGAAAGATGCCTTTGTCTGTGCCAGGGAGAGCTTTAATTATATTTCGGAATGCGGGATCACATGCCCCTAAAACCGCCCGTTTTCTGAACTTGTATGGCACACCGGCGTGAGGATTTATCTACGCTCATTGCCCTTTACCAATGGAGGTTTGAACGTATGAATACGAATATGAACAACTTACATACCATAGACCTGCACATTCATTCCTGTTACAGCGAAGATGGTGAACATACACCTTCTAAGCTTATCAAAATGTGTATTGAGGCAGGCATTTCCATCATGGCAATAGCAGATCACAATTGCGTAAAAGGTACCAGAGAAGCCCTTGAAGTCAAGGGAGAAATCGAAAAAGCCAAAGATGCACGTATAACTTGTTACCCTGCCATAGAAATTGACTGTACTTATCAGAATATTAATTTCCATGTCCTTGGGTACAATATTGATCTCGAAAGTACAGATTTTGAAGTTATAGAACAGAACATAAGGAAACAATGTGCTTCCTCATCCAAAGAAAGGCTCCGGTTAATAAACGGATTAGGGTTTTACCTCACCGAAGCAGATTTAAAGACGATAACCGAAGGAGGCTACTGGAGCGAGAATTGGACCGGAGAGGCCTTTGCCGAAGCCTTGCTTAAGGACCCACGCTACCTTGAAAACAATATCCTGCGGCCCTACAGAGAGGGCGGCAGCCGAAGCAGCAACCCGTATGTAAATTTTTATTGGGATTATTGCTCTCAGGGGAAACCATGCTATGCTGTCATGACATACCCTGACATGAGGGATGTAATTGATATTATTCACCGAAATAACGGTAAAGCTGTTTTAGCCCATCCAGGTGTAAATCTTCAGGACAATTTTGATATGACCGATCAATTGATATTGTTGGGACTCGACGGTATAGAAGCCTATAGCAGTTACCATGACCTAAAAACTGCCCGGTGGTTTTTGATGAAAGCCCGGCAGCATAAAATCATTGTGACAAGCGGTAGCGATTTTCATGGTAAAACAAAGCCGGCAATTAAGCTGGGTAATTGTGGTGTATAATCTTTTGTTTACAGAGAAATTTGTTCTTAACAATTAAATTTAAGGCAGGTGATTTTTATGGGTATTAACATGTTAGACATGAAACAGAGTAATGCGCAGACTGTTCTTAAAAACCTGTGTTCCTGCAAAACCTCCACAATCAAAGATATGGCCCAAATAACAGGTCTTAGTTTTGCCACGGTTGGGAACACATTGAACAGTTTTGTGGAAAGCGGGGAGGTAATACTGGGGGAAATGCATTCTGCTACAGGCGGCCGGCCTTCGCGGGCCTATATCTTTAATGCAGAATATGCCCATGTACTTGCGTTGTCAGCGCGGGTACGGAACGGGAAAAATATCATCAGCGCCTGTGTCGGAAATCTATACGGAGAAGCAGTATGGCAAACGGAACAGTGCTTTGATACGATACAACTTTCGAGTTTTGAAATCATGATAGATTTGTCGCTGGGTGTATATCCGACTATAAGTATAGTATCCTTTTCCTTGCCCGGTGTGGAATGGAACGGTGTAATTCTGACCAATGACTATACGGAATTGGAAGGTATTTCTTTTCGAGACTATTTTCAAAGGAAATATCAATTGCCCGTAATCATAGAAAACGATGTCAATGCGGCAGTATTGGGATACGGCAGAAACAAACAAGCCGTTCCCATCATTGTGGGAATATACTTCCCGAAGTATTTCGGTCCCGGTGCAGGTATCCTGATTGACGGCAAAATCCTGAAAGGGTCTTGCGGATATGCGGGTGAAGTAACACTATTGCCTATAGGTATTGACTGGGTTTCGATCAACTATGAAAAACCGCAGGAGGCTGGGCCTGCAATCTTCAGATTGATAAGCATTTTCTGCGGTACCATAAACCCGGATCATGTTGTTTTATACGGTGATTTCTTTACCGCTGCTTTAAAGGTAGCGATTGAGCAGGAAATCAGCACACAAACTGTAAAGAGTATATTTCCTTCTATTATCTACCAAAGCGATTTGGATTCCGACATTATTACCGGTTTGATTGCCCAGGCGGTATCTGCTTATCAGTCCGGGCTGTACGGGACCTATCAGCAGACGGAATAAAATTTAGCATACAGGAGATTCAATATGATTTTTTTGGCATTGATTTATTTGGCATTCATTAGTTTAGGACTTCCGGACTCCCTCCTTGGCTCCTCATGGCCGATTATGAATGTAGATTTTGGGGTCCCTGTTGGGAATGCGGGATTTGTTTCTATGATTATATCGAGCGGCACCATTATATCAAGCTTATTCTCCCATCGGCTGATCCGCCGCTTTGGAACAGGCAAGGTCACGGTCTTAAGCGTTGCCATGACAGCCGCCGCTTTGCTTGGCTTCTCACTATCCCCCTCGTTCCTGTGGCTGCTGGCCTGCGCTGTTCCGCTGGGCCTTGGAGCCGGAGCGGTGGATTCGGGACTGAATGAATTTGTGGCAGAACATTATGCGGCAAAGCACATGAACTGGCTGCACTGTTTTTGGGGCCTTGGAGCCATGCTTGGACCCATTTTGCTATCCGCTTTAACACAGTGGGGGTATAATTGGAGGAGTGGGTACTCCAGCATATCGGTGATACAGTTTACTTTGGTTGTATTGCTGCTGTTCTCCCTCCCCATGTGGAAAAAATACGAAAACCAGGCTTTCGAACACACAGGGGAAGCCCAGGACGGCAAAGTAAACCATGGGCTGCTCACGCCGCTTCGGGCAAAGGGCGCCTTCTTCGCCATGCTGACCTTTTTCCTGTATACATCGATTGAAGCCTCCATGATGCTATGGGGTGCCAGTTATCTGGTTAAGATAAAGGATATCCTGCCCGAAAGTGCGGCCGGATGGGTATCACTGTTCTTTTTGGGGATTACGGCCGGGCGTATGCTGAGCGGTTTTGTTTCCATGAAGCTAAACAATGAAGCCCTGATCCGTATTGGCACTGTTCTTATTCTAGTGGGTATTGTTCTTATGCTGCTGCCTCTGCCCGCCCTGTTTACAATATGTGCGCTGGTTATCATCGGCTTGGGACTTGCACCTATTTTTCCGTCCATGCTGCATCAGACGCCTGTTTATTTTGGAAAACAAAATGCACAGGCTGCAATGGGGCTGCAGATGGCGTTTGCTTACACCGGAACCACATTGATGCCGCCTCTGTTCGGCCAGCTTTTCGCCCGTGTTTCCTTTTCGCTCATGCCTTATGTGCTTCTGGCCTGCGCCGTGGGATTACTTATATGCACAGCGCATCTGGCGTTGACAGCTAAAAAGAAATCTTTGGTTCAGGAATAGTGAAGCAGGATGAACTAAACCGGATTCCCTCCTTGCACCTGATATCCTTATTCCAAGTTTTCCCCATTTGAAGCTATTACTTTTATATACCAATAAAATGAGTCTTTTCTGCTCCGCTTTTTTGATCCTCTGCCTTCATCATCCTGATCAACATAAATAAAGCCATAACGTTTACTCATTTCCGCTGAAGATGAACTTACAAGATCAATTGGCCCCCATGCACAGTAGGCAAAGATATTGACTCCATCTTTGATACATTCTTTTATCTGCAATATATGCTGACGGTAATAATCAATGCGATAATCGTCATGAATCCTTCCGTCTGCTTCTACTTTATCAATTGCTCCAAAACCATTTTCCGCAATCATGATCGGCACCTGATACCTGTCCCAATATTGAGATAAGCTATTGTAAAAGCCCAGAGGATCCATTCTCCATTCCCAGGGAGTAGGCTTGAGATATGGATTTTGTATTACGTCTCTCGGATTCATTCCACAGCGGCTTGAATCGATTACCTTAGATGAATAATAGGAAATAGCCAAAAAATCCTGCTTGTTATCTCTAATCAGTTCTTCATCCCCGGCTTCCATTTTTATGTCCCAGCCATTTTCCTCAAAGAAACGGATAGCATAATCCGGATATTCACCACGAAGCTGTACATCTGTGTAAAAATACTGCATTCTGTTACGTTTCATAGTCAGAACAATATCCTCAGGTTTACAGGAATAGGGATAATAAGTGCAATCTGCCGCCATCGTTCCTATCTGCATATCCGGATTAACTCTCTTTCCATATTCATAAACAATTGCATTTGCTACAAACTGGTGATGCACGGCCTGAAATTTGGCCTCTTCCAGATCATTGGCATAATCATCCAAAAGGCCTATGGATCCCCATGAGCAATATTGCAGTAAATTAATCTGGTTAAAAACAATCCAGTATTTAACCTTATTCTTATAACGGTCTAATACAGCAGTTGCATACTTGACAAAAAAATCGATTAATTTACGGTTGGCAAACCCTCCATATTCTGTAACAAGATAAAGCGGCATATCATAGTGTGATATAGTAATGATTGGCTCCATACCATTTTTTCTGATTTCATCAATTAAATTATCATAATAAACAAGTCCCTTTTCATTTGGTTCCGTTTCATCGCCTTTAGGGAAAATACGTGACCAGGAAATTGAAGTTCGAAAGGTTTGAAAACCCATCTCTGCCAACAAAGCCAAATCTTCTTTGTAGGTATGATAAAAGTCTATACCATATCGTTTCGGATAATAATTTTCTTTATCCCTGATATAGCTTTTTATCTCTTCCAGGGTTCCTCCGCCTTCTTTAGATACATTGGCCCGGTCCAGATCTTTTGTATACATGTGGACATCGGAAGTAGATAATCCCCTGTCGTCCATATCATAAGCACCTTCAATCTGGCATGCTGCTACTGCTCCTCCCCATAAGAAGCTCTCCGGGAAACTTTTTCTTGTTTTTCGCATTGTTTCCTCCTTCAATTAAAAATTCATTATTACAATTGCTGTTATACCAATTAACATACAAAATACAGTTTTTCGTTTCGGTTTTTCTCCCAATCTTATGACTGAAAAGATCGTTGTCAGTATTAATGTCAACAGCTGGGTTACCGGAAATAATATGATTGCAGGCACTCGTGATGAATTATACAGGCTGCAAAGCATTGCTATCCCCTGTACTAACGCTACCATGATGGCAGGCAAGAAAAATCCAGAAGTTCCAAAAATATATTTCTCTTTCCTGCCATTTCTTTCACGTCTGAATAAATAAACAAAACAGATGAGCATGATTATTAGACCGCTTACATAAAGTACAATCATATATTCTGTCTGTTCCAGATTAGGAAGCCTGGTCTGCTGAAGCTTTGTACAAAAGGAACTGAGACCAGTAAATAAAGCTGATAGTATGCTATATAAAAACCAACCTCTTTCCATTTTCATTCCCAGATCTTCTTTATTAAGATTTATCAATATAAAAACCATAATAATAAGAATCATTCCAAAAACCTGAAACACCGTCGTCCTTTCGTTAAGTAAAAATATTGAAAGAATCGTTGGTATTACCGGATTCGCTGAAAAAAGCAGGATGGTAAGT
>JAEWAK010000016.1 GCA_023391695.1 Bacillota bacterium
CCCTGCCTTCATAGGTTATAGTTCCGGAATCCTTCTTGTATATACCGGTCAGTACTTTCATCAGCGTTGACTTACCGGCTCCGTTTTCCCCCATAAGTGCGTGGACTTCTCCTTTTTTTATCTCAAAGTCCACATGGTCCAACGCATGCACGCCCGGGAAAGATTTATCGATCCCTTTCATTGTCAAAATCACACCGCTCACGTTTTCACCTTCCTTTTGGCCGATTCTTTCGGGCATTTTTACATCAATCCCTTTATATGTGAATATTATAAAATTAAATTAAGAATAATTTAATAGAATATCTTTTTAAAAATAGTTAAAATTCTACTGGGTTTATTTCAGATCAGGGAGAAAAGTGACTACTGAAAATCAAAAAAGTATCCTGCTTGCGTAATACTCCGCCTGGGGCGTGGTTGCGTCAATAACATAATTCCATTCCAAACCGCCGCAGTGCCATCCAAAGCGGAGCGTCTTTATCTCATGTTGAACTTTCCCTGCAAGATATAAAAAAGAAGCTGTTCAAACCGGCCGATTGATTGCCGTTTCTAACAACTTCTTTTTTATTTTGTATTTATTTATAAAGCTGAATGGATTATCCTTTTGTTTATTCCGCCTGATTCCTTTTAATCCCCCCAGAACGGGAATAATAATTTTTGGTTTTCTTCCGTATACATATTATCTTTTGTAATTAACTGCGAACCGGAATCCACATTTTCCTCATATTCTTTACCCCTCACCAGCTTAACTGCCTCTTCAATTCCAAGATACCCCATATTGAAAGATTTTTGGATAATAATTCCCTGGAAAACGCCTTCTTCCAATAGTTCGATCTCTTCGATAGAGCTGTCAAAACCGATCACTTTGACTTTACCCGTAAGGCCAAGCTGCTTGATGGCCCTGGCGGCACCGACCGAGGAATATTCATTTAAGCCTGCGATCATGTTAGTTTCCGGATAATCTTCCAGTAATTGTAAGGTCAACTGATAAGCTTTTCCGAATTCGGAATCACAGAATACTACATCTACGATTCTGCTTTCATCCGCTCCTAACCCGGCCCTGAGTCCTTTCTCCCGTTCAATTGCCGTGGATGCTGTTTTTACATGTCCCACGATTGCAATTTTAGTATCTTTCTTTATAAAAGTTTTCATAAATTCCCCCATTTTTATACCGGCCAGATAATTATCCGTGGCCACGAGGGCCTCCTGTACATTCTCGTTTACGGTGGAATCTATGAAAATAAGTTTTATTTTATTCTTAACAATTTCTTTCGCCATGGCAGTCGTTTCCGAATAAGCGGCAGGGGACAGGGCAATTGCATGGGGTTTCTGCCCTATTGCCCAGTCTATCAGTTCGTTCTGCCTTTCATAATCTTCTTCCGCATCCGGAGCCACAACCGTCAGCTCTACATTGAATTCCCTTGCAGCCATCTGGGCCCCTGCGATTAAAGCAGACCAGAATTCGTTGGTATCATCAATAATTTTGGGTATATAGATGATACGGACCGGTTCTTCTGTTCCAAGACTGTTTGTTACTATTTTATAAATGCCGGGAACCAGAATGCATAGTAATAATAAAGTGCTTATAATTATAATTTTATACTTTTTCACCATGTTCCCCCTGTACTTCTCTTTTCGGAATTGTTATCGTGGCCGTCGTTCCTTCTTCCGGAGCGCTCTCATAGGAAATACCGTAATTTTTGCCATAATACAGCTGGAGTCTCATCTGTACATTATAAACACCGACCCCATTCGATTTATGGTTATGTTTGTGCTCATCGAATATATGGGCCAGAACCTCTTTTGACATACCTACACCGTTATCAATAATTTTAATTATAATATTATTACCAGCCGAATATCCGCGAATACGAAGGAGGCACATCTTATCCTTAAATTTTATTCCATGGTAGATTGCATTTTCTACAATTGGCTGAAGAATAAGCTTTACAATCTCATACTGGTAGATATCCCTGTCCACGTCGATTTCATATTCCAGTTTATCCTTATATCTCATCTTTTGTATCGTTAAATAACTGATTATATATGCAATTTCCTGCTCAATTGTCAGGACCTCATTCACATTGCTGATACTTTGGCGCAATAGCTTTGCCAGGGATGCAGTCATAAGTACAACTTCCTTATTTTTATTGCCTTCTGCCATCCAGATAATGGAATCCAGTGTATTATAGAGAAAATGCGGATTGATTTGGGATTGCAGTGCCCTTAATTCACTTTTTCTCTTTTGTTTCTGCTCATATATATTTTCTTCCATTAATTTTTGTATTTCCGCCGTCATAATATTAAAGGACTTGCTCAGGCTTCCGATTTCGTCTTCCGAGGTTACTTCAATATTGGCATTGTCAAAATGCCCCTGCTCAACTTCTTTCATGGAATCTTTCAGTTTCTTGATGGGCCGGGTGATTCTGGCGGAAACAAATGCGGAAACTATCATTGCTGCGGCAAGTAAAAGGAAAGCTACCAGAATGTACAAAAGCTGTGTCCGGGTCTTATTCTTCATCAGCTCGGATTCGTACACGACTCCGGCTATGGTCCATCCTGTTTTTTCGGAAGTCGAGATGGTATAGAGCTTGCTCTGGACTCCCTCATTGGTTACGAAATAATTCGTCTTGTTCTCCATTACCTGGTCTACCCGCTCGGTTGTCAGACCGCTGTAAAGCAGCTGCTGTTTAGGATGGTAAATAATATTGCCCTCCCGGTCCAGAATAAAAACATAGCCCCTTTCGCCCAAACTGTTGTTTTCACACATATCACTGATTACTTTGTAATTCAGGTCAATGAAAAAAATACCTGATGCCTCATTGTTCTTTGTATTTTTTATACTTTTACTTAAGGTTATAACCCATTTATAATTGTTGCGGATCACATTCTGTACATGGGAGGAGGATAATGCGGTTTTGTCCGGGTATAAAAAAGCATGGCGGTACCAATCCAGACTGAACAGGGAAACATATTCATTCAGCATATCCGTACCGTCATTAATAATATATCTCCCGTTGCTTGAGATCACCGCAATATTGCATATGTCCTGCCTTGCTTCCATAATCGTATTAAACTGGTCTAAAACCTGGGACACCAAAAGCGACTTCTGGCCCTGGGAGAAATTATCTTCAAATAAATACTCTTTTACATTTTCATTATTTGTTACCAGGGATGATATATTTTCCATATAATTTATATAAGAATCAATATCCGCATTGACCTGTTTTATTAACTGTGTTGTATTATCTATGGAATTATCCAGCACGGTTTCTTCCGTATAATTTAATGATATCAGCAAAAAAATCAACAATGAAAAAACGATCAATGCGGAAAAGGAAAACAGTATGGTAAGCCGAATGCTTTTAAAATGATGTAATATTACATTCTTCTTACTTTCTTTTTTCAAAATTATTACCTCTTCTCCCTGGCATATTCGGACGGAGTCTTTCCTGTCATTTTCTTGAATGAAATACTAAAATAATGGGGATCACCAAAACCTACCTTTTCAGCTATTTCATAGTTTTTTAAATCGGTGTTTTCCAATAATTCTTTTGCCTTCTGCATCCGGATACGGATGAGCACTTCCATAAAGGTTTCTCCGGTTATGTTTTTGAAAATAGTACTGAATCTGCTGGCGCTTATACTAAGATAAGAACAGACGGAATTCAGGTTTAACTGCGGATCGGCATAATTCTTTTCAATAAAATCCATTGCCAGCAGAGCCTGTTTTTTACCGCCGATATTTTTTTGCATTTCTACTTCACCGGCTGCCTTATAACAGTAATCTTTAAGCAGTTCCATTACTTTCCCCAGGGTTTTTGAATCAGCTATGTCTGTTAATAATTGATTCCGCAGTGTATTTAAAACACTTTCTTCCAGTTCAGAGATTTTTAAAGTATTATATATGGCTAATATGATCTGCTGCAGATATAAATCACTTCTGGTCTTATCAGCCAGGGACCTTTTTATGGCCTCTTCTATTTTTCTTAAAAGGTCGTCAATACTTTGTCTGTCATTTATTTTTATTGCCAGTACCAGGGAATCGATCTGCTCTTCCAAAGCTATGTCTTCCTTTGACTCCCGGTTCTTTATAATATCTTCCATATCAATGATACTGCTTTCCCAAAACAGGTATTGATATTTCATGGAATATTCCGCTTCTTCATAGGACTTATGGATATCCCTGGGATCTTTCACATTTCTGCCGATACCGATGGTTACCCCAAGTTTCATAAATTGCCTGATTTTACTGCTTATTTCCGTACAAATGCTTTTTATTTCCTGCCCGGAGGCTTTGGGTCTATTGGTTTTAAACAGAATAAAAACCCTGTTGTCATTACCGAGGCAGGAAAGTCCTGCCTGATATTGCTGCAGTATCTCATCACAGATATTGTAAACGGCAAAGGTCATTAAGGAACTATATTGTTTCATATGTTCCTCGCCCTTATCCACCTCAGAGTTAAGATCAATTTCCACGATCGCCACCCTGTAATCCGATGCATCCAATATTATATTATTTTCCCGAAGGGCTTTCCTATTTTCTTCTTCCGTCTTACTTCCTTTGATTAAATCATCGATTGCTTTGGATTTAATCAGAAGTTTATTTTTGTTGTAAGTTTCATATAACATGATATATTTTTCTGTTTCATTTTTCTTCTTATCCATTTTATCTTTCAGATCGGTTAATACTTTCGATAATTCCAAGGCTGTTACCGGTTTCAGAAGATATTCCTCGACATTATACTTGATTGCTTTTTTCGCATATTCAAAATCATCAAAACCACTGAAAATAATGATATTTATATTCTTAAAATGCCTGAATACAAATTCACTCAATTCCATACCATCCACATATGGCATACAGATATCCGTCAGAACCACGTCAACTGAATTTTTCTCCAGAAATTCCATTGCTTCTTTTCCGTTCTGACAGTTTCCTGCGAGTTCGTACCCCAGTTCTTCCCATTTTATATTTTCACTGATCGCTTCACGTACAAGCACTTCATCGTCAACCAACAATACCCGATACATATTTTCACTCCCATAATTTATTTAATCACACTAGGGTACTATATTTTATTAATATAGTACCCTAATATATTGTCTTTCACACTAATGCCCATGCTTTCCCGGCATAAATTGCTGCTTTTGCTATTCTTCTAATGGCTCGCATGCCTTTCGCCAGACTGTTCAAACTAATTTATCATTATTGCATATTATGCGTTTTTCGTAAGAACCGCTGTAACTGAACAGCCGTACGTTATTTTGTAATCGTTCCGTCTAAATCCCAGAGGTCTTCCCAGCCTTTTGCACCTTCCCATAAGAAAACCTGTCCTTTGATCAAACGGTTATTCTTATCGATGGTTTTCAGAACCGCCATTTCTTCCTCTGTTAACGGATCTTCTACCGTACATTTTAAATTACTTACATATTCATTTTCACGAATGGAAAACGGTATCGGTATCTGTCCCCTTTGTACGGCCCATTTTAAGCAGATAACCGCAGGGTGTACATTATGTGCTTTTGCAATTTCCACTAATTCAGGAACCTCGATATCTGCAATATCCTGTGCGGTCTTGTCACGGTCCGGTCTGGTAGGAGAACCAATCGGACAAAAACCGATTGGCTGGATTTCATGTTCTATACAGTAATCAAATAATTCCTGCTGCTGGAAGCACGGATGTAATTCCATTTCAATTGCCACGGGCTTGATCCTGCAAAGAGGAAGCACTGCCTCCAATTTGGGTATGGTCATATTAGACATGCCAATATATTTTACAAGGCCCATATCCACTAATCTTTCACATTGTTTCCAGGTCTGCATGAATCCCTCTGCGCTGAAGGGTTTTGAATCCGGATTACGGGAATCCCCGTCACAGCCCGGTGCATGATAATTAGGAAACGGCCAGTGTACAAAGAAGAGGTCAATACAATCCAAATGCAGGTCTTTTAAACTCTTGGCGCAGGATATCAATACATCTCCTTTACCATGCATATCATTCCAAACCTTTGTTGTAATGAATAATTCTTCCCTTTTTACGGTACCCTTGTTAAATGCTGCCTGAAATACTTCTCCGATCAGGTCTTCATTTCCATAAACTGCCGCACAGTCAAACAAACGGTAACCTGCCTCAATTGCACCTGCAACTGCCGCAGAAACCTGCTCCGGTGTGAAACGGTCAGAACCGAAAGTTCCCATTCCGATACCGGGTATATACTCACCTGTATATAATCTTCTTTGCGGCACTGATTTTGGATCAATAAATGCTGTCATAATGTGTTCTCCTTTTCTTTTTTATACTCTGAAATGTATAGTAAAATCAATCTGTTTGTTACATTTTTTGTTATTATTCCGCTTTACGGTTTCATAATAACCCTTTATGCACAGAAACTATGCTTTCGGCATAATTTCGCGTGTGTAAACTCGGGTTTTCTGTGGCTGGAACGGAGCGAAGTCATAGAAAACGCCTCGCGGTATCTACGGCTGAACTGTAACCATTTTTTCCACCTTAATCCGGGGCAGCAGTTCCTCCATGTCTTTTGGCATGTAAAATCCGGTTTCCATACGCATTGCATTCGCTGCGGAAATCGCACTGGCTAACTTTATGGTTTCTGCCATTGGCAGCCCCCTGGAGAAACCGACTGCAAATCCTGCAATCATGGAATCCCCGCAGCCGACCGTATTGACCGCGTCGATCTTCGGTACGAAAGCCTGGTACACGCCTTCTTCACAGGCAATCAGAGAACCCTCGGAACCACAGGATATTACCACTACCTCGATTCCGGATTTTTGAAGCTCTATGGCTGCCTGCATGATATCTTCCCGGCTGTTTAAATCCCTTCCGGTCAGCATTCTGATTTCATCCATATTAGGCTTGATCATGGCAGGCTTTGCTTCAAGGGATTCCTCCAGTAATTTACCGCTGGTATCCAGGATAACTTTTTTTTGATGCTCCCTGGCAATCTTGATCATTTCCCTATATAAGGAACTATCCACACCTTTTGGCACGCTTCCGGAAATTGCAACAACCGAGCAGGAATCAATTAATGTAAGAAATTTTTTCAGCATTTCCTCTTCATTGATATCTGTCACAAATACCCCCGGCTCCAGGAATTCCGTCTGGGTATGATTGGTTTCGTCATAGATATTGATGCAGGACCTGCTTTCGCCGCTTATATGGACAAAGTCACTTTTTATATTCAGTCCGTCCAGTGCTTCAATAATATAATTTCCCGCATGTCCGCCGGCAAATCCGGTTGCTGTTACTTCTTCACCTGCAATAGCTGCAACCCTGGACACATTAAGTCCTTTTCCACCGGCGGAATAAGTGCATTCTTTCACCCGGCATACCTGTCCGGGCTGCAAAGTCTCTACGACATATCTTTTATCGATCGCAGCATTTAGGGTAACTGTTAAAATCATATCTGCTTTCCTTTCCTGTTAGTATACTGGCATTTCAAAACTTATGGCAGGTGCTGTAATGAGTTTTGAGCCTTGCCTTGTATTAATCCTCATTTACCAGCAGGATCTTACCGTTTACGGTTCCCGGCACCTTAAATAACTGGAATGCTTCCTGTGCCTTACTCATAGGATATTTCTTATAAATTAAATCCTGGTCAAATTTTAACTGTCCGGTTGCATAATAATGTGCCGTCAGCTCCCATTCTTTTCCCGGGAACGGTGCACTGTAGGACATCCAGGAACCGGTTAATTTAAACTCCTTGCGGTTCATGTTTTCCCATAATTTCTGGGAAAACTCCAGTGTCACATGGGGAGTGCCGATAAAGCATACATGGGATTTATTTGCCGCCAGTTCAAAGGACATATACATGGTTGGAGCTGCCCCTGCGGTTTCAAAAACATAGTCATAACCTTTCCCGTCCGTATATTCCATTGCCTTTTCCAGGAAGCCCTCTTCTGCCGTATTTACTGTTTCATCCGCACCCAGACGTTTGGCAAGGGCAAGTCTTTCGTTATTGATGTCAAATACTACCACCTTTTTAGAACCATAGATTTTTGCCCACTGCATGGTGAATAAACCGATTGTTCCCCCGCCTAATATGGCAACGGTCTTACCGCCCTGGTAATCGTTCTGCAGCAGTCCATGGAGGGCTACGGTAGAAGGTTCAAACATGGCTCCCTGTTCAAAGGAAATGCTTTTATCGAATACCACTGCATTTTTCTCCGGTATAACTACGTAATCCGCATTACTTCCCTGCTCCCTGGAACCGATAAAGCTATAATTCTTGCACAGGGAATAATTACCGGTCTGGCAGTCATCACAGGTCATGCAGGGGCGCAGGGGTGCACCGGAAACCCGGTCTCCGACCTTAACTTTTTTAACGCCTTCCCCAATTTCCACTACCTCTCCGGAAAATTCATGTCCTAATACAATCGGATAAAAATGGACACCATTATGCAATACTCTTGGGATATCGGAACCGCAGATACCGGAAGCTTTTACTTTAACTTTAACCGTACCGGGTTCTGTTACCGGTTCTTCATAATCTAAATAACGGACATCTTCGTTTGCACAAACCACTGCTGCTTTCATTTACCTTACCTCTCCTTCATGGTATTTTTTAAATTATTATATAACGCCAAATATGTTTTATAATTTTCTTCATATATTGCATGGTTATCCATATTTGGCTTATGGTATCTTCTGACCTTTACGGTCATTTCTACCGCTTCTTTAAAGTCACGGTACATTCCCACACCAACACCGGCTAAAATAACTGCTCCCAGGGTTGTTGCCGTATCGGAAGACGGAACGGCGATCGGTTTTCCTGTCACATCGGATTTTATCTGGGTCCATAGCAGGGAATTGGCTGCTCCGCCCATGGCCCTTAATTCCTCCACCTGTGCTCCCGCAGCCGCCGCAACCTCCAGATTATGCTTTAAAGACAAAGCTACCCCTTCCATGGCCGCTCTTACAAAATGCCCTTTGGTCTTGCTGTAATCCAGGCCGTAATAAACTCCCTTGGCATGGACATCCCATATCGGTGATCTTTCCCCGGCCATATAGGGTAAAAATATCATGCCGTCACTGCCGGGCTCCACTTTTCCGGCTAAATCATCCAGAAGTACCAGAGAGGATTTACCGGTTCGTTTTCCCACTTCCCTTTCAAAATCGGCAAATTCCTTTTCAAACCACCTCATTACTCCACCGCCGCCGGTGGTGCCGCCCTGCAGCAGCCATAAATCCGGTACTACATGAAAGCTTAGAATCAGGCTGGGATCCGCACTGTATTCTTTCAGGCAGATGCTCATTCCTCCCGCCTGGCCGCCCTGTTCCTGTGTTTCATACGGGTGTATGACCCCTGCTCCAAGGGTCCCGCAGGCTGCATCCAGACCGCCTGCAACAACAGGAGTCCCCGGTGCCAGACCGCAAAGCCCGGCTGCTTCTTCCGTAACAGCTCCGACCACCTGGTGGCAATCATAGATCTCCGGGAGAAAATCAAGGGGGATTCCAAACCGCTCACACATTTCCTTATTCCAGGTCCCGTTGCGCATATCAAAACAATGCAATCCATAACCCTGGGATTTATCCTGGCTTAACACTCCGGTCAGCCGGTAGACAATAAAACTGTTTGACTGCAGTATTTTATATATCTTTGCATAAACCTCGGGCATATTTTCTTTATACCACAATATTTTAGCCGTGGTATAAGATGACTGGAGGGAATTGCCTGCCAGATTAAAGATCTCATCTTCTCCGATTTCCTTATTTAAACGTCTGCAGATGGCATCCGACCTTGTATCCATCCAGATCGGCGTGTTCGCCAGAACCTTTCCCGCCTCATCAACCGCTATGGCAGACCAGCTCTGTCCGTCAACGCCGATACCGGCGATATCCTCTTTATCAATACCGGCTTTTTGGACAGTCTCCTTTATGGTAAGGCAGATTGCTTCCCACCACTCTTCCGGATTCTGTTCCACATATCCCGGTTTGGGATAATAAACCGGATAATCCCTGTTTCCACTGGCAAGCACTTCCCCCTGCCGGTTAAAAATCGCTATCTTGCAAGCACTTGTTCCAATATCGATTCCAAGTAAATATTGCTTCACATTCACCCTCCATTCGTCGCTTTGCGGTAGTTCAAGCCGTAAGAACACGCTGCGCGGGTTTGTTAAAATGTTTTTTCTTCATACTTTCGGATGCTTTCTTCACGGTTGCCGGACAGTCGCATATGGCTCAGGAAATATCATATCGTAACGTTTCGAGTTTAATCAAAGCGGCCATCCGCATTCCGCTATGCTGCGGTTCCAGTGTGCTGTACCGTTCATCTTTTGTCAAACTGTGCTGAATTACAATTTTCTGATTGAATTACCTTCCATGATATCCGTCTGTAATTTTAGTATTTTGTATTCTATTTCCTGCTCGTTTTTATTTTCTTCTATTCTCTTTAAAATCAATTCGGCAACATTTTTCCCTATTTCTTCTTTGGGTTGGGTTACAATGGTTAATTTAGGTTTACATGCCCTTGCAAATTCCGTATTATCAAAACCGATAACTGAAAGCTCTTCCGGTATTTTGACACCCAGCTCATTGATCCCGATCACCGCACCCATGGTCATTTCATGATTTGCAACAAATACCGCCGTCATATCTTTATTATTCTTTACCAGTTTTTCCAGGCACCTGACTCCCCCGTTAATGGTATAGTCACCGTGTTCTATGAGTCGTTCCTCCGGAACGATCCCGGCTTCCATTAATGCCAGTTTATACCCAAGCATTCTTTCCTGTGCGGTAAATACATCCTCCGGACCGCCGATCATGCCGATCCTTGTATGCCCGTTATCAATCAGTTTCTGTATCGCATTTTTAGCTGCGGTAAGATTATCCACTAAAACATAATCGCAGTCGATTCCATTAATTTTACGGTCAATCATTACAATGGGTTTCTTTGCTTTGTGGAAACAGCTTAAATGGGAACCGTCTGAATTAACCGGCATGTTAATAATTCCATCCACTCTTTTCCGGAAAAGAAAATCAACGGCATTTTTCTCCAGCTCTTTATTGGTTCTACAGTCACAGACAATGGTAGCATATCCATGGTTTCTTAAAACATCTTCCATGGCAGTAATGATTTCCGTACAGAAATTAATATTTAATTCCGGAATCACAACACCGATTGTTTTCGTTTTATTTGTTTTTAAGCCTCGGGCAACTTCATTTACCTCAAAATCCAATTCTTTGATTGCCTCTTCTATCTTTTTGCGGTTTTCCTCGCGTACATTGCCGCCGTTTAAATAAGAGGAAATTGTTGCAAGCCCAAGTCCTGTGTACTTTGCTATATCTTTAATTGTAGCTACCAATGTTTACTCCCTGCCTTTTTCGAAATAATGAATAACTATTCATTATTTTATCACTTTATTATCACTTCCGCAAACCCAAATACGGTTTTTAACTAAGTCTTTGACTTTTTCCATACCTGCTTTTCCAAGGCTTTTCGGATCAAAAGTATCCGGCTTTTCTTTCAGTAATTCCTTGATTCCATCCGTATAAGCAACCCGAAGTTCGGTCGCAAAGTTAACTTTGCAGATCCCTCTACTTACGCAGTCTTTCACATCCTCATCACTTAACCCGGAGGCACCGTGCAATACCAGAGGAATGGATACGACTTTCCGGATTTCAGAGAGTCTTTCTTTATCCAATACCGGTGTACCGCTGTAAAAACCGTGTGCAGTCCCAATAGCTACCGCAAGGGAAGTGATTCCCGTTCTTTCCACGAATTCTTTTGCTTCCATAGGGTCCGTATTGGTATCCGCTTCTGCTTCCAGGTCATCTTCCTTACCGCCGACTTTCCCCAGCTCCGCTTCCACAGGGATGCCGTTTGGCTTTGCCGTTTCAACGACTTTACGGGTGATTTCAATATTGTTTTCAAATGATTCATGGGATCCGTCAATCATAATGGAAGTATAGCCCTCTTTAATCGCTCTTACTGCCAGTTCAAAGCTGCTGCCATGATCCAGGTGCAGTGCAACCGGAACGGAAGCTTTCTTTGCTTCTGCCGTAACGATGGCTGCAAAGGTCTCCAGGGTACCGTACTTTACGGTAGAAGGAGTTGTCTGAAGCATTACCGGCGCATTCAATTCTTGTGCTGCCGCTATGACCGCCTTTACCATCTCCATATTTTCAACATTAAATGCTCCTACGGCATACCCTCCGTTCCCAGCATCCAAAAGCATTTTTTCTGATGTAACCAGTGACATATCCTCTTCCTCCTTTTTCAAATCCGAAACGTTTCTGTTTTCAGTTACATTATAGCTATATGTAACAGTCATGTCAACTTTATTATTTTCACCTTTTTTAAGAGATTTTTCTATTGACTTTTAAGAAGCATGTTAATATAGTAGTTTTAATATTGATTTTGGCACCGTAAGACAGACACTTCAGGCCTGCTGAGAACACTGCTTATATTTTGTCAAGTATATTATTATATTTTACTCTGGCGGGGAGCCAAGCCAACCGGCTTGATTTCACGGCGTCAGAAGCTTGTAAAAAAATATAATGTTTGAGGAAAAGCAGCTAAACTAAATAAATATACACTTTATTCTCAATACATTATATTGGGCTTTTGCCACCCTGATCCTAATAAGATAAAAGTTTGTGCAAACCTTAATCACAGACTTTAGATGCACAGAAAACACGCACAGAAATGGAGGCAATTATGCAATATTTATTAGAAAATAACATGATTACGGTAAAGTTTGATACCTTGGGCGGCGGAATCGTTTCGATTCAGGATTCAAACGGACTGGAATACTTATGGCAGGGTGATCCTGCTTACTGGTCCGGACAGGCACCTGTTATGTTTCCGATCTGCGGAAGCCTGAGGGATAAGAAAGCCAGAATCGGTGACGGACTGACCTGCACCATGGAACGTCACGGACTGGTGAGAAAATCTGAATTCACATATGCAGGCCGGACAGAGGATTCCATAACATTTTCCATTTGTTCCGACGAAGAATCAAAAGCCAGGTTCCCGTATGATTTTGAATTACAAATTACTTATATTCTTAAGGAAAAGACGGTTACTACTTCCTACAAAGTGATTAACCGTACTTCGGTTCCAATGCCATTTTTTATCGGTGGACATCCGGGCTTTAACTGCCCTCTTCTTCCCGGCGAAAAATTTGAAGATTACGTGATAGAATTTGAAAAACCTGAAATTGCTCAGTGCCCGGAATCCATCCCGGCCACCGGCCTGATAAACGTTGACAACCGCCTGACCGTCCTTAACAAGGAATCTGTCCTTCCGCTGAAGCACAGTTACTTCAGCGTAGACGCATTAGTTTTTGACCGGTTAAAATCCCGTTCCGCCAGGCTGACCAATCCGGCTACCGGTAAAGGAATTAAGATGGACTTTGCAGATTTTGATTATTTCATCCTGTGGTCAAGCTCCAATAACGGCCCTTTTGTTGCTCTGGAACCCTGGACCGGAATCTCCACCTGCAATGATGAATCCGATGTGTTTGAAGAAAAAAGAGGTGTTAAAATCCTGCCCCCAGGCCAGTCGGCAGTACTGGCATTTGATATAACCGTAAATTAAAGAACGGCAAATAAAACAAGCAGTTACATGTTTTCCTTCCTAACATAAACATTCATAACCGCTTGTTTTATTTAACTTAACCTTTGATTTATCCAAATAAAATATCAGAGGATAGCTGAATACCCTACTTTATTATGCATATCATTTCATTAAATTCCAAAAAGGCTAAATCATCCATGTTTTAACGATAGTATAACAGCAGGACGGTATAAATAAATCCTGCGTTATCTCCTGTTCAGAGCAAATGCAGAAAGGCCTGTCCAATAATTATTCGTTATTTTTTTCCCAGGTCTTTAAACATGCTTCTTTTATATTCTTCCACGCCTTCCTGGTCAAAAGGATTTGTCCCCATCAAAAGCCCGGATATGGCGCAGGCCAGCATAAAAATGTAAAATAAGGACCCAAAGGTCTCTTCGGAAATTTCTTCCACTTCAAATTCGATACAGGGCACACCACCCCTTGTATGTGCTTCAATGGTAGCCTTCTCCGCAATTTTATTAATTTTTTCAAAATCCAGGTTTTCCAGATAATCAAACCCGTCGCCAAACTGCCGGTTTTCGTTTACGGTAACACTTGCATGTGAGTTTTTTATCTTTAGAAATGTTTCAATTAAGTTACGCCTGCCGTCTTGCATATATTGTCCTATTGAATGCAGGTCTTCCGAATAGATGGCGGCTGCGGGGAAAATGCCCATCTTATTCTTGCCTTCGCTTTCGCCAAATAGCTGCACCCACCATTTTGCAAAATAAGTATATTGCGGTTCAAATGCCGTCAGCATCTCAATGTTATAACCGTTCTCATATAATAAATTCCTGACGGCGGCATACTTTACGACCGGATTTGTACCTATATGCTCCATACAGTATTTTTCTGCTTCAGCAACTCCGTTCAGGAATTTATCAAGATCAAGTCCGGCTGCCGCCATAGGAAAGAGACCTACCGGTGAAAAGGCGGAATATCTTCCCCCAATTGCCTCCGGAAAGGAAAGGAACGTATATCCGTTTTCCCTGGCCAACCTTTCCATTTGAGACCCGTAGGTTCCCGTAAGAATCACACGGTCTGCCATTTCCTCTTTGGAATAGATTTTTTCCATATAGTTTCTCAGTATGCGAAAATGGCTGCCCGGTTCCAGTGTTTCAAAGTTCTTGGCAATTACATTGATATAAACGCTTTTATCTTTTAACTGCCCTAACATCTTCTTGATATAATGAGCGGATAACGTATTGCCCATATACAGGATTACGGGACCGTCTTTTTCTTTCAGGGCTTCAATCATGGCCCTGGCTGCCTGATTGGAGCCTCCCACTCCGACCAGAACAAAAATATCTGCTTTCCGTCTTACTTCTTCTGCCTTTGCTTTTATTAAATCCAATTGTACGGCAGCCGATTTCACATGGAGCCAGCCTAAAACCTTTTTGCTGTCAATGCTCTCTAACAATTCCTTATGAATTTCAGAAGCCTTCCTGATCTTTTCCTCCAATTTATCTGAATTTAAATATATTTCTGATTTGACTGTGTTAACATCTAATTTCATAATCCTGCTACCTCATTTCAGCTTTATATTTTTCAATCATATCTTCCAAAGTCACGCATTCCACCAGAGGCGCTGAACCTACAGACCCAAATTCAACGATCAATGTGCCGGCTGCTTCCTTTACCCCATTTTCCATAGATTCGATTATGCCGGCTATGTCGTCATCCGGAACGGTTCCGTACATTAAAGTATCCATTATGGGAGTCAGGAAAGCCCTTGGATCAAACTGGTTTTTCTTTTCTTCCAGCAGTTCATAGATTTTTCCGACGGAAGCACTGTTCCGTTTTGTTGGATTGTATTTAAAAAATTCTTTTAAATTCCTGGTTACCGCAAGCCGTATATCCGTATCCACATTAATCTTGCCGATACCGCACCTGATTGCCTTTCTTAATTCACTGACCGCAATGCCGTCCGCATTCTTAATATTCCCGCCAAGGCCGTTTATCTCATCTACTATGTATTTCGGTACGGTAGAAGAACCATGGGAAACCAGTACACCGAATATTTTCTCATGCCTTAAGCACTCTTTAATCGCTGTAACAATTTCATTTCTTAATTTTACATCTTTACCTTTTACTGCTCCATGCATGGTCCCATAGGATATGGCAAGAGCATCCGCCTGGGTTTTGCGGAAGAAATCCACCGCTTTCAGCGGATTGGTATAAGTGGAGGCTTCTGAAAATACATGGTCTTCCACACCGGACAGCACACCCAATTCCCCTTCCACCGAAACCCCTCTGGCATGGGCATATTTTACTACTTCCCTGGTTAAATCCACATTTTCATCATAGGGAAGTGAGGAACCGTCTATCATAACGGAAGTATAACCGCCGTCGATGGCGGCTTTTACGGATTCAAAGTCTTTTCCATGGTCAAGATGCAAAACGATGGGGACCCGTGAAGACATGCCGTATTTCCTAACAATGTTTCCCAGATTTTTAGCGCCGGCCTTCTTATCTTCCAAAGTCGAATTTAAGAAATCACCTCTTCCTCCCAGGAAACCGTTTGCTAAATCCGCTCCCTGCAATATGGCTGCCGAACGGAACATTTCATGCACTTCAATTGCAGCTTTTACCTGGGCTTGTGCATTTACGTTAAATGCCCCGAAAGCGAAGTTGTATTTTTCAGTTGCCTCCAACAGAGGTCTTAATGGTACGATAGGCATAATTTTTAGTCCTTTCTGTGAAGTTTCTTTAAAATAAATGGCTTAAATTTAATTCCCTTATTATCTTTACAATTTCTTTCGTCCTGGTACATCCGAATTTGCGGAGTAAACTTTTAATCTGGGTTTTTACCGTTACTACTTCCACACATCTCTCCCTGGCAATTTCATTTACTTTCATATCTTTTAATAAAAACCGGATCAGAATTCTTTCCGTACTTGTCAGCTGTGAAATATTATTTATAAAAAACAAAAGACTCTTTTCCGATTCCTGTAATCTTTTATATTCCTGAAGCAAAACCTGCTGGACCTTTCCTTTCATGACGGGATTATCATTATAGGCACTGCGGATATGATGCAGCAGTTCTTCCTCATTGCCTCCTTTTACAATATAATCCACCGCTCCCGTAGCCATGGCGGTCAGGATGATATCCTTTGTTTCGTGGGCAGTTAAAAAGATGATCCTGGCAGCGGGGTTCATGTCGCGAATCAGCTCCGTTGCGGTAATTCCTGCCATAAGGTTCTCCATCTCGATATCCATTAATATAATATCAAATTCCACCCGGGCGGCGAGTTCAACTATTTTCTGTCCGCTTAACGCAGTACCGGCCACCTTCATATCCGGCTGCCCGTTGATAATCTCACTCAGATCTTCCAATAATATGGGAAAATCATCCGCTATCAGTATTCTGATTTGATCAGCCATCCGAAATCCCTCTCCTTTCCTAACCCTGGTATATCCACAATCTGTTTTAATATGGCTTGAAGGATAATTCTAATCTTTAAATTTGGGGAGCAATATATAAAAACTGCTGCCTGTATTTTCTTTGCTTTCATAACGCAGGGTTCCATAATGCCCTTTTACGATAGCCCTTACATAATATAGTCCCATTCCCCAGTTGTAGTTTGAATTTTTACTGGAATAAAACGGATCAAAAATTTTCTTTAATTTTTCTGTACTTATACCCGTACCGTTATCCTGAACTTCAATAACGGTGTAGAGTCTTTCGTTATGAGTGATTAATGAAACTTTCCCCTCATCCCCCCTGTTTGATTCATTTACTGCTTCCTGGGCATTTACAAGAAGATTGTAAACAGCCTCGCATAAATGGGTCTTATCGGCCAGCACCGTGGCCTTCGTTTCCAATTCCACCTCTACCTCTTTATCCGGATATTTATTGTGAAAACGTTCCACGGCACAACGCAGTATTTCTTCCGCCGGTACAGGAACCAGAAAGATGGAATTGGATTTAACGGACCGGTAAAGTTCGTCAAGCCTGGACAGCATTAATTCATTTTGTTCCGATAAGGTATTCATGTACTCTTTTAACTGTTCCGTATCCGGACTGCCATTTTCATATATGGTCTGGATCCTTTTATGGATAACCCGGTTGGCCAGCAGCTGGTTTTTTATACTGTGAACAAAGACGGAAGCGCCAAAACTGACGTTGTCGAATTTATTCTTCATAACAAATTCTTCATGATTATCCGCAAAGCTTCTTTGCGTAAATTTAAGAAAGCTGGCAAACCCTAAAACACCGCAGATTACATTGCCAAGTACGATGACCGTATAGGCCTGTACGGAAAGGGCGGAATTCATGTAATATATGCCGTTGCGCCAAAGATAATCGTCCGAATAAAACTGGTAAACCTGTGCCGGATCCTGCCCGCTGTAGAGTAAATAAACCGTAGAAATGGACATCATGAAAATCATGATCTGGACAAATTGTTTTTTGCAGAATTTCATGGTAATAGAGGAGAATTCTATAATTAACAGAACAAAAGCGGCTATGACATAAAGGGAAATCCAGTACTTTGAAAAATTAATAATGATTTCCTGGACCTGGGGGTTGTTTACAGTCAGTAAACGAAAAATTTTAGGATAGTATAAAATGAGTGAAACTGCCGGGAATATCAGAATTACATATTGCAGCCACTGTTTTCTCCTGATCCAGGGTATCATGGAATAATTCATGGCCAGCAATAAAAAGAACACCGGAAATGTGTAACGTCCGACCGCAATCAGGAACCCCAGGAAATCCAGCGTAATTAAAAGATATTGTATACTGGTCTTTATATTACGGGACAAAAATATGAAATCCTGCAGCTTACTGGAGATACCGCCTTTTTTGGCAATAAATATAAGAATACCGGTCAGGTGAACTGCCAGGCTGCTGCACATGCCTAATAGGTAAAACGATTCTTTATTACGTTTTAATGCCAAAAGCACTATGGACGCGATAATCAGAAAAATCATCAATACAATAAGCATTTATTACCTCCCGGCAGAATAATCCTTTAGGGCTATCCTTCTGTCCGATAGCCCTAAATAACCTTAAGTAAGTTTTCGATACAAGCTATTTTGCTGCATCAAGCATGTTCTGGAATAATACGTAATCACTGACATTTACTTTGCCCGTCACATCCCCGCTGTCAATAAAATTTTTCTGCTGTGCCTTATAATAAGTTTCCATGGTACCGTCCTCAACGGAAGATACTACATCGTCGGAGTTGATCCAGTCTCCGTCATAAATCTGGTCCAATACCGCGTTTTTGTCCAGCGCGGTCTGCTCAGCCACCCAGCCTGCAATTTCCTGGGCGTTATCATCTGTCCTGTAATCCATTGCCTTCATTAATCCTTTTGTAAATCTTAAAATAATGTCCGGATTTTTTTCAACGTAGGACGGATTGGCGACCCAGGAACAGATGGAAGGGAATTCACTGATATAAGTCTTATTATTCGCAAGTGTAACTGCTTTATCCCCCAGCTGTTTTTTAATGGTGAAGGTGTTCGGTGACCAGGTAGCCGCCGCATCGACACTGCCGGAAAGCATGGCCGTAACGATAGCCGATGCGTCCATATCCATAAGTTTTACATCCTCCCTTGTCAGTCCGGCTTTCTTCAGCGTTAAATTCAGTATCGTTTCGCTGGTTGTTCCGGAAGCAATGGCTATTGTTTTGCCTTTTAAATCCTCTATGGAGGATACCCCTTTATCTGTGTTTCCCATGACTTCATCCGCATTTCCGTAGTGGGATATGGCTATGATGTCAGCCTTGCCCTGAATTGCAAGCTTATGTGCTCCCGGTCCGATATAACCGATGTCGATACTGCCGGATTCCATGGCTGATATGATCGTTGGGCCATCCGCAAATTCAACTAAGTTAACCGTAATCCCCTGTTCCTGAAAATATCCCATTTTCATACCGGCCACAACGGTGCACAGACTGGCATAATTGGGCATATAGCCTATGTTTAGCGTAATTTCTTCTGCCTTCGTATCCGTCACGGTATTACCGGCATCCGTATTTTCCGCTGAGGTGTTTTCCTGCCCGGCACTGCCTTCTGTTGTCTCTTTTGTCTGCGTATCTGTGTTGCCGCTGTTTTTACTTCCGCACCCCATAAACAGTGAAGTAACCATGACCGTAATTAATACAAAACTAAATACCTTCTTCATGTTGATTCCTCCTTAATAATTTTTATTATTAACAAGTTTTATGAAAATAACTTGATAATTTCTTACTGCCGTTTACTTTCTTACCTCCAAATATTCCTGGTACACCTGCCCCCAGATATGGTTTTTTAAATCCAGAAATTCTTTCGTCATCTTCGTCTCCTGGTTACGCGGATATGGAATGGTAATATCTACGATTTCTTTAATACGTCCGGGTCTTGCACTCATGACAATAACCTTCTGGGCCAATATAATTGCTTCTTCCACATCATGGGTAATAAAAAAGCAGGTCTTTTTTTCTTTTTGCCAGGTTTCCAGCAATTCTGTCTGAAGCTGGGTCCTGGTCTGGGCATCCAGTGCACCGAAAGGCTCATCCATCAGTAATACAGAAGGGTTTACGGCATAAGCCCTGGCAATTGCAACACGCTGCTTCATGCCGCCGGATAATTCTTTGGGATAGTGGTTGCGAAAATCTGCCAAGTCAACCATATCAATATATCTCATTGCAATATCCGAGGCTTCTTTTCCGTTTATACCTTTCAGTTTCAACCCGAACTCCACATTCTTTTTCACTGTTAACCAGGGGAATAATGCGTATTGCTGAAAGACAACTCCTCTCTCCGTTCCGGTTCCGGTCACTTCATGCCCGTCACAGTAAATCTTTCCGGAGGTAGGCTCCGATAATCCGGCTATTATATTTAAAAGTGTCGATTTACCGCACCCGGAAGGACCGACCACACAGATAAATTCATTTTCCAGAATGTCAAGATCAATACCGTTTAAAGCTATCATCTCCCCATTCCGTGTATTATAAACTTTTTTTACATGATCTATTTTAAGTTTTATATTTCTCTCTTCTCCTGCCATCCCGTCAGTCTCCTTTCAAGCATTTTTATCAGTTTTTCAATGGCAATACCGATCACACCGATCACAATGATATATAACAGCATTGGCCCGGATTCAAAGGTATTGTTTAAAGCCCTGATCCTCATACCCAGGCCGGCCGTGGCTCCTGTCGATTCGGCTGCGATCAGGGTCGTTAACGCAACGGATGCTCCCAGCCTGACGGCGGTAATGATAAAAGGCAGAGTGGCCGGAGCTATTACTTTCAGGAATATGTCCTTATCCTTTGCCCCTAATACTCTGGCTGCTTTTATGAGGGTTTCATCAATATTAATCACCCCCTGAAAGATTGTTATTGCCATGGTTAAAAAGGTTGCTATGGTTATCACGATTATCTGCGGCTTACGCCCCACACCTGCCGAAATGACCACAAGAGGTACATAGGCTAAAGGCGGGATATTCCTGACAAACTGGATCCATGGTTCTAAAATGTTTCTGACCGGTCTGTACCAGGCCATCAGGACTGCAACGGGAAGTGCTATAACAAAGCCTAAGGCAAATCCGGCAGTTACCGAGATTAAACTGCTGCCCATATCCTTAAAGAAAACCCCTCTGTCCATCATAGTCCGTACGGAAGCAAGTACCGTAAGAACATTGGGAAAACTGCGTGAGGTCTGGGGATTGACGGATAATAACCACCATACTAACATAGCCGAAGCAAAAGAGATCAGCAGCCAGATGCTGTTCGGTATTTTAGAAATAAAGCTGTTGCTTTTCTTTCTGGAGATTGACGCGTTATATTTCATATTAGCTCCTATCTGTGCGCCTTGACGCACGTACAAATCAAGATGCTCCCATCTGTGTGCCATTGCACACGTATAAATCAGAATGTTGAAAAAATGCTTTTGTTTTTTCAATTTAATTTCTTTTTGTTTGCCGATGGCTGTCATCCACCGCTTCATGTCCTGATTATAGCCCGGAATGCCAATATAATTAAGTATGAACTTTTTTCATACTTTTTGTTATTTCATCAATTCTAATACAGAAATGGAGCAGGATTCATAGAATCCCACCCCAACAATGACCCTGAGACACAATATAAGGACTATAATAAAAATTTTATCAGGTTAAATATATTTATTAAGATGATAATTATCATTAACCCTGTAAATAATTTATCTACCTCTTTCGATGTAAAGGTTTTATTTAATTTATTCCCCGCCATGGCCCCGGTCACACCGCCCAATACCATAAGTACTAATATACCCGTTTCAAAATCCGGCAGGTCATTATGCGCCACGGTACATATTAAACTTGCAAGCTGGGAGAACATTATGATATATAACGAATTTATGGCCGCCTGTTTCGTATCCATGGTAAAAAAGTAGGAAAGCAGAATAATATTGACCGGCCCGCCGCCGATTCCCAAAAAAGCCGACAGCAGTCCAAGTAGAAGGCCGATTATGATGCAGATATAAATATTATGTAAGCTACGTGTTTTGATTTTGGAAGCATTCATTGTATAGACCAGTGTCCCTGCCGTAATCAATATCAGTATGATTGCCTGTATGGCACCTACTTTATCTTCCTCCGGAAAAAAAACATAGGTATATTGGAACAAGGCTTTTCCCAAAACTCCGCCTATTGCCGCTCCGATGGCAAGGGGTGTGGCGATTTTTATATTAACTGCCCCATGGTCTCTTCTCATTGATTTAAAAACCGAAATAACCGACATGGATAATACGGTGCAGCCGGATAGAAAACTGATGGAACTTACCCCCAGGATTCCGGTCGCATCAAGTACGGGTTTAATAATTACTCCGCCGCCTATACCACAGACCGCACCGGCAACGGAAGCAAAAAAACTTACTAACAAAAATATAAAATACAAGGAAATTCCTCCCTTTATAAAGTTTCTGCTATTCATTAAAGTTTCTGTTATTTATTAAGTTTCTGTTATTTATTAAAGTTTCTGTTTTTCATTCCATTTCATCTTATTCATGACTTTTATGACAATAAAAATACGCCAGCGGAAATCCCATCAATTTTAAGTCCTGATTTTACTAAAATTGAATACTCCCGCTGGCGCAGCATATGAAATTTAACTTATCAGGGAAGTTTCCCGCCTCTGCAGGCGTGAGCCAGACTTAACTTTTTAAACAGAAGGCCAGGCCTCCGCCAAAACAGCAGCAAAGCCGCATAATAAGTTATAAGCATGCAGCAAAGCGGAATGCGAATTGCAAATTGCGAATATCCGCTTTAACTTACCCGTGATATACTTCGTCTTTCATCATAAGATGGACGGATGCCTTTTTATAGGTCATAGGTAATGCCAGAATATTCGGATTTTGACCGACAAATTTTTTCTTTGCATCCTCCAGTGCTTCTTCAAAAGTTGCCCTGGTTTTTAGTCCCATTCCCCTTGCATATCCCGGCTGTTCCGCTCCGACAAGATAGATTGCGGAAGTATTCTGTTCCGCAATGTGTCCGCAGGATATCATGGAGAAACCATGGAACGGATGAAATGCATTGGTATAACGGTATTTTCTGATATATTCTTCATTGGTTGCAAAGTATTCGCCAAGGCGGTTCATATCCGGCAGGGTGTTCATACCGTCTTTCTGGAACATTTCATACATTTCCCTGAGATAAGGCCATAATTCATCATGGAAAAACCCGTTGCAGGTGGAAGCACATATAATAACACAGTTTTCGCTCATAATTCTCTTAAACCGGATCACCTGGGCAGATAAGGCCTGCATCAGCATAATAGGATTGGTTCCCATTCCGTCACCGTAGTGGAAAAACTGAGGCATACCAAATACCAGTACGTCATATTTTTTTTCGGCAAAGTGCACATAGGTCCTTTTATCTGCTACTTTCCAGGAAAGGGACTGCATTTCTTTGGCATAACCGCTGAAAATGGCGATCTGTCTGGACTGGGTATCAAGAACGGCATCACAGCAGAAAAATTTCTTGCCCATGCACTTCTCCATGTGCTGGCCGATCTCGTCAAACTTGGTTCTCATCATGGAATGTCCGCTGACAGGTACGAAATCCTTCCGGTGCATTACTTCCGGTACATGATGGGAGGCTATGGACCTCCAATGGGTAATTCCGGTAGAACAGTGCTTATAACCGCCGGAATAACCGCCGTAAGGATTACCCTGTGTATGGCCGATCAGGATTGCCACATCGCTGTCATACACATATTTATTCATAATGACCGGATCTCCCCGGTCCGTTACTCCCAAATCAACCAGATGATCATAGTCTTCACTGTCATGGTTTAAAATCTGATGGGAATACCAGAATTCATTAAACAGTTCATCACCCAGAACTCCCCGGATTTCTTTCTCCGTATTTTTTCTGTGAAGTCCATTGGAACATATAAGAAGAATATCTTTCTTTTCAACACCGACACTGTACAATTCTTTCAGAATTAATTTAATGGACACTTTCCGGTGTGCCGTCGGCTGTTCGCCGCCCTTAACTCTGTCCGGAAAAACAATCGTTACCTTAGAGCCTTTTTTGGCAAGTTTCGTAAGGGGTTCCATCCCGATGGGATTACGAAGGGATTCCAGTGTTTTTTCCTCCAGCTGGTCCTGGGGTATATGGGGCGGATCCGCAACCGTTTCCCCTGTTATAAATACATCCGTATTATCCGGCAGATTTGCTTCCATCATTCCATGTCCGTATTCAAATGCTAATTTCATAATAATACCTCACTTTCTTATTGCAATTGCCTATTAATGGTCTCTATTATTTTCCTAGGGTGTGTCTGAAAACTGCTTGTGCCGGGCTGAATGTTCCACTTTGTGGGAGACAAGGAGCGATTTTGGGGGCGTAGCGGGTCTACGTTCCCAAAATTGCGACGCAGGATTCCGCAAAGTGGGG
>JAEWAK010000065.1 GCA_023391695.1 Bacillota bacterium
TAAGTTGTAATTCAATTTGATTATTAATCATTCGTATCACCGCCACATTTTGATACAATAATTATATCAGATACTAAATAGTACATTCAATTGTAACAGGAACTTTTTCAGTGGCCTCCTTAGCGGACCTGGAATATCCGCTTTGACTCAGCCTTGGTGTAGTCCTGCGTTGCATAGCCGTGTAATATGGTTCTGAGCATGCAGCAAAGCGGAATGCCGATATCTGTTTTGACCTTGACAAAAAAGAGTTTCCATGCTAATGTATATTATAACGTTATAACATTATAACGTTATAAACAATTATTTGATTGGAGGGTATTCGTATGTTCAGAATGAAGAGAATTGCAGCATTTTTATTAAGTGTAACAATAATGAGCATCATAGTTACCGGGTGTGGGGGCACAAAAACAGTTTCAGAGGGGAATACAAACACGGCCGAAGGCGCCGGGACTACAGGGGGAAGTACGGAATTCTGGCTTGATAAATTAAGTGATCAGGCGATCATCGACAAATTGACCGGTGCATGGAAAAAGGATTCGGGTGTTGACGTTAAAATTATAAATTATCCAGATGTGGCGGCATATCAGACGGCCCTCCAGCAGTCCATTGACGATAAGTCCGCACCGGGAATGTTTACCTGGTGGAGCGGAAGCCAGCTGGAAGCACTGGCTAAAAATGACAAGCTGGTTGATCTGGCCGGGGAGTGGGATAACTACATAGCAGACGGGGTATCTGAAGATATCAGGGAAGCCTTTACGGTGGACGGAAAGGTTTATGCGGCTCCCTACAGTATTTTGTATAACACATGTATCTATAACAAAACGGTTTTTGAAAATGCCGGAATCACAGACGTGCCAAAGACCTTTGATGAATTCCTGGACGACTGTGAAAAAATTAAACAGAGTGGTGTGACACCCATTGGTTTAAAGAACGATTCCTGGGCAAGCTTTATCTGGTTTGAACAGTTAATAGCAGCGTATGAACCGCAGTTGTATGCGGATATCTGCAACGGTACCAGGACTTATACGGATGAGGGTGTCAAAAAAGTAATGGAAGTCTGGAGGGATATGTTTGACAAAGGGTACTTTGCAAAACCGGAAGCCTTCAGTGATGTAATGAAAACTTTTGCAAAAGGTGAAATTGCCATTATGCTGGAACCAAACCCAACCGCCAATTCCATTGTACTGGAATATGGGATGGAGGCAGGAACCGCCATGGATGCCTTTGTTGTTCCAAGTATGAACGGTAATAAAAGCGTCATCTTTTTTGAAGCTTCACCGATCTGCGTGGCAAAAGCAAGCAAGGACAAAGAAGCAGCCCTGTCTGCCCTCCGTAATTTTTATAAACTGGATACGCAGAATATAATGTTATCGGAAAACGGTATAGCCAATACCAGTAAAGTACCGGTAAATAATAAAACCATTCAAAATATTTTAAATATGAGCGCGGATCCCGATAACTATCAATTGTATTTAAGATATTATGAAAATACACCGGAAGATATCAGAAATTATGCCCTGGATGAATTATCCAGATTCATGTACAGCGGTGCGGATATTGATGAAGTTTTAGGCAACATCCAGAAAAAAGCCGATGAAGTCTTTGGCAGTATAAAATAGAAAAAGCAGGGAAGGAAGTAAATGGATAAATTGACTGAGAATAAAAAAATAAAAAAACGTCACGGCGATTTAAAAAATTATTTATATCTTATGCCGGCGGTAATCTTAACGGGCGTATTTTTCATCACATCCATTTTTTATACAATTTATTTGAGTTTTCATTCCTGGGACGGATTTTCACCTCTTGAGTTTGTCGGCCTTAATAATTACCGGTACCTGTTCCAGGATGCAAATTTCAGGATATCCGTAATGAACACCGTTATCTGGGTAGTATGTTCTTTGTTGATTTCCCTTGTAATTCCTCTGTTCTTTGCAATATTAATATCGAGGAGTTCATGGCTGACGGGGTTTAAAAATATATTTTATTTTCCAACGGCATTATCCGCCACAGTGGGGGGGATGATAATCGCATCCATGATCTCCACCTACGGTCTGCCCCAGGTATTCGGACTCCTTGGAATGGACAGCCTGGTATGTGACTGGCTTGCAATTCCCTATGTCAACACATTTATTATGATTGGTATGGGAATGTGGCAGGGCATCGGACTGAATATGATATTATTTATTTCCGGGCTTAATCATATACCCGCTTCACCAATTGAAGCGGCGGCCATAGAAGGTGCCGGGACGGTGAGTATGTATACAAAGGTTATTTTTCCTTTGCTGAAACCCACAACGATAGTGGTGCTTCTGATGTCCCTGGTAAACAGCTTTAAGACCTTTGATTCCATCTGGGTCATGACAAAAGGCGGCCCGTACCGTACTTCGGAAACCCTGGCACTGACAATGTATCAGGAATCCTTTATCCGGAATCAGTTTGGGGTTGGTTCGGCGGTAGCAGTTGTTTTGTCCATGGTTATCTTGGTGGTGGCCTATTTTAATTTAAAAAATACTTTTGCAGATAATAACCTGACGGCTTAAAATAAATCTGTGTCTTCATCAGGCCAATGGGAGGAGGTTCTACATGGTCAGACAGAAAAAGAGCACAAAAATCATGATCAATAGCGTACTGTCATTGCTTGCGGTCCTTTGGATCTTTCCGGTGGTATTTACCGTATTCGGTGCCCTGAAAGGAAAACAGGAATATAACCTGGGAAATATATGGGATCTGCCGAAACGTTTTCTGTTATTTGAAAATCTTGAATATGTAAGCAAAGGTGCGGATATTTTTCAGGGAATGTTAAGCAGTTTCCTTTATGCCTTCTGCGGGGCCCTGTTTTCGGTCGTGATTGCAGCACTGGCGGCTTATGCCATTGCAAAGCTTAAAATTAAAATCAGGATGTTCTGGTTCCTTTTCATATACAGCGGGACGATTTTTCCGTTCCAGATTTATCTGATTCCGGTATACAGAGGGTTTTCTAAATTACACCTTTATGACACAAGAGCCGGGATGATATTATTTTACACGGCAATCTGCGTACCTTTTGGCATGTTCGTGCTGCGTAACTTTTTTATCGGAATATCAAACGAAATCAGTGAATCTGCTAAAATTGACGGCTGCAGGGATATGCAGATTTTAACCAGGATATTTGTCCCTATGGCAAAAGCGCCGTTGTCGGTCGTGTTTTTATCCCAGTTTACCTGGGCATGGAATGACCTGATGTTCGGGATAACTTTTACGAAATCCCCGGGTATAAGGCCGGTCATGGCGGCAATTTCCCTAATGGGCAAATCCCATATTCCCGCTCTTTTAGTAGGCTGTATAATTGCATCCATACCAACAGTATTCTTGTTTATATTCCTGCAAAAGAATTTTGAAGCCGGGTTTGCTTATCAAAGCAAATAACTTAGAAAATTTATCAAACGTTTGGGGTGGCCCAATATAGTGTATTGAATATATATACCGCATTCGTAAAATATATACGGAGCGGATTTTTGATACCCCAATCATAAAATAATAGAAACAGAAAGAAGGGTATGCATATGAACTTAAAGAAAAAATGGGAGATCTATCTGATTCACCATTCCCATACGGATATCGGATATACGGAGCGCCAGGATAAAATCATTCATTACCACAGCGATTTTATAAAACAGGCCATTGATATATTAAATGATATCCACAGTAATCCGGAAGAGGATAAGAAAGGTTTTGTATGGCAGTGTGAAAACTTTTGGCAGGTAAGGAATTTTTATGCCCATGCCGACAAGGAGTATACCAGGGCTTTTGAAAAATACGTAAAAAGCGGTGAAATCGGTTTATCCGGCAATTATTTGAACATGACGGAACTGATCAGTTACGATATTCTGCATTCAAGGCTTGGTAAGGCAAAAGAATACGGGGAAAAGACAGGACTGCAGATAAAAAGCGGTATGACGGCGGATATCAACGGTTTTGCCTGGGGTTATGGAGACGCATTATATGAAAACAGGATCGAAAACTTATTCTCCTGCCTTCATCCCCATCATGGCATGTTTCCTCTTTATAAGAAACAGCTGCCTTTTTACTGGGAAAGCCCGAAGGGCAATAAAATCCTCGTCTGGAACGGGGAACATTACCACTTTGGCAATGAACTGCATTTTGCGCCCCATGCAGGTACTTCCTACTTGATTTCTGATGAATATACCAGGAAGATGCAGGCAAATTCCATGTATAAAACCGGGCGGGAAGATACGGAAGATACGGAATTTAAGGTGCTGTGTGAAAGGCTGGAACGTTATTTAAATAACCTGGAGAAGGAAGGTTATCCCTATGACCTGGTACCATTTATGGTATCCGGTGCAATCACGGATAATGCGCCCCCCAGTGTGACGATTGCAAAAAGGGTCAATCGGCTGAATGAAAAATATGCAGGACGGCTGAATATAAAAATGGCTACTTTAGACCGGTTTTTTGAACAGGTGAAAGAAAAGTGTACGGATATACCTGTCTATAAAGGGGATTGGAATGACTGGTGGGCGGACGGTGTCGGTTCCACTCCCGCAGTCGTGAAAAACTTTAAGGATGCCCAGAGAAAGTATAATCTGTGTAAAAAACTGGATCCGGATACAACCTTGGGAGATTCCGTACTGATTGAAAATGCTGCCGAAAATTTAATGCTCTACGGAGAACATACCTGGGGATATTCCTCTTCGGTGTCAGAACCCTGGGAGACCCTGGTAGGGGATCTGGAATTAAAAAAATACGCATATGCAATTAACGGCAATACGGAGATTTCCAGAAATCTGGATCTTATTTTGGCAAAAAAGGGAGAAGTCACCATAAAACAGGATAAGCCCCAGCAGTATAAAATCATCAATCCCCATAATATACCGCTAAAAACAACAGCACTGGTATATATAGAGTTCTGGGAGTATATGAACGGGATTAACTTTGGACTTGATATACCGGTCAAAGTAATCGATGTGGACACTAAGGAAGTCTTAAACCACCAAATCAAACAAATAGCCCGTGCCATCCAGGTTGAAGTGGCCGTTACCCTGCTGCCCAAAGAAGAGAAAACAATTGCAATTTACCCGGCCGGAAAACCTGCTGACAATACGGTACAAAATCATGCACATATCGGTGCGGAAGGAGTCTGTGATATTCTCCTGCCGGATACCTTTGAAGAAAATACGTCCTGCATTGAAACTCCCTTTTATAAAGTTTTGTTGGATCAGGAAACGGGAATCCGCTCAATTATTGACAAACAGGACGGCCGGGATATCGTCCGCCAGGATATGCTCTATTCCCCGTTTTCCGGTGTTTATGAGGTAACGGATATTAAGACAAATCCCTGTGAAACACGCAGGAGAATGGGCCGGAACCGGAAGGATGTTTCAACCAGGCGCTATGGATCGGAACTTAAAAATATACAGATCATTGAAAACGGTCCTGTTTACATTGCGGCACAGCTGGATTACCGGCTGGAAGGCACGAAGCTTTACAGTTTATTTTTAAAGGTTTATAAGGAAATTCCCAAAATAGAGGCAATGGTCCGTATTCATAAAGAAAGCGTTTATGAGCCGGAAAATCTGTATATTTCACTGCCCTTTACCGCCGGACCGGATGAGGTAAAATACCTTGATAAAACCGGGTGCATCATAAGGCCGGGTATCGACCAGCTTCCCGGATCCAATAAGGAATTCTACCTGTTACAAAATGGTATCGTTATGGAAGGTGCCGGCAAAACGGTGGTAATATCCGTGAAGGATGCCCCTTTGGTTACCTTTGGGGATTTAAAGGCAAAACCGGTAAGGCTCTGTGACGGAAACGATGTGAAACTGAATCGGAGTACGGCTTATTCCTGGGTAATGAATAATTTCTGGGAAACGAATTTCAAAGTAGACCTGGGCGGGTTTTATGAATTTGCATATACAATTACAACAATGGATAAAACTTCAAAAGCAGAAGCGATGGCCCTGTGCGAAGCAGCAAATGAAGGCATAATTTCATTTTATATATGAATGGTGTGAGGATATGATTTACTATTTAATGTTTGATGTGGGCGGAACAAAAATAAAGGCGGGAATCCTTACGGAAACAGGAAATCTGCTGGACGGGCAGATCAGTTCATTTGATTCCGGAGCCAACCGGCCCAAGGAAGAAATATTTAATAATTTTACGGAGATTATTCATATTTTAATTGACCGGATTACCGATACGGGAAAGCAGATTGGAGGAATCGGCATGGCTTTCCCGGGACCTTTTGACTATGAAAACGGAGTCAGCAGGATGGCTGGACTCAATAAATACGATGCCATTTACGGCTGTGATTTTAAGAAAGAACTTCTGGAAAAATTAAAGCGGACAAAGGCCGTAAAATGGTTGAAAAAAGATTTATCCTTTCTATTTGTCCATGATGTGGAAGCCTTTGCAATTGGTGAAAGTCATTATGGAGCGGCAGCCGGCAGCCGCCGGGTTATGTACTTGTGCATCGGTACCGGGGCCGGTTCCGCTTTTACGGAAGCTAAAAGGGTATTAAAGACCCGGTCGGATAAGATTCCGGAAAACGGCTGGATTTATAATACTCCCTTTAAAGGCAGTATTATCGATGATTATATATCCAGCCGGGGGCTGCAAAAGTTATCCGGAAAGTACTTTAATGAACCGGCGGAAGGAATTGTTTTATATGATCTGGCAGGAAGGAAAGAACCGCGGGCACTGGAAACTTTTCAGGAATTCGGGGCTGATCTGGCCGAAGCGGTCCTGCCGTTTTTAAAAAGCTTCTCACCGGATTGTTTGGTACTTGGAGGCCAGGTATCAAAAAGTTTTGGTTTTTTCGGAACGCAGTTACAGGATTGCTGTAAAGAGCTTAAGATTCCGGTACGGCTTTCGAAAGATACTTCAGTCAGCATCTTAAAAGGGTTATATGTACAGCTGGTGAAATAAATAGTATTAATAATGAGGGTAAATCTAATGAGGATAAATCTATGAAATTAACCGGGAGGAAGGGACGACTCTCTTAGTATTCTGACCGCGCTCCTGTCTTTAAAAGGATATGAAAAACCTTCGGCTGGCATAAAGAGCCGGTAGAATATAATGTACTATTACCCTGGGCTAAATATAAATATACCGTTGAATTATAGATATCAGGGCATGTAAGGGGTACCGCTGCCAGCCAGCCGGATGTGTAATCAAGGCGGATATTCGCAATCCGCTATGCTGCGGCTCTAACTTATACCTGCTATGCAGGCATTTTCAGTCGGAGCCCGGCGTTAGCCCGGCCTCCGACTGGAACAAGTAAGTCCCTAACCCACCGCATGCGCTTTGTAAGCGGACGACTTACTTGTAAGGTTAAAAGGCAAAAAAACAGGAAGCATTGCGGTACTTTCAGAATAAAAGGAGAAAAGAATGGGTGGAAAATATTCAATCTATAATAATTATGATCTGCTCCCTTATAAAGTGATCGATGGTTTTGAGGATCAGGCTTTTGACGGGTATGAATCCATATTGCAGGAAATCAGCAGACTCATAATGGGCGGGAAACGTATTTTCGTATTTGATTTATATCCGGGAGTGGATAAAGAGGAACTGGCAGGGCAGTTAAAACAGTTAAAGCCTGCCTTGCTGATTGATTCCGAGGATTGTTCCTATGACTGCAATAAAATTCAGGAAATTTTTAAAGATAACATAACACAGGACCGTGTATTTGGTGTCATGACCTATAAGAAACTAGAAGATTGTTTTGACCCGGATAAAATAAACAAAGTGCGGGAAGTATTAGCAGATACCCGAAGCCCGGTTTTCCTGGTAGGTGTAGGGGCCGGGTTAATTACCCTGGGTGATGTCTATTTTTATTTTGACCTGTCCAGATGGGAAATACAGCTGCGCTACCGCAAGGGAATGCCCAACTGGAAATGTGAGAATCGGGAGGAAGCTGTATTAAGCAAATACAAGCGGGGCTTTTTCATGGAATGGCGCCTTGCGGACAGGCACAAAAAATCCCATTTTGAAGACTTTGATTATGTCGTTGATGCGAATCTTCCGGGTCATCCCAAAATGATTACGGGAGATGCTTTTTGCAGTGCTTTAAATCAGGTAAGCCAAGAGCCTTTCCGGCTGAAACCCTATTTTGATCCTGGAATCTGGGGCGGGCAGTGGATGAAAGAAGTATTCGGGTTGGATGAGGCTATTCCCAATTACGCCTGGAGTTTTGACGGCGTACCGGAGGAAAACAGCCTGAATCTTAAATTCGGAAATATCCTGGTGGAAATCCCCTGTATGGATCTGGTACTGTACCGTCCGAGGCAATTACTCGGGGAAAAGGTACATGCCCGCTTTGGGGCGGAATTCCCCATCCGCTTTGACCTTCTGGATACAATGGAGGGAGGCAACCTTTCCCTCCAGGTGCATCCGTTAACGGAATATATCCAGGAAACCTTTGGCATGCATTATACCCAGGACGAAAGCTATTATATACTGGATACTTCACAGGAGGAAGAGGCTTATGTATATCTGGGGATCAAAGAAGGAATTGATAAAAGCAGGATGGAGGAAGATTTAAGAAAGGCCCGGGAGGGAGATTATGAATTCCCGGTTGAAAAATACATCAATAAATTTCCCATAAAAAAGCATGACCATGTTCTGATTCCGGCAGGTACCATCCACTGTTCGGGAAAAAACACCATGGTTCTGGAAATCAGTGCGACACCTTATATTTTTACCTTTAAACTGTGGGATTGGGGAAGAAACGGATTAGACGGCAAGCCCCGTCCGATACATATGGAACATGGTTTAAAGAATATTGACTGGGAAAGGGATACGGCATGGGTAAAGGGCAATCTGATCGGCCAGGCCGGGATCTGTCATCAGGAGGAGGGTCTGACAGTGGAACACACCGGGTTGCATAACCGTGAATTTATTGATACCTTCCGTTATACCTTTTATAAACCGGTTACCTGTAACTGCAATGACAGTGTCAATGTATTGAATCTGGTGGAAGGGGCGCAGGTAACCATAACCAGCCGTACAGGGGAATTTAAAGCCTTTGAGGTCCACTACGCAGAAACCTTTATCATCCCGGCAAGCGCCCGGTCATATACCATGACCCCCAGCGGGCCTTCCGAGGGACAAACGGTATCTGTAATAGCGGCCCTGGTGAAATAATATAACCGGAAAAGATCAGGGAAAGAGCGGCTTTCGATAAACTACCGTCTCTTTCCCAAAGGTCTGCAATTGTATAGTGGATAGCGTAAAGCGCAGTAAAGCGGATAGCATATTGGGTTTTAACGGCTATAAAGTAATATGGTCCGAAGTCGGGAATCTTTCGTTCTTTGCTGTGTGCAATACGGACTCGTTGGTGTAATGAAATGTAAAAAAAATACATAAAAATAATACATAAAAGTATCTGTTTCAATACTTCTGAGCAAAAAGTAAAAGCTTTCAGGCATATCTTTCAAAACATGACAAATATTTCCATATAAATATCCTATTTCTCCATTTCTTTCCTTGATTATAAATTGTAATATTATGCTAAAATATTCAAAAATTATACAAAGTATTGTAAAAAGCGTCTTAGAATCTGGAAATTATTCGAAAGGGGAGGAAGATAAATATGCTCAGACTTAATCAAAAAAAGAAACTATACGGAATCCTGATCTGCGGTTTCCTTTTGCTTGTAATCTGCTGCACCGCTTACAGCAAGAGAACAGCGGTGGTCACCTATGAGTTTGACGGCTATAAAATTACAAAGAACGAGCTTGCGTTTCATATGGACCGCATGAGGGGGGAAGTCAGGAATTATTTTAAAAATACCTGTGGGGTCAGTCTCTCGGCAGATGACTGGCAGAAATCCTATGGGGGTGAAATTCCGGAAGAAAAATTAAAAGACCTGGCCCTTAACACCTGCAAGAAGGACAAGCTTTTGTTCATTCTGGGAAAAGAATATGGACTGACGGACTATGTGGATTTTGATGATTTTCTTTCATCCATGGAAAAAGAAAATGAACAAAGGAAAGAAACCGTGGCAGAAGGTGGGATTGTATATGGACTGGTGGAATATGGCAGAGAGGAATATTACACCCACGTTATATCCAATCTGAAAATCAGGCTCCGGGATATCTTAAGTAAAAAGCAGGAGGAGCCTTTATACACAACAGAGGAAGAGGTATACACTTATTTTATAAACCATAAGGAGGAGTGGGCGGAAAATGCGACAGAGTACCGGGTCATGGAGTATTTTCTTCCGGACCGGGAGGACCCGGACGTCAGTATCGGCAAATCCTTCACAGACCAACTTTATAAAGGGGACGGCTTTGAAGAGGTATGCAAGCAGTTTGAAACAGCAGGCACGGTAAAAGAACATACCTTTAACGGAGACAGCTATGCTAAGGATGTGCGTTCCTGTTACGAAATCCGTATGGCGGCAGAAATTTTGGAGGAAGGGGAAATAAGCGGATGGATAACGGTTCCGGAAGGGAAAAGTATAATAAAACTGTCCGGCAAAAAGACGGATGAGGAGAAAAGCTATCAAGAATATAAAGAGCGCATCCGCCAGAACCTGACAGAAGAAAAATTTGTAGACTATATGGAGAGGCTTTATCGGCAGAAACTTGCTGTTAAAGATAAAAACTATTAACGTACTAAGATAAGTGAAGGAGGTTATGTATGAAAAAACGAAACAGAAGTATGGCATCATTTTTGGCAGCGGTCCTGATCGTTACGATGATTTCCGGCAATCTGACGGTCAAAGTGTCAAAAGCACAGGACGCAAATCCATATGGAGGGACGGATTATTATCTGGATGCAACGGGAGGAAATGATAATAATGCCGGAACAAGTCCGGATAAGGCATGGAAGCATCTGTCAAAAGCTAATTCCACCGTCTTCCGGCCGGGAGACCGTATCCTGTTAAAAGCCGGGGAAGTGTGGGAAGACGAGCAGCTGTGGACCAAGGGTTCAGGGGAAGCAGGTAAACCGATCACCATTGATATGTATGGGGATGCGTCGAAGGGAAAGCCCTATATTGCAGCCAACGGTAATGTGGAATATCCCCTTACTTCCTATGCCGGCAATAAAGATAAGGACAAGGTAGGCCTTACCGGTGCAATTGTACTCAGGAACCAGCAATACTGGGAAATCCGCAATATGGAGCTGTCCAACGACGATAATTTCAATAAGGATATTACAAGCGGCAGCTATGTAAGGGATGGGATCAGCATTTCCATCAATGCGGATTTACTGGAAGACGGGGAAGACAATATTATGGATTATTTCCGCATCAGTGACTGTTATATCCATAACATAGACGGCCCGTCCGAATGGCAGAAGATTCATTACGGCGGTATCTGTTTCCAGGTATTCGGAACGGAAAGCTACAAGAACTATGGCACCGGCGGATATTACTTTAAGGATGTCCGGATTGAAAATAACACTTTCTATAAAACGGAACTCCATGCCATACAGTTTGCCTTTAACTGGTTCTATGACAGGGACAGTGCGGCCGGACAGTATGACGAAACGGGAAAATACCATGAAGGCTGGGAACAGCTCTGGGTACGGACCAGGGATTTATACAGCAGGGATGTATACATCGGGCATAATTACTGCGAAAATATCGGACAGGGAGCGATCCAGTTAGCGAATACCAAAAATATGACAGTAGAATACAACGAAGTCAACGGGTTCCTGAAAAGGTATAATGCCGTTTCCTGCGGCCTTTATCTCTGGGCGGGAGCAGACAGCGTGATGCAGTTCAATGAAGTATACGATGGCCCTTATGATGAATATGACGGGACCCCCTGGGATATGGAATATACCAATTTTAATGTGACCTACCAGTATAATTATTCCCATGATAATGCGGCAGGCTGGATGGCTTACATGGGCAACAGCTCCAATTCCATTGCCCGTTACAATTTAAGTGTCAACGATAATGGAGTAATCGTAAAGAATATGCTGTCCACCAATTATTCCCCGTCCTACTTTGTAAATAATGTATTTATATATGATGCTTCCCAGATGGATTATTTTCATGATGAGGTATTTAAAGATACGGTGTATTTTTATAATAACATTTTCTATAACTATTCCACCTCTACTCCGACAAAATGGTACCGGAGAACGAATGCCTTAAAACTGGCCAGGTTTTTAAACAACGTATATTACGAAGCTTCCGGAACCCATAGTTCCTTAGAGCCGGCGGACTCCGGTAAAATTACGGACAATCCGCTATTTGTGGGAAACCCTTTAAATTACAGTACCGGTCTTGGAGTAGAAAATATCCTTCAGGCAGCGGCTAATTATAAGCTTAAGGATAACTCCCCGTTAATTGATGCCGGTCATTACACGGCAGCCTGCGGGACCAAAGATTTCTTTGGAAATCCTTTATATTATGGGGAGGAAATAGACATCGGCATCTATGAAGCACCAAAGGGTGTACAGATGAAAAATCCGGTGGAAAAATGACCATGACGGAAATCCGTGTATCATAATATTTCCGAATAAATGGGCCGGTCAGGATAAGGAATTGTGAAATGTATTTCCGGCATAAAAGTCTGTCTTCTGGGCTTTTATGCCGGTTCCTTAATTCGCGGCTTTATATTCGGAAGGAGTCATTCCATAATGCTTTTTAAATAACCGGCTGAAATAGAGCTGGTCTTCAATTCCTACGGAAATGGCAATTTCTTTTAAATGGGTATCCTGGCTCTTTATAAGCTCCCCTGCTTTTTTCATACGGAGGTTATTAATATAATTAGTCAGGCTGGTACCGACTTCCGCTTTAAACAGCCGGCACAGATATCCGGAACTTAAGTTTACATGTCTGGCAATTGCAGTCAGGCTGATTTTGCGATGATAATTCCGGTTAATAAACTGGATAGCCTGTAAAATTTCATCTTTATATTTTGCCTGGTCCGTCTCTGTTGTAAGCACCGGCTGGAAAATTGCCTGTATGGACAGGGTAATAAGAAGGAACAATTCTTCCGAATTGGAACAAAAGCGGATATTTTCTTTCGTTTCCATGAGAAATTCATGGGTCTCAAGGGAAATATCATGATTTAAATACTCCAGTAATTCGATCACTTTTTCAAAAAAGGTTTTTACGATTTCGGGATAAACATGAAGCCCTGCGCACTGGTTTATGACCGAACGGATCTGTGTCAGGCTTTTTTCCAGGCAGGGAACGTCATTTTTTTGTATGGTTTGCGCCAGGTCTTTATAGTACACGAAATTCATATAATGGACCGGAAGATATTCTTCCGCGTGGATAACCGGTAATTCTTCATAAAAACTCATCTCTGAAATATTCTGGAAAACCTGATACCATTCTTTTAATTTGTCAAAGCCTGTGACCTGCTCCTCATAGATAATGACCGGGGAAACGGAAAAGTACATAAGAAACAGGGAAGGAAGCCTGCGCATAAAGGCCGTAAGTTTAATACTGTGCTGTTTTAAGGATGCCATCGGTATGAATACCAGGATATTATTACGGTTTAGATATAATATCTCACAGTCGGGTATCCCTTTAAAGGATTCCAGGAGGGTATTCTGAAGCAATTTTTTGGAAATATGTTTTGGACGTTCCTGTAAATAGCGGTCAAAATTAAAGTAACAAAGGGTGAGAGTACTACCCTGGGTGAGAGTACTACCTTGGGTGAGAGTACTACCCTGAGTGAGAGTATTATCCTGAGTAAACATATCACCCTGTCTTTCATTTAAATCCGGGTTATTCTCCAATAACTGGGCCAGGGTATAATCCGGGGTTTCCAGGTATTCCTTTAGTGCCTGCTGTATCCGGCTGCGCTGCTGCTCTTTTAAAACATAGGTATATTCCTGGGTTATATTTTTCTTTGCCCTTGCGGAATCCAGTTTATCCGAAATGTTTTTCAGGTGCTGTTTTAATTCATTTTCCTGAATGCTGATTTTTAATATATAGTCACTTGCCCCCATAACCAGGGCCGAACGCACATAATCAAAATCTTCATAATTACTGATGACCAGGATTTCACCGGCAAAATCCTGGTCCTTCAGCTTGCGGATCAGGGCAAGGCCGTCCATATTCGGCATTTTTAAATCTGTAATTACCAGATCCGGCTGGTACTTATCCATGAGGGAAAGGGCTTCTATGCCGTCGGAGGCGGTTCCGCATATTAAAAAGCCGTACTCTTCCCAGGAAAGAATGGAACGAAGGGCAATTTTCACAATCGGTTCATCATCAACAATAAGCACTTTATACATAGCGGGCTCCTTTCCGAACACAATAAAATATACGAATAATAATACCACAGCCAAGAGAAAGAATCTGCCAAAGTCAGTCTATCTTAGGAATAACCAGTTTACATACGGTTCCGCATCCTATACAGCTATTGATCTGCAGGCCGTACTCTTCCCCAAAGTACAGCCGGATCCGGTCATTTACATTCTGGTTCCCGATACCTCCAAGACCTTTTGGCTTTTGTTCCAGGGAAGTATCAAACCCTTTGCCGTTATCCCCAAGCTCCAGGGCAATTCCCTTCTCTTCTTCGTAGCAGCGGACCCGTATTTCCAAAATGGTCCCATCGTTGTAATTTCCGTGCATTACCGCATTTTCGGCCAGGGGCTGTAAGATCAGTTTCGGTGTCAGGTGGGATACCAGTTTTTTATCAATTTCATAACTAACCTGAAAATTACCTGCATACCGGATGGTCTGAATGGAAAAATAATGCTTCAGGTTTGCAATTTCTTCTTCAATGGGAATGAATTCGTTTTTGTTGATCAAAGTATTTTTTAAGAGTTCGCTTAAGGACTGGATGCCGTTACTGACTACCACATCCTGGTTCATGGAGGCTACGAGGCGGAGGGTATTTAAGGTATTGAACAGAAAATGGGGATTGATCTGGTATTGCAGCATCTGGAGTTCCAGTTCCCTTTTTTTCTTTTCCTGTCCCTGCTGGTGTTTTAAAAGCTCCTGTATTCTCTCGACCATATTGTCAATATTATTTGACAGGTATGCAAGTTCATCATGACTGTTATCCTGTATCCGTTCATTCAGATTTCCTTCCGAGATTCTCTGGCAGGTTACTACCATTCTTTTAATGGGAGTGGAAATACTGAAATAAATAAAGAAGATAATGATAAGGCAGCTCAGGATAAGGACACCTGCCGTCACATTTAAATCCTTCGTAATTGCATTGGATTCGGAATTGAGATAGGAAAACGGTATAAAGGATACAAAATATTTATCGATGTTTTTATTATAAAAATATGTGACAAGCTGATTATTCCCATTCAGGCTTAATTCAAAGGACCCGGTTTTTTTGTTCTGCTCTTTTATATACTTAAGCAGCTCGGGCTTTTCAAAGGCTTTTCCAAGAGGAACCGACCGGTCCCAGGAAGATAATACGATTCCGTCCGCATCCATAAAAAGAATATTGGAACCTTCGTTTAAATTCACCGGGGAAAGGACGGTTTCGGAAAACAGCTTTTCATCAATGGAAATCAGGGAATATCCCAGGATTTCGGAAGTATCGTATTGTTTAAAGATTCTTCGTGCCAGCACAAGAATATCCCGTGCCCGGTAGGTCTTTACATAGGTCCAGCTGTCATTGGGCGCATTTTCCAGAATACTTTTTAATATTGTTTCTTTATTATCCTTATAAAATCCGTCATAACCCAGGTCATAAAAAGTGTTTCCGTTCTTGTCCAATATTGTAATATTTTTTGCCTGGGCCGGATAGATGATCTGGGTTCTTATGATGCTCTGGATATCCAGTATGATCCGGTTTTTTTCACCGCTGGTCAGATTCTCCCTTAAAAGCGCATCCTGGATCTGGGCATTGACACAGATGGAGCCGCAGAGATACTGATATTTTTCGATTTCGGTTACCATATTGGTATTCACCAGTGCTAAAAGCTGGGTAGTGGACGCAGCGATCTTATTTTTCATGGCTTCGGAATTTAAGCGGAAGGAATAGATGCTGATAAAAAGAAGGGGGATTATGGATACCAGAAGAAAGGTAAGGATTAAACGGTATTTGATATCCATATTCCGTAAGAATTCTTTCAGTTGGATTTTCCTTCTCATTTGTAACGTACCTCCGCCATAAAATATCTGTTAACTCCCCGCCTGACGCTTCTGCCTGCATATACCCATAAATATGGAAAGTGGCTACAGGCACAAAATCAGGAAGTGTAAATAGAAAGCAGTATTATTTTATATCTATTATAACGAAAGTTTGAAAAAATTAGTAGATAGAAAATAAGGACTGCACAAAATTTTCTATAAGGATATTAAAATAATCCATACGATTAAAACAGGACAAGGCATTGATACCAATCCACAGATAGCTTAAATTCTCCATATGGCGGTCAGGATTATGAATATACAGAACAGCAGGAATCCTTTATAATGATGTCATCAAGTTGCTTAGGAACCGATCGGTACTTAACAGGCGGGTTGAGGAGAAATTAATTTTAGGAATTAAATTTCAGGGTGGAAAGAGTAAAAGATAAAGCACTTTCACAAGAGTAAAAGGAAGGCATTTTCACAAGAGTAAAAGAAAAGCATTTTTACTCTGAAAGGACCCGCGATGCGGTTTCTTTCATTAAATTTTGTGCCGCCGTGGGCGGCGGAATGAGAGGTAAATATGAAGAAAAGAATACTTACGGTGTTTTTGGCAGCTGTAATGACTCTTGCCGGCCTGACGGGCTGCTCCTCATCGGATTCCAAGGGAGGCAGTGCCCCTGCGGGAAATGCGGATGCGGAAAATACTGCTCAAACAGGTCAGACAGCAGAGGGAAGTGTGGAAGAACAGGAACTCAATATTGCGGTTTTTCAGGGAGGTTTTGGCGATGAATACTGGAACGGCGTAGTGGAGCTGTTTGAACAGGCACATCCCGGCGTTACGGTTAACATGACCATCAGCCCTACCATTGCCGACATTATCAGGCCCCAGATTGTAGCAGGAAATGCGCCGGATTTTATGGCACTGAATGATTCGTCGGAAGACGGACTGATTCTGTCTCTGATTAAAGATAACGGTCTTATGGAACTGACGGACGTATTTGACGGGCAGAATTATGCGGGAACAGGTGTGTTAAGGGATGATATAAAAGACGGTCTGCTGGAAAGTTCCAAGTGTGCACCTTATACGGGAGACAAGAGGATATTCCTGGCACCCTTTAATACAGGCCCTCAGGGTTTCATTTATAATAAAACTTTATTTGATGAAAAAGGCTGGAAGATACCGGCAACCTGGGATGAATTCTTTGCCTTGGGCGAAACTGCGAAAGCAGACGGAAGGGCCTTATTTACCTACCAGGGAATTTATCCGGGTTATCTGGAAGAAATGCTGTGGCCGGCCATTGCATCGGTCGGCGGGATGGAAGCAATTAATGCGATCTGCTCCTATCAGCAGGGCTCTTTTAACAATGAGACCGTGTTAAAAGTAATGCGGGAAATCGCGGATATCTCGGCAAAGGGTTATCTGTTAAAGGGAACCGTAGGTATGAACCATACGGAATCCCAGTCCGAAATGATGTTAGGCAAATCCGTATTTATTACTAACGGTACCTGGATGGAAAGTGAAATGGCAGATGCGCCAAGAGAAGAGGGTTTTGAATTTGCCATGGCACCCGTACCCACCTTTCATGCCGGTGATGTACACTATGTTTTAGACAGCTGCGAACAGTTCTCCATTCCGGTAGGTGCAAAGAATCCGGAGCTTGGGAAAGAATTTTTAAGATTCTTATACAGCGATGAATCCGTGAAATTATTTGCGGAAAAGGCCGGTGCCATTTATGCGGTAAAAGCAGGCCGGGAACTGGCCAAGGAGTACATTTCGGAATCCACTTACAATATGTATGGAATTTATGATGAAACCAATACGGCTTCCCTGGTCATGAATTTTGAATCTCTGCCTTCCGGCAGCAAAATCAATGTTTCCGAAGAGATTTTCAATCCGATCACATCCGTAATGAATGGTGAAATGACCGTAGAACAGTGGGCGGAAAGCGTAGAAGCCGCCTTTGCGCAGATACGTGCGGAAAGGGAAGCTGCGGGAGAATAATTTCAGGGTCCCAGATTATAAATCTATATGAGTGAATGGGGCTGCTGCAAAACAATATGTTTTTGCAGCAGCCCCATATTTAAAGAAGGAGTGAAAAACTTGGCTAAGAAACCGAAACTATTTATTGCTGTCTGCACCCTGCCGGTTATTATTTTAACGTTTGTTTTTATGATCCTTCCCATGTTTAACGCAATTTATCTGTCTTTTACGGATTCTACTGCTTTGAATGTGGGAATGAACAGCCGTTTTATCGGATTTGATAATTATAAATATATGTTTCAGGACAAATCCTTTCTTCAGGCTTTACGTAATACGGTTAAGATAATGGCTGTTGTACCGGTCCTGACTTTATTTTTCAGTTTAATATTTGCTTTTATACTGACACAGAGCAAATTAAAGGAAAAGGCTTTTTACAGGACCATATTTTTCTTCCCCAGTATTATTTCCCTTACCATAGTGGGTATTGTATGGTCCTTTGTGTTCAATCCTACCAAAGGAATACTGAATCATTTGTTGGAATTGCTGAATTTGGAAAATCTCCAGCATGCCTGGCTGGGAGAAAGCAAAACCGCCCTGTGGTGTGTGGCGGCGGCCCTCATCTGGCAGGCAGTTGGTTACTATATGGTAATGTACATTGCATCCATTGACGGAATTTCCCAGGAAGTTTATGAAGCCGCCGATGTGGATGGGGCAAGCGGGGTACAGAAATTTTTCTACGTTACGGTTCCCCTGCTTCGGAATGTAATAGGAATTACTTATGTGCTGTCACTTTCCGGAACCATTAATTTAAGCTTTACCTTGTCAAACGTCATGACAGCGGGAGGGCCAAACGGGGCTTCTTCCGTACTCCTCCAGTATATGTACACCCAGGGTATGAAAAATGCCAATTTCGGATATGCAATGGCAATTGCCATGTTTACCCTGGGAGCTGCCATTTTACTCTCCCTCCTGTCCAGACGTTTGACCGGAAGAACGGAATAGGAGGAGATAGAGATGCGAATCAATACCAATATTGTGAAGAGACAGGTGACAAACTGGATATTGCGGCTGTTTTTACTGCTTGCAACTTTAGTTTTTTTGTATCCGTTTATCTGGAATCTGTTATCCTCTTTTAAAACCAATACGGAATACCTGACGGACCCCTATTCCCTTCCCACCGGTTTCCGGTTTGAGAATTATATAAATGCCATACAAAAAGCGAACATGGCGTCCTATTTTTTGAACTCCGTATATGTGGTTATCCTGTCGACAATACTTCTTTTAATTTTTGTAATCCCCGTATCCTATTGTCTGGCAAGATACCGTTTTTTTGGCTCCAAAATTATTCTGAATATTTATATGGCATGTATTTTCTTACAGGCTACATATATTATGATACCGCTGTTTCTGGAATTACAGGCGATAAACGGATTGAATAACCGGAACATGCTGGCATTGGTTTATGCAGTTATGCAATTTCCTTTTGCCATATTTACCCTTCATGGGTTTATTACAGCCCTGCCCACCGGCTATGAAGAAGCGGCCAGAATTGATGGAGCCAGCAATTTTAAAATATTGTTAAATATTGTTATTCCCCTGTGTAAACCGGGTATTTCCACCATAACCATGCTGACGGCCATGGGCTTCTGGAATGAATATCCGCTGGCCCTGGTAATCATGACCGATGATGCCAAAAAGACATTGCCCATCGGGCTTGCCAACCTCTTTGAAGTGCAAAAGTACGCAACGGACTGGGGAGCATTGTTTGCAGGTCTTGTCCTGGTATTGATACCGACCGTTGGGATTTACCTCATCGGGCAGAAACAGCTTCTCCAGGGTATCAGCATGGGGGGACTCAAAGGTTAATGGAAAGGATATGTGACTGTAATGAGACAGAGGGATGAGGAATATATTAAAACCGTTCCAAGCGAACGCCAGCTTGCACACCAGAAGATGGAGTTTTATGCATTTTTCCACTTTACGGTGAATACGTTTACGGGTAAGGAATGGGGAGACGGAACGGAAGCTCCCGCTATTTTTAAGCCGGAACATATGGATGCCGGCCAATGGGTGAGGGCTATAAAGGCAGCAGGAATGCGGGGAGCCATATTGACCTGCAAGCATCATGACGGCTTTTGCCTGTGGCCCAGTAAATATACGGACCATACCATAAAATCAAGTCCTTATAAAGGCGGCCGCGGCGATATTGTAAAAGAAGTGTCCCAGGCTTTGCAGAGGGAAGGATTAAAGTTTGGGATTTATCTTTCTCCCTGGGACAGAAACCAGAAAACCTATGGGTTTGGTAAGGCTTATGACGATTATTTTGTAAACCAGCTTGAGGAACTGCTGACCGGATACGGCAAGGTTTTTACCGTATGGCTGGACGGAGCCTGCGGGGAAGGCAGTAACGGAAAAAAACAGGTATACGATTGGAACCGTTATTACGAAGTAATCAGAAGGTTTCAGCCGGAGGCCTGTATTGCTGTCTGCGGACCTGATGTCAGGTGGTGCGGAAATGAAGCGGGAGATACCAGGCCGTCGGAATGGAGTGTGGTGCCCAAACGCCTGTCGGAGGCGGAAACCATACAGAAGGAAAGCCAGCAAAGTGATGACACGAAATTCAGGGAAAAGAAAATGAACAGCAGCGACCTGGATTTGGGAAGCAGGAGTTTACTGGAAAAGGAAACAGAGTTAATCTGGTATCCGGCGGAAGTGAACACCTCCATAAGACCCGGCTGGTTTTACCACCGGGAAGAGGATGATAAAGTCAAATCCCTGGAGGAACTCTTAGCCGTCTATGAAAAGTCCGTAGGAGGGAATGCCGCCTTTTTGTTAAACTTACCGCCTACGCCCGGCGGGTTGCTGCATGAAAATGATGTGAAACGGCTTAAGGAGCTGGGAGATTACCTGAAAACCGCCTATAAAACGAACCTGGCTGAGGCTGCCGTAATAGAAGCTTCCGAAGAGGAGGAAAACCACCCGGTTTCCTCAGTAAAATTTCCCGATGAGACCTATTATAAACCCTGTGACGGACAGCATAGGGCGGAGATTACGGTTACCTGGGAGAAAGAACAGAGCTTCTCAAAGGTCGTACTGATGGAGCAGATACGGCTCAGTCAGAGAATCGAGGAATTCTCCCTTCATATAAAAGAAAAAGACGGATACCGTACCATTTATGAAGGAACTACGGTGGGATATAAGAAAATCGCACGGTTTGAGGAGGTACACACCGATACGTTAAAACTGAAGATAACGGATTCCCGGATATGCCCGACCGTATTATTTCTGGGAGTATATGGATAATAAAGTCAATTTAGAAAAATTTAGAATGGTGGATAAGATATGGAAAGAGGAAGATTTACTTTACCCGGTGAAGCCGGCATGGAAACCGTAATACTGGAGCTGGCGGATAAATGGGGAGCCGATGCCGTACGGGACAGTGACGGCACAAAACTGACGGATGAAATCACAGAGATGGGACTTATGGTTTATTCCACCCTTTGCCTGATAAGAATGGACAACGAATGGGCAAAGGCGCATCCGGAATACCGCCAGCAGACCTATCTTTTGACAAAGGCAAAGACTGCTTTTGATAAAGAAATTGAAATTGATTTGATGGAACATTATTTCATGGAACAGTTTGAACCCAATACGGATACGGACATAAAAAAATACTGGCAGGTCATGGACCGGACAGAAAGTAAGAATGTGGATTCCTGGGAATATGAAAACGGAAAGGTAAGGATAAAAGAAGCGGTACCCTATCATCAATATACCGTTGCTTTTCTTGCCTGGCAGCTCTGGGAGCCCGTCTCCATGTATAATCACATAACAAACAATTGGACCAAGGAGCATAAAATACCGGTGGATATCCGTTATCCGGAAGCCGGGGAACATCTGCTGAAGGTATTGAAACAGTGGCTGGAAGACCATACGGGAACGGATGTGGTACGGTTTACCACATTTTTTTATAATTTTGATTTGGTTTATAATGAATACGGCAAAGAAAGCCGCGTAAACTGGTTTGGTTACGCAAGCTGCGTCAGCCTGCCGGCTATGGAGCAATTTAAGGAAGAATACGGTTATGAACTGACCCCGGAGGATTTTGTGGATCAGGGATGTTACCATACGCCTTTTAAAAATCCGGATAAACGGTATCTGGACTGGATGGAGTTTAACCAGAAATTTGTTGCTTCCTTTGCGAAAAAATGCGTGGATCTGGTCCATTCTTACGGAAAAAAAGCAATTATGTTTTTAGGTGACCATTGGGCAGGAACGGAACCCTATGGAAAATTCTTTAAAGAAATAGGCCTGGATGCAGTGGTAGGTGCCGCCGGGGACGGGGTAACCACCAGGATGATCGCAGATATACCGGTTAAGGAAACGGAAGCCAGGTTTTATCCTTACTTTTTCCCGGATGTTTTCCGCAAAGACGGCGATCCGGTGGGAGAATCCAAACCGATCTGGAAGAAATGCAGGCGTGCCCTTCTTCGTAAACCCATGGCAAGAATGGGGTATGGCGGATATTTAAGCCTTGCTTACCAGTTCCCTGATTTTATCAGCCACGTAACGGATATTGCAGGCCAGTTTAAATCCATCCACAGGGAAACAGAGGGTACCAAAGCCGATACGGCTCCTTTTAAAGTAGCCGTATTAAATGCCTGGGGGAATATCCGTTCCTGGCAGACCCACCAGGTGGCCCACTCTTTATGGAACCAGAGATGTTATTCCTATCTTGGAGTGCTGGAAGCTTTGGCCGGATTGCCGTTTGACATTGAATTTATCAGTTTCGAAGATATAAAAAAGAACGGGATACCTGAAAATACGGGGGTTATTATGAACGCCGGAGACGGCGGAACCTCCTGGAGCGGCGGAAATTACTGGGGCGATATGGAAGTGGTAACGTCTATCCGGCGTTTTGTAAAGGAAGGCGGCGGCTTTATCGGTATCGGAGAACCAGCCGCATACTTAAGACAAGGAAAATATTTTCAACTGGAGGACGTACTGGGTATCCAAAAAGAAATCGGCTTTACTGCCAGCAATAACAAAACCAAAGCCTTGAAAACAGAGCATTTCATTACAGAAGACTGTGACGGCCCCATTGATTATGGGGAAGGCATGACCATGATTTACCCCGTATCCGATGTGACAAAGGTACTGGATATCTTAAACGGAAGCTGTAACCTTGCTGTGAATGCCTACGGGGAAGGAAGATCGGTTTATATTGCAGGAATGCCCTATAATGATGTGAATGCAAGAATTATCTTGCGGGCAATTTACTGGGCGGCCGGAAAAGAGCAGTCCATGTACCGGTGGTTCTCCTCCAATATCCATACTGAATGCAGCGGTTTTCCGGAAGCAGGCAGGATCTGCCTGGTAAATAACAGTGAAGAGGTGCAGCATACGAAGGTTTTCCTTGACCATGGTGAGACCAGGGATTATAGACTACAGCCAATGGAGATGCTCTGGGACAGACTATAAAGTGATAGAGCCTGTTTACCGGGACAGAATGACGGCTGAAAAAACCATTGACAAGAAACCGGTTAAGTAGTAAAATAAATTAAAAATAAAATTAAATAAGGAAATTCTTCGGGGCAGGGTGTAATTCCCGACCGGCGGTATAGTCCGCGACCTGATATACGATATCAAAAGGTTAATTATTATTAACGGAATAGATAGCTACAGTTTATCAGTTGATTTGGTGAAATTCCAAAACCGACAGTAAAGTCTGGATGTGAGAAGATAAATAAATGCAAGAATAAGCAACTGACTCTTAAATTTAAGCCTCGAATCCTTTGGTTCGGGGCTTTTTTAATTCATAGGAAATTGTAAGCTATAGCATAAGAAACCCGACTGGTATGAGGCACACTCGAGGGTAAAGAAATATACCGGCTTTGCCAGCCGCCCTCGGTGCGAGAATATAACGTTGAATTTCCCTTTTTGATTCATTTAAAAGGAGTGATAATTATGGCATCTATGACACATGATACGAAATTAAAAACACCAAATCCCAACAGGGTAAAGAGTACAGCCTTTACTACGAGGGCAATGGTAACAATCAGCTTACTGTCGGCACTTTCCTATGTTTTAATGTTATTGGAATCACCGCCTTACATCGGTTTTTTACGCCTGGAGCTCAGCGATATCCCGGCTATTATAGGAGCATTCCAGTTCGGCCCTATGGCAGGCCTGGTAATCGAGTTAATCAAGAACCTGATTAAAGGCATCACAGCAACCAAAACAGCAGGTATCGGTGAATTGGCCAACTTTATAATAAGTACCGCCTATGTTGTTCCGGCAGCACTTATATATAGGAAGATAAAAAATAAATATAAATCCGTTCTTGCTTTTGGCGCCGCCACCATCTGCATGACAGCTGCAGGCTTTATCATGAACTATTTTGTTACGATCCCTATGTATGCAACCATGTATGGCGGAATGGAAAATGTACTGGCTGCGGCTACCGTAATACCCGGAATTAAAGATAAGTTCACGCTGATTCTCTACGGAATAACCCCCTTCAATCTGGTTAAGGGTGTGTTTTTAGGTGTTATCGGACATTATACCTACCGTTTGTTAAAAAACCGCTTGTAATAAGAATTCGCTTTCTTCTTTTTCCCACTTATATAAAATATGTGAAAGGAGCACACAGGTATGAAAAGATCATTATAACCTGTCGTGCTCCTTTCGCATCTGGAACAAACGAATCATTTACCTTTAGGCGTTTGTCCTGTTTCGTATCCTGAACTACTTGTAATTTCAATCCAATCTGCTATAATTGCACTAGTACTACCTTGCATAAATATCACTTAATTCAGCACCTGCTATTTACGCTAATGCTGCGTTGTCGTCAATCGGCGCAGGAACCACTGCGCCTCAATCCTCCGCCTTGCCTTAGCATAAATAGAAGGCACTGAATATTAAGCGATATTTACGCAAGGCAGTACTAGAGCATCCAGTCCGGCACAAGCATTTTTTAAGCACGCTCTAGATAAACAAATCCGTAGATGTAAAGAGAGACACGTATGATCATAGAGAGTTTTAAAATGGAAGATACCTATAACTTAGGGAAAGAAATAGGGGAACAGGCTAAGGCAGGAGAAGTGTACTGCCTTTTAGGCGATTTGGGAACCGGCAAAACCGTATTTACCCAGGGGTTTGCCAAAGGTCTGGGAATAGAGGAAGCCGTAAGCAGCCCTACCTTTACCATTATCCAGGAATACGAAGACGGCAGGCTTCCTTTTTATCATTTTGATGTCTACCGCATCGGGGATGTGGAAGAAATGTATGAACTGGGGTATGAGGATTATTTTTATGGCAGGGGTGTCTGCTTAATTGAATGGTCCAATCTTATTGAGGAATTACTTCCTCCGGAGCTGTCGGTCATTACCATTGAAAAGGATCTGGATAAAGGGTTTGATTATAGAAGAATAACATTGGAGCAAAGGCTGAAAGAAAATAAAAGCTGAAAGAAAATAAAGTATGAAGAAAGGATGCCGCTAATAGATTCTTTCAAACTGCGAAACTTGTATGGCAGTTTATTGTGCGGCAGTATCGCAAGCGCCGGCTTGCGATATGCAATGGGTATAAAAATGAAGATATTGGCTATAGACAGTTCAGGATTAGTGGCCTCAGTTGCAATCATAACGGAGGAGAAATTACTGGCAGAATTTACGGTAAACAATAAAAAGACCCATTCGCAGACTTTATTGCCCATGCTGGATGAGGTTGTTAAGATAGCGGAGCTGGAACTTAAAGACATAGATGCAATTGCGGTAGCAGGAGGGCCGGGCTCCTTTACCGGACTCAGGATAGGCTCCTCAACGGCCAAAGGGCTGGGGTTAGCTTTAAATAAACCCATAATCAGCATACCTACCGTAGATGCCCTTGCTTATAACTTATATGGAACGGACCGGCTGATCTGTCCCATTATGGATGCCAGAAGGAATCAGGTATATACGGGGATTTATGAATTCAAAAAAAATGAATTTAATGTGGTGGTGCCCCAGAAGGCGGTTGGAATTGGAGAGATTGCGGAAGAACTTAACCGGATGGGGAGGGAAGTAATATTCCTGGGGGACGGTGTGGAGGTGCAGGAAGAGAAGCTTCGGGAAATCATGACGGTTCACTGCAGTTTTGCACCCATACACCTCTCCAAGCAGAGGGCCGCTGCCGTCGGAGCATTGGGAATTTTGTATTACAAAAAAGGCCTGGCAGAAAGTGCAGATACCCATGAGCCGGTCTATTTAAGGTTATCCCAGGCTGAAAGAGAATTAATGGAAAAGGAAAAAGCCGTCCGGTAAATACAGGGCAGATGGGGGGACCATGATTATTCGTAAAATGGAAGAGAGAGACTTGTCTGCGGTTTCTGAAATGGAATGCAGTATATTTTCACAGCCTTGGAGAAAGACGGACTTTATGGATTCCATGCATAACCCGCAGAACATATACCTGGTTGTGGAAGAACAGGGTGAAATTGCCGCTTATTGTGGATTATGGGGAGTAGCAGATGAAGGACAGATCAATAATGTAGCCGTCAAAAAAACTTTTCGGGGCCGGGGGATCGGTTATGCCATGTTAAAAGCATTGATCGAGCTTGGACAGCGGCAGGGGTTAGGGGCTTTCACCCTGGAAGTGCGGGCCGGTAACCTGTCTGCAATTGCCCTGTATCACAAGTTAGGCTTTTGTGATGCGGGAGTGAGAAAGAACTTCTATGAGGCACCAACAGAAGATGCCCTGATTATGTGGCTGCGGTAAGCATTGCACCGACCAGGAGTATCTTCCGCCTCGGCAGGTTGAAGTTAGACTTATCTGACTATGGATATGGCAGATACAGATGAATTTTATCTTGCCATGGAACCCGGTCCATACCGTATTTTAGCGATGGATATGAGGCAGGAATGGAAAACTGTGGAATCGTCTCTGTTTTGGTTATTAATAGGAGATATGAGATACATTAATTCCCACTGTAAAAATTCCATGGAAAACGTTATAATATTAGTAAGAAGTTGGCCAAGTTAGCAGGAGGGATAACACATGGACAAGGTTAAAATGAAAATCCGCGTTAACAAGGACGTATATTGTAACGTGTGTGGTAAGAAAATTTTTATGGAGCAAGGAATTTTGAAAGAGGATGTTTTTGAGGCAGCCAAGGAATGGGGATATTTTTCAAAATATGATTTGGAAGTTCATAAATTTAATATATGCGAAGAATGTTATGATAAATTAATTGAAACTTTTAAAATACCAATTGAAGTAGTACGAAAAAAAGAAGTTTTATAGCAGGGGTCAGGCGGCCATGAATATGCTAACCGGTTTCCGGTTTAAAGGGAACCGAAGTATATTCATGGCAGTTTTTTATGCAATAGGAAAATACGTCCTATTGCATAAAAAAGCCCTCCGGGCAGGATGCACATGACGCGCTAAGGTATCTTGTCACTGAAGTGACAGCGTGTCAGAGCCAAGTGGCAAGCCAGACTCTTTCTTATTTCATGGGAAAGTTCTCCTATGAGATAAAAACGCTCCGCTTTGGATCGCACTGCGGCGGATTGGAATTATTTTGTCTTCTGCATAATTTCGCGCGTGTTAAGCTTGGGTTTACTGCAAGTTCCGCTCCGCCTCACTTACAGAAAACACCACGCGGCATCTATGGCTGGAACTGTAACCCTGAAATACAATCAATTCCCTGTAATGCTTGATTATCAATATGGGTTATGTTAATATTAAAGTATAAATGCTTTTGGAAATATGTGTATGTTCTCATAGAAAAGGGTAGAATAGTACTACATAATGAACCAAAAAATAAGTGAGGAAAATACATGTTAGATGTTTGTTTGCTTGGGACAAGCGGTATGATGCCTTTGCCGAACCGGTGGCTTACGGCATTAATGACCAGATACAATGGGTCCAGTTTATTAATAGATTGCGGTGAAGGTACACAGATAGCGATTAAGGAAAAGGGGTGGAGTTTTCATCCGATAGATGTTATATGTTTTACCCATTACCACGGAGACCACATCAGCGGGCTGCCGGGACTGTTATTGACCATGGGTAATGCTGACAGGACGGAACCGGTTACCATGATCGGCCCAAAAGGTCTGGAACGGGTGGTTAATGCACTCCGTATTATTGCACCGGAACTGCCTTTTGATATTCATTTTATTGAATTATCCGATCCGACAGAGGAAATCCGTATCAATGGTTATGTTATACAGGCCTTTAAAGTGAATCATAATGTTATTTGTTATGGATATAATATTTTAATTGAACGGGGCGGCCGGTTTTTCGTAGAAAAAGCCAATGAAAACCAGGTTCCCAGGTTGTACTGGAACCGGCTGCAGAAGGGTGAGACGATACGGACGGAAGAAAGAGTTATTACTCCTGACATGGTACTTGGTCCTCCCAGGAAAGGGATCAAGCTTACCTACTGTACGGACACCAGACCCATTGCAGCCATAGCGGATCACGCCAAAGAAGCGGATCTGTTTATCTGTGAAGGTATGTATGGTGAAAAAGACAAGGAAGAAAAGGCAATCGATCATAAGCACATGACCTTTTATGATGCCGCCAGGCTTGCCAGGGCTGCCGGTGTACGGGAATTGTGGCTGACCCATTACAGTCCGTCCTTAGTTAGGCCGGAAGAATATATGGAAGACACCAGGGCTATTTTTCCGAATGCCAAAGCGGGAAAGGATAGAAAAAGTATTACTTTGGAATTTAATCCTGACGAATAAATACGAGGTAAACATGAAAAAATCAAAAAAACAGACAGTCAAAACAATCGTTTTTATGTTTTTCTTTTCAGCCGCCTTAATTGCATTATATTTTTTTATCAGGACAAGGACAAACGTAACTAAAACGGATCCGGTATCTTCTATGAGCGAAGTGGACAAACTTCTGACTAAAGATATGAAAGAAAATTATCCTTCTTCGCCCCGGGAAGTTTTAAAGTTATACAGCCGGATGACCAAATGTTTCTTCAATGAGGATTTGAATCTGGAGCAGGTTGAAAAAATGGCCGTTCAGCTGCGCCAGCTCTTTGATGATGAACTGCTGTTGAATAACCCGTATGATAATTATATACTTGATTTAAATGTAGAGATATCGGAATACCGGAACGCAAATAGGACTATTATGAATTATATCATTGATGAAAGCAGTTCGGTTAAATACTGGGAAAGTGATGATGAAAATTATGCTTCCATTTCAGTCTCCTATACTGTAAAAGAAAATACGGATTATTCAAAGGTTTATGAGAATTTTCTCCTCAGGCAGGATTCGGAAAGCAGATGGAAGATTATGGGCTGGGAATTAACCGGGGAAAAAGAAACCGAACCGGATAATTAGTTTAAAAGTCATTTCAAGAAATGTATACAGGTGTAAATAAAGATTGGAAATCCGGAAAGTATACTGGTTTTTGCATCAGAATATACTGTTCCGGATTATTTGTTTCTTATTTACGCTTTTATATAAAGTAAGTTAAAAAAACAGACGACAAAATACAAAAAAACAGACATAATATACACCCAAATCACGACGCAGCATGCCGCAAAGTGAAGGGTTCAAGGGTGAATGAGTTTTCAGACACACCCTAGCCTAAAAGATAAGTATTAACAGATAAAAGAAACAAACAGAGCAGAGTATTATTTTACATTATACTCTCAGGAGGATAAGATATGGATAAAGATATTTTGATACTGGCAATAGAGTCATCCTGCGATGAGACGGCAGCAGCCGTCGTAAAAAACGGCAGGACGGTACTATCCAATGTAATCTCTTCCCAAATTGCCTTACACACACTGTACGGAGGAGTTGTACCGGAGATCGCATCCAGAAAACATATAGAAAAAATAAATCAGGTTATTAAAGAAGCTCTTTTTGAAGCAAAAGTAACACTGGATGACATTGAGGCAATCGGTGTTACCTACGGACCTGGATTAGTGGGGGCATTATTGGTAGGAGTGGCGGAGGCGAAGGCAATCAGCTATGCAACAGGGAAACCTTTAATCGGGGTTCACCATATAGAGGGGCATGTTTCTGCCAACTTTATTGAGAACAAGGAACTGGAACCGCCGTTTTTATGTTTAATTGTATCGGGTGGGCATACCCATCTGGTAATAGTGAAAGAATACGGCAGGTATGAAATTATCGGACGCACCAGGGATGATGCAGCCGGAGAAGCTTTTGACAAAGTTGCAAGGGCCATAGGTCTGGGTTATCCCGGCGGTCCCAAAGTAGATAAACTGGCTAAGGAAGGAGACAAACATGCGGTATCTTTTCCAAGGGCTAATATAGAAGGGTTCCCCTATGATTTTAGTTTCAGCGGAGTAAAATCGGCAGTACTGAATCATCTTAATTCCTGTGCCATGAAAAATGAACCGGTCAATACGGCTGACATTGCCGCTTCCTTTCAGGAGGCCATAGTCGATGCCCTGGTTACCAAAACTGTGGCTGCCGCTCAGGAATATCATATGGATAAGGTTGCCATTGCAGGCGGGGTAGCAGCGAATTCCGCATTAAGGCAAGCTATGGATGCCGCATGTTCGGGGCATGGAATCCGTTTGTTTTATCCTTCACCGGTGCTTTGCACCGATAATGCTGCCATGATTGGAGCGGCGGCATATTATGAATACTTAAATGGAACCAGACACGGACTAGATTTAAATGCGGTGCCGAACCTAAAGATAGGCCAGAGATAAAAGCTGACCGGCTTAATACGTGTTTGTCCATTTTTTTGAAAGGCGGGAGAATATGAAAAATAAAACGGCGGCAGCAATTGTATTGGCAGCAGGAACAGGAAAGAGAATGCAGAGCAGTACTGCGAAACAATATCTCCTGCTGGGCGGGAAACCAATACTTTATTATTCCTTGAAGGCTTTTGAAGAAAGCAGCGTGGAAGAAATTATTTTAGTGGTAGGTCAAGATGATATTGATTACTGTAAAGAATCAATTGTAGAAAAATATAATTTAAAAAAAGTTAGCTGCATAATTGAAGGCGGTAAGGAACGCTATCATTCTGTTTATAATGGTTTAAAGGAAATTAAATTGGCAGACTATGTGCTCATCCATGACGGAGTAAGACCTTTTGTTACAGTGGATTTAATCGAAGCTGCAATCAGAAATCTTGGCCTTCATGGTGCCTGTGTTGCAGGAGTACCCAATAAGGATACGATAAAAATAGTAAATCAGGATGGACTTGTAACGGAAACACCGGACCGTGACAGAGTTTGGGCGGTCCAGACACCGCAGGCATTCTCTTATGATATCATTATGCAGGCATATTGCATGATAATGGGTGAAATGGCACATAATAGGGAAGAAAAGGATTTAAACCAGGTATCCGGCAATTATAACGGAGGCAGATTTGAAGAAGACATTAACCGGATAAATATCACGGATGACGCAATGGTTGTGGAATATACCATGAATTATCCGGTAAAGATGATTATGGGCAGTTACCGTAACATTAAAATCACCACTCCGGAGGATATTTTGATCGGAGAAGCATTGCTGAAAGACTCTTTTTAAGTTGATTATTTTTATCTATAAAATTAGAAAAAAAGGGATAAATACTCTAAAAAAAGAATCAGAAAAAACGAAAAAAGTTAACTAAAAAAGCTTGACATATTTTATAAGGTTTGCTATACTGTTCAAGCAGTGTTCGGAGAGGTGTCCGAGTGGTTTAAGGAGCCGGTCTTGAAAACCGGTGATTCCGAAAGGGACCGTGGGTTCGAATCCCACCTTCTCCGTTACAATATAGCACCAATAACTGGTGTATTGTTGTTCTGTGTGACATTTTTTATCAGCCTATTTGGAGAAGTACCCAAGCGGCTGAAGGGGCTCCCCTGGAAAGGGAGTAGGTCGTTAATAGCGGCGCGAGGGTTCAAATCCCTCCTTCTCCGTTAAACTTTTTTGGAAGTTGAAACTTGAGAAAAATAATTAAAAAAAGTTGTTGACAACTCCTTGTAAGTGTGATAAGATAGTCGAGCTGGTGTGAAACACCAACAAAGCTTACAAACAAAAAAAGTTTAAAGCAGTAAGCAAAAACCTGGACAAACAGGTAAGAACCTTGATAACTGAACAGTGAAACAACCCTGAAAATTCTAATAAAATTTTCATAGATCACTTCTTAATTTAAATAGGAAGTCATCGATAAGAACGGTATCTGGTGTAACAGTCAGATACAACCTA
>JAEWAK010000067.1 GCA_023391695.1 Bacillota bacterium
TAGGTTGTATCTGACTGTTACACCAGATACCGTTCTTATCGATGACTTCCTATTTAAATTAAGAAGTGATCTATGAAAATTTTATTAGAATTTTCAGGGTTGTTTCACTGTTCAGTTATCAAGGTTCATATTATTTTTTTGTCGTCATATCATTGCCGACAACTTATATAGTTTAACATATATTTCGATACATGTCAATATTTTAATAATTTAATAATCTACACTTATTGAAAAGGCTAAATTGAAAATCATTAACATAATAACTTGCTCATAACCTTATACCTGCTATGCAGGTATTTCAGTCAGAGCGTAAACTAAGCATGAACTCCGACTGAAAAGTTAAGTCCCTAACCCACCGCTTACACTCCGCTAAGAAACTTATAAGGTTAAATGCAAAGAGCTTATTACTCAGCAAGTTATTGAGGAATCACTTTACTTCGAATTCACATGCTTACCGGAAAACCGATTGTACCATTTCTTTTAAATATATCTGCATCCTTATAAAAGGGTCTGACTGCTTTTCTATCAATAGACCCAGAAGTTGATTCCGAATCATACACTGTCAAATAATAAAATTTTATCCTTGAATGAAAATCTCAAAAAATATAAGTCTGCAAATTAATTTATACTTTTTATACTTATTTCATTTTTTCTTCACAAAGTTAACACATTTTGCTTTTACAATATAAGTGGATAGTGAATGAAAAACACTTTCTACTCCCACCCTATTATACGCATGGTTCTAAATTAATTTTAGTTACCAAAAGAAGAAGCCAGTTTGTCGTTACTGGCTTCTTCTTTTTACTGATATAAGATTCACAAAAGATGTTCCCCCTGGGCGGTTGCATCTGTGCAGTGTACCAAATGAATATTTCAATACTATCCTTTTGGAGATAAAATTTATTTAAGACGTCACCTTAAAAAAGGTGGGTTTTTCTCCTTTTTATTTGATGTATGTATCTAATGCAAAACTAATAATTAGTGCCCGATTAATTTTCTTTAATACGTCTTGGTCTAGATGACATACTTTTTCTTTTAACCTTGATTTATCAATGGTTCTCACTTGTTCCAATAATATAACGGAATCTTTTATGATTCCATATTTATCCGCATCTATTTCTACATGGGTTGGAAGCTTTGCTTTATTCATTTTAGAAGTAATAGCTGCACATATTACAGTTGGGCTATGTTTGTTACCTGTATCATTTTGAATAATCAGAACAGGTCTTACTCCTCCCTGTTCAGACCCAATAACCGGTCTTAAATCAGCATAAAAAATATCGCCTCTTTTTATAATCACTTTTCTCACACTCCATTTTATGGCTTTAGTCTTATTATTTCCCAATTTTGACTTGTGTATTCCATAAAATGTTTTCTTTTATGTGACCTTTTTATAATTTCTTATTCTTTGACTTCAACTACCTTGCCTTTACGGTAATAAATACGTGGAATTCTTTTACCAACATTACAAATTAATTCATAATTAAAGGAATAAGCCATTTCTGCAATTTCTTCAGCCGAAATAAACTGGTCTCCATCCTTTCCCAATAAAGTAACAACGTCACCTTGCTTTACATTGTCTATCTTTGTAACATCTACCATGAATTGATCCATGCACACCCGGCCGATGATCGGTGCAGATTTTCCATGAACCAGTACTCTTCCTTTTGATGATAAAAGCCTTGGATAACCATCGCCGTATCCAACGGGTATGGTGGCTATTGTGGTTTTATCCGTTGTAATATATGTACTGCCATAGCTTACTCCGACACCTGCGTCGACCTCTTTCACATAACTGATATGGGTTTTTATTTCCATAGCCGGTTTTAATTCAATTTTATTTTTATTTACTTCTTCCGAAGGGTAAAGACCGTAAGTTGATATCCCGCTCCGGACCATATCCAGCTGTGCTTCCGGTAAATCTATAATTCCCGCACTGTTTGCTATGTGCTTGACAGGAATAAAGATTCCTTCCGCTTCTAATTGTTTTACAAAGGAAAGATAACGCTTTAACTGATTTATGGCTGAAGTTTTATCTGTTTCATCCGCACATGCGAAATGTGAAAAAATTCCTTCGATTCTAATACCTTTCATTGAAGCTATTTTTTTAATTTCTTCGATACTTTCTATTTTATCGCTAAATCCGATACGGCTCATTCCCGTATCCAGCTTAATATGGATGTTCGCTGTTTTATTCTGTTTTAATGCTTCCTTTGATAATTCCTCCGCCGTACAACTCTCAAAAATTGTAGGCGTAATGTCAAACCGGACCAATTCCTTAAACTGTTCTTTTGGCGTGTATCCCAGGATTAAAAGCGGCTTCTTAATTCCAGCCCTTCTTAATTCAATTCCTTCTTCAAGAATGGCAATTCCAAAGGCATCTACGCCTATCTGGTCCAGAGCTTTGGCTATTGGTATCGCCCCATGCCCGTATCCGTCTGCTTTTATAATTGCCATTATTCTGGTAGTGTTACCTACTAATTTTCTTGTATTTGTGATATTATTGCAGATAGCATCCAGGTCAATATTAGCAGTTACCCTAAAATATCTTTTTTCTATCTCTTCCACCGAAGATGATTCTGTCAAACCTGCTGTCATATGTCCTCCAATCCATACCAGGGTTATCTCAAAAGCCCAAATATTATTTATCCTAAATTAACACTTATATTTTTTCAAGCGAATATCTGTATTCCGTTTTTATATGCTTATAATCTGTTATGCTTCTATGCTGCTATTTCAGTGAAAGCTCCGTCCTCCGCTGAAAAGTTAAGTCTGACTTCCCCCGGCCAGGCGAAAGACTTTTTAATAGGTCAAACTTTCAGCACCTGCGGCAGTGCATCTATTACATCACTGGCAATTAAACCATAACTTCCCTTTACTTCACAGGCCTTATCACCAGCCAGACCATGAATATATACTCCCAACGTTGCTGCTTCCGGGGTGGATAACCCCTGCGCTATTAATGCTGCTATAATTCCGGTCAAAACATCACCGGTTCCTCCCGTAGCCATTCCGTTATTACCCGAAGTATTAATATATCTTTTTTCTTCATGGGCAACAATGGTTCTTGCATCTTTTAATACATATATGATTTTATTGTTATGAGTACAATAATCCGCGGTTCCGGATAAATCACCGGTTATGCTGTCTATGGATGTATCCAGCAGTACGGATAATTCCTTGGGATGGGGGGTTAAAATTGTCTGCTCTGGCAACATCGAAGCAATTTTTTCTATCCTGTTATACTCCGTGCCGATTTCATTTCCGGTTTTCCCGGCTCTTAGTGCCAGCAGATTAATTCCGTCAGCATCAATAATAACCGGTACTTTGGCATATTTCAACACCAGCTCCAATAACCGGCCTGATATTTCATTTACACCGATGCCCGGACCGATTACAATAACCGTAGCCCACTCTATTTCTTTTATTATTTTCTCCGTTTCCGGATCCTCCAAAGAACATTTATCATAGGTATACATTAAAGCTTCCGGCAGCTGGGACTGTATAATTGTTCTGTTTTCAACCGCAGTCATAACTTTTACCAAGCCGGCTCCTGTCCGGTAAGCCGCTTTTGCTGAAAAATAGCAGGCACCGCTTATATTAACAGAACCCGCGATAATAAGTACTTTACCATAGGTTCCTTTATTCGAATAATTTTTTCTCTCCGGCAATTTACCTAAATCCGAAGTATCATAAATATAGTATTGGGAATCAACAGCATCAACTGCTTTTTGCGGAAATCCAATATCTGCTACCGTAACAAGGCCGGCATACTCGCATCCCGGATATAATAAGAGACCGATTTTATTCAGTCCAAAAGTTATGGTATAGTCGGCCTTTATAACAGTACCCACTGGCTTTGCGTTATCCGCAGATAAGCCGGAAGGTATATCAACGGCGAATACAGTGTGTTTGCCCGCATTGATATCTTCTATTATTTCTTTATATACACCGGACACATTCCTGCTAAGGCCAATACCGAAAATCGCATCTATTATAATAGTATATTCAGCGATTAGTATATTGTTATATATAGATATGCCTAAATTTCTTGCTACCTCCAGCTGCTGCCTGGCCAATTCGGAACTTTTACTTTCATCCCCGGCCAGGAGGATATCAACCGGATAACCTTCCAGTTTCAAGATACGTGCCGCAGCAATTCCATCCGCACCATTATTGCCCGTACCGCATACTGCCAGAATCTTATCCTGTTTACTCCCATGCTTTTTTACCATAGCAGCGACCGCTAAGGCCGCACGCTCCATTAGTACTATTGCAGGAATCCCGATTTTTTCAATTGTATAATCATCGACTGCCTTCATTTGTGCAGCATTCACTATATTTTTCATAAAACTCCCATCTGTGCGCCCTAAGCGCACATACAAATCAGAAGGATGAAAAAATCTTTTTGGTTTTTTACGCCTAAAGTCCTCATTAAATCTATGCAATGAAATATCTTCCGGATAGCTGCAGTTCAGCCATGAATACCGCGAGGTGTTTTCTGCGGCCCTCTCTGCGCTTTAATGACGGATTGAATTAAAACGTACGAAATTATGCAGAAGGTATATTTTCTGTGCATCACTTGTTGTAAATTCAGCCGTAAGGCTGAGCTGTAACCCTGGATATTCAGATACTCTCTCCAACTGCAAATGCACTTACAAATTCTTTCGTATTTGTAATACTTACAAATATTTTAGTTATTGCCAGCGAATCGGAAATTTCTAAAGCTGAGCCATACAAATTTACATATGGTTTACCCAAAGGATCACGAAGCACTTCTATATCGATAGGTTTTACATTCCTAAAACCTGTCCCAAGCATTTTCGAGACGGCTTCTTTTACCGCAAAATTGTCCGCAAATTTCTGTTTATTCACGGCACCTAACTCTATTTCTTTTGCCGTAAAGTATTTTATCCGGAAATGTTCCTTCTCACAAGCCTTAATTATCCGGTTTATTTCAATTAAATCTGTTCCGATACCAACAATCATAACTCAGGCTCCTGTCAGTGTTATGGCGGATATCCGTTTTCCGCTCTGCCACATCTTAATATTAGGTTAAATAAATCCTTCTATCAAATACTTTTAAGTTCTTCATCTAACCCCTGCAGTAATTCGGGTCCTAACATATCATGCATATAGGAGTAAATGGCTGTGTTTTTAATTTCCATGTCCTGTTTTTCCAATATTTTTTCTTTCAGTTCATCCCTGGTTTTGGAAATCCACTGGGCAATTTCCGCAGCTTTTTTGTTATTGTTATTTAACCTGGCATAGCAGACTTTCGCACTCTCTATAATAAGCCGCTCATTTACGGCTTTGATCTGATAGGGTAATTCAATTAATTCATCTTCCGTGCGGTTCATCTTATCACTGAGTTCCTTAATCATTTTCTGGTTTTTGTCCAGCTTTTTCGCTTTCAGCTTACCGACTTCCGTATCATTTACATCCATATGGATTATAATTTCCTGCATCAGCTGATTCTTTAAATTTTTCATATCTTTCATGTCGTTTGCCAGCTTCCCCTGCTGCTTTATCAGATCATTTAATTTGTACTCAATTTCCTTAATGTGTACAGGCTTATCATAGTCAGGAAACAATTCATGCCAGCGTTCGTCCAATGTGAGAATCGGAATCTTTTTCCCTTTAAATATTTTGTCAAAATCCATTGCTTTAATTTTTTTCATTTGAATGCACTTCCTTCACCAAAGTGATTGTCAGACGTAATTTGGGTATGGTCCAGGAATCCTATTTTTTATTTGCTTCGCTTTCTTCCAATGCTTTTAAATTATACGATAAACGCATTAAGCTTTCTGCCAGGTGAACATTCTCCACCATAACATCACCGGGTAAATTAAGATCAGTGGGTGCAAAATTCCATATTGCTTTTATCCCCATCCGGACCAGATCTTTTGCGATGGCCGGAGCTTTTAACTTGGGTATGGTCAATGCGGCAATATGCACCGTATTTTTCTTCACAAAATCCTCTAACTCATCTATCATGCGTATTTCAGTCCCGCGAATGGATATCCCCTCCAGCCTTGGGTTCACATCGAAAATTCCTTTAATATAAAATCCGCGTCTTTCAAAATCAGTATAATTTGCCAGGGCCTGGCCGAGATTGCCGGCACCGATAATAATTAAATTATAGCATTTATCCAAGCCCAAAATTTTCCCGATTTCTGTATATAAATATTCCACGTTATAACCGTAGCCCTGTTGTCCAAATCCGCCAAAATTATTCAGATCCTGTCTGATTTGTGAAGCAGTTACCTTCATTCTTTCACTTAACTCTTTCGAGGAGATGCGAACTACGTCGTTCTCGAGTAATTCTCCTAAATACCTGTAATATCTTGGCAATCTTTGTATTACAGCTAATGATATTTCCTTATCTTGCACGGTTATTCCTCCTTCACTTTATTTAATTCTTAAAAAACCCGCTATATTAAATAATTATATGTGATTGATATATAATTGTCAAATATAGTTTGAATCCTCATTTACTTGACATTTTTACTGTGTTACAATATGATTTTATAAGAATGCACTATAGATAGAATGGATGAAATTTTATACTCTTATTACTGACGGAGAATACAATATGATATTAGCATGTAAAAATATTAGTAAAAGTTTTGGAACCGACCAGATACTAAACGGTGTTTCCTTCCATATCAATGAAAGGGAAAAAGCTGCCATAGTCGGCGTAAACGGCGCAGGTAAATCAACTTTATTTAAAATTATCATGGGAGAACTGCCTGCAGATGAAGGTGAAATTATTTTTGCAAAAGGATGTTCTGTCGGATACCTGGCACAGCATCAGGAATTATCCTCAGAGAATTCAATTTATGATGAAATTCTCACCGTAAAAAAAGATATAATAGAACTGGACAATGCAATCCGCCAGCTGGAACTGGAGATGAAATCAGCCTCGGAGAAAGAACTGGAACAAATGCTAAGCACCTATACCAGGCTGACCCATGAATTTGAATTAAAGAACGGCTATGCTTACAAAAGTGAAGTCGTCGGGGTATTAAAGGGCCTTGGCTTTTCGGAAGATGAGTTTTTAAAACCGGTTACCACTCTATCCGGCGGCCAGAAAACCCGGGTCGCTTTGGGTAAATTATTATTAAGTACCCCGGATTTAATACTGCTTGACGAACCGACGAACCATCTGGACATGGAGTCCATCTCATGGCTGGAAACATTTTTATTAAATTATAAAGGTGCTGTTGTGGTGATTGCCCATGACCGTTATTTCCTGAATAAAGTAGTTACCAAAGTGATTGAAATAGAGAATGCCGATGCAATCTCTTACGAAGGTAACTATTCCTCTTATGCGGAAAAGAAGGCCTTCCAAAGGGATGCCATGCTAAAGCATTACCTTAACCAGCAAAAAGAAATCAAACATCAGGAAGAAGTCATTGCCAAGCTTCGTTCCTTTAATCGTGAAAAATCCATAAAACGTGCCGAAAGCCGTGAAAAAATGCTGGATAAAATAGAGCGGATCGAAAAGCCCATAACGCAGGAATCCCATATGTCCATCCGTCTTGAACCTTATGTAATCAGCGGAAATGACGTCCTTACCGTAACAGACTTAAGTAAGTCCTTTTATCCTCTGACCTTATTTAAACATATCAATTTTGAAATTAAACGCGGAGAACGGGTTGCCATCATCGGTAATAACGGTACCGGTAAAACAACCATACTTAAAATCATCAATCAGTTAGTACCGGCCGATGAAGGGGAAATAAAGCTGGGTACCAAAGTCAAAATCGGTTATTATGACCAGGAACATCAGGTGCTGAATCAGGATAAAACATTATTCGATGAATTACAGGATACCTACCCGAATATGGATAATACCAGGATAAGGAATATTTTAGCAGCTTTTCTGTTTACCAATGATGATGTTTTTAAACGTATCAAAGATATCAGCGGCGGGGAACGCGGCAGGGTCTCCCTTGCGAAGCTTATGCTCTCGGAAGCTAATTTTTTAATTTTGGACGAACCGACAAACCATCTGGATATCACCTCAAAGGAAATTTTAGAAAATGCCATTAATAATTATACGGGAACCGTGCTTTACGTCTCCCATGACCGTTACTTTATCAATAAAACAGCTACAAGGATATTGGATCTGACCCAGAATAATCTTTTAAATTACATTGGCAACTATGATTATTATCTGGAGAAAAAACCGGAAATGGAACGCATATTTCTTGCGGAAACTCCTAAAGCCCCCTCTTTGGGTACTGCAATATCCACGGATGAAGGGGAGCTTCCAAATACCGACAGTAAGTCAGACTGGAAACAGCAGAAAGAAGAACAGGCAAAAATCCGCAAGCGTCAGAGTGATTTAAAGAAAACCGAAGAGGAAATACACCTTCTGGAAACCAGAAATGAGGAAATTGATCATCTCCTCACCCAGGAGGAAGTATTTACGAACGTTTCCAAATTAATGGAATTGAATAATGAAAAAAAGTCTATCGAAAAACGTCTGGAAGAATTGCTTCTTTTATGGGAAGAATTAGCGGAATAAATACAACCGCTCAGGACGAATTCCTATAACATAAAAGTGGCTCTTTGTACAAAGTATGGAATTGATAATATACCCAATACCCTGTATAAAGAGCCACTTCCGGCATAATGCCCGAATAAAAATAAACCGGTTTTTATAAACCCTGTTCACTTATATTTTTTATAGTATTCATAATATGTTCATGTGCCAGGACTTCAGCCTTTTCGCCATCCCTCTGCCTTATGGCATCCAATATGGCAGTATGTTCCTTATTGGAATTCGCAGCCCTGTTTTCCGAAGCCAGGGTAATTTTACGGATGCGCTGGACATAATGATGAAAATCAGACAGTACATGATTTAATATCTTACTGTCAGAAGCTTCATAAATCAATTGATGAAACTTATTATCCAGTTCAACTATTTGTTCATGATGTTCTTTTTTGGCATGAAATTCAGATAAATATACGATTTCTTCCAATTCATCAATCTGCTCCTGGGTAATGTGTTCGCAGGCCCATTTGGCACAAAGCCCTTCCAGATAAGAACGAATTATGTAAATATCATGTATATCCTTTTCCGATATACCATTTACATAGGCTCCTTTGTTTGGAATGATATTAACCAGACCCTCAAGTTCAAGCTGCCTGAGGGCTTCCCTTACCGGAGTCCGGCTAACACCAAGTTCCACACCAATGGAAGTCTCTTTCAATTCCTCATTCTGACTGTATTTCCCGGATAAGATATCCTCACGGATTTTATTAAAAACCCGCCCTCTGAGAGAATACTTATCCGTTACTTCCTTATGAACATCTTTATCGTCCACAAAAAAACCTCCTAAAGTTTTTCAATCGTACTCATTAAATAATCCGCAAATTCGGCACTGGCAGCTCCTGTATTTCTACCCGTGATCACCAGCTTTTTCTCCGTAATAGTGCAGATATCCAGTGCTTTATATAATTTTTCTGATTCCTTTACATATCCTATATGTGCGAGGAGCATGGCACCTGCACGGATCACACTGCAGGGATCCGCATAGATATCTCTCCCCTCTTCCACCATACGCGGCGCAGATCCGTGAATCGCTTCAAACATTGCGTATTTTTTGCCTATGTTGGCACTGCCGGCAGTACCTACGCCGCCCTGAAATTCCGCAGCTTCATCCGTAAGAATATCACCGTACAGGTTAGGAAGTACAAGTACCTGAAAGTCCTTCCTTCTCTTCTCATCTACCAGTTTGGCGGTCATTATATCAATATACCAGTCATCTGCCGTAATTCCCGGATATTCATTTGCAATTTCTTTAAACATATCTAAGAATTTACCGTCTGTGGTTTTTATAATATTTGCTTTGGTAACTGCCGTTACCCTGGACTTACCGTTTGTTTTCGCATATTCAAAGGCTGCTCTGATAATTCGCTCCGTACCCTGTGAGGTTACCACCGTAAAATCCACACCAAGGTCTTCCGTCACATGAAATCCTTTGCTGCCTACCGCATAAGCTCCTTCTGTATTTTCCCTGTAGAAGGTCCAGTCGATTCCCTGTTCCGGAATGCGTACCGGTCTGACGTTAGCAAACAAATCCAGTTCCTTCCTCATGGCAACATTAGCACTTTCAACATTGGGCCAGGGATCGCCCTTGCGGGGAGTCGTGGTCGGTCCTTTTAAAATTACATGGCATTCTTTTAATTCTTCCAAGACAGCAGGAGGAATCGCAGCCATCTCTGCAGCCCTGCGTTCAATTGTCAGTCCATCTATTACTTTAAATTCAACTTTGCCGGATTTGATATCATCGGATAATAAGTATTCCAATACTCTCTGTGCCTGGGAGGTAATTGCAGGTCCGATACCATCTCCGCCACAAACACCAATGACTGTTTTGGGTAACTCTTTATAGTTTATGAAATCACCTTGCTGCTTCATGATTTCAACCCTTTTTAACTGTTCCTCCAGTAATTTTCCAAATTGCTCCTTCGCTGCTTCTATGTAATCTGTCATCTTTATCCTCCAATAGTTTTTTTATTTCGCCAACTATATATCAGTTTATTTCATTTTTCTTAACTTGTCAAATCAGATATCAATTGTTTGTGTGATATCCGTCATAACGGTACTTGCGAACCGCTTCCTTTATAACGCTGCCTTAACTTCATTAATTACGGCAATCAGTTCCTCATCCGTAATAACGGTAACACGGCCGCTTTCATATTCTTTGTCTACCCAGTCTTTTACTTTTATAACGATCTGGTTATTTTTATTCACTGCATCCTTGCCTTTCAGTTTAAAATAAGTATTCATCCAGTGTGCTATGCCGGCTAAACCGGAAGTATTAGAAACCGATACCAAAACAGGGCGGTTTAAGAACTTTTCCGTATCAAATATATTATAAATTTCTTCATTTTTCAACAGGCCGTCCGCATGGATGCCTGCACGGGTAACGTTAAAATTCTTTCCTACAAAGGGGGTCCTGTGGGGAATTTCATACCCGATCTCCTTGGTAAAATACTCTGCCAATTCGGTAATAACCGTAGTATCCATCCCATCTAAGGTGCCTTTTAACTGGGCATATTCAAATACCATGGCTTCAAGAGGGGTATTGCCGGTTCTCTCGCCGATTCCAAAAAGAGAACAGTTAACCCCGCAGGCCCCGTATAACCATGCCGTGGTTGAATTGGTTACCGCTTTATAAAAGTCATTATGACCATGCCATTCTAACATATTTGAGGGAACCCCGCCATGGGTCAATAGGCCGTAAATAATTCCCTGGACAGACCTTGGTATAACGGCTCCGGAGAAATTGACACCATAGCCCATAGTATCACAGGCCCTGATTTTTACAGGTATACCGTACTGCTCGCCTAACTTCATCAATTCCAGACAGAACGGAATGACAAATCCGTGTATATCAGATCTTGTAATATCCTCTAAGTGGCAGCGTGGCGCTATCCCGGTCTCCAGGCAATCTCTGACAACACTCAGGTAATGGTTCATGACTTCCCGCCTCGTCATCTTCATCTTATAAAAAATGTGGTAGTCGGAGCAGCTTACCAAAATGCCGGTTTCCTTCATGCCGATTTCTTTTACCAGCTCGAAATCTTTTTTACTGGCACGGATCCATGAAGTTACCTCAGGGAACTGGTATCCTCTTTCCATGCATTTATATACGGCATCCCTGTCCTTTTTACTATACAGGAAAAATTCACTTTGGCGGACAATGCCCTTAGGCCCGCCCAATCTATGTAGGTAATCATATATTGTAACTATCTGATCGGTAGTATATGGCGCTCTGGATTGTTGTCCGTCGCGGAAGGTAGTATCTGTGATCCATATTTCCTCGGGAAAATTGTGAGGCACGATTCTGTCGTTAAATGCAATCTTTGGCACCTCATCATATGGAAATAAGTTTCTGAATACGTTAGGCTGCTCTACATCGACCAATGGATATAGATGCTCTTCCAGCTGAAGTAAATTGTTGTGTGGATTCATAAATACTTTCCTGTTTTCCATGTTATACTTCTCCTTACCACTTTTTATTATACAATATTAAAAAGTGCATTTTCATGATATTATTTTAACCTTTTTAAATCTGTTTTATTGTATACAATTATACCATGATTGTCAAGGACAATTTTTATGTTGTAACCTATTATCTCGTTATCATATTAACGTGCTAAACTTTTTATGAAGTTCCGAATTAACCTTTATTTTTTCCGCTTTTTGATATATAATAAAAGCAGATTGAGGAATAAAAAAGCTGCTCTCGATTCCGGCTGGAGCAGCAAGATCATGAAACGCACTTCCTTCATGATCGGATGAATGACAGGATATCAACATAATATTTTCGGTTTTACAGCGGAATAACATAAAAAGCGAGGTAAAAATATGCCAAAAAAGAAACTTGTAATAGCACTGGGAAGAAGTGCTTTCGGTGATACCTTTCCCGAGCAGCAGAAAGCGGTCAAAATAGCCGCAAAAGCAATTGCAGATTTAGTAGAAGATAATTTCGACATCGTTATTACTCACAGCAACGGGCCGCAGGTTGGTATGTTCCATACGGCAATGACCGAATTCAGCCGCTTGGATCCGAAATATACCGTTGCCCCCATGTCTGTCTGCAGTGCCTTAAGCCAGGGGTATATCGGATACGATTTACAGAATATCATTCGGACCGAATTACTAAACCGGGGAATTTTCAAACCGGTTTCCACCATCATTACCCAGGTAAAGGTTGACCCCTTTGACAGGGCTTTCAGCAATCCGACCAAGATAATCGGGCGTTATATGTCAGAGGAAGAGGCAGAACTTGAAAAAAGAAAAGGTAACTATGTAACCTATGAGGAAGGCAAGGGATACCGCAGAATTATCGCCTCCCCTAAACCGATGGATATCTATGAAATTGATGCCATCCGGGCATTACTGGATTCCAATCAGCTCGTAATAGCCGGTGGCGGCGGCGGAATCCCGGTTTTGGAACAGGGTACCACATTAAAAGGTGCCAGTGCCGTCATTGAGAAAGATTATACCAGCGGACTGCTGGCTGAGCTGGTTCAGGCGGATATTCTTCTGTTCCTGACCGGGGTGGAAAAGGCAGCCATCCGTTACGGAACCCCGGAAGAACAGCCTTTAGGTACCGTCCACATAAATGATGCAAAGGAATATATAAACAACGGTTATTTTGAAGCAACTTCCATGCTTCCTAAAATTGAAGCTTCCCTCCGGTTTATCTCTTCTGCTCCCGGACGCCAGGCCATTATTACACATATTAATAAAGCAAAGGATGCCATCCATGGCAAAACCGGCACCAGCTTTATACTTTAATAAGGGGCCGTTACAAAATCGCTTAATTTACTCTATGAAAAAGGATTGGGTGTATAATTCACACCCAATCCTTTCGTTAGGTTGAAGCTATTTTACAGCAGCCCCATGCTACAGAAATTACGCGTACTATGAGATATAAAAACCCCACCGGCATAAGTCACAATAGTCAAAGCGGATATTCCAAGTCCTCTACACTTGCTCATAACCTTATACTGCTCTGACTAGATTGCATAATTACTTAAGTCTTCCTGAAAATTCTTTATCATCGCTTCAAATACGTTAATCTGGCGGGTCAATTCACTAATCTGTTCCACATAAACCGTTACATTCGAGTTGGCTTCCTGGGTGGATGCTGAATTCTCTTCCGCAATGGCTGCCAGACTCTGGATCCCGTCAAATAAATTCGAAATATTATCTGCCTCCAGTTTAAGATCCGTGGAATTCTGTATCATCAAATCAGATACTACTTTTAAGCGTTCATTGGTTTTGCTGGAAGAATTAACGGCATCGCCCAGTTTCGTATTTTCAAGTTCCAGAACATCATATTGTACGTCGATACCTTCCACAACCACATTTATACTGGAAACAAAGGTCGTTAAACTGTCATTGATCTGATTTACGGCATTATTGGTTTCTTCCGACAATTTCCTGACTTCTTCTGCAACAACGGTAAAACCTTTTCCGGCTTCTCCTGCCCTTGCTGCTTCGATGGACGCATTCAGCGCCAGCAGGTTTATCTGTTTTGCTATGGCAGCTACGATTAATACAATCTGTGTTATATCGTCGGCATTCTCTTTTAATTCGTTGCTGCGCTGCCTGATATCATTGAATTTATGTAATACTGCGGTGATTTGGGAAGCGGTGGACTGGACATTATGGAAACTCTCTTCTATTCCCACAACGGCTTCTTCAATCTGTATCTTATTTTTTTGTCCGTCATCGGATATCTCCGTTACATTCTGGATACTTCCGTCAAGCACCGTAATGGCATTTTCCGTATCTTCCGCCTGGGTAATTGCCGCACCGGCCACCTGGTCAAGTACCGTAGTGATATCATTGGAGGTATTCTGCATGGTGTTTGCAATATCGGCTACGGATTTATTAAAGGTATACAATTCGTCTACTATGGCGTTAAACCCGATAAAATCTTTTTGTACGCTCCTTTTTATTTCATTGATCTCATCCATCATGTCTTCATATTCATCACTGGAACGCAGGACAATGGATTCCACAAAATTACGGCTGCTTAACTTTTCCAGTTCATTTTTAATTAATTTCTGAGGGCGGTGAAAAATAAGGGAAGATATTAGAGAAATAATAAGGGTTGTTCCCCCTATAATACAGTTTTTTAAAATATCCCCTGATAATAGAAAGGCCAGACCGGTAACGGCTATGGTATTTAATATGGCAGTTTTGGCTGCCGTATTTTTCAATATTCCAAAAGAGAATAACTGGCTGATCCGGTACTTTTTCGTAGATTGGATTTCATTTTCAAAGGTCAGTTTCAGTTTGGTTTCGGTTTCCAGCTGGCTTTGTACCTCAATTTTGATGTCTTCCTTAAAGTACCCTGCAACTCCGCTGATTAAACCGGTAAGATAATCTGCCATGCCTCTTTTGGAACGGTAGGTAAACAAAATTTCATGGGAAGATATGGGGACTACGTCCAAAGCCGGAGGTACCGCTCCCTTAAAACGTTTCATAACGATTACGTGAACATCATTCATGGACTTTAAGAACTGATAAGCCGATTCATGCCGGAAAAAACCGGGATAATTTTTGCTGAACGTCTTAATATTTTCTTCACCCATAGTAAACCAGATATCCTTGTGGTTCTTACCGCAGGCATCGCCAATGTGGTCCACAATTCCCTGGGCAACCCTGTCTTCCACGTCTTCCAAGGGCGTAAATATCCGATCACCGGATAAACCATAGGCCTGCAGTGCATTATTTACTACTGCATCCCCAAATAATTTTCTGCATGATTCAACCCAGGTTGATACAACTGTACCTTTCATATTCATTTCCTCCTTTGAATCCCACTTATAAAAACCAATCTCCCCTGACCGCTGTTAATAAAAACTGTCTTAAATATATAAATATTATAAATTATTTATATATTTTATTATAAATCAATCATTTTACAAATACAAGATGTACCGCCAGAAATTGCGCAGCGAACGCACCTCCGTCCGGAAAACCTGTGTGCCGGAATAGTAACCAGATTTCCAAGTGCGCATACTATAACTATTATGGTTAAGGACGGTGCTAATATTGTGTGGAATAGCAGGCTTTTGTAACTTTCATGAAAACTACACGCAGGAATCACCAAAATGGAACAAAATTCTTAATGAGATGAAAGATAAAATAAAACATAGAGGGCCGGATGACAATGGCCTTCACCTAACGGAGCACGCTGCCCTGGCCCATGCCAGGCTTTCCATCATAGACCTGGCAGGCGGTATACAGCCCATGAGCAGAAAAGTCGGGAACAATACGTATACGATTATTTATAACGGCGAATTATATAATACCGCAGAATTAAAGTCGGACTTGGAATTTAAGGGTTGGAAATTCAGAACCACCAGTGATACAGAGGTAATTTTACTGGGTATCATAGAATACGGCAATGAATTTGCGAAGCAGCTAAACGGTATCTTCGCCTTTGCCATCTGGGATGACTCCGGCCAAACCCTCAGTATTTTCAGGGACCGGCTTGGCATTAAACCTTTATTTTATACCATAGTAGATGACACCCTTATCTTCGGCTCGGAATTAAAAGTTTTATTTGCATACCCGGACTGTAAGCCGGTTATTGACAAGCAGGGACTTTGTGAAGTATTCGGCCTGGGTCCGGCAAAAACCTATGGCAGCGGAGTTTTTAAAAATTGCCAGGAAGTATTGCCCGGTTATTATAACGTCTACAACCGGGACGGACTGAAAGCCGTAAAGTATTGGGAGCTTGTCAGCAAGCCCCATACGGATTCCTATGAAGAAACCATTGAAAAAACCTCTTTTCTGGTAAGGGATGCCATAAAAAGGCAGATGATCTCCGATATCCCCATCTGTACTTTTCTGTCCGGCGGTGTTGACAGCAGTATTGTGACCGCCGTATGTGCCAAAGAATTAGCAAAACTGGGAGAACAGCTTAACACATTTTCCTTTGATTTTGACGGAAATGACCAATACTTTAAGGCGAATTCCTTCCAGCCCTCCAGGGACCGCCCTTATGTTGACCTGATGGTATCTTATCTGAATACAAAACATACTTATCTGGAATGCGATAACTTAAAACTGGCCGACTATCTGTATACCTCCGTGGATGCGAAGGATCTGCCGGGAATGGCGGACGTGGATTCTTCTCTCCTTTATTTTTGTTCCGAGGTAAAAAAATATAATAAAGTTACCTTAACAGGCGAATGTGCGGATGAAATATTCGGAGGTTATCCATGGTTTCACAATCAGGAATCCTTTGAACTTAATACTTTCCCCTGGTCTAAGAATGTTGAGCCCAGAAAACAGCTCTTAAAGGATTCTTTGCTGCAGGAAATTGACCTTGAGAACTATATCCAGTCGGCTTACGAAAAGTCGGTGAAGGAAACTCCGAAACTTGACGGTGAAAGTGAACTGGAAGCCAGAAGAAGGGAAATTGCCTATCTGAATGTGAAATGGTTTATGGTTACTCTGCTGGACCGGATGGACCGCACAAGCATGCATTCCGGCCTGGAAGCCAGAGTTCCCCTGGCTGATCACAGGATCCTGGAATATGTATGGAATGTCCCCTGGGATATTAAGTGCAGGGACGGCGTAGTGAAACATCTTCTGAGGGAATCCGCCAGAGGTTTGCTGCCGGAAGAGATCCTTAACCGTAAAAAGAGCCCTTATCCCAAAACATATAATCCAAAATATGAAAAACTCCTGGCCGACCGGCTCCTGGCTGTTCTGGAAGATTCCTCCTCCCCAATTAACACTCTTGTGGATGCCTCTAAAGTAAAGAATTTCATTCATACCCCTTCCGATTATGGAAAGCCATGGTTTGGCCAGCTTATGGCAGGCCCCCAGATGTTAGCGTATATGCTGCAGGTAAACTATTGGCTGGATAGATATCATATAGATATACAGCTTTGATGGGAAAAGGGAAGTTACAAAATATCGGTTCATAGCCTGTGTATTTTGTAACTTCCCTTTTTGATTTATTCCCGTTTATAGTTCTTTTTTCCTGCAAATCCTGCCGGAGATTTTACAGGCCGTATAAAATACCAGCCCTACCAGCAGTATTTCGATTGCAACTGTTTCTCCCAGATGTTTTTTTCCATAATCCAGTACGGCCAGGACTGCCCCCTGATTTTCCTGCAAATATCTGCTGCCAAAGCTCATTGCCAGCCATAGGGCCATTCCCGGCAGCATCTGAATCATAGTAAAAAACTGCTGGCTTTTCACAGCACCAAGTTTATAAAATAGTGCATATTGTAACAGGCAGATCATAACACTGGCGGCAGCAAATACGGAGTAGTAAAAAACCTGCAGCTCCGAAATGGTTCCCCCCTGTGACAGACTGCAAATAACCAGCAGGATACTCGCGATTGTAAAAAGAAGGACTCCGGACAGGATAATAAGATATCTTCCCAATACCATACTTTCCGTCCTGGCCGGAAGGGTATAATAAAATACATTTTCTTTTTTTGCATTTTCAATACTAAATGGCATGGTAACCATAATGGAAAATCCCAAAATCATAAAACCGACGATAAAAGTTATATCATTCATAAGGAAGAATATAAAAACAAAACCCATTGCCGGATAAAGTAATACCATCTTTATTTGCGATCTCATCATTTTAATATCCAGATCAAAAAATTTTAATGCATCCATTCCTGCCTCCTCATCCCCTGTATGTGATATAGTATTATCTGTTCAACCGTAGGCTTTTCCAGTAAAAGGTTCCCTTTTACGTAATCGGTATTTTCCGCACACAATAACCCTTCAAAACCCACCTGGGATTTTTTGATTCCGATTATTTTATCTTCCAGAGGTTTCTTAAGTTCATCCGTTCCGCCCTTTACAACCACATACTGTTCCAGTAAATCTTCTTTCTCAGCCTGGATTATCATTTTCCCTTTATCCAGGAAATAAATATAATCCGCAATCTGTTCCAGATCACTCATGATATGGGTCGAAAACAGGACACTTCTCTCCCCGTCCGCAATATAGTCCTGAAGCAATTCCAGAATTTCGCTGCGTACCACCGGATCCAGACCGCTGGTCGCTTCATCTAACAATAAAAGTCTGGTATCTCTTGCAAGAACCGCCACAAACATTGCCCTGGTCTGCATTCCCTTTGAAAACTCCTTTACCTTTTTATGATAGGGCAGCTCCCACCTTTTAATCAGACGTCTAAACTTACCGGCATCAAAAGAGGGGTAAAAGGAAGCCATGGCCTTTTCGATATCCTTTAAAGTAAATTCGTCGGGATAATAACAATCATCTGCGATAAATCCGATAGAATCCTTGAATGCTATCTCATTCTCCTTAAATTCCTTTCCGTTAACCTTGATTCTGCCTGCATCCTGTTTCAGCATGGCCATGACAAGTTTTATGGTTGTCGTTTTACCTGCTCCGTTCTGGCCCACATAACCTAAAATATATCCTTTCGGAAGCTTAAGGTTAATATTGTCCAGACAAAAATCACCTAAATGTTTGGACAGCCCCTCTATTTCCAATGAATATTCCGTATACTCCATTCCTTAACCCTCCATCAAAGTTTTTAGAATCAATATTAATTCTGCTTTATCGATCCCGGCATAATCCGCATTTTCTATTGCAGACTGGAAAGCATCCTCAATCCGCTTTAAGTACTGTTCCTTTACCAGGGCATTATCCCTTGGCAATACTACACTGCCTTTTCCGGGAGTGGTTGCAATAAATCCTTCCTGCTCCAGTTCATTATAAGCCCTTGTAGTTGTTATAACACTGATGCCTAAATCTTTAGCCAGCTGCCTGATTGAGGGCAGGGCATCATTTTCCTTTAAGGAATTCCTCATAATCTGTTCCTTTATCTGCTCCTTTATCTGCATATAAATGGGCAGTTCCGATTGGTTTGAAATAACCACTTTCAATTTGCCTGCTCCTTCACCACAATTATTCTGTAACAATTCTGTACTTATCGTCACTACTGTAATTACTGTATATATATTATTATATACAGTTTTATTCAATTGTCAATATCTTTTTATTTAGGCCGGGACACGCACAAAGGAAAATCATTCAAAAAATTACAGTTTATTTCAAAATTGTTGCATTAGCAACATACATAATCAGAAACCGGTATATACTATTAAATAAAGTTAAGTCAGCCTCAGGACGGCTTCTTCGATAGGTTAAATTATTTATTTCAGAAAGGATAGGCTATGGATACTAAAATTCTAAAAAATATTGATTTGTCAACCGTTTTAAGCTTAAAAGAACTTGTGGATTATCAGCCCGGGCAAATAGTCAGTAAAACACTGATCCAAAATAAAGGTGTCAGTCTGACTCTTTTTGCTTTTGACAAAGGAGAAGAAATAAGTACCCATTCTTCCCATGGGGATGCAATTGTTACAGTTACGGAGGGTACCGGAGAAATAACCATTGGGGAAAATAAATACACATTATCAGAAGGCCAGACCATTGTTATGCCGGCAGAAAAACCCCATGCGGTTTATGCAAGCGAGTCATTCAAAATGTTTTTAATTGTTGTTTTCTAAAAAGAAGTGAATAGAGCATTTTCATTCAACTGAAATTGCATTCCCCTGGCTGTTGCAAAATAGCTTAATTTACTCTATGAAAAGGATTGGGTGTATTATAATACACCCAATCCTTTAGTTAGGGGCGTTGAAATTATTTTGCAACAGCCCATTATGTTATTTGTACTGCGTATGTGATAGCTTTCCACCTTCAAGACTAACTCCGCCTATAGAACGGAAGTTAGTCTTATTTGATACGTTAATTTCTTAGAATACGGGTATAACCGCACCTTTCCATTGTTCATTGATAAAGTTCTTCGCTTCTTCGGAAGTTACAGCATTAATTAAAGCCTTGGTCTTATCGGATTCTTCGTTGCCTTCTTTCACAACAATGACATTGGCATAGGTAGCTGCCGCATCCGAGGCTGTATCTTCTACAAGCAGTGCGTCTTCACTTGCGGATAATCCGTTTGATAAAGCATAGTTACCGTTAATTACTGCCAGGTCAACGTCCTGTAATACCTTAACTGTCTGAGCTGCTTCGATTTCCACGATATCCAGGTTTTTAATATTATCAACGATATCCTTGATGGTTGCATCCAGACCGATATTTTCCTTTAAAGTAATAAGTCCTGCTTTTTCCAGTAATAATAAAGCTCTTGCTTCATTGGAGGTATCATTGGGAACTGCTATCTGTGCTCCGTCCGGCAATGCATCCAGAGAAGCGGTTTTGCCGGGATAAATGCCAAGGGGTTCGAAGTGAACATTAGCAACTGCTTGTAAGTTTGTTCCGTTATTTTTATTGTAGTCATCCAAATAAGGAACGTGCTGGAAAAAGTTCGCATCCAGACTTCCGTCTTCCGTTGCAACATTCGGCTGGATATAATCGGAATATTCTACTACTTTAATGGAATAACCCTGTTCTGCCAATGCATTTTTAACCGCATCGGAATTTAAAATAGTTGCATGAGGTTCAACCGTTGCACCAACTACGATTTCGGTTAACTCACTGTCTGCCGTATTTTCTGCTGCTTCATCCGTTGTGGTTTCTGACGTTGCTGCCTCATCCTTTGTAGTCTCTGTCGTTGGAGTTTCATTTGTAGAGCCGGCTGGCGTATTGCCGGTATTTTCGTCTTTTTTTGTCCCACACCCTGTAAATAGTACACCGATCAGTACTACAGCCATTAATAAACTGGCGAAATGTTTCATCTTTTTCATGTTAATTTTCTCCTTTTCCTCTTTTATCTATTTTTTTTGAAGCTATATGTCCAATGTTCTGTATGGCCTGCACAAATAAAACCAACAAAACAATTGTAACTATCATAATATCCGTCTGGTACCGGTAATAGCCGAAACGCATGGCAATATCGCCAAGCCCCCTGCCCCCAACGATACCGGCCATGGCGGTATAACCTACCAGGGTTATGGTGGCCAGGGATGCTCCCATAATCATGGACGGAAGGGATTCCGGCAGCATGACTTTAAATATAATCTGTAAATCATTCGCTCCCATAGCCCTTGCGGCTTCAATCACCCCGCCGTCCACATCATGTAAGGTATTTTCTATGAGCCTGGCAACAAAAGGTGTCGCTGCAATGATCAGCGGAACGGTTGCCGCCGTAGGGCCGATGGTGGTCCCTGCAACCAATCTGGTAACCGGCATAACAAATACTAAAAGTATAATAAAGGGTATGGACCGCCCGATATTGATAATCAGCCCTAAAATCCGGTTTATAAAAGGTACCGGATGTATTCCGCCCTTTCTGGTCACTTCAGCCAGGATTCCGATTGGAAGCCCAAGTATGTAAGCCACAGCCGTTGCGGTAAATGTCATATAAAGGGTATCTAAAATACCCTGCCCTATCATAGCTCCGTTTTCTTCAAATAAAGTCTTCAAATAATCCACTGTCTGGCTTATAAACTGCCCTATCGTAACTCCGCTTCCTTCTATTAAATTCCTTAAATAGTCCATTACCTGATTCATACATTACCACCCCCAACCAGATTTCTCACTATTTCGGAAGTACTGTTATGAAATACCTCATCCGTATAGCCTGACGCCACAATTTCCGATTTATCAAGAACTACTACTTTATTGCATATTTTTTGAACCACGTTCATTTCGTGGGTAATGACAATTATGGTGACTTTGGTTTCTTCATTTATTCTTTTTAACAATTTTAAAATCGATTCGGTAGTCATACTGTCAAGTGCCGAAGTAGCTTCATCACATAAAAGAATGGAAGGCCTGGTTGCCAACGCCCTTGCAATAGCCACCCGCTGCCTTTGTCCCCCGCTTAACTTGGCAGGATAGGAAAATTCCTTTTCTTTTAAATCCACCAGGTTTAGCAGTTCATCCACCCGCTTTCTGATTTCGGATTTCTTGGCTTTCCTTTTCTGGAAATAGCTTAATTTTCTATATTCAGCTTCGCTCATGCCGGAAATTTTAAAATCCTTTAATCTGGTGATTTCCAGGCCGAAAGCAATATTTTTTCTAACATTCTTCTGCATCAGGAGATTGAAATTCTGGAATATCATACCGATATTCTTTCTCAATTTTAATAAATCCCTGCCTCTTTTCTTTGTAATATCCACACCGTCAATTATAATCCTTCCGGCTGTAGGCCTTTCCAACAGATTGATACACCGGATCAGGGTACTTTTGCCTGCACCGCTCATTCCGATGATGCCGAAAATATCCCCGTCCTGGATTTCTAAATTAATATTTTTCAGTACTGTTAATTTCTTATTCTTACCGCTTTTAAACTCCTTTGTTAAATCTTTTACTAGAATCATACCGTCACCTTTTCATAATTGTATTTTATTATTTCATACTTATCTGATATGATTTGTATGAATATTTATACTACCTTTTTCCTTTTTTGTCAAGAGCTTTTTGAATATCCTGTCAAATATATATGATAAACCTTTTACCCTATACCATATTAACGCATAACATAAAAATTTATACTATATTTTATGGTATATTGTCAATAGAAGAAGCTGGACTGTAACTATAAACTCTCTCTGGATTTCCCCCTTAACATAAGGAAAAAGCCTGTTTTAGAACATTTTCCGAAACAGGCTTTTTGTTAATAAAATTCTGGATTAATTATAAGGAAGCCAATGTTTTATAAGTTTCATATCTTTCCCTGGCATTCGCTTCCGCTTTATTAAATAATTCCTCCGCCACATCCGGGAAAGTCCGCGCCAGGGAACTGTACCTGACCTGACCCATTATGAAATCCCGGAAGCTTTCCGTCGGTTCCCTGGAATCCAGGATAAAAGGATTTTTACTTTCTTTTTTTAAGTCCGGATTGTAGCGGTATAAGTGCCAGTATCCTGCTTTTACCGCTTTCTTAATAGTTTCCATGCTCCTGCCCATGCCTTCCCGGATTCCATGGCTGATACAGGGGGCATAGGCAATAATAATGGAAGGGCCTTTATAGTTCTCTGCTTCCCGGATCGCTTTTATCAGCTGGTTATTGTCTGCATGAATACCCACCTGGGCAACATATACGTTACCATAGGTCATCATCATTCTGCCAAGATCTTTTTTGCCGGCTTTTTTTCCGGAGCTTGCAAATTTAGCCACTGCCGCCGTGGGGGTGGATTTGGAAGCCTGTCCGCCGGTATTGGAATAAACTTCCGTATCAAATACCAGGACATTTATATCTTCCCCGGAGGCCATTACCTGGTCAAGGCCGCCGTAGCCGATATCATAAGCCCAGCCGTCACCGCCGATAATCCAGTGGGAACGTTTTACCAGATAATCACTCCTCTGTTTGATCTGGCCGATAAGCTCCATCACTTCACTGTCGGCAGACTGGTAATTCTTTAATTCTTCCATCAGCTTCTCACTGGCCGGTTTGCTGATTTCACCGTCTTCCTTATAATTCAGCCAGTCCACTAACAGCTCTTTTACATGGGGTTCAACGTTTTTTTCGACTAACCGGAGCATTGTATCCTCCAGGTTTTTCCGCATCTGTCTGGAGGCAAGATACATACCGAAGCCAAATTCTGCGTTATCCTCAAATAAGGAATTCGCCCAGGCTGGACCCTTGCCCTCCCGGTTGGTGGTATAGGAAGTACTCGGCGCCGATGCGCCCCAGATAGAGGAACAGCCGGTAGCGTTAGCAATCATCATACGCTCGCCGAAGAGCTGGGTAATTAATTTAATATAAGGAGTTTCCCCGCAGCCGGCACAGGCTCCGGAAAATTCCATAAGGGGCTGCTTAAACTGGCTTTCTTTAAAGGATTTGCCAAGTGCCAGATCCGTCTTATAGCCGACTTCACAGGCGGCAAACTTCCAGTTTTCCACCTGTTCTTCCACCTGGGTGGCAATGGGATTCATAACCAGAGCCTTATTTTTGGCCGGGCAAATATCCGCACAGTTACCGCAGCCCGTACAATCCATAGGGCTTATCTGGATCCTGAAATGCAGCCCTTCCAAACCCTTACCGGCGGCTTTTATAGTCCGGAACGATTTCGGAGCTTTATCCAGTTCGCCGTCATTTAATAAAAAGGGGCGGATGACCGCATGGGGACATATATAAGAGCATTGGTTACACTGGATGCAGTTTTCCTCGATCCATTCCGGTACATTGACTGCAATACCCCGTTTCTCATAAGCCGTGGAACCGGAGGGAAAAGTACCGTCTTCCCTGCCTTTAAAAGCACTGACTGGCAGTTTATGGCCTTTCTGCTGCTGCATCGGTCTCATGATATTACGCACAAAATCTGGTTCCTTAATGCTTTCGTCTTCTTCCGTTTCCTTCGCATTTTTCCATTCGGCAGGGACCTCTACCTTATGAATCCCTCTGACACCTTTTTCAATGGCCTCATGGTTCATCTGAACTACTTTTTCCCCTTTTTTATTATAGGAATAAGTTGCGGCATCTTTTAACGCTTTGATAAACTCATCTTCCGGTAAAATGTTGATCAGTTTGAAAAATGCACCCTGCATTACCATGTTAATCCGGTTGCCAAGACCGATTTCCTCTGCGGTCCGGACGGCATTAATGGTATAAAACCGGATATTATTTTCTGCTATCAGCTGTTTATACCTTGCCGGCAGGTTCTGTTCCAGCTCTTCATCGGACCAGGCACAGTTTAATACAAAAATTCCGCCGGGTTTTAAATCATCAACAATATCATACTTGTTGACATAGGATTGGTTATGGCAGGCTACATAATCTGCATGTCCGACCAGATAGGTGGATTTAACCGGAGTTTTGCCAAACCTTAAGTGGGATATGGTGATACCGCCGGATTTCTTGGAATCATAGTCAAAATAAGCCTGAACTTTCCGGTCGGTCTGGTTACCGATTATCATAATTGCCTGCTTGTTGGCCCCTACCGTACCGTCCGAACCCAACCCCCAGAATTTACAGGAAATCCTGTCTTCCGGCTCCGTAGATACTTTTTCCAGGGATTCCAGGGAGGTGCCTGTTACATCATCCTGTATTCCTAATGTAAAATGATTTTTGGAACTTTTCTGTTTCAGGTTTTCATAAACCGCTGCAATGTCACTGGGCCTGGTATCCTTGGAACCCAAACCATAGCGCCCCCCGATTATGGTCGGGGCACCTTCTAAGTCACTGTAGCAGCCGCACACATCCAGATATAAGGGTTCGCCTATGGCTCCCGGCTCTTTCGTCCGGTCCATTACCCCTATCTTTTTAACCGTCTTCGGAATGCAGTTTAAGAAATGTTTGGTAGAAAACGGACGGTATAAATGGACTTTTACCAGGCCGTATTTTTCACCTCTGGCATTATGGTAATCAATAGTTTCCTCTATGGTCTCCGTCACGGATCCCATGGCAATGATTACATATTCTGCGTCCGGTGCACCGTAATAATCAAAAAGTCCGTACTTTCTGCCGGTCAGGGAACCCACCTTTTCCATATATTCTTCCACTACCGGTATCAGGTTATTATAATAGGTATTACTTGCCTCCCTGCCCTGGAAATAGATATCCGGATTCTGGGCAGTACCCCGGATCACGGGATGATTGGGGGATAAGGCCCTTGCCCTGAATTCCTCAATGGCTTTATAGTCAATCAGACCTGCATAATCCTCATACTCCAGGGCTTCCACCTTCTGGATTTCATGGGAAGTTCGAAATCCGTCAAAAAAATGTACGAAAGGAAGCCTGCCTTTGATTGCCGCCAAATGGGCTATGGGAGCCAGATCCATAACTTCCTGGACCGAGCCGCTGGCTAACAGGGCACAGCCTGTCTGTCTTACTGCCATTACATCCTGGTGATCTCCAAAGATACTCAGCGCATGGGCTGCCAGCGCCCTTGCGCTTACATGGAGTACTCCCGGCAGCAATTCCCCTGCTGCTTTATACAGATTCGGTATCATTAACAATAATCCCTGGGAAGCCGTAAAAGTTGTCGATAAAGCCCCTGCCTGGAGGGAACCGTGAAACGCACCGGCTGCACCGGCTTCCGATTGCAATTCCACTACATTTACTTCCTGGTTGAATATATTTTTACGTCCTTTTGCAGCCCAGTCATCCGTGATTTCCGCCATACCGGAGGATGGGGTGATGGGATATATGGCTGCCACATCGGTAAATGCATAAGCCACGTAAGCAGCTGCTGAATTTCCGTCTAAAGTCATCTGTGTTTGCATTGTTCTTCTCCAATTCTATAATTTACTGCCATTATCTACCCAGTTTTTTGCCTTTTCCACATTATATTCATCGGGTATACCGACATGGCTGTCGTCCTGCATCTTTTCCGTATTCGCCCATGCAGCGGTTCCCTCGTTATTGGTAAAATCAATTTTCCCGAGCCTTTTGTTATCCATACCGCTCAGTGTTTGTTCCTTATTATTCTGCATAGTAAAATCCTCCTTCCTGCATATTAAAATTTATAGTTATTAAATTCTCCAATTTCATTGTATTTATGCAAAGTTAACCATAATTAAGAATGGAGTTTCGCCTGTTCCTGCCGTAAGAAATTAATCCGGCAGAGCAAAAACTGCCTTGAATTTCCGGACAGGCTGAAAATTAATTCAGCAATGTCCGTGAATTCAAGACAGCTTTCTAAATTAAACGTGACTAACAGATACGTTCCAGAGTGTGTTTGAACCAAATGCTCGTATCGGGCTGGATGCTCCTCTTTGTGGGAGGCAAGAAACTTGTTTTGGATACGTAGCAGGGCTATGTTCCCAAAATTGTGACGCAGCATACCGTAAAGTAGAGCGTTCAGAACGGTGTAATGATTTTTCAAACACGCTTTAGTTCACAATTATATCATCCAAAAAATTACGGTTATATACTTCTTCCACTTCTTCCTCCTGTAAAGGTTTACTGAATAAATAACCCTGAATGTAATCACAGCCACCGTTTTTTAACCGTTTGAACTGCTCCAGGTCTTCCACACCTTCCGCCGTAATTACAAGTTCCAGGCTGTGTACAAGGGAAATGATGCTGTTCATTACCTTTGAGCTTTCCATTCCAAGGAACTTTTCACATAGGGATTTATCCAGCTTTATCTTGTCAACCGGTATAAAAGTCAAATAATTCAGGGAAGAATAACCGGTCCCAAAATCATCCATTGCAATCCGTATTCCGATATTCTTCAGGCGGGTCAAGAATTCCGTTGTATTTTCCGTATTTTCCATTAAAATACTTTCCGTGATTTCTATCTCCAGGTATTTCGGGTCGATCTGGTGCTTTTCCAGAGCAGCTTCCAAAAAATCAATATAATCCATATCTTTTAACTGTTTACTGGAAAAATTAATGGCAATGGGTTTTAATTTATATCCCCTATCTTTCCACTTTGCTATCTGCTTTATGGCCTGGGTAGTCACCCAGCGGCCTATCTCTTTAATCATACCGGTTTCCTCAGCAATGGTTATGAATTTTGCCGGTGAAATCCTGTAATTCTTCAGCCTTAGCAGAGCTTCAAAGCCTCCTATCTCCCCGGTCAATACATTTATCTGGGGTTGGTATACCAGCGAGAAACCGTCCTCCTTTAAAGCAGTCCGCAAAATATCCTCAATATCCGTTTTATTTTTCAGTTCATCCAGCATATCAACGCTGTAAAACATGAAATTATTTTTCCCGCCCCGCTTCACACGGTACATGGCAGTATCCACATTAATGATGAGCTGGTCAATGTCATCACTGTCCTTGGGATAAAAGGTGATACCGATACTGAATTTTACATAATTTTCTTTCAGATTTAATATCAGAGGTTCTTCAAATAAATCCATAATTTTTTGAACATAGGCTTCAATCTCCCCGATCCGGGTTTCCCCTGATATCAGGACCAGAAATTCATCTCCGCCGAATCGGGAAACAAACAGCTTATCATCAATTATCCTGGATAGTTTCCGGGATATTTCCTGAAGCATTTTATCGCCGTAGATATGTCCCAGGGTATCATTAACGCTCTTAAAATTATCGATATCAAGAAGCAGGATGGCTCCCTGTCTTCCCAGCCTCAAATCTTCTTTTAATTTGTTCATAAAATTCATACGGTTGGGAAGTTCCGTAAGATAATCATGTTTTGCCAGGTATTCTATATATTCCTCCTGTTCCTTCATCCTTGTGATATCCAGTATGATGCCATGTATTATTTTTAATTCGCCGTTAATGTCTTTAAATCCTTTTCCCCTGACTAACATCCACCTTTTATTCCCGTCCTGGTGGATAACCGGAAGCTGGACATGTATTTCATCCTTAATTCCCTCTTTATAAGCACCGAATTCATCCAGTACTCTTTTTCTGTCTTCCGGGTCTAATAACAGCTCAAAGACTTTGTTAATATTCTCCTTTTCATTCAGCAGCTTGTTGATATCGTTAATAAACTGCCTGGAAATATGCATTTCATTACTGGCCATATCATAATCCCAGACCGCACTGCCGGTACTTTCTATGGCTACGCCGTATTTCTGGTTCAAGGTTTCTATTTCTCCGGTATGCTGCTGTATGGTATCATACTGTGCCCTTAATTCTTCCTCGGAAGCCGTTAACTCTTCAAAGGTCTGGGTCAGCTCTTCATTGCTTTCCTGTAACGCTTTTTCTATTTTTCTGCGTTTTATATTATCCAGGGTCAAAATGATTACAATTACGATTAAAAATCCAAGAATGATAAGGGTATTGAATACGAGCTGCTTGTGATCTTCATAAAAACTGACTTTTTTATTGATAAATACCGCACCTCCCGGAATCAGAGTTTTATCAATATTATATTTCTTAATTAACTCATAATCAAAAGTATATATATTGGGGCTTTCCGTCACCATGGCAATGGATTCCACCGGTGTGCCTTCCAATACCTTAACCACCATTCCTGCGGCTATTTTCCCGGATTCCAGGTAAGAAACCATCTTACCGCCCAGGACGCCCTGTCCGACACCGCCGACTTCGGCTCTGAGTATGGGGACATGGGTGTGTTCCCTTAAGATTTCCACCGCTTCCGGAATGGTAAGGACGGCTCCGGTTTTATCCGTATACATGCTTAAGTATAAAAGAATTGTGTCCTCCCCTATATTTTCAAAAATATTCTCCAGTTCTTCAAACGTATAATCGGAGGCATTAATTTCCGCAAAGTCCAGCTGTTTAAAGTATTCCCGGTTTTTATAAAACTGTTCCCGGTCCCCTCTCCCAGTCAGCGTATCATCCACAACGGCAACTACCCTGGTGGCATTTTTATTGATTTTTAACCCGAATTCAATATTCTCCTTTAAGGACATCTCTTCTACGATACCGGTAATATATTTATCAGACGAAGCAAGTTTTGCCCTGTTAAAATCATTTACACCCAGAAATACAATGGGAAGCCCTTTAAATAAATCTTCCTGATAATCCATGGCAAACTGAAGGGCATTGTCATCCCCGGCAATAACCGCATCGTAAGGTTTTAAATGCTCCATTTTATATTTTAAGAGTTCATAAAAAAGCCTCCTGCTCTTATTGGTATCAAACCGCTTGGTATCCATATATTCCACATCAAGCTGTATATGGAGAGGGTTAAAAACTTCCCTGAGCCCCGTAATCTGGTCCGGCACGCTTGGAAAACTTTCACTGTAGGAACTGATAAATAAAACATGTTTATCGGTTTCACGTCCGTAAATCAGACCAGGTTTATCAAAATATATAAATATACAAATAATAATTATAATTACAGGTATCATGCGCAGAACGGATCGTTGTATCTTTCTCATAAATGCCCCCCCATTAAGCCGTAAAAATCATTTATATGTTGTAATATTACATATTATACCATATTATTCCTGATTTCGCCACAATTAAAAATATTTGGCGAATATAAGACAAAAAACGCAAAACACGCGTTTTGGAGGGAGAAATACGATTAATTTATTATTTTTTCAATATAGCTGCCCTTTATATCCTTTTTCACGATAATCTGTTTATCAATCCTTTCCTTGAGTTCATCCACATGGGATATGATGCCGACCATTCGGTTTCCTGCGGTAAGATCCATCAGAGTATTAACGGACTGTTCCAGTGCTTCCGTATCCAGGGATCCAAAACCTTCATCCACAAACATGGTATCAATTTCAATACCTCCCGCATAATTCTGTATAATATCAGAAAATCCCAGGGCCAGGGACAGTGCCGCCATGAAGGATTCCCCGCCGGATAAGGATTTTACGCCGCGGATCTTGCCGGTCCAGGTATCTAGGACATTTAATTCAAGTCCGCTGGCGCCCTGCAGACTGCCTTCTTCTTTCCTTAACAGCTGGTACCGTTTCCCGGACATGTCATAAAATCTCTTATTGGCCTCCTTAATGATCCGGACGAAATAAGCAGCCTGTACATAGGTTTCAAAGGTGATCTTCTGTTTTCCTTCCAATCTGCCGTTGGCTGTTTTAGACATAGCGCTGATATCCAGGTACTGCCTGCTTTTTTCCTCCCGTATTTTTTCAATCTCCCTGATATGGGATAAAGCCCCTTTATTCTCCGCTACCCGGTTATGGATTTCCTTTTGCTGTTTCTCCAAAAGACTCCGCTCTTCTTTCAACATATTTATATTACCCCGGATGACACTTAAATCGATCCTGGTCCTGCCTTTGGTCTTTTCTTTAAATTTTTCCAATAAACCGTTCACCGTTTGCCTGTCCAGTTCATACTTTTTACAGGTATCCTGTGCTTTATCGATCTCCTCCTGTGACATCAGGGCCTCCCGAAAATGTTCCTCCTTCTGAAAACCATATTCATTTAACTTTACCTGAAAGTCCTTTGTCGCTGTCTCCAGGGCTGCCGTAGCTGTTACCGATTGCTCCCTGAATTCATTTAAAAGCCGGAGGGCTGTTTTTAAACCCGTATCGGCCTCATAATATTCTTTCTCCGCTTCCGTATACTTTTTTCTTAAATCATTAAGCTCTGTCTTTTTTTCCGTAATTTTTAGATTCGCCTTCTCCAGGGAATCAAATTCCAGGTTTTCTTTAATTAATCCGATTTCGTTCCGGCAGACACTTAAAACGGCGGTCAGACGATTCATTTCCTCTTTTAATAAAACAGTTTTGGAATTATATTCTTCCAGACAGTAAAGGGCTTTTTCCATCCCGGCTTCACAGGCTTCTTTCCTCTCACACTGGTGTTTTAAAGCGTTTTGCGCCTGTTCCAATTCCAGAATCCCTGCGTTCTTTTCCGTCAAAATATTCTGAAGGGATGTCCTCATCTCCAAAAGACCGGTGAATTCTTCCGGTTTTACAAATTCAAGAACAGCCTCCTTCGCCGCGTTAAGCCTTGTTTCAAATTCCTTTTTGTACTCCCTGGCTTTCATGCTGGCCTGAAGCATTTCTTCATTTATGGCATCCTTTTTTTCTTTTAACTTATTGAGTTCCGCTTCAGAGGGAGCTTCGCCGGAAATCCGTGCCGCCCTTGGGTGTTCTGCCGAACCGCATACCGGACAGGGTTTTCCTTCCTCCAGGGTCAATGCCAGGATTCCGGCCAGTTCCCTTAAGAAAGCTTTTTGTTTTTCTTCATATTCCAGACTGCAGGCTGTATATCTTTCTTCCGTCCGGATATAGGTTTTCCGGTAATTCTCAACTGCTTCTTCTAAAAGGATTAATTTTGATACTTCGGTTTCCAGCTGTTCCAGCCGGTTTCTTCCTGCCTGTTCCTTCTCCAGGGCATTCTGTAAGCCCAGGTACTGAACCGGGCTGTCTTTGAGCGTATTCAGTTCCTCTGTTAAACTTACATATAATTGCTGCGTATCCATAACTTTTTCCGACAGTGTTTTCATATTTTCCTCCAACTGTCCGGCAGCAGCGGAATAGGTTTTTTCTTCCTCCGTTAATTTTTTTAATTTATCATATTGAGGCAGGCATTCTTCCAGATTGCCGATATACAAGTTCAAATCATCCCGGTAACCGATTTTTTGATATTCTTCATCAAATATTTTTTTTGCCGTTTTCAGCCTTTCTTCCGCCAGTGCTATGTCCTTTTTTGTATCTGCGGTTTTTACCGATAATTGATTTACCGTTATTTCTTCCCGTTTTTTGGCGTCTTCCAAAGGCTTTACATAAGTAAGCAGCTTTTGTCCTGTTTCTGCTTTTTTTTGCAAAGCCTTTATTTCGCCTTTTCTTTCCTCCTGTTCAGTTTTTCTGGCCTGAAGCCTGTCTTTCTCATCCAAATCACTGTTAATGTTTTTCCCCGTTACTTCCTGTTTGATTAATTTATCTTTCGCCTTTTCCAGTTTCTGAATTTTTTCATTTACCTCATATAGAAGCTGATTATCTTCCACTATTATAAGCTCCAGGTACTGTAAGATACCCGGCAAATAATTTATGTTTTTCAGGCTTTTAAACTCCAGTATCTTTTGATAATGTTTCGAACTTTCTCCGCATTTAATTCCGTCAATGTATTGCAGGATGCTTTTTTCCATATCCTCATTTTCATTTTTCAGGTTTATTTCTTTTTCCCGCAGCCTGGCAGAAAAACGCTTAAAAAATTCCGTATTAAAGACCTTCTGCAAAATTTCATTTCTCTTATCATTATCTGCCAGGAGGAGCTCTAAAAATTCCCCCTGGGCTATCATGGCTATCTGCTTAAACTGGTCATATCCCAGTCCGCCAAGAATATCGGATAAGATACCTTTTACCTCATTCCTGCTGTCAATTTTTTTACCGTCCGGCAGCAGTATGGAAGCTCCTTTTTTCTGTTCTGCCATACCCTTACCCCTGTCACTCTTTCTGGTCTGGTCCGGATACCGGTTAATGACGTAGCGCCGGCCCTTGTGGGAGAATTCAAGAGTTACTTCCGTAAATACCTCAAGGGTTGCAAAATCACTCCTGACCGAATTGACTTCCCTGGTTAAACCGCTGGTTTTTTCAAACAAAGCATAGGAAATGGCGTCAAATATGGTTGTTTTCCCGGACCCGGTATCCCCGGATATTAAGAACAGGCCCGAACTGCCAAGTTTCTCAAAATCAATGACGGTGGTGCCGGAATAAGGTCCAAAGGCGCTCATGGTCAATTTTAACGGTTTCATAAGGCCTCACCTCCCAGTTCCGTAAACAGATCCAATACTATTTTCTTCTGGCTATCATTCAGTTCCACATTATTCTGGTTGATATAAAATTCTTCGAATAGCTCCCTGGGGCTCCGATTGGCAACATCTCCGGAGGCGGAAGTCCTTGAATTCTCATTTACTCTGGTCTTCGCATTTTCCCTTTCCAATATCAGCACATTGCGGTATACCATCCGCAGTTTCCCCATGGGATCGTAAATATCTTCCTCATCGGTCAGAATAACGTGGATATAGTCCTCACAATTCATATCTGTATATTTTTCATCCCGGAGCAGGTTATCCAGTTTATCCCGGATGATCCGCATATCCCTCAGCGGATGCAGGGGAATCGGGGTTACCGAAACCTGTCCTTTTTCCTTTAATTCAATACTGGTCACAGATTTTTTATGACTGCATTCGGAGAAAGAATATTTTAAAGGGGTACCGCAGTAGCGGACCGTTTCCCTTCCGATTTTCTGTGGCCCGTGGATATGTCCCAGGGCTACATAATCAAAAGAGTCAAAGACCGAAACATCGATATTATCCAGTCCTCCGACGGATAAAATTTCCGAATCCGATTTCTCCGGTTCCACACCCTGGTTGGTGACGAACTGGTGGGCCACCAGGATATTTCTATGGCCTGTGTCAATCTGTGCCGCATCAATAACCGCTTTTACTGCTTTTTCATATGTATCAAGATCCATATCCTCGAAAAAATTTGATACCATGGAAGGCTTAATATAAGGAAGCAAATAAATATTAATCTTTCCAAAGTCATCCTCCAGGGTAATATGGTCCATAGCCCCTTTAAAGGTCCCTGCAATAAATATACGGTTCTTACCCATAATTTCTTTCCCGAAATTTAACCTCTCCGGGGAATCGTGGTTCCCGCTGATGATAAATACGTTTACCCTGCGTAATTCTAACTTTGTAAGAAAATCATCAAATACATTTACCGCATTAGCCGGTGGCACACTTCTGTCATATATGTCCCCTGCAATAAAAATCCCGTCGGGCTTTATCTCATCCACAATTCCGATTATTTCATTCAATATATGTATCTGATCTTCGGTAAAATCCGTTTCCCTGAACTTTTTGCCGATATGAAGATCGGATATATGTAAAAACTTCATGTTAATTCCTCCATTCCTGCACATTTTTACGCTTCTGAAGTCCGTATTTATGGAATCTTGTCCTGTGTTTTTATCATATATCACATAAAAAAGATAAACAAGTAAAAGTTAATGGAATGAGAATATCTACTCATTTGGAAAATCCAGATACAAGGGCATTTTACGATGAACCACGCGATAAAACCTTTACTGGGCGCGAAACCGGAGCATTGGGAGGATGTACTTATAAGGATATTTTCAATCGGAAATCTTGATTTGCAGAGATTTGATACGAGACAACAGACTATTTCAGAACTATGGTCGGCCATAGATAAAAATTGAAGAAAAAATAGGCTTTAAAGATAAGCTTCATGCAAAAAAACTTCTATGATAATAATACCCAGCCATTTTACGATGTTACTTATATTAAAGACGGAACAGTATATGTGGATATTGACAGGTTACTTTCATTAAAGACGGAAGATATGTATGAATGGTTTTACGAAGTGGCCGATATGGCCAGAACAAACTCTAATATGACTTATCCGAAGTTGCCTTCCAAACTTCTGATAAAAGGCGGTGCTCTTTACCGCCGTGCATCAGACTATAGGAACATGCTTTTAGTTCCTATAGTATAAAATTATCGACTAAAAAGAACATGAAATCAATAAAGGAAAGGATTTGAAACCCTTAACGCATATGCTTAATACTGGCTTGGCAGAATATGACAACCCCCTGTCAAGTCAGTATTAAAATTACTTTATTTAAGTTATCCGGTATGCAATCTTAATGAACACCGGTTATATCCTTAATTACTTCACCGGCAATAATAAGACCTGCTACGGAAGGCACGAAGGCATTGCTTCCGGGGATCTGTCTGCGCTCCGTACATTTTCTCTGGGCACCGGGAGGACAGATACAGTTACTCCTGCAGCTGATGGACATATCTTCCAGGGGCTGTCTCGCGGGTTCCCTGGAATAAACCACCTTTAGTTTTTTCACTCCCCGGACTCTTAGTTCCTTGCGCATGACTTTGGCTAACGGACAGACAGAAGTTTTATAAATATCCGTTACTTCAAACCTGGTGGGGTCCAGCTTATTCCCTGCACCCATGCAGCTGATAATGGACACACTGTTTTGGTTTGCCCTCATAATCAGTTCAATCTTTCCCGTAACCGTGTCAATTGCATCTACGATATAAGTGTATTCCGAAAAATCATATTGATCCGCTACCTCAGGGGTATAGAAGGTCTGGTGGGTGTTCACCACCGCCTGGGGATTAATTTCTAAGATTCTCTCTTTCATTACTTCAACCTTATACTTGCCCACCGTTTTTCTCGTTGCTATAATCTGCCTGTTAATATTGGTAAGGCATACTTTATCATCATCAAATAAATCAAAGGTCCCGATACCGCTTCTGGCCAGTGCTTCCGCCGTATACCCTCCGACACCGCCGATACCAAATATAGCTACCCGTGACTGGCTTAACTTTTCCATTGCTTCCCCGCCAAATAGAAGCTCTGTCCTTGAAAACTGATTTAACATGCGGATACTCCTGTTCTGTTCTATCGATAAAATCCTAATATTAGAATCACAAATCGGATATTCCATTGCTCGCTTGTAAGGTTAAAACCTATTCTGGATCACCGGTTATTTAACCTGAAATATCATAGCATTTTATCCCTCCCATGTCAACCGGGACTTTCACTGCACCATTAATTCCTATAGGCTTCTATCATAACAAACCGGCAGGCTTCCTCTTCTCTCTTCAGTTACTGTTTTCAACATAATAATTCATATTCTCCATTGCCCAATCCTTGTTATATGCATGGGCCGCCATTGAACCTGGATCGTATATGGATGCGCAATAGGCAGTTCTTTGTCCTGCTGCGAGTTCTCTGAAAAACTCCAGGTATTTCCATTTGAATTTGTTAACAAAAGGTTCATTTTTATAGGAATTACTATGAATACTAAAACAGGTATTGTTAACCTTATCCTGTCTGCAGTATCCCTGTACCGTGCATTGTGCACAGGGTAAATTCTGTGTCATATCTATATCGATCAGAGGAATCATATTCACATCAGTCATATAACCCACCTTAAAACCGGTATAGTGTGCAACTCTTGGACAAAGCTCTGCATCGCCATAACAGGTTTCTTCGCTCCAATAGCCTATCTGCTGTATTAATTCAGGCCTCATACCCATGCAGCACCCATGAACAAAATCCAGAACCACATCTACAAAACAATTTGTAAGTTCAAGATAGGTAATACCGTAAATTGACTTGGGAATTACCGGCGGATATATCGGGGCGTATGGCGCAGTCCTCTGAACTCCCAGTAATCCTACCTCCGGAAATGTATTAAATACCGCCATGAAGCGTGTAAGCCAATCCCTCGTTCTTATAACAACATCACTGTCAACAGAGAAAAAATATTGATCAGGCCTTCTCTTAGAGAGATTCAGGTTTAACGCGAATACTGGTCCCGAATTAACAGGCAGCCGTGTTTTTGACTTGATACGGCTGTCGTTTAATGTTTGAAGATATTCCCACGTATCATCCTTGGAATTGCTGTCAATGATATGCATTTCAAAATCTTCCGGTGTATCGAGTATGGACCTTAAGCTTTTTGCCGTCAGGCCCATACGATTAAATGTAATATAACTTAAAAAAGGTGGAACCATATAATCAACCCTTTCCATAAAATTTTTAATCTCAATCTATTTTATGTCAGCTGTAATAAACAGTTACCACTTTATTCTATAATAAAATATAAAATATTACATTTTACAAGTTTTTTTGATAATTCCCATTACTTACTCACCTTAACCGACTGTTTTATAATTTTTTTCACCGGGTTGATTCCGGAATTCAATTTCATGTATTTTTTTAAATCATTTTCTGAAATAACCCGTCTTCATTACAATATAAATACACCATTCCATGTCCTTCTTTTTTAAAACGGACCTCACAATTCTGTTCAGGATATAGTTTAACCAGGTAACTCCTGTCGCCTGTTACATAACCTACAAAGGATATAAAATGTTTTTTCGTCATTGGATGGTCTGTTATCTTTATATAATATTCGTTATCAACTATTTCACATGTAATAGTATGTTTATTGTCCTCTTTATTCACCTTCAGTTCTTTTATTTTTTTTCCGCAACATGCAATTTCCGTAGTGCCCGTACTGGTTATAATGTTTCCGCAATTAGAACACACATAAAATTTTAAATGTTTCAAATTTCCATTACTTAGCGTATTACAAGCGGCTATACCGGACAGCAGCACTTTGGCATCTATCTCCAAAAGATCTGCCAAATCGCTTAGTATCCGGACATCCGGACACCCGGTTCCTCTTTCCCACTTGGAGACAGCCTTATCACTGACATTTAATCTGGCTGCCACTTCCTTTTGGGTATAACCCTTTTCTTTTCTTGCTTCTGCGATAAGCTCTCCGCTTTTCTTATAATCCATTGTTTCCCTGCCTTTCAGTCCGGACATCAAAAGTCCATATTTAAATATACTTTTTATTGATACAATTTTCTGTCACCAATTCCCTTAATACCAGTAAATCCTCCGTATAGTCCGCCTTAGCCTCATCCTCATCATAGTCCAGTTCAGCCAGAATGGACTGTTCGAATTCCTTCTTCCCATACCTTTTCCATTCCTCCTGTAATTCCCTGTCTTTAAACATACCCGAATCCAGTTTAAATAAGTTGCCATTCATAGTTCCCTTCAGATTTGGAGTAATGCCGATATACTTTTTACCTGTTACCGAATTTTCTATTTGATATACGCCCATACAGGGTTTACTGTTTTTATAAGCTTCCTTTAACTGTTTTTTTCGATTGCTGTCCATACTTTACCTCCTGTTCTGTTCTATTATAAAGTATAAACAAGAAAGGCTTTATTAGCAATCTACGCTCCGTAGAATCTGAGCCAATTAACGCAAAAAGGATTGAGAAAATACTTATTCCCAATCCTCTGCATCCATTCTTCTATTAAAGTAAGTTATGACCTGTTCGGCTATCGTGCCAGGATACGCAATCCCATTCTGCTTACAGATTTCCAGGGCGTCCTGATCATACCGGTTTTATGCAGACATAACGATATCCCTTAAATCCCTCCCTGTAAAAAATAAATCCATTGCTTCATCCCTTAATTTCCGGAACTGTTCAAAGGTTTTTCCCGCTTCTTCAACATTATGGTATACTTTCCAATATCCGCATAGCATATAATTTTCACCTTTGTTTTTTATAAATTCCTCCACATCAATAATCGGATACCCCAAAAAGATACCTACTTCGTGGGGAAACTCCGAACCCTTATTCTTTTTAAACTCCTGGAACCTGGATTTAAAATGGATCAGATTATATTCAAAATTATCCGTTCCCTTCCGGTAACCATTCTCTTTTAATATGACATTTTGATAATGCCTGCTTAATACTTCGTTTAATAATTCCGCATAATACAGGATAATATAATACGTATTTTCACTTTCATATAATACCTCATAGCTGCATTTAAATTGTTCCGCTTCCTGAGCGAGTATATTAAAAAATGTGTTCTTATCCTCTATATACTTTTTATGAAAACTCACCAGACTGGAAGGTTTTGTTTTTAATAAGGTGGGCATACAGCTGTTGGCAAAAGTAAATATCACGTAAGAGGTTACTTTGTCTTTTCTCATATTAAAAATATCATCGCTCATAAAACATCCTCCAGGCCACAAAACAAATCGAATAACATTTTGTTTTTGAAAACGATTCTCATTTAGGTAATTCCATCTTAAATGAGCCCACAATAATTGTCAATAAAGTTTTTGAGAACTATTATCAATTACTATTCCGTTTCTTTAATTTTGACTTTAGCATTAGTTTTTGCACTTTTTATTAAATTATGAATCTCCCCGCCAATTTACTTTCCGGTAAGAATTTCCTGTTCGAGAACAAAGCGTAATATACCCATATATTTGCTCCCAAATGCGGCCGGCATAACCGGCACTTTCATAATGCGCGTGTTTGTATTCTGCCTGAAGAACGCAAAAAGGGGCTGTTGAAAAATAGTTTTCAACAACCCAATCCTTTTCATAGAATAACTTAAGCTATTTTATAACAGCCCCAACAAAAACACCTTATTCTAAGTCTGCAAATTCACACTCTGCCCGTATCAACCGCAGTTTTCGCTTTTTCAAACTTGTCGGCCCCGATATGGCAGTAGCCGCCTGGGTTTTTGTCCAGGTACTTCTGGTGGTATTCTTCTGCCAGATAATAATTTTTTAAAGGGAGTACCTCAATGGCAATCGGTTTATCATACTTCATTTGAAGTTCTGCAATGGAGTCCTTAATTACCTCTAAATCGCTGTCATCAATATAATAGATTCCGGTTCGGTATTGTGTGCCGGTATCGGCTCCCTGCTTATTAACGGAAGTAGGGTTGATCACATCATAATAAAGTGTCAGGATAAAGGAAAGACTTATCACCTGGGTGTCATATTCAACTCTTACCGTCTCCGCATGTCCTGTATTATTATGGCACACTTCTTCGTAGGATGGATTCTCGGTATTGCCATTGGCATAACCCACATCCGTTTTTATAATTCCCTTTATACCGGATAAATACTTTTCGGTTCCCCAAAAACATCCTCCGGCTAAATATATAATTTTGTTCAAATTACTTTTTTGCGGCATTATCATTCTCCTTATATGAAATTTTCTTACAGTATCCTATGACTGCATCATATATCACCCAATTCGGGTTGTCAATATGAAAACCCGAGAAGTAACGGCGAAACAGGAAGGAATGCTTTGCAAAAGCTTCTACAATCCTGGTGGCGGATGTAATTACTTGTATTGGAAAGGTTCTATATCTTACTTAAAGTTCTGGGAAATGCTTATTTTGAGTCTCACTCAAAAAGAGAAAAAGTGTAACTGTCCACACTCAAACCGTTACACTTTTCCCCCTTTTACTGCAAATTCCAATCTGCAGCAGGCTTAATTTATTTCATAATTTTAAAATAATCCGGATATTCTTTCTTTAACTCTTCTTCATCTAATTTATACCTGGATAAATGCTTTGTAATAATATTCCTTGCCGATTCCTTATCTTTTCTTCGGATTGCATCCACTAAGCTGCGGTGGTCGGATATATTCTTGGAGTCTTTTATTACGGACAGGCTTAACCTCCGCACCCGGTCAAAATGGGTCATCATACCGCCAAGTAAATCATAAGTAAATTTTTTATTACTGATTAAAAATAATAATTCATGAAATTCGTTATCCAGTTGGAGCAGTCTATCTTTTGCGGAATGTTCAAGATAAAATTCCTGCAATTTCAGATTCTCCTCAAGGAGAAGAAAATTCGCTTCATCTGCTATATCACAAGCTGTGTCTACCATGGCCTGTTCAAGAATTAACCGCACAAACCTGGCTTCATCCACTAACTGGTTATCAATCAGAGAAATAAAGCTGCCTCTCTGGGGATATATCTCAACAATTTTAAGCTTGCTTAATTCGATTAAAGCTTCCCGGACGGGAGTCCGGCTCACACCCATCGCCTCTGCCAATTCATTTTCACTGACCATACTGCCCGGTACCAGATCCAGTGAAACAATATTATACTTTATGACACGATAAGCATACTCCCGTGCTGTTTCTTTTCCGCTGCGTTCCAAAATGTACATGATATTCCCTCCGAATTCATGTTATTATAAAAAATTATGCTAGTCAAGATACTTTTTCAGCGTCTTGCGGACAGCACCCGTATCCTGGATCAATTCCGAAAATAAAGTTTCTACCTTAACCCCCAGCCCTGTCTCATATAAATTCAAGCCAAAGATGGTATCGTTACTTAAGATATCTCTTAAAATTTCATGAACTTCTCCCTTATGCCCCAGCTTAATTCTTCCCAGAACCGGAGTTAAAGTATTAAGCATGGGATCAGGACTTAAATCAAACGCTTTACCATTATCATCGACTGCCATCAGGTAACGGCACCAGCCTGCCAGTACCAGCGGGATATACAGAAGGTCATTTACCTCTAAATCAGCCCTTTTTACATATGCCTTTATGGTTTCACCATAGCGGATACTCAGTTTTTGAGAGGTATCGCAGGCAATCCTCTGGGGAGTATCCGGCATAAACGGATTCGGCAGCCTTACCATAAGTACTTCCTTAAGAAAATCCTTCGGGTCAATAATTCCGGGATCCGACACCACCGGCAGTCCCTCTTTATATCCCACTTTTTCTGCCAAGGCAGCCAGCTCCTTATCTTTCATCTCCTCCGAAATTTTATCATAGGACAATAAACAGCCATATATGGCTAATGCCGTATGTAAAGGATTTAAACAGGTGCAGACCTTCATTTTTTCTACTTTATCGACGGTTTCCTTCTCTGTGAAAATAATGCCTCCCTGCTCAAGGGGCAGCCGTCCGTTTTTAAAATTATCTTCAATCACCAGATATTGGGGCTCTTCTGCGTTTACAAAAGGAGCCACATAGGTATTTTTTGATGTAATAACCGTCGTGGTATCCTCAAAACCAGCTTCCTTCAGCATATTAATAACGGACTGGGCAGGCCTTGGTGTTATTTTATCAATCATGGTCCAGGGATAGGCAATATCCTCTTTTACATAAGTTAAAAATTCCGGCTCTGCGATCCCGTTATCCGTCCACTGTTTGGCAAAGGCCGTAACTGCTTCATAAAGCCTGGTTCCGTTATGGGAACAGTTATCCATACTGACTAAAGTTAATGGCAGCCTGCCGTTATGGAATCTTTCGTAACACAAAGCTGCTAATTTTCCGATATAACTGACGGCACTGGACGGTTTATGTTTAAAATCCTCAGCTACACTGCTTAAAAATTCCTGTTTATCATTGACCAGGCTATAGCCTTTTTCTGTTATGGTAAAGGAAACCATCTTTAAACCGGGGCTTTTAAAGATTTCAGACAATCTGTTCCAGTCCTCCCTGTTCCCGGTATCCATGCAAAGGGCTTCGGCTATGCTGCCGATTACTTTTTTCTCTAAATTTCCGTCCGCTTTTAAGGTCACAAGCAGGCTTAGGTTGTCAAAATTTTTGTAACTTTTCTCTATTATCTCATAATCATAACCTTCCGCCACAACAATTCCGGTTTTTAATATCCCTCTGTTTAATAAGTCCTGGCATACGGCCGCCGGGAAGGCGCGAAAGATATTTCCGGCTCCAAAGTGAACCCACTCCGGATTTTCTTTCGTACGTTCCATCATCTTATTCCGGTCATATTTCGGAAGTTCAAAACCCTTATCTTCCCATACACTTTTGTTTTCAAGTTCAACCTGTCTTAGTCTCATATTAACTCCCATCTGTGCGCTTTGGCGCACGTACAAATCAGGATGTTGAAAAAACTGCTTTGTTTTTTCACTCTAACACCCATGCATATCGCAAGCCTGTTTACGGTAACGCCACAAACAAAAGGAGTGAAAGAAGTTTTTTTGTGGAACCCTTTCCTATTTTTACTTTCTTTCACTCATTCCGAGTTTTTTTAATTTTAAAGGTGCCTGTTTTTCCCATCCGCCTTTACAATTGCTTCCCACAATCCATTTAAATAAGTTGCTCCTAAAGCGCGGTCATACAAGCCGTATCCGGGCATAGCTACTTCTTCCCAGATTGCCCGGCCATGATCCGGCCTGATAGGCCCGTCAAACCCGGCTTCATAAAGAGCTTTCATAATTTCATACATATCAAAGGAGCCGTCACTGGAAAGATGCGCCGCTTCATCAAATTTACCCGGAGCATGATGAATTAGATTACGGACATGGGCAAAATGGATCCTTCCTTTTGCCGTACGGATAATTTCGCATATATCATTATGAGGGTTGGAGCCATAGGACCCGCTGCACATGGTAATACCGTTAAATTCAGCATCTATGGCTTTTAACAGCCTGATTACACTGTCTTTACCGGTCATGATTCTAGGCAGGTTAAATACCGGCCAGGCTGGATCATCCGGGTGGATTGCCATCTTAATGTTGTATTTTTCACATACGGGGCGTATTCGATTTAAGAAATAAACCAGGTTGTCAAATAATTTTTCGCTATCCACCCCTTTATATAATTCAAACAATTCCTTAACATGGGCCAGTCTCTCCGGTTCCCATCCCGGCAGCACAAAACCGTTGCTCTTTGTGTCAATCTGGCTGAATAATTTTTCCGGGTCTATTTTATCAATTAATTCCTGGTCGTAAGACAATACCGTAGAACCGTCCGTACGCATTTTAGCCAGATCCGAACGTGTCCAGTCAAATACCGGCATAAAATTATAGCAAACCATATGTATATCTGCTTTACCTAAGTTTTCTAACGTGGCAATATAATTGTCAATATATTTTTCTCTTTCCGGAAGCCCTATTTTAATGGCATCATGGATATTTACGCTTTCAATTCCCACTATTTTAAGACCACTGGCTTCAACCTCCTCTTTTAATTTTAATATATCCTCCAGGGTCCATACCGCCCCTGCAGGTACGTCATACAAAGTTGTGATAATACCGGTTACACCGGGTATCTGCCTGATTTGCTGCAAGGTTACAGAATCATGTTTACTGCCAAACCAACGAAAAGTCATTTGCATAATAAAATCCTCCTTAAATATATTCACTTGTATACTAGTATGTATATTAATACTTTACTCTCTAGGATACATTTTGTCAACTAAAAAAGAGTACATAAAAGTTACAGTTCAGACATGGATGCTGCGTGGTGTTTTCTGTAAGTGAAGCTGAACGAACGTCACGGTAAACATCTAAAAAGGGGCTGTTGCAAAATAGCTTCAACGCCCCTAACTAAAGGATTGGGTGTATAATAATATATTGTTATACACCCAGTCCTTTTCATAGAGTAAATTAAGCTATTTTGCAACAGCCCCTTTTTATCCGATGGCTTATTATGATAATTTTAATATATATAAGGATGCAACAACGCTGCCCGGTGAAAGTATCGGGAAACCGATGGTTGCAAAGGAATCATTACATATGGTTATAGTAGCAGGTGCCGTAGCAACTTCAACGATTGCAGAGATTTCTATTATATTTGTTGCCGCAAAAGCGCCGGCAGTTCCGCCTGGTATTGGTACTCCGTTTAAATTAATGGATATTGACGTCAAAGCACCGATAACATCTGCCATAAAGGATACCAGGTAAAAACCGGGCTCTGTAAGAACCGTTTCCGTTGTATTCGGTAAGGTAATTCCCGTAGGAACAGCCGGGACATTACCGCTTGGAAATATGAAATCATCGCCGCCGAGGATTGTAAGAGAACAATCCGTACTAAAACGATATACAAAGCCTCCTATGCTGCCTTGCCCAGGAGGACCCTGCGGGCCTTGCGGACCTTGCGGGCCGGGAGGGCCAATCGAACCGGGAAGACCTGCTTCACCTTGAGGACCCTGCGGACCGGTGACTCCTGGAGTGCCTTGCGGACCTGCCGGGCCTGGTATTCCGGGCGACCCGGCCGGACCAGGTTCTCCCTGTGGGCCTGCCGGACCAATCGAGCCGGTGGCTCCGGTTGCTCCGGTTAAACCAATTGGACCCTGTTCACCTTGCGGACCAGTCGGACCAATTGGGCCTGGTGCTCCTGCCGGACCGGTTGCACCCGTGGCTCCGGTGGCTGCATCTTTTTATACACAACTTTGCTGAATAAATAAAAGAGAACATTTTAAGTCGGCTTTATCCGACCCGGTTCTCAATCACGGTTAGTTCACGGCGATTATTTTCAATAAAATCGACCACACGTTTATATTGATCAGCAAAGGTAAATTCAATTTTGATTTCTCCGCCTTCACACACGAATATAGTATCAATGAGCTCCACTAAAATTCCACGTTCAAGGCGATTAATATTCCGGTACTTCAAAAAACTATCCAGATATGGTTCATCTGTGTGTATACCTTCTGCCATTGTTCGAATCTCATCGTTTAGATTTTCGATTGTTTGTTTTAATTGCAAAGATTGCTCTTCAAATTTATTTTTCATTCTTAGATAATTTTCTTTGGAAATATCTCCACTTTTCCAATCCAGATAGAGATTATCTATTACGCTTGTAAGCTTAGCTAACTCCTGCTCACGGAGTTTTAGAATACTGGTTAATCTATTTGATTGAGTGCAAACAATAGGTGCTTTATTAATATCCTCAATAATTTTAGCCAGAGATTCAACTAAATCAATCTGTTTTTGAATAGTTATCAAAACTGCTTCATACAAGGCATCCTCTCGAATTGAATGATTTGTGCATTTTGTTTTTGACTTATCCCTATAAGTTCTGCATGCATAATATATTCTTTCCTTAGATTTTTTCCTGGTCAAAGCTCTATTACAATCAGCACAGCGTACAAATCCTGAAAATAAATAGAGTTCTTTTTTTGTCGGTGATGTTCTTGTATCACGCTGATGCAGGCTTTGTGCCTTATCAAAAATTTCCTTATCGATAATAGGCTCATGCATACTTTCCTTTATAACCCAATCTTCTTCGGGAATACTTACTTTATCGTGTACTTTGTAACTTATAACTTTTTGCCGTCCTTGTACCATATTGCCAATATACATTTGATTTTTCAGAATTCGAGTAACTGTGCTGGGCTCCCATAATCCATTATTATCAAAAACATGAGGATTATAATACTGGAATCCATTCTGACTTTTATAAGCGCTGGGATTTGGCATTCCTAACTCATTGAGTTTTTTAGTAATACCAATTTTACTCATTCCATCAAAAGTAAACCAATTATAAATGTCTCGTACTATTTGGGCAGCACCTTCGTCAATGATTAAATGATTTTTATCATTTGGATCTTTTTTAAAGCCATATGGAGCAAAAGCTCCAATAAACTCTCCTTTTCTTCGTTTGGTGGACAATGTTTCACGTACATCATTTGAAGTTCTGCAAGCAAACCGATCATTCATTAAGCCTGTAATTGGAACCTCAAGGTTTTGGATTGTTTCAGGGCGAAGAAAGCTATCAACTTTCGGATCACTGATAGTAATGAATCTGGTGTTATGAAGCGGAAAGTAATTCTCCAAAAAATATCCCTGATCAGAATAATTTCGGAATGCTCGCGACAGATTTTTGCAAATGACACAGTTAACCTTATAAGTCTCTATATCATGCATCATTCTTTTAAAATCAGGACGCTCATAGTCCGTTCCTGTTAGTCCGTCATCGATGTAAAAATCAACTATAACATACTCTTCTTCAAAGAAATGCTCCAAGTAATCTATAATTATTTTTTTTTGATTTGTTACGCTCAAACTCTCATCATTTCCGTCATCTTTCGAAAGCCGGATATAAATGGCTATGTACCAAATTAACTTTTTGCCTACATTTTTAATACCTGTATCGTACTGTTTACGAATACGAGCCATTGGACCTCCTTCCCTCCATAATCACGCTATTATTATACCACACTGGATATGGAAAATCATCCATTTTTCAAGCGCATGAAATAACTGCTCAACAAGGTGCTAAGTTCTTTCCCATCGGCCTTAAAAGATACCTGAACCGGTGTCTTTCCACATAGAAAGCAGTATGGATTTTTCACTAACTCCAGATATTTTGATATTCGTTCTTCTAAAGATGAAAAGGCATCGATTTTTACTGTTTTCACATCGACTAATGAAGTTTTACTCATGTGTTCTATTTTCATGCAACTCATTTTTTCAAGTTCTTTATATTGCAGCATTCAAGCTTCCCCCTTTAATAAACTCTATATACTTTATTCATTACCGCTTGTACGATATGTTGTTGAAAATAAACAGATGAACCATTAAAACGACACACCTCTCCGGTCCATTTCCTGTGCTCTCTATGACCACGTGTTTTCAGGTTGCGCTGTGCACTATTTAATTTACGGGTATGCCCTAGCAATGTGATGTTATGGCATATACTATCCCTAAAACCTGTATAACTTCCGATGAGGGGCTATAAAAGATTATCAAGGTCCAAAAAATCAGGTATAAAGCCACTTACAGATTGTCCTTACACCTAATAAACATGAATTAAAAATAACTTTTTCCTCAAAAGCTTAATATAAATTTATATTTTTAAATAATTTTATTCTTTTATATTCGTAGTCAATAAGCAGCGGAAAGGACGATTAAAATGAGCAAAATTCTATGCATGGATTTCAATATGACACTTTTTGATCATCAAACCCGAGGTATATATAAATTCGTTCTGGCATCTGTCCATAATTTTAATGAAATGGAAAATCTTTTAATGAAAGACTTATTAAAACTGGATGGAATGATCCATGCTAATGGCTCTATTGTTGAAACAAATGGCCATGTATTACATGAATTCTTTTTAAAGAGTGACCTGCTCCACTCAGTAATTCTATTTGCTTTGGCGCATTAGCCTTTAAAAGGCCTTTCCCCTTTATCATCTATCCGTAATCACGAGAATTTATTTAGAAAAATGTCCCGTTCTCTTTTCCTGGATGATACCGTTGATACAGCTACCCTGATTAAGCCGGTTTTCCATCATTAAGTGCTCCTACCATGTCATAAAAAGGAGGACTGATGTAATTCCATAAAAAATATCTCAAAAGCCGGAGTTATGAAATTACTACTTGAATACTGAAACCTGACCTATAAAGATGTGGTTGCCATTGGGGACGGTATTATACCCCGTGGGGATGTATTGGTATGATAAGTATGTCTGCCTGTCAAATGTCAAAGTGATATGGATTTATTTATGTAGATTTGGTTGACACGGGTAATGATACCTATGAAAGAAGAAAAAATCATTCTATTGGTAAAAGCAAGTGATTGCCACAAACGGTAAAGACTTGAGAAATATACAAATACTATTAGAAGAGAGAACGTCTCTAATTAGTTTAATGAACTGAGACACCCCCTTTTTACGTAGCCTTAAAAACTAAAGATTTGACTTATTGAAATATACCTACTTTTGGCCATATCGTAGTACAAGCCATAACCAGCCGGCAGAGTGTGTGCTACTTAGGCAAAACTTATTTAATTCACATTTATTTTAATAGGAATTACTTTCGAAATTTTCTGGTTTCAGCATTGGAGAAGAAGCCGTATTCCCGGGGTGCCTCGTTGTCAAAAACGGATATCCCTATAAATGACAATCCTAGTAGCGGAATTAAATTTTATGAAAAAGAGGCTACTTAATATCAGAGATTATCATGGATTATAACTGGTTATCCAGCAGATTACCTGACGGTTCATCTGTAAGACCTTAAAAGTTATAGCAAGATTGAATATGAATATAAGGGAAGAACCAATAATTCGGAAAAATCAATTAATTCCGAATTATTAGTTCCTACCCTACTTTCATATAATAAATTAATATTATCTTTATATCATAATACTGGCGTCAAAAGGTAAAATACAAGAATTCATATGCTGATATGTACAAAATAATAGCATTAAAATGCTCTATGAGAACTTCTTGAGATACTTTTTTTGTGCAGTTTCGCTCTCTAGCTATTTGTAAAAGGACCCTTTGACCCCAGCATCATATCATTCGTATAATTCATATTATTTCTTATTTACATAAAACAACCGTAACGTCATTTACATTGGTTCCGGTTGCTCCGGTCATAATTAAACCTTCCACTGCTTCTAGTCCATGATAAAAATCATTATTATTCGGTATCTCATTCAAGATACTTACAGAAGGTTTCCCCGTCTGTGGTGAAGTTCTTTTCACCCATGATAAACTTAGGAACATTGATATACATATACTCCTGTTCAAATCTGGAAGATATCTTAGCACCTTCCTTTGTGTCCTCCGGTGAAAGCTGTGACCGGACTGACCCTAATAGAAAGCCAGTGTTCTGGTATTTAACCCACTGCTGCCAGCTGTGTAAGTTAATCGGAGTGACTGATACTTAATCTTGGATTCAAGGGTCAGACAGAGAAGTCTCATTCCTGTCATCGCCGGCTGGATACCTCCATCATCAGCTTCCAGAACCGTATGTCTCACGAACTTATTCTGCCCATCTACATTCTCCACAGTATAAGCCCCTCTAGTCCACCTTTTTTACTGCTTAGCCTAAAGCTGTATAGAATTTTCTCTTCCTACCCTCAACATATTTGTCTACAGCAATAGAAAAACTGTCCTTCAGCCTGATATCCTCGGAGGAACTGCCTATCATCACATCGATATCACCCGCTTCCACTTTCCACTTTATGTTCTTATCTAAGAATGCCAACTGGCTTAATTCCAACCGGAACCCCACCTTTTTCTTTTCCCCCGGCTGTAAATCTATGCGCTTGAAGCCGCCTAACTCCATAACAGGCCGGGTCTGGCTGGCGAAGCGATCCTTAAGATAGAGCTGCACCACCTCAGTACCCTGCATATCACCTGTATTTTCTAGCTCCAGGGTAATTGAGATTTCCTCATCCGGCTGAACAGAGACCGGGCTTAATTCCAGTTTTGAATACTCAAAGCTTGTATAGGAAAGTCCGTGGCCAAAATAATATCTTGGTGCATGGGACATATCTACATAATTAGCAAAGCCAATGCTCTCCCCCTGATGATAGCTGGAGCCATTGGGGTGGTTATAATAAATCGGGATCTGCCCTGCAGTTCTTGCTACCGAGAGAGGAAGCTTGCCGCTTGGATTATAGTTCCCGACCAATACCTCTGTAATTGCCTGCGCTCCCTTTTCGGATGGATTCCAGGCCTCTATTATTGCATTAATATAGTTATCTGCCGCATCGCTGGAGATCGGACGTCCGTTAAAATGAACTCCTATTACGGGCTTCTTTAACTCTGACAGCCTTTCCAGGAAGCTCTCCTGGCAATAGGGCAGGTTAATGTTCGTTGCATCGATTCCTTCCCCCATGGAAGCTATGGAGCTGGTTCCATGCTTTCCACCCAGGGTCACAATGACAATATCCGCGTTGGAAGCCGCCTGTAAAGCCTCCTCGTGTCCGGCAACATCATTTCCTGCCACGGGATAACCATAGGAATAGTTAATCTCCGCAGCTGGAAGGCTGCTTCTTAACTGTTCAAGCAGGCTCTTAATCCCAGGCTTTTGTTTCTGCATCAGCTCATCAAATGCAGGGGCATCATCCCTTTGGACCGGCGTGCCGGGAATTGTATTTAATACCTCTTTCTTCTCATCCTTCTTCGTTTCCAGCCCTGCCATGGTAGAAATACTGGCCAGCATGCCCTCCGCCATACTAAAGTGGGTGTATCCGCCAAAGAAAATCCGGGGATCCGCAGCATGGGTACCGATAACTGTAATTTTCTTTATATCCTTCTTAAGCGGCAAAACCCCGTCATTTTTCAGCAAAACCAAGGATTCTCTTGCAGAGCGCAGGGTAACCTCTTCATCCCTACTGCCGTAGAATTCATCCTCTAAGGCCTTACCGTGGGGAGCAAAGGGCTGTTCAAACAGACCCATCCTGAATTTCGCAGCAAGGATCCTCTTTACTGCCCGGTCAAGGATTGCCACATCTGCTTTTCCCGTCTTAAACCACTCACCTAATTCGTCATTAAAGCATCTTTTAAAATGAAGCTCCATATCCAGGCCGGCGGCTAAAGCGCAAAGACCGGCCTCTGTCTCACCCTCACATACCTTTTGCACATTATGGATATTCATAATTGCGCAATAATCAGATACTGTAATACCCTCAAAACCCATCTCATCCCTTAACAGCTCTGTTAAGATTCCCTCAGATGCGGACACCGGCTCCCCATTAATGGAAGCGTAGCAAGGCATGATTCCCTTCAAGCCGGCTTCTGTAATTGCGGCCTGGAAGGGTTTACCATAGATTTCCTGCAACGTCCTGGCTGGAATATCGCAATGTGCGCCATGGATTCCGCCGTCAGAGCCATGGAAGCCCAGAAAATGCTTTGCCACACAATCTGACCTTAGCTCTCCTGTCTTGCCGCCCTGGACTCCTTTCGTATATCCGACTCCCATAGCCGCTGCCAGGGTAGGATCCTCCCCATAGGTCTCACCCTGTCTTCCAAAGCGGGAATCTCTTGAAATATCCAGTACCGGGGCAAAGACCTGGGAGATACCCACTGCCCGCTCCTGCCGGCCGACGATTTGTCCAATCTCCTCCTCCAGCTGTGGATCCCAGCTGGAACCACGTCCAATCCCGGAAGGGAAGCTGGTGGCACCCTGGATATATGCCCCGCAAAGACCTTCCATATGGAAAATTGCAGGAATCCTGTGCTCACTAAGGCTCATTACCTTCTCCTGCAGCTCACGCTGGAACTGGGCGGCCTCCTCCAGGGTATTTAATAACCTCATTTCCAGACAGCTGACCTGTCCCACTCCATGGGGGTTATCCTCTTCTATTTTTACGCTGTCCCCTGGCTTCGTTGGGAAAAAGCAGACCAACTGCCCCATTTTTTCATCAATGCTCATTTCCTTTAATAATTCCTCTGCCCTCTGATCCGGGGTCAATGTTTTGTCCAAATGTCTCATACTGATTGCTCCTTTTCCATATGAAGGACAGGCTCGTCTATCCAGTAATCTACCCAAGTCGCGCCTGTCCTTATATAACAATTTTCTATTCGATAAAGTCTTTATTATCGGGGCTGCACCTGCATGTTCCACTAATAGATTGTCCAGATTTGACTTTCAAATCGCTATTTTTTATGTAATTTTATCGTAATAAACACCATATTTAGATTAAACTCTTACCTATCATAACTAAACTTTATGGTTCCTCCGATCATACGATATAAAAGCACCTATTGTAAGCCTATTCTACAATTATTCTTACCCTGGCCGTCAATACCTGCCCCGTCGATCCTTTCAACTATCCTGACGGTTTTACATAACACGGACAGATGTGAAATAAGTTCCCGTCTCTACTTTTTTTGTGCAAACAAAGCCAGCTTACAGTAAAAATCCTCCATCAACAACCGATAGTCAATGTTATTATACACACGGATCGGACGGTTCACACCATCATGCACGTAGGTCATATCCGCCGCTATGATCGGTGCCTGCTTCCATTCATAGCTGGCACTGTCCCCATAGAGAAGCAATCCCACCGCCGGGGAGTCTCCAAGAATATACCGCTCACCCGTAAAATAATCCATCTTCTTGACACCCTCACATTGGTTGAATTCATCCAGCTGTTCAAACAAATACTTGCCAATCTCTCCGTGGGGGCGGACACGGTATTCTAATTCAGCCAGCGTTACCGCTGCCTGCTTATATACATTTTGCGGAACCTGCCACAGTTCAATCGGCGAGGAGAATACGACATTGGCCGCATTGATATCGTTCCAGAGGTTAAATTCATTTCCTCCAGTGGGATATGGACCGCCGCCGATCCAGACCGCCGTTAATCTTTTAGCAATTCTTGGCTCTAACAGATATGCGCTTGCCAGATCGGTTATGCCGCCTAAGAATAATACAAATAAGGGCCGTTCATCCTCCTTTAGCGCTTCCCTGATGATGAACCGGGCTCCTTCCGAATCCTCCGGAGTAAACTCGTTCTTTAAGGCGGTCTCCGCTCCACGGTATAGCAATTCCTCTTTTTCAAATCCCATCAAATCAAAAGTTTTCTCCAATTCAGCGTAGCTTCGTCCCACGCTGCCCTCCTGGGTGCCATAACGTGCAGCGATAAAGCCAACATTGTCCAGCTTTGGGCTGAGCAGAGCCTGAACGATGGCATACTGGTCATCCGCTTCATTCTTGGCATCCGTATCGATGATTACCCGGACGTGCTTCTCCTGTGGTATTGTAAATGAATAATTCTTATAAATCATATGCTTCTTCCTTTCCTTATTTTATATTAATCCCTTTTTACTCATAATCCTCAATCCTCCACTCATCCCTCCAGTCAAGATAAGCCATCTCGCCATCAAAACGAAAGGGCAGCCACACATAGTCGGCAATCGAAGTATTGCGGGTAGCATCATGTCCAAACTTATGATCCCAGAGAACCTTTTTCTCCGGGTCGAACATCCGCTCGAATAATTCCTTATACTCTTCATAATCATAGTCCATGTGATCCGGCACCCAGCGGTCCGCACAGGCAATGTACAAATCCTTCTTTCCCTCCACCTTAAACACGGAGGCAATCTGGGAATGGTAGGAGGTATTGCTCCCATCCTCTGGATGGGGGTTGCCAAGCACCCGGAAAGGTCCATGCCAGGTGTCCGCAATTGCCACTTCGGAAGGATTTGGCAGATATCCTGTGGTACAGGAGGTGACCAGATAGTGCTTTCCCTTTCTATAAAAATGTGCCGTAGCCTCCCTTACATAGGGCGGTGCAACTTGGGGAAAATGTGTGCTGTAATAGCCTGTAACATCCGTATAATCCGGCGTCAGATCAGCACAAATTGTCTCACTGTGCACACGTTCAAAGTAATAATATGCCTTTCCGTCCGGTGCCACCACCAGATCAAAATCCCCGGCGCTCATATTTAAGGGTCTTAATCCTTCCCTTACCTTTGTATAAGGTCCTAAAATGTGGTCTGCCGTTAAAATCGTCTCCGTCTGACTTTCGTCCTTATTCATGATCTTTAACCAGCATATATATTTTCTGGTCGTTTCATTATAGATAATATGGGGACGATCCATATAGGAATTCGGATAAAGTGAAGATTCCTGATTATCCGGCTCCGGCGGTATAATTAATCCTCTATCCTCCCAGTTATATAGGTCCGTGGAGGAATAGCACCTCACCCCCCAGTGCCAGATCCCATTATCCCCCGTGGTTTTTTCCTTATTCTCACCATACCAATAATACACACCGTCAAGATGGATCACAGATCCTCAATGGGCCTGGATACGCTCTCCCTTCGTGTCAAGCCACACTTGACCTGATTTCACCGAATTGTTCACGCTTTCATCTTCCTCCTTTTTTACTCCATGTCAGAAATACAGCCCTGTACCCTTCAATAAAGAAGACTTCCCCTTCCTGGATCTGTCTGGACGATCCATCCTCCGGATTCCACAGGCAAACAGGCTGCTGCGCTTTTCTATACCAGGAGACCTCTGCCGGCTCTTCTGTATTGTTTACCAGGCAATAAATAATCTCATCCTCTTTTTCAAATCTGGCTTTCAATAATCCTGTTAATCCTGTCTCTTTCCCAATAATGGAAAGCTCCAGTTCTTCTTCCCGGTCTTTAAGGCAACGCAGCACCTCCTCTGCCGAATGGGCTTTAAAATATTCATTCTCCCTGCATCTGGTATCAAGCATCGACTCCTCCCGGAAATCATAGAAAGCAAAGGGTATCTTCTCCCCTGTCCGATACTTTGGAAGCTGATCCACAAAAAGAACCTTTACCCCCGCACTCTGGAGCTTTTGCAGACTCTCCAGCACCTCACTGCGGATGATATCCATAGCAGGAAGAACCACGGCTTTCACCACATTCCCGGAGATTTCCGGCAATCCATTTGCAATACTTTCCACCGCAAGCTCCAGATCTTTTGCATCTGCAAAAAGGTAATCAAATCCATTTTCATAAATCAGTCTTGTTACGGCAGTCAGCGACCGGTCTGTCCCGGAAGAAGCTGCCGAAATAGCACTATGGCTTGGTTTTGTTTTGGCCTGAACATCCTCAATTGCATAATAGACAAAAGTGTGGCAGGTCTCTTTGGTCTGGTCAAGCATCCATCCAAGCCGCCCCACATATTCATTTAGCCGGTTTGCCTCTTCCTGCTTCAGATATCCTTTACAAGCCCCCAGTTGGTCCGGCGCGTAGGAAGCGAAATCCGGCGCAAAATAAGAATTAATACAACGGCAGCCCCCAAGATACAACAGGTTGAGTATCCCACGGCTATAATCAATGGGCTTCTCATTAAAATGTTCCATATCAATAAAGGGGCATAATTCCGTCATTAAACCATTGGTGCCCTTCTTTCTTGCCGCCATCTGCGCGAACTTCACCGTATTATAATTATAAATCTCAGGATAGGAGGCCAGCACATCTACGCCGGGATAATCCGTAGCCTCAAGCACTTTCAGATAATTCCCATAATAAACCACATGCGCCTGCAGGGATTCCTCCCCCAGGTAATGGCCGGAAAAGCTCCCGCCATGGGCTCTGCACCACTCAGAAATCTGTTTGACATAAGCATCTGCAATCATTTCTCCAATCAATTCGTAAAAATGAATCCGCACCTGATACCCTTTACTTCTTCCTTCAAAAATCAGTGGTAAATAGGGCAGGATTGAATATCCATATTCTTCTTCAAAAGCTTCCGGTAATCCGTCCACCCATGGTGCCAGTGCATAAGGCCAGGTTTCATCCCCGTGAAGATATCCTACCTGAAGGCTTGGCTCATCGGTAAACACAGCTCCCGCATTCCGGTATGCATCTGGTATTTCTCTTACAATGGGCTCATAGCATACCTCCAGAAAACGCTTCACCGCCTTATGGTCTAAAATATTAATGTACCTGCTGTGGGAGCATACATTGTGCGTCAGATGTGATCCCTCGTAGGCTGATTTTACGCAAAATACAAATAACGCTTCGTTAGCGGCGAGGTCACAGGAACAATGGGTTCCGGTGAATGGTACCGGCTCCATCCGGTCGAACTGGATGATACTTGAATTTAGCTGTGTACAGTCGATTGGATATTTGGCAGCCCAAATGATTTTATCCGACTCATCATCCAGGTGGAACTGAGAATGCCTCGGTTCATAGGCAATCCTACGGCACATATAAAAGCCTTTGGCCTCCAACTCCGGATGGTCTTTCAAGGTCTGACCTCCCGCATATCCGGAAGGATATCCTTTTTCATCATAAATCCAGTAATCTAGCTCCTTTTCCTTCAGCTTATTTAACACTTCTGCAAATTTGATCAGATTTTCTTTGTTCCCGGTATAGCCATTCTCCGTCGGAGGATTTGTTGCTGTTCCTCCATATCCGTATGCTTTTACCGCTTCCGCCAATAAACCGGCATCCTCCGGCCATGCATGCAGGATTGTTTTCATGCGGTATTTTAACACCGGTTTTTTAAATTCTTCTCTATTCATCTCTAATTTGCCGCATATTCTGTTGTCCAACCGGATAATCCAATATCCCCATTTGACACAATGGTTCCCCTATAGCAAAAATCCCTATTTGGATATTTGCTTGTTGCATAGCACAATTCATGGGAATTCGTAGAAGAGTAAATAAAGTAATATACTCCACCAATCTTCCTCATTGAGCTTGCTTCAAAGAATGCGTGTCCCTCATAGGCTGTTCCTTTTGCATTGGATACCTGCGGTATGATGCAGATTGGATCTGTTTTCACCGTATACATGTCAGCTTCCAACTCTATACAATAGGCACCATCATACTGCCTGCCATGAATAAAACCTTCCTCACATATCTGGCTCTTCTCCGGTCCAAAACCAGTGTATAGATAGATTCTGTCATCATCATCCCGGAATACCCTCGGGTCAATTTGATAAATATCCCCCTCGTGTTCCCCAACCACAGTCCCATCAGTATACTGTATATCTGCAATGTACTCAAAAGGTCCTGTCGGAGATCCGCTGGCTGCCACCGACATAATCCCCAGCATATCCAATGTATAATAAAGATAATATCTCCCATCTGCCCCCTGCACGATATCCGGAGCATACAAGTAATGGGTATTATCTGCATTCCTCGGATCCTGCTCCCTCCGGTAAATGACACCTTCATAGTTCCAGTCAGCCAAATCATCCACCGGCGCAGACCAGCATACATAATCATTCTGGCAGAATACATCGCCATGAAACCGGTCATGGGAACCATAGGCATACACCCTGTCCCCAAATACATAAGGCTCTGCATCCGGGATATATTCAAAATTAGGTAAATAGGGATTCACTGCTTGCTTCTTCATATTAACCTCCTTAGTTGGATAAAGAGACATCTACACCGTTGCGGGCTTGTTAAGCTATCTCCTTCAAGTCTTGTTACAAACGTATTCTGGGAGTTGGTTTCGCTAACTGAGCCAACTCCCAGAATACGGAATCCACAACCTCTACCAGGTGTCACAATCATTCCTTAACACCGCCCAGTGTAATTCCCTTCACTAAATATCTCTGGAAAAACGGATAAATAGCTATTATAGGTATAATTCCAACCACGGCAATCGCCATACGGATGGTAGTAGACGGCATTCTTACATTTGCGGCTAAACCGGTGCTGCTGGTAGCTGCAGCTGATATGGCACGGATATCATTGCTGATATTATTTAATACAATTTGGATGGTATAATATTGGGAGCCGCCCCTTGCAGTCAGATAGTACAATCCGTTCTGCCAGTCATTCCAGTAGGTCAATGCCGTCATCAAGCCAATGGTAGCAATAATAGGCTTGCTGAGCGGAATAACAATAGAGATCAGGATACGAACCACTCCCGCTCCATCGATCCTTGCCGCTTCCTCCAAGCTAATTGGGATGCTGTTTATAAAATAATTCCGGATTAAAATGATATTAAAGGCATTCATCAGCATATTGGGTACAATCAGTGCCCAGACACTGTCCTTAATAGCCCAGATTTTCATATAGCAGTAATAGGTAGATACCAGCCCTCCATTAAATAGCATCGTAAAAATCAATAGGAAGCTGACAATCTTCATCCCCGGTACCCACTGCTTACTTATTCCATAGGCGAATAATACGCTAATGAAAAGGCTTGTAATTGTTCCTGTTGCAGTAACGATAATGGTCATCAGGTAAGCATGGCCTATGGTTCCCCATTTCATAGCGATGTATTTATACGCTGTCAAACTCCATTCCTTCGGGAAAAAGGAAAAACCATTGACTGATGCCCAGCTATCATCTGTAAAAGAGGCAAGAATCAAAAGAATAAACGGTAAAATTGCGATCACCATTGCTATGATACATATCGCATTGGTGATTATTTGTGTCCCCAGGTGTTCTCTCGTTTTCATAGATTCCTCCTTTAGAATAATGCACTACTTGCCTGATATTTTTTCACAGCCTTATTTGCGATAAGAATTAGGATAAATCCACAGATCGACTGATATACGCTGGCCGCCCCGGACATCGCATAATCCGCATTTTTCATTAGTGCCTGATAAACATACACATCAATGGTTCTTGTGTATTCATACAGAGGTCCGCTGTTTCTCGTAACCTGATAGAACAACCCAAAATCAGAGCGGAATACCTGCCCTACACTTAGGATAAATAAGGTGATAACCGTAGGCTTTAACAAAGGGAGGGTAATATACTTAATTTGCTTCCATTTCGATGCTCCGTCAATCCGTGCCGCCTCAAAATAATCCTGGCTGATTCCAACAATACTGGAAAAATATATAATCATACTATACCCTACATTTTTCCAAGTATTAACAAAGATCAGTATAATAGGCCAGTAGGTCTTATCCTGATACCAGTTAACCGGCTTTAATCCAATGGAAGGAAATAGGTTCTTATTTAAAAATCCGTTTTCACTGGACAAAAACGCATATGCTAAATAGCTGATAACAACCCAGCTCATTAAATACGGAAGTAAAATAAAGATCTGATATATTTTAGAAGAATGCTTTGACGTAATCTCATTAATACAGATTGCAAGCAGGATTGCACAAACAGTTCCAATCACAAAAAACGCTATATTGTAACAAATCGTATTCCGGGTAATAGACCAAGCATCCTTTGTTCCAAATAAAAACCGGAAATTATCCAAACCGCTCCAGTCACTTCCGAAGATACCTTTGGTATAATTCATCTTCTTAAAAGCAATAATAATTCCAAACATCGGTAAATAATTATTAATGAATAAATATATTAATCCTGGCAACACCATAAGATAGAAAGGCAGTATTTTACTAAGACCTATTTTTTTCTTCTCTGCTGCCGGCGACTTTTTTTTCCCTGTCATGTTTTTCTCCTATAAAAACGAGGCTGCTACCCACTTTCATAATTGCAGCAGCCTCTCAATCCCGTAGGTCCTGTATTATTTACTTGCTGACCATGCATCAAGCTGTCTTTGATTTTCTGCAATAACTTTATCAATACCTGCTGACTTTAATGCAGCAATAAATTCCGGTAAAGCTTTATCCGGGTCAAGAGCACCCGCATTGAAGCTGTAGCAATACTGAGCCATTACCGCCTCAACAGCTGCAATTTCTGAACTCACACTGCTAGCCTTAAAGCTATAGCCCATGGCTGGTGAATATCTCTCCTTGGGTATCGCTTTTTCAAATTCCAGCCATTTTTTGCTCATATCAATATCAGCAGGATAAACAGCAGGCAATGTCAGGCGGTTACCCCAAAGCCCATATACATTACTATATGGTAATTGAGTGATATCATCAGCTAAATACTTGATTACCTGATACTCTCCATTATCCTCCACTACTTCGTACTCTTCTCCTTCAAAACCATACTGGATCAAAGTTCCCGCAGCATTATTCGTAAGTACATAGGCAATTGCTTCGACTGCTTTTCCTGGATTTGCAGAGGTAATAGGAACGTTCCAGTTTACAATGGAACCACCGTTGAGCCTAATGAATCCATCAACCGTACGGAACTGTACAACCTCTTGTCCCCAAGAGGAGTTCGTTGACAACAGACTGCTCTCCGGTTCACAGTAAGCAAAGCTTCCCAGATAATTATCTTCCATTGCCCTGTTTGAATAATCAGTATCTACTGCCGCGTCCGGTGCAATATAACCCTTCTGTGCCCAATCATACATCATTTCACAATACTTTTTATATTCTTCTGTCTCAAAGTAATTATAAACAGTTAAGTCCTCAAAGCTTCTATTTAGCATTAAGACACCGGCAGAAAAGCTTCCTGACAACATGTCATATTCCTGATAGCTATAGTTGAGAGGTTCATAAGTATTATTCCAAGGTGCGGTCATATAGAAGTTATCGCCTTCGCCTGCTTTGACAATGGCAAACATGTCTTCCAATTCCTTCATGGTATAAATCTTTTTGTCATCCTGCTCAAATCCATATTTATCAACATACTTTTTCTTCATATTATAACCATAAGTCTGATATTGTTTATTTACACAGGAGGGAAGTGAATAAAGCTTACCGTCATAATAATTTCCGCTAATCCAATTCGGGTCAATATTCTTGCCATGCTCCGCCATGTACTCATCCAGCGGTAAAATCAAACCATCTTCCACCAGATTTCCAACACTTGTAAATGCTGTTAATGAAACATCCAGCTGCTCTCCAGATGATATCATCAAAGTAGCATCCTGTTGGGAGGTCATAAGATCTGTAGGAACAAATGTCACATGAACGCCGATGTCTCTTTCCATCATCTCATTAAGCGCATCTTCCATCCTATAGAACCCTTCTGTCACTTCACTGATCGCCGGATACTGCCAAAAAATCTCAACAACTTCCCCATCCGTTCCAGTTTCGGTCTTTCCAGCTTCTTTTCCATCATCGCCAGTTTCAACCTTCGCTCCATCTTCCGTCTTGGTTGCCGGTTTACTACACCCTGAAAAGAGAGATAATACCATGGCACTGCAGACAAGTAATGCAACTACTTTCTTCTTCATAAATATCCTCCTTTTGTTTTGTGTTTGTTATTACCCTTTAGTTATACTTTTTTTAATGCCTAAATTCCATACCATTTCCAAACCGGAACATCCCGAAAACGAACTTCTTTCGTTGAAGCAATATCCTTTGACCGTCATAAGCCTTAAATTTATCGGTCCTCCCCGTGATATTGTGAAGGTGAACATCCAAAATACTTCTTAAACATTAAATTAAAGTTGGCATAGCTCTTATAACCCACCAGCTCAGCCACTACATTGGCGCTCAGATGCTGGGTCTTTAACATGTCCGCTGCCATCTTCATCCGTTCCGATATAATATACTGCCCAACAGACACGCCCTTTTCCTTTTTAAAAATGCGGTTTAAATACACCGGATGTAAGAAAAGCTTCTCCGCCACCTCATTTACAGATAAGGTTTCACTGGACAGATCCTTTACAATATAGCTTACGGCAGCATCAACCAATTCCTCCTGTTTTTTCTGTCCAAAGTTTTCCATTGCCAGGTCAATCTTTTCCTTCACCACCTGCTTGCCGTATTCCTGGTAACGCACAGATTTCCTCTTTTCCTTAATCCGGTTAACCACCTTCAGGACAGCCGCTCCTATATCCTCATACACGGCCGGGATCAGCAAATAGTCTTGGCAGCCAAGCTGGATCGCTTCTTTCGCATATCCAAAGCTGGCATGACAGGTTAAAAAAATACATTCAATCTCTTTATTATTTTCCCTTACCCAGCGGAGTACCGAGATTCCGTTCTCCCCAGGCATCTCGATATCACAGAGCATCAGGTCAATGTGATTTTTTTGCATACAGACCTTTGCATCTTCCGCACCATAGGCCGTAAAAACCTCGTTAATCCCGTACTGCTCCCACGGGATATCCGTTCTCATTGTCTCCACTGTTATAATTGCATCATTTACCAATAATAGATTCATCCTCTACCTCCAGGTTGTATGAGAATTGTACTGTTACGCAAGTCATCTTCCCCTGCTCCGACATAATTTCAATGGTTGCCTCTTGTCCATAAAAGTGCTTTAACCTCCGCATGGAATTTAATAGACCTATGCTGGAATTGGAATGCTCCTGCTCAGTCTCTCCCTTAAGAAGCCTCCTGCACTGCTCCAGGGTCTCCCCGTCCATGCCATTGCCGTCATCCGTAATAGTAAATGTCACCTTTTTATCCTTATACTTTCCAGTAATTAAAATATGGAGCATTGTTCCCTGCTTAATCCCATATTTTACTGAATTTTCTATGAAATTATGGATTAGAAGCGGTGGAACACGGACATAATTGATCTCCTGGTCTATATCGTAGTTTGCCTCCACATTACCTGAATAATTAATAGAAACCATCTTTACATATCCTTCGATCATCCTCAGCTCCTTAGGAAAAAGTTCTAATTCTTTGTCACTGCGGAAAATATAGCGGAAGTACTCCGAAAGATATATGATAATCTGCTGAATCGCAATAATCTCCTTTCGCTGTGCCAGGGTATAGATCAGGTTAAAGGTATTCAATAGGAAATGGGGGCGGATCTGCAGCTGCAGATTGCGTAGCTCCATCTTCTGCCTGGCAATTTCTTTCTCATAGCTTTCAATCTTCAAGGCTATTAATTTATTTGCCATCTGGTTAAAAGAACGGTATGCCTCCATATACTCCACGGAATTGGCCTTTTCCCTTATCCTGAAATCATGGTTGCCCTTCCGTATTTGACGGTGTGCCTGGTTTACCTTATTCAACGGTTTGATTAAAAGGATTTTTAAGAATATAAATAAAGCAGGTATTAATGCCAGGTATAAGAATGCCAGAATTTGTAATACCTTTACATACTTAGATATCCCTCCAACAATCTCATTTTTCTTTATGCTGATTACTAAATAGATCCTCTTAAATTCAGAAGAAACCATAATCCGGTCACCGGAATCTTGAACCTTCTTACTTTTTGTAAAATTAATAGAATAATCCGTATAATTTAATTTGTTTTCTATATCTTTTTTTAATGCATCCAGATTGAACCAGCCGCCATACATCACATCCTTTTGGTCAACAATCAAGAAAAGATATTTATAAGAATTAAACTCATAGATATGCCACCCGCCCTTATCTCCATCGATCAGCTGCTCTGATATAAATACATCCATTGAGCGGTATAACTCATTGCTTTCATTTGGATTTTCATCATAGACTACGGTATCTTTGACCTTCTTCATATAGTAAAAATACCCGTCCCCTCCATCCGTTATATTTCCCATGGTTCTTAAACTATAGTAAAGCTTGTGTTTTGAACTTTGATACATATAATTATTTTCCTTTTGGAGTTTCATTCGGATACAATCCGGATTTTCAGTCAAGAAATAGTATAATAATGTATGTGTGTTCGCCATACGGGATTCGATTTCTGAAACGAAGGTGTCAGCCAGAGTTTGAGCAGACATTTTATTTTGGTTTATCATAGTGTCGATAACCTTTTCATTTGCTACGATGGCAATGACATTCAGTGGCAAGACCAAGACTATCATGATCAAAATAACCTTAGTGGATATGGAATTGAATAGGCGGCGTGCTCTTTTCTTCATAAAATGACTCCCGTTATCTTCGTAATATGTATTTTGATATGTTTCTTTTTATTTCATAATATTTCTCACTGTTTTACATTATCCCACTTATTTCTTCCTAGTGCTTACGGATAGTCTTCCCATTATCTTTAGATAGGTTTTCATTTTTCATATTATCACTATAGTGTTTTGCATTGTCCTTCACATTATATTTCATTTTCTCCAAAATCAATAAGAAATCGATAAAACCACCAACCTCAATTATTTAAACTATGTATTTTTAGAAATTCAAAGCCTCCTACAAATAATGTTCACCATCATAGGAAGCCTTTTTATCAGTTTAATATTCAACTAAAGTAAATATTCAAACCATAAACTATTCATCAAAACAAACTGTACATGCTATACATTAACATTATTAGCATTACTTATACAGTAATGCTATTTATACGATAATCGATATCGTAATAAAAATTATTTTACTACCTGATTAAAAAACTTACTTTATTTAATTATAAAATTTAATATTTCCCCGGTCTATATCTTTTCGAAACCATTATATATCAGAATCAAACGTAATATTCCAAACACAATATTCAATACTGCCCCTATACCACCTCTAAATTAATTATATCTCAAATCCATTCCTTTGAATTTCATTATATTTGTATTATTGCAATACATTAACGATAAACTGACTAACTAATAAGTTTATTTTAAGAACAGAAAACCACCCTGTATTAACTCTATTATTACATATTAATTATACCGCATTTGCTATCATCTACTCCACCTCTTTGTTTTCACTATAAGTAAAATCTATAAAACAACGGGCATAAGGGTAGCCTTATGCCCGGGAACATCAGAAAAAAATTCCAGTTAACAAACAGTAAATTTTTATAAGTTTATTTTATCAATGCAGTTCAAGAACGTAATCTGAAGTTCTTGATACAAATCCTCATCAAAAACACGATTGATGATTGATTCCTTAATAAGTAAAGGTTTGTACATCTCTATTATTTTTTTATAGCAAATTCTTCGTTTTTTTTAGCCAAAAACAATAGCTCATTAAATTTCATTATCATCCTCCAATTTGTTATGCAGTTTTTGAATCAGCCTATAATAAATGGATGCAACGGTTTTATACCCAATCCCGATTTCATTAGCGATTTCCTGAAAGGAGCGTTCGTTCAGCACTTTCATTACTAAAATATTGAATTCTAGTTCCTTAAGTTCTTCTAGTGCTTTTCGTAGCTTGTAATCATCAAGTTGTTCTAAAAATGGCAATTGAACCATCATGTCTTGTTCAGAACGAAGTTCCTTCCACTCATCTTGAATATCTAAAGATACTTCATAACTATATTGCTTGGATTTGGCTTGTAAATACTGAATCTTCTTTCTATGTATGGCCGTAACAAGATAAGCTGTAAACTGGTTTTGTAATATATTGGACTCACCAATACCATCATTATATTCTTTCATTGGCCTTTCCTCTTTTCCTAAAATTTTCTTATGGAAAAGAAAAAAGGAGGTCCTCTAATATATAGTTTTTCAAAAGTTTTATGCCGTTGTCTAAAGTAAAATGCTCTTATATACACAAATCCCACAGGTTCCTTTCAGGTCCGGAACTTGAAGAAACTTGCACCAGGCCATCCCTTCATCTCAAGAGCGGTAGCCTGCTATTCTACTAAAATATGATTTGGTTAACCTCAGCTAAAATGGTAGAAATATATTCATCCTATCGAGATAAAACGCAGAAAACCCCGAATCTAAGGGAAGGATTTTTTTTTAATCTCTCTTAGAACCGAGGTTGACTTTATTTTAGATAATATTTAACTATTAACCAAAAAATTTATATACAATTGTTACAATTTATTATATTTACAAGTATAACAAAGTAAGCTGTCTTTTTTTAGTCGAAATTCAGTCAAAAGTCATGAGAATATCGCAACATTTAACATAAAATGGCAATTCAAATGTAGTTTTGTTATTTTATGTTTTTTAAATATGAAAAAAACAGTACCCTACACCCCAAACTGTCTTTATATAATCAACATTCTCCCCGTGTTCTTTAAACTTTACACGAATTCGCCATATGTGGCACATAACACTATTCTCATTTGCAATAAACTCATTACCCCATACTTTAGTGTAAATCTGTTCCTTACTAAATACCTGTCCAGGATGTTTTGCAAGCAGGTATAAAATTTCAAACTCTTTCTTTGTCAGCTCCAATTGTAGTCCTTTTATTTCAACACTTCTGAACTGGGGATCAATAACCAAATCTGGGCATGTCATAAGAACGTATAAGTTATTTGCGTTATATGGATCATTATAACGGCGAAGAATTGCTTGCACCCGGGCATTTAATTCACCTTCATGAAAAGGCTTTGAGAGATAATCGTCCGCACCATTGAGCAATGCTTCTATTTTGTATGAAGGATCTGTATGAGTTGAAAGTACAAAGATAGGTACTTTTTTTGCTTTATGTATAGTTTTCAGCAAAGCCATCCCATCGTTTTCAACAAGAAGAAGGTCCATGATTACAAGACAAAAGTTATGTTTTATGAATAGTTTCAATCCATCCTGTACAGATAGCGCGCACGTTATACTAGTAGCATTATCATTAAGAGTATTTTTAATCTGCTCACGGGAGGCAAAATCGTCGTCTATAATAAGTATATTTTTCTTCATATTGTTGTCCTTTCTTTATTTTATCGATGTTTAAAGACACCAAAGACATAAATAATTACTCAGATTTCGATAAAAATAAATTGAGCTTAAAAATAGGCATTCGTATATACCTATTATTAAGCTATAAATAGAATAAAACATCAAATTCTGATAATAAAAATCCTACTTTGTAAAATGTACATTTCAATTTTCTCACCCCTTTTTCATTCAATTAATAGTCAACTTCTTTTTTGAATGAAAAAAGCAGGAGCAGCTTTTATAGCTGTTCCCGCTGTCATATTTAATCAAAATATGTAACCTCTCTGTTTTAATCACGATCTGGCTTCAGCGGGAATGAAAGGTATTATCTCTTATTCCACTGTCACCTTCATTTTTCATTCACTAAATTATTTCAACTGCTTAATTAATTACCTTAGAAATTGCTTTCTTCCAACCATCGCATATCCTCTTCCTCCTGGCATTATCTATGTCAGAGTGGTACTCAACATACTGCAGATTTATAAAAGCTTTTTTCTCTGTAAATAAACCAACGACAATTTCAGCCATATATGCCGCTCCTATTCCAGATAATTCTTCTACATTTGGTACTTTAACTGTCACATTTGATATATTGCTTTGAAACTGCATCAAATATCTATTTCTCGTTGGACCTCCATCCACACACAGCGTCTGAACGTCAATCCCCGAATCTTTTTTCATTGCCTGCAATACATCATTGATCTGATATGCAATACATTCAACTACCGCTTTGACACTTTCTTTTCTTCCTGTAGTTCTCCTCATACCATAATCATTGCCTTAGAGTCACTTTTCCAATATGGTGCTCCAACGCCCCTAGAAGCAGGAATCAAATAAGTAGAGTCCTTCGGATTTGCTGCTTTTGCTAATTCATCGGTATCTCCTGCAGTATCAATGATTTCCAAATCATCCTTAAGCCATGAAAAAACTGCCCCTATATAATTAAGATTTCTCTCTAGTACATAATCAACTTTTTTATCTATCCCTCTTATATTGCGAAGGAACGCAACCATACTTTTTTTTGAATATGTTATGAAAATTAGTATAATATTTATAGCCTACCTGTTCGGCAACTTCATTAACCGATAATTTACCGTCAATCAAGAGAGAGGTTGCCATTTTCATCCTACAATTAATGATAAATTGGCCAACTGAAACGTTTCTTTCTTTCTTAAAAACCCTATTTAAGTAAACCGGATGAAAAAAAAACTTCTCTGCAATTTCGTTAACTGATAAATTAGTATCACTAATATGCTCTATAATATATCCGCTTATTTCTGAAATCACCTCTTTCGTAGTCTTTTTTTCGCTTTTTTTTTCTTCTATCTGTTTTATTTTATCGAAGAAAAGCTCTTTACCTAATAGCTGATAACGGATATCATCACGTTTTCTGGAAATACGTTCTACAACCTTTAAAATAGCAGCTCCGATCACTTCATATTTTACAGGTACCAAAAGATAATCCTGACATCCCAAACTAATTGCTTCTTTTGCATACATGAAATTCGCATGACAGGTAAGAAAGATACATTCAATTTCATACCCCTCATTACGAACCCAATCAAGAAGCGAAATACCGTTTTCTCCAGGCATTTCGATATCACAGAGCATGACATCAATCTGTTTTTCTACAATAGCTTTTTTTGCACGCCCGGCATCATAAGCCGTATATACTTCATCTATTCCATATGCGTCCCATATTATATTTTCTTTCATTGTTTCAGCCGTCAATTTTTCATCATTCACTATCAGCAGATTCATCCTTCTCCTCCAGATTATACGGAAAACTAATTATAATGCTGGTTCCAATCCCGATTTCGGAAGTTATCTCAATATTAGCTTTTCCGCCATAGAAAGACTTTAACCTTCGGTAAGCATTTGCCATTCCTACACTGGTTCCATCAATTTTTCCCCTGCGCATCCTTTCATCTACCACTTTCATTTGATTTTCATCCATTCCGCATCCATCATCCATAACAAGGAACGTCACCATGCCCTCATTATATTCTCCTGCAAGCATTATATGGGTCATTTCACCTTGCTTCACCACATGTTTAATAATATTTTCCACAAAATTATGAATTAAAAGCGGCGGAACTCTTACGAAACTTATTTCCGGATCATATTCATGGGAAAATTCAATACTATCCGGATATCGAACTTGTGCCATGTTAATGTACCCTTCAATTAATTTCTGTTCCTTTCCAAACAACTCCAATTCCTTTTTACTTCTAAAAATATACCGGAAATAGTCTGATAAATATAATATTATCTCCTGAACATGCTGAGAATCATTACGTTCTGCCAATGTATAAATCAAATTAAAAGCATTAATTAAAAAATGAGGCCTAATCTGTAACTGCAAATTTCGAAGTACAACTTTCTGTTTATCCAATTCTTTTTCATAGTTTTCGACTTTTAAACTTTTGATGCTATCTGCCATACGGTTAAAAGACTCAAAAGTATGCCGATATTCAATGGATTTTGCGTGCATTGTTATTCGGAAATCCTGATTCCCATTTTCCAGTTCAGTATGGGCTCTGTTCACGATTTTAAGTGGTACTAATAAAATTCTTGATATCCCAAAGTATAGAAAAGGTATTAAAAGAAGGGCCAAAAATGCTGCATATTGAATAATAGTATAAATCCTATGGATAGAACCATTAACCTCATTCCTGTCTATTTCTACAGAAAAATATAAATCAGCTTTTTTCCAATAGTTTGAAATAAGTATCATACTTCCGCTAGTTTCCATAATCTTTTCATTTGAAAAGTGTATATTCCCAATAGAATACGGTAAAACACTTTTAAGATATTGCCTTGCCCCATCCAGTTCGATAAACCCGCCATAATAAAGATTTGAAAGTTTTATAAACTGCCAAAGAACCGGATATTCAACGTAAGATAAGTTGCTTCCTGGAAGATTAGTAATGATCCATCCATTTTGAATATCTCTTTTAATTCTCTTTTTTATAAAGGTTTGCATATCCATTTTCGTGTGTATAGTTGTATTTTTATCCCAGACAATAATATCATCGATTGAACCCATATAATAAAACGCACCATCTGAAACATTAGCAATCATAAACGTATCATTGAAAGTCTTAAAAAACTTATATTTAGCAATATTGTAATGATAATCGCCTTTTTGCTTTGCCATAATTGTAGCATTGGTATCATTTTTTTGCATAGAATAAAGTAAGTACCCTATTTCTTCCATACGTTTTTCCACATCTACCATATAGTTTTCCATAACGTTTAAGACAGATAACTTGGCCTGTTCTTCTACATTTTTAACTGCAATACTACTTAAGAATATAGTCAGTATATTTAATGGCAAAACCAGAATCAGTATAATCAGTATAATTTTTGTTGAAATTGAATGACATATATAAAAAAAGACACGGAATAAAGAATGTTTCTCTTTCATAATACCTCCTTAAAGTGTAATCGAAATTTTAAACACAACTTTACTTTACGTAATATTTGTTTAAGAGCCCACATAATCTAATGTTATCATTATTTTTATCTTTTTTATTAATCAATCAATTTCCCCAGTTTAGTTTTACAATTTCAATTTCTGCCTACACAGACAGTTACTGTACCTCCCTTAGTAAAAGAGTTAGTTCAATTTAAACTGTATAAAATCAATACTGCCACTTCCCTTATATATAAAATACAATGCATGTTTTCCGTCAGAAACCATAAGCGGTGCTGAAATATCCGTATCTGTCAGAGATGGTTTAACCGGTATTTCCGCAAGTTTTATGGTACCTTGTCTCTCATCCGTTACACACAGTATTCCTTCTCCTGTCCCTCTGACCGTCACGGATACTTTACTGGTATTATGGAAGTCAAAATATTTGAATCCGGCAGCTGCACCATCCTGCATATTTGCAATATATTGATCTGGCTGTTCTTCCCTGTCCTTTCCGCTCTGGGTGATATAAGGGTGTTTCTTTCTGGTCTCTGTTCCGTCAAACCCGTAAAAGCATGCCCCTTCTTTCGAAGTAAGGCTGCATGCAATGCCGGCAGTATAAGTTCCCTTGCCACTAAGGGGTCCTCTATTTAATCCAAAAGAGGTTATTTCAACCTGGGGTATTTTCCCATCCGGATGGATTTGGATCTTTTCCGCGCATCCCTGACGGCTGAAGGAATCCCCGTTCGTCTGCCGGTGATAAAAGACGTACCACTGATCACCTATGGATACAATGGAGCCATGATTATTACCTGTATAGTAAACTGCTTTCTGCGGACTATTGATACCAGGAAGCCCGATGTCACCGTTCGATACGATAGTACCGCCATAAACAAAACCTCGGTCCGGATACTTACTGGTTGCGTAACATAACTCATGGCTTAAATATGAAGAATAGATAAAATAGTAAACTCCCTTTAACTTTCTGATAGAGGACGCTTCAAAAAAGCCATGCCCCTCAAAAGATGTTCCTGATTCTGATCTCCTTGATGGGATCAAATATTTTGGCGCTTCTTTTACCGTCTTCATATCAGTTTCCAGTTTAACCACATGGGAATATTGGGATACTTTCCCGTACTGTTCCTCCTGTTCTTTTGGAATCTCCGGGCAGAAGCCGGAATAAAGATATACCTGCCCGTCATCGTCTAGAAGAACTCCCGGATCAAATTGCAGATCTTCCCCTTTTTCCTGACCCAGGATCCTGCCATCCGGATAAGATACATATCCGTAAAACTCATATAGTCCGGCCGGTTTATCAGAGACTGCTACTGAGGTGATTCTTGAGCCGGCTACGGAATAATAAAGATAATACCTTCCGTCTGCACCCTTTTGGATATCCGGTGCAAATAACGGATTAAGTTTCTCTTTATTTAACGGGTCCTGATTTTTTCGGAAGATAACGCCTTCATACCGCCAGTCGGTAAGATCCTTCACCGGCGCAGACCAGCAGACATAATCATTCAGACAGAAATACTCTCCGCCAAACTTATCATGGCTGCCGTAAACATAGACTCTGTCATCAAATACATAGGGCTCTCCATCCGGAATATATTCATAAGACGGTAAATACGGATTAAATACCTGTTTCATATGCATTTCCCTTTCGTCTGATTTATTTGTATCTAGACAGTTTTTCCCTCCAGACTATCGCCTTCCAGTCTTGTTACGAGCAATGTAATTCCTTCCTTTCCAGGAAGTTTAAGCTTTATTTTTCCGGCTGTATTTTCTTCTGCAACGGTTCTTTTCATATCCCATATATCAATAACCTCGATACGATATTTACCGTTCTCAGGAACTTGAAACTCCATGATGGAAGGGCATTGCCTTCCAAGATAATGCAGGCGGTAAGAAGCACTGCATAAAATATTCGGTATAAAATTCAGCAAATGTTCATTTCTCTCTGCTTCAGGCAAGCTTAACAGGCTCCTGGCAATCGGATTGTTTGTATCAACACTGCTGCTGTCACTATGCTCATTGGGGTTAATATTAAACATATTGATTTGCATCAGATGAAGGTCTTCCGGAATCCCCACCAGCAGTTTCCGTAAGAAAGCAATCCGTTGGGGGCTTTGGCCGTATAGAACGCCTCCTTTTGCCCACCAAAGGATCTCGTCATCCCTGTGGAAAGTTTCACCATGTGTACAGTAACCACCTCTTGTTACGGCCGTCCAGATACGATGTACTAATTCAAAAGCCGTTATATTTCCCCATGAGTATTCAATATCTCCTTCGTATCCGCACTCATCTATTACAACAGGCAGCTGATATTGATTTTTCCAGGTAACAACTTTACGAATTTCCCCTGATTGAATCGAGCAGTGGGTCATCCATTCTTTTTTGGGATACATAATAAAACCATTATGTATGGAAGTTAAATGATGATAAATATCCTCTTTTAATATCATATTTCCGAAATCATTCCAGTCTTCCATGGTCTTTCCCGGAACAAAATCGAATTCATTGGCTAAGCTCCACCAAATGTTATGAAAGGCACTAAGCCTTACAATGCAATACTGCAAATAAATCAAGTCTTCTTTATGAGTAAATTCACTAAATCCCCATCTGTCATAAGGATGGAATAATATGAGATCCGCTTCTATTCCAAGCCCCGCAAGCTGGCGGATCCGGTTCTCCAAGTGGAGCCAGAAATATTCATTGGAGCGGGAAACGTTCCAGGATCCGTCGGGATTCTTATAAAATGGGAATAATTCCGGTTCATTATTATTATAAGGCATAGATTTTGGAAACACACACATTCTGATTTTATTAAAGGGGGAAGCTTCCAAAGTCTCTAACGTCTTAAGTTGTAATTCCGGCGTTTGGTGAATCCATGCATAACAGGTGGTCCCAAAAGGAAGATATCTGGTTTTATCCTCATACCGGAACCGGTCTCCGACTGTCTGTACAAGGCCATGGTTATTTTCTTCCTTTCCTTCGCATAGGAAACTATCCTTAACTATTTTCCCGTCCAAGTCTATTATATAATCCCATTGTCCGGCCTTTTGCGGCATAAAACGAACCATATAAGTGTTTTCGCCGCACAGGAAAAGTTTGATTGTAAACTTTTCCTCTCCATTTTTAAAAGTTGCTTCAAACTTAACAGGATCCGAACTATTCAAGCCGGAAAAACTCTTTTGAAATACACCATATAATTGAATTTTATCCATTTTTTCTATTCTCCTTTTGTTTTTGTTCAAACAAAGCTAATTTACAATAAAAATCCTCCAGCAATAATCTGTAATCAATGGAATCATAAACACGGATAGGACGGTTTATACCGTTATGGACATATGTCATATCCGCGGCTATCTGCGGCGCCTGCTTCCATATGTAATGGGAACAATCCTCATATAATAGAAGTCCTATTGCCGGAGAATCGCCTAAAATCAACTTCTCACCGGTAAGATAGGGAAGTTTTCTCACTACTTCCTTTTGATTAAAAGCATCTAACTGTTCAAATAGATATCTACCAAGCTCGCCGCATGGACGCACGCGGTATTCTAGCTCTGCCAATGAGCCGCTTGCTTATATGCATTCTGCGGAATCTGCCAAAGTTCAATAGGAGATGAAAACACTACATTTGCAGCTTTTATGTCATTCCAAAGATTATATTCATTACCGCCGTGGGGATATGGACCTCCCCCGATCCATATAGCGGTAATTCTTTTTGCGATTCGGGGTTCCAATAGATAGGCACTTGCCAGATCTGTAATGCTTCCTAAAAACAATACGAACAGCGGACGCTCATCCTCTTTTAATGCTTCTTTCATAATCAGCCGGGCACCCTCGGAATCTTCCGGAGTATATTCGTTCTGCAGGGCTGCCGCGGCACCATGACATAGCATCCCCTCTTTATCTAATTGCATAAGATTAAAAATCTTCTCTAACTCTGCATAACTTCTGTCAACACTGTCCTTTTCTATTCCATAATGTGCTGCGATAAATCCCACATTATCAAGTTTAGGACTGAGCAAAGCATGTACGATTGCATACTGGTCATCTGCCTCATTTTTTGCATCTGTGTCGATGATTACCCGTATCATCTTTTCTTTTGGAATTTGAAATGAATAATTGCTGTAAATCATATGTAGCCTCCTTGTATTTTCACTCTTATATGCTTACATGCAAAAGCACACATATAGTATATTAAATATAGAACTTCACTCTTTGACACCGCCCAACATAATACCTTTTACAAAATACTGCTGAAAGAAAGGATATATAAACAGAATCGGAATAATACCTACTGTCGCGATTGCCATACGGATAGTCGTAGACGGCATTGTAACATTACTGCTAAGTACCATGGCACCCTGCTGAAGTGCCTTTACATTTTCATTAATATTATTTAAAATTATCTGTATTGTATAATACTGACTTCCGCCTCTTTCCGTCAGGTAATATAAACCGTTCTGCCAATCATTCCAGTAGGAAAGGCCTGTCATAAGTCCAATCGTAGCAACGATTGGTTTACTAAGCGGTATCACAATTCTTACAAAAACCAAAAACTCACTGGCTCCGTCCAAATATGCCGCTTCAATCAGACTGGCGGGTATTCCATTTTTAAAATAATTGCGAATCAATATAACATTGAAGGCATTCATTAACAATCCGGGTAGTATCAATCCAAATATTGTATTTTTTACATGAAAATAATTTACATAAGAATAGTAGGTTGCAACTAAACCACCATTAAATAACATAGTAAAAATAGTAAGAAAACTTAACACCCTCATAGCCGGAATATGATCTTGACAGATCGCATACGAAAAAAGAGTAGTAACAAGCAGACTAAAGCATGTTCCAAATACGGTCACAACAATTGTCATCAAATATGCATGACCAATTAATTCAGATTGCCCCCATATATATTTATATGCATCCAAGCTGAATTTTGCCGGAACAAAATTAAAACCATTTGCCATTGCCCACGAATTGTCTGTCAAAGATGCAATGATTAATAGAATAAATGGTAAAAACACCACTAGGGAGCCTAATGCAAGAAATGTATGAGCAATAAACTGTGTAATTTTGTATTCTTTTGTTTTCATTCTTTCTACTCCCCCCTCTAGAACAGTGCATTACTGTGCGAATATTTGCGAATTACCGCATTAGCAGTAACAATCATAATAAATCCAACTATCGATTGATAGAAGCTGGCAGCACTGGACATAGCGTAATCGTTATTCCGCATTAAGGCCTGAAAAACATAGACATCCAAAGTTCTGGTCACACTATACAGAGCCCCGCTGTTTCGTGGCAGCTGATAAAACAATCCAAAATCAGAACGGAAGATTTGACCAATGCTTAAAATAAACAGCGTAATTACAGTGGGTTTCAAAAGCGGTAGTGTAATGTTCGTAATCTGTCTCCACTTATTGGCACCGTCAATTCTTGCCGCCTCATAATAATCTTGACTGATACCTACAATACTGGACAAATATACAATCATACTATACCCGGAACCTTTCCACAGATTTATAAAAATTATGATAAACGGCCAGTATTCCTTCTGTTGGTACCAATTAATAGAATTCATACCTAAAGGTTTTAATATTGCATTATTTATAAGTCCCGTTTCAGCTGATAGAAATACAAATGCCAGATAACTAACAATAACCCAGCTCATTAAAAACGGTAACAGAATAATCGTCTGATATAGTTTTTTTACTGATTTACTTCGAATCTCATTTAACAGAATCGACAATGCGATAGCAAGTATCGTACCCAATATAAAAAATGCTATATTATATAATACTGTATTTCTTGTTATAATCAAAGCATCTTTTGATGCAAACAGAAATTTAAAGTTTTTAAGTCCCGCCCAAGGACTGTCCCATATTCCTAATCGGAAATCAATATTTTTAAATGCGATTATCACACCGCTCATAGGTATATAATTATTAATAAGCAAATAAATAAAACCCGGCAAAGCCATAATATAAAAGGGGTATTGTCTTCTAAATTTATGCTTTTTCTTTTTCACGACAGATACCGCCATTATTTGTGTATTCATGATAACCACCATTTCCGCAACTTAGTCGCATTATTAATTAACTTCTCTACATATTATCGTATTAAAATAGACTGTTGCAAATTTGAGTTATACTTTTCAAAAATCAAAACATTTCAATTCAACATTCTAATCGCAAGTTAACGGGTTAAAGTTTTTGCAACAGTCTATAATAAAAGTTATTTACAAAGACTATTTTTTATAATTTGCAGCCCATTCATCAAGCTGCTTTTGATTCTCAGCAATTACCGTATCAATTCCTGCATCTTTTAAGGCCTTTAGAAATTCCGGCAAAGCTGTGTCAGGATTAACTGCGCCTGCTTCTAAGCTGTCAGAATATTGTTCAATAACTGCACTAACTGCTGAATATTCTGTTGATACCGTTGTATTATCAAATGTATATCCATTTGCTACTGATCTTCTTGAATCAGAAATCGCTGTGTTCCAATCTCGCAAAATCTGATTCATGTCGATAGGCATCGGATCAAGTACAGGCCAATCAAGTCTGGAACCATAGACACCGTATGGCATATAATATGGTAATGTTGTCGGATCTTCTGCAAGATATTTAATAAGTTTATCATTGCCTTCTTCTTTAATAACTTCATAGTCCTGTCCTTCAATTCCCCATTGAAGTAAAGTTGAAGCATCTATGTTCTTTAATAGATAATTCAGGGTTTCGACTGCTTTTGCAGGATATTTAGAAGTTACTGGTATCTGCCAGCTTACAGCTGCGGTACTTGCCGGAACATAGGTTTGAACTGTAGTAATAGGAACCAGCTCATAACCACATGTTCTACCAGACTGAATCACACCGTTTGGAGTAGTCCACGCGAAATAGCCAAGATAATTGCCTCCGGACATTAAAACATCAACATCCTCTGTATTTGTAGCAGCATCTCCAGAAATATAACCTTTCTGTGTCCAGTCATACATCAATTTCGTGAATGCTTTATACTCTTCTGTCTCATATAAATCAACAACCTTTAAATCAGTAAAACTTCTGTTTAGCATCATTACACCAGAAGCAGTTGTTGAACCGAGCATATCAGTTTCGATATACGGTTCATGTCCATACAATGGATTCGTACCGGGATATGGTATCTGGCAATAGAAATTATCACCTTCCCCAGCTTTTACCTTAGCAAATATATCACTAAAATCCTCCATTGTATAAGTTTTGTCGGGATCAATTGTAATTCCATATTTATCAAGAAGGTCCTTACGAGCTCGATAACCATAAGCATTACCGTCAATATCTGTCACCGGTACAGCGTAAAGTTTTCCCTGTAAGTAGCATCCCTTAACCTTTTCACTGCATTTTTCTTTGATAGCATCACCATACTCATTAACATACTCATCAATCGGCTGAATCAATCCATTGGAAACATTACTCTGTAAACTGCCTCCGACACTTAAGCTTATATCCAACTGATCACCTGATGATACTGCCAAAGTCGCTGCATTCGTTAACTGCTGAAGTGTAACCGGCTCCAATGTTACATGAACTCCAATATCTTTCTCAAGCATTACGTTAAGTGCGTTTTCTACTGCCTGGAACCCGGACCCAGTGGATCCCATGGAAGGCCACTGCATAATAACATTAGCTATTTCTCCTGTAGTTGGTGTTTCTGCAGATGTTCCTCCGTTCTTTTCAGATTCTGAATTAACTTTTGAATTTGTTGTGTCAGCATTTTTACCACTACACCCCATCATAGTGGATATTACCATTGCGCTTACTAAAGCCAATACCAATAACCTTTTTTTCATATTCTTTCCTTTCTCCTTCTTTAATATTATTATCAGATGCAATATTCTATCCGATAAACTTATACTATCATATAAAATAAACCTATTACATCGTCATTTAAAACCTCATATGTTACTTTTTGAAACTTCTAAATTGTATATTCACATAACAGATTCTGGTTATACTTTTATATTTATAAAATAAAAATATAAAATGAAAGATATTTATCGTCTGCTTAATAAACAGGAACACAGTAAAGAATATATTTATCGAAAAACTTGTCTGATAAAAGAACAAGTCCTATTATAGATTTATTTTCATAGTTTCTTTTGCCGATACTTCATATCTTCTGCATACTTCCCCAATATCAAGATATTCAGGATTGTCAACAAATAGATATGCATCCGCCCGTTAAATGGCTCTGTCCAATTGGGCGGAATAGCTTTCTTGCCGACTACCGCGCCAAGTATACTGCCTGCAGTTGCACCGGCCATCCCGGGCATATGTATCTATAACTGTCTGCCCTGGTCCATGCTGCTATATTCTGAAGGTTCGGATTCCTAGCAATACCTGCCTCAGGTAATTTCATACCTGCTACCAGATTCTGCACTTAATCTTAAATAACGTGTAAGTTCATCAAATCTCTCCTGAAGCGAAAAAGAATCAAATGGTACATAATGAATATTTTAATTTTACTCATAATCCTCGATTCTCCATTCATCCTTCCAGTCGATATATACCCTATCATCTTCGAAGCGTAACGGCAGCCAAACATAATCAGCAATTGAAGTATCTTTCATTGTATCATCCGTTGTATTTCCAAGCTTTCTCTTTATATTTTCCAGTTCTTTTCCTTTTTCCCTTTCCGGCATATCCATATCAAATGAAATCTCAAAAAATTTTTTATATGAATTATAATCTGTATCCATTAATTTGGGCAGCCATCGGTCCGCACATGCAATATAAAGATCCTTTTTACCTGGTACTTTAAACACGGATGAGATCTGTGAATGAAATGAAGTATTACTCTTATCGTCCTGATGAGGATTACCTAATACTCTATAGGGTCCATGCCAGGAATTGCTTATGGCAACCTCGGATGGATTGGGTAAATAGCCTGTTGTCCCTGATGTCACCAGGTAATGCTTCCCTTTTATTAAAAAATGTGCCGTAGCCTCCCTGACATAAGGAGGAGCCGGATGTGGGAAATGTGTACTGCAATAACCTGTTACATCCATATAATCTGGAGTAAGGTCCGCACATATGGTTTCACTGTGTACTCTTTCAAAATAATAATAAGCCTTGCCATCCGGAGCAACTACTAAATCAAAATCTCCTGCGCTCATATTAAGAGGCTTTACTCCTTCCCTTACCATCACATAAGGTCCAAGAATATCATCAGCTGTCATTACTGATTCAGTCTGTGTTCCATCATTATTCATGATTTTAAGCCAGCAAACATATTTCTTTGTATCTTTGTTGTAGATAATATGCGGGCGGTCCATTTTTGAAGCGGGATGTAACGATGAAGACGGATCATCCGGCCTTGGTGGTATAATTAGTCCCCTATCCTCCCAGTTATATAAGTTACTTGAAGTATAACATCTCACACCCCGATGCCAGACATTACCAATACCAGTGGTTTTTTCCTTATTCTCCCCATACCAGTAATAAGTTCCGTAGATGTACATAACAGAACCCCCTAAAACTTCCTTCCATTTAGATCATGGCGGGTATTGCTGTTCTCTTTTTCGGATTGCTTCCCAGGCTTGCAACGGGACTAAGCTGGGCTGTATTTGGGATATTCCTGTTAATCCAATTAGTGTGGGAATTAGGGCAGGCGGGTCAAGCCGTATATAATATATCGCCCTTTTCTTATGTATATCCAAACCACAGCATTATCGCTTTGCCAATTATTCTGCTTACTATAATTGCGGGTGCGCTGATTGCCGGTGGACTTGCCGGATTCCGTCACCGTGAGGTCGGTTAAATGATGTCACCATTAAATAATAATTTTAGTTCATGCTATAAAGATACTTGTAGTGTACGACGATGGCAGACATTTCTGCCCTGTTTTCCTTTCTTTTGCTTTACAGGCATTTAGGCTAGGGTTCAAAAAAGGGAATATAGGGCAGATATAGCCTGGCTGCTGGAAGTTACATATAAAGCCTGCCCATTTTAACGTGGTCAGGCTTTTTTCATATTTTTGACTTTTGTCGGATCATTTTGGGATCATATATTTCAATCCAATTCAAACGCCCCCGTATAAAGCTGATAATAATATCCCTTTTTCTCAACCAGCTCCGTATGATTGCCGCGTTCGATAATATTACCAAGATTTAAAACCATAATCGCGTCAGAGTTTTGTATTGTCGAAAGTCTGTGGGCTATTACAAATACGGTACGTCCATTCATCAGCTGGTCCATTCCACTCTGCACGATGGCTTCCGTGTGAGTATCGATACTTGACGTTGCTTCATCCAGTATCATAACCGGCGGATCGGCTATGGCAGCTCTGGCAATGGAAATAAGCTGGCGTTGTCCCTGGGACAGACTGCCGCCATCGCCGGTAATTACAGTATTGTACTCATTCGGAAGCCTGCGGATAAAATTGTCGGCATTCGCCAACCGGGCTGCCTCATATACTTCTTCATCTGTTGCATCCAATTTGCCGTAACGGATATTCTCCATTATGGTATCGGTGAACAGATTCGTATCCTGCAGAACGATTCCCAGTGAGTGCCTTAAATCACTTTTTTTAATCTTATTTATGTTGATTCCGTCATAGCGGATCTTGCCGTCTGCAAGATCGTAAAAGCGGTTAATAAGATTGGTAATAGTCGTTTTACCTGCGCCTGTTGCACCAACAAAGGCAATCTTCTGACCCTGATTTGCATAAAGCGTGATGTCATGCAGTACGATTTTCTTTTCATCATAACCAAAATCCACATCATAAAAACGTACATCTCCGGTAAGTCTCGTATAAGTTACCGTACCATCCTCATGAGGATGTTTCCATGCCCAAATACCGGTTCGCTTTTCCGTTTCCACGAGTTTATCGCCTTCTTCTTTCACATTTACCAGGGTGACATAACCGTCGTCCACTTCCGGCTCCTCATCCATTAGGGCGAATACGCGTCTAGCGCCTGCAAGTGCCATAATTACGCTGTTAATCTGCTGTGAAATTGTATTGATCGGCATGGTGAAAGTACGGCTTAACTGAAGAAAAGCTACTATGGCACCTAATGTAAGACCACCCCTTCCACTAATGACCAATGCGCCACCCACAACCGCAAGGACGATATATTGCAGGTTTCCCAAATTGGCTACAACCGGCATCAGTATACTGGCAAATGTGTTGGCTTTTGAAGTATGTTCAAAGAGCATATCATTTTGCCTGTCAAATCCATCCTTTGCTTTTTGTTCGTGGCAAAAAACTTTTACAACTTTTTGACCGTTGATCATTTCCTCAACATAACCGTTTACATCGGCGAGGGATTGCTGCTGCTTTGCAAAATAGCCGGAACTCATTCCACCGATTTTCCGCGTGGCGCTCAGCATCAATATAACAAATACCAAAGATAACAACGTCAAAAACAAGCTGGTGGTAATCATTGCCGAAAATACCGCAATAATGGTAATAATGGCTGAAAACATCTGTGTGATACTCTGAGAGACCATCTGACGGAGCGCATCAATGTCATTCGTATAAAAGCTCATAACATCACCATGGGAATGCGTATCAAAATATTTAATTGGAAGACTCTGCATTTTAGAAAACAGATCATCCCTGATATTCTTTAAAACTCCCTGTGAAATAGTGACCATCAGCTGATTATACAATAGTGTGGAAACCAATCCCACTAAATAAATTAGGCCCATAGTAAAGATCGCTTTTAAAAGTCCGGTAAAAACAGGAGCTGCCTCAGAAAGCAGAGGAGAAATGTAATCGTCAATTAATATTTCCAGGAAAAGAGAGCCCGCAACACTGGCAATTGAACTAAAAATAATTCCTATGAGAACAATTATAAATTGGACCTTATAAGCCCCGACCACATAAGAGAGTATTCTTTTAATCATAGGCAAATCATCTTTCCCAATCTTTCTCTTGTTGTTAATCTGCTTACTTTGTTTCATGACTAGTTCCCCCTTTCATTTGAGAATTGTATAGTTCATAGTAAAGTGTGTTGTTCCTGAGCAATTCTTCATGCGTACCGATCGCATCAATACTTCCACTGTCCATTATAACAATTTTATCCGCATCTTCCACAGAGGAAATACGCTGCGAGATTATAATTTTCGTAGTATGGGGAATCTCATCACGAAATGCCTTGCGTATATAAGCATCTGTTTTCGTATCAACCGCACTAGTTGAATCGTCAAGAATCAAAATTTTTGGTTTCTTCAGAAGTGCACGAGCAATACAAAGGCGCTGTTTCTGCCCTCCTGATACATTTGATCCGTCTTGTTCAATATAAGTGTCATATCCATCGGGAAATGTATGTATAAAGTCATCTGCCTGTGCCAGTTTACAAACACGTACGAGCTCCTCATCCGAAGCGTTCTCACAACCCCACCTCAAATTTTCTTTAACGGTGCCGGAAAACAGAGTATTTTTCTGAAGTACCATAGCCACTTCATCACGAAGAGTGTGAATATTATAATCTCTTACATTTACGCCGCCGACGGATATCGTTCCTTCTGTAACATCATATAGTCGAGGAATAAGTTGGACAAGACTGGTTTTTGCCGCACCGGTTCCTCCAATAATTCCAACTGTCTCACCAGACTCAATCGTAAGATTAATATTCTTCAGAGAAAGTTTGTTCTTATCCTTTATATAACTAAAGGATACATTACAAAAAGAAATCGAACCGTCTTCCACCTGATTAACAGAACTTGAGCCATTTGTTAAATCAGGAACTTCTTCAAGGACTTCCACAATACGTTTTGCTGATGCCCTAGACATCGTTATCGTGACAAAAACCACAGACAGCAGCATTAAGCTAAATAAAATCTGCATGGCATAGGATAAAATACTTGTTAATTCCCCTGTTGTCATAGAACTTCCGATAATAAGCTTTGCACCGAACCACGCTATCAAAAGCATACTGGCATTCATGGAAAGCTGCATAAATGGTCCGTTTAAAGCCAGTATTTTCTCCGCCTTTCTAAATTCTTTATAGATGGTATTAGAAGCCATTCTGAATTTTTTTACTTCATAATCTTCACGGACAAAAGATTTAACTACACGAATACCCCTTAAGTTTTCCTGTACCGTACTGTTAAGTTTGTCATATGCATGAAAAACCCGTGTAAAAATAGGATGCACCTTACTTACAATAATATAGAGTGCCACTGCTAAAAATGGGATAATGCAAACAAAAATAAGCGATACGTGCCTATTAATGCTAAAGGACATAAACATAGAAAACACTAACATAACAGGGCTGCGGAGTGCAACCCGGATAATAATCTGGAAAGCATTCTGTACATTACTCACATCGGTTGTAAGTCTTGTTACCAGGCTTGCTGTAGAAAATTTATCAATATTTGCAAATGAATAATCCTGCACCTCATAATACATGTCTTTCCGCACATTTCGGGCAAAACCTGCCGCCGCCACAGAGGCATATTTTGCAGATAGCGTGCCGAATATTAATGACAGTACAACAGACAATGTAAGAAACATGCCTATTTTGAGGATATGATCCATATTTTTCGCATTAATACCTAAATCAATCAATTTTGCCATTAACATGGGAATCATAACATCCATGATTACTTCCAGTGTTACTAAGATTATTGTGTATACGGTGTTTTTTTTGTATTGTCGTAAACATGCTGCCAATTTTTTAATCATTCATAATTCCTCCATTCAATTCCTACACTTTGTTAGCTTCATTACTGTAAGGTTCCTAACAATAAGAGACAAGAAAAAAATTGCATAGCAAACTCTGCTCTGATAAATGATGGCTTTGTAATATGGTATCATTCAAGCGTCATATATATCCTGGCATAGCATTTTTATGCAATAGAAAGTAATTTCCTCTCATAAATAAAGATGTTCGCCCGATCCGAACATCTAATCTATATTCTTCTTGATTTTATCTAAAATTGCAAAAAAGGCTTTTTGTTCTTCAAGTGTCAATCCCTGTCGTAACCGTTCTTCCATCATAGCAACTTCCTGCTCAACTTTTTCGCTCATCTTTATAGCCACTGGTGTAAGTACCAACTTTTTCAACCGAGCATCATAGTCAACGGATTCCCGTTTAATCAGCCCCTTTTTCTCCATCAGCCGAAGAATACCTGAAGCTGTAGAGCGCCGGATATTAAACTTAATTTCTATATCCCTTTGAAAAATATCCTCTCCCCGATTCGCCCTAATATGCCCCATGACCCAACATTGTATGCTGGTAAGTGTAAGACCGTTTGTAATATCGCGTATTGTGCGATCCGGACCTTGCCTTTTGATTACGTTAGAAAGCACTGAAATCTCAATGCCGATTGATCTCGAATATTCCATTTCACTCGCCACCTTTTTGTTAGGATGCTTACATTATATAACTTTATATATATTTTTGTCAATAGTCGATAATTTAATTCTAACATCTATTATCTGCGCTGGATGCATCACTTTATAGGATGAGCAATTTAGATGTGTGGAATTATTACATATCTAAGATTGTGACTCTGTATAATGCAAATTTTGTTCAAACTTTTTTCTTCATGGTGGAATAAGTTAATGATGAGATAATTTCACAATAACCATAGGGCTATTTTTTCTACCTGCTTCCAGCCACTGGTTAATAACCACATGGCCTTTTCATGACATTTGCTTCCTAAAAATCTATTTATTTCCTTATTGGTTCATCAAGGGAATATAGATTTTTTTGTAATGGTATATCAGATCTCTCTTCATTTGAAATTATTGCAATTCATACACAGGAGTTGATATTGTAATTTTGATCCTTTAACAACAGTATCATTAAAGAAATATTGGAAAAACTTTAATGGCACATAAGCATATTTCTTATGAATAACCATCTTTTCTTTCAATTTTACTTTGATTCCTTGCTGGATATCGCTCAAAAATCTGGATTGGACTTCAACGAAACGAAGCTTGCTTTTGAAGATGAGGCATATCTGAAAATGGTCAATAATGACTTAACTACTGCTAAGAAAAAGAGAATTAGCAGTGTTCCATTTTTCATAATTAATGAAAAGCACATCTTAAGTGGTGCTCAATCTGTTGAGTACTTCAAAAATACCTTATTGCAAATAGATAAAAAGGAGACCTCTTTGATAGAAAATATAAAGTAGTCATCCATTTTTGAAATGGATAGCTACTTTTTAAAAAAACAAAGCCTTCTTTATAGCTACCTCCTGTATTCGCTCCAAACACACATCAAAAAATATCTGATAACTTTTACAGAAATAATTTTGATAAAGACCGCTTTCTGAAACAAGATCTCGCTTTCTATGACAACCGCCTTATTAACGACCGTTAAAATGTTATATTCCACCTTATCTAAATACCTATGTATATTTCCTATATAAATTTATTAATATTATAGAAATTAATTAGAATCATTACGACCATTAAACCGATAAATAACTTATTCACCGTCTTGTGTTGTATCCTTTTGTTCAAATAACGGCCCAAAATCGCTCCAAAAATTCCTCCAATCGCCATAACAAGCAGTGTAATCCATGAAAACGCTGGCACTGTTCCAGAAATAATAGTGGAAATTATACTTGCAGTCTGAGAAAAGAAAATAATGTAAAGTGAATTTTCTGTTGCATTTTTGATACCCATAGAAAAAAAATAGAACAATACGACTAGATTAATAGGCCCACCACCAATTCCAAGGAAAGATGAAAGAATACCAAGAAATACACCTATTATAATACAAACGCTGACATTTTCAATCTGTCTGGTTTTAATTTTATTTTTAAAAAGAGTATAGGCCAATGTTCCAATGGTAATAATCAACAGGCAGACTGCCTGTACTGCACCAACCTTATTCTGATCCGTACTTAATGATTTAATATAAGAGAAGAGCCATTTCCCAATTAATCCGCCGACAGCAGCTCCCAGTGCCAACGGCAGACCTGTATTAGGCTCAAACTGACTATTTTTACTCACTTTACTTTTTATTACCGAGTACATTGTCATGGACAATACCGTGCAACCAGACAAAAAGTTGATTACAGATACGTCCAGCACTCCAAAAGAATCTAGCAGTGGTTTTATAATCACTCCACCACCAATTCCACAAATTGCACCTACAACAGAAGCCCCAAAACATATCAGAAAAAATATAATTAACATCTTTTACTCTCTCTCGAATCTATTAAATTTGAGCTTGTTATTCCAATTTATTACTATTGAGTATAGATTCACGCACTTTAAGTAACATTGCAGGACTCACTGATATTTCATCAATCCCCATTAATGAAAGTTTCAGTTAGAGTAACATCCGCACCCAGTTCTCCGCAGATTCCAATCCAACAACCATTTTTATGTCAATCTTCCACAACTATTTATAAATCAGTTATCAAATTAATGTTTCCTTATCCGAAACCTTAAATTTTTGTATAAACACCATTAAATAAGACGGAAGTAGAGAAAAATTCTCTACTTCCCTTCATTTTTCTTAATTAATGTCTTCTCCATTTGTTAAAATAACCTTTTGGTACCATTGAAAACTTTTCTTTCTCATTCTTCTGAGGCTGCCCTTACCCTCATTATCCTTATCGACGTATATAAAACCATATCTCTTTTCCATTTCACCAGTCGATACACTCACTAAGTCAATGCATCCCCATGTAGTATACCCCAGTATTTGTACTCCGTCTGCGATAGCTTCTTTCATTTCAACGATATGTTTTCTGAGGTAGTCAATGCGGTAATCATCCATTATACAACCAGATTCATTGATTTCATCTCTGGCACCAAGTCCATTTTCTACAATAAACAGAGGTAATCGATATCTGTCATACAAGTTATTTAAATAGATACGTAACCCAATTGCATCTATCTGCCATCCCCATTCACTGCTTTCAAGGTAAGGATTCTTTTCACCCGCCATGAAATTTCCATGCATATTTTTCTCTTTCTGAGAGCTTACTGTTGTAGACATATAATAACTGAAAGCCAGATAGTCAGGCTTATTTGCTGCAATGATCTCCATATCCCCGTCTTCGACTTCAATCTCTACACGCTTTTCTTGAAACATTCTGCTCGTATAAGCAGGATATTCTCCATGAATAAGTACATCAGAAAAGAATAAGGAGCTTCTTGAATCCTCAAGACTCTGTAATACGTCCTCTGGTTTACAATTTCTTGGATAAATCATAGAACCAGCCAGCATAATTCCAATCTTTATATCCTTTGATATACTATGAGCATATTGAACTACTTTTGCACTTGCAACAAACTGGTGATGTGCCCCCTGATAAATATTTTGCTGATACTTCTCATCCTCTGGATTTAACTTCATTCCGCCTGCAACATATGGCAAAACACCTATAATATTCATTTCATTAAAAGTAATCCAGTATTTTACTCGTTTTCCATAACGATCGAGCAGTGTTTTAGCATACCGGTCATAGAAATCGATTAATTTTCTGTTTTTCCAGCCACCATAATGTTCACACAAATAAAGTGGAATTTCATAATGTGAAATGGTGATTAACGGTTCAATATTATATTTTTCCAATTCATCTAATACTGCTTCATAGAACTTTAATCCCGCTTCGTTTGGTTGCTCCTCATCTCCCTTCGGAAAGATCCTGGACCATGCAATACTAAATCTGAAACACTTAAATCCCATTTCAGCAAATAATTTTATGTCCTCTTTATAGGTATGATAAAAATCAATTGCTTCGTGACTCGGAAAAAATACCTCATCTGGATTTACAACATATTTTTCCGGATTCATCATTGTCATAATACGCTCTTTACCACCAGGAATAGTATCAGCTACTGACATTCCCTTGGAATCTTCCTGATAAGCACCTTCACACTGATTTGCCGCAACTGCGCCACCCCATAAAAAGTTATCAGGAAATTTTTTCTCTATGCTGCAGATATTCTTTATGCATTTCATCCGTGTATTCTCCTTCCATTGGTAAACCCATTCTCTGATACTGCTCCTTGGGAGCATCATTCCTTCTCATAAGCTCAAGCATCTTATTTGTCAAACTAATAACAACTTTAACATCATTAATTTCCTGCAGTTCTTCCGGATCATTCTCAACATCAAAAAGTTTAGAATTATCAAGAGCTGGTTTGATGTTTGACACCTGGGAGGCAATTTTCATCACTCGACAACCTTTTGTAAAATCAAATGGTGCAGCCAGCTCAATATCCTGCAGCTCTTCCGGCATAAACATACTTCTCATATGTGTTGGCATTAGTGTATAGTCATATAGGGGTTGACTCTTTCCGATAATTGGTCCTCGCATATACACATAATTTCCATCCGTTATATTGATCTGACACCCATGGTACCCAAATAGTGCATATTCCCTAATAGGTTTGTCTGATACAATCACATCTTTTAATGACTTTCCTTCCATATCTTTTGGAATAGGTAGATCAAAGTAGTCAAGTATCGTCGGTGCAAGATCAATCGTCTGGACCAGGGCCTTTCTATGGACATTGCAGACTTTTTCCTTTGGATTCCAAATAAACAATGGAATATTTGCTATCTCGTTATAAATCGGCATTACCGATTTTGCCCACCAGTCATGTTCTCCAAGCAGATAACCATGATCTGTATTTACAATCAGCATGGTATCTTCCCACAAATTATAGCGATCCATCCTATCCAATACTTGTCCCAGATAGTAATCACACATGCTTAAAAGTGCGGCATATCGTTTTCTTCCATGCTCTACTACATCCGGCGCTTGGGTTACAGGACCGTACGGCGGCCAATCCATTTCCATTCCAGTATAATCCACTTCCGGATACATATCCTTAAACCTCTGGGATGAGAAAAATGGTTCATGGGGATCAAATGTTTCAAGCTGCAGAAACCAGTCATCTTGCTCATGATTTGTTTCAATGAATTCAAGACCCTTTCGAAAGGTTACCGCCTGGGACATTTTTTCTTCGGTATTCATTATCTTACGATTTATATAATCCTGACGTCCTAATCTAATTTTTTTGTTTGCATATAGTTTTCCCTTATAATCTTTTAAATAAGGACTATTCTTAAACTCAACAGGATCCTCCACTACACCCTTCCATGGATCCCCCTCCTGGCCTCTGCTTATCTCCCAGGATGCATATCTGGTGTGGTAGGTTGCTCCTCCGTCTTCCCAATAATGCTGATGATCTGAAACAAGATGTGTATATATCCCGTTTTTTGTCAGTATCTCTGGCATCGAATCATCAAATGGTTCCATAGGTCCCCAGCTGCGATGTAAGAAATTAAGTCGCCCTGTGTGTAATTCTCTTCTTGCCGGCATACAGGGCATACTTCCTACATAGCAGTTATCAAATGTTACTGTCTTTTCTGCTAGTCGCTGAAAATTAGGTGTATACACCCAGTCGCATCCATAATTTGATAAATAACGACGATTCAGCGAATCAAACATTACCATGATTGCTTTCATATTTTATTCTCCATAATTCTTTGTAAAACGAAATGTAGTTTCTTGCAAATTCTCAATATTACCGCCGATGAATACTGTAAATTCTCCTTCTTCAGCTTCATATTTCATACTTTTTGTAAAGAATTTCAAATCCTCTTCATTAATAATAAATTTTAAAGTCTTCGTTTCTCCTGATTGTAATTCAATCCTTAAAAACTGTCTCAATTCCAGAATTGGCCTTACTACACTTCCTACAATATCCTGAATATATAACTGAACAATTTCTGTTCCTTTACATTTACCTATATTCGTTACATCAATTTCAGCTATTAATTGTTTCTGACTACTCATCCTATCAGAATCTGTTCTTATCTTGCTATAAAAAAACTTCGTATAAGACATTCCATATCCAAACGTATATAATGGCTCATTTGGTCCATCAATATATTTCGAGACAAATTTACCGGTATGGGATGAAGTTTTATAAGGTCTTCCCGTTTTAAACTCATTATAATATACCGGTATTTGTCCTTCACATAACGGAAAGGTCATTGATAACTTTCCTGATGGATTTACATCGCCATATAAAACATCTACGATTGCTCTAGATCCTTCGCTTCCTGGCCACCATACTTGTAAAACAGCATCAGAATACTTTTCTATCTCATTTAACAATAACGGTCTTCCCGAATAAATCAGAGTAATAACTGGCTTTCCTGTCTCTTTTAGTTTTATAATTAAGTTTTTCTGAAAATCAGGCAACGACAAGTACATCTTGCTGGCAGCTTCTCCGCTCTGCATTGCATGTTCTCCTAATGTCAAAACAATGACATCTGCTTTTTCTACCGTTTTCAAAGCTTCCTCCAGCATTTGATTCGCATTTACTTCTGCAGAATCAACTTTCATATATTTTGCAAATTCACCCAGAAAACTATAGTCATCAACTGCTGCGCATCCTTTTGCATATACCGGTTCTGTTCCTGCTTTATTCGTAATTGCATCAAATAACGAATCTGTATTTGCCATATCTGCAGCGATTGCCCACATACCATGAATATGCTTTTCCTTCCCAAAGGGTCCAACCAAAGCCACTTTTACATCTGTAGATAAAGGCAGAACCTGAAACTGATTTTTAAGCAATACCAAGGACTCTGTTGCTAATTTATAGGCCACTTCTTTATGTTCTACAGTTGCAATTTGCTCTTGCTCTCTCTCTTTCGTAATTCCTCTGTATGGATCCTCAAAGAGTCCTAATTCGTTTTTTAAGGTTAAAATTCGCAGAACCGCTTCATCCAAAAGCTCCTCGCTTATTTTTCCTTCCTTAATCAGTACTCCAATATTTTTTTCATAAACAGGTGTTTTCATATCCATGTCAACACCTGCTTTTAATGCTAATATTGCTGCTTCTTCTTCATCTTTTGCGACACCATGATCAATCAATTCTTTAATTGCTGCATAATCGGATACAACAGTGCCCTGAAAACCCCATTCATCTCTTAATACGTCTCTCATAAGCCATGAATTTCCACTCGATGGTATCCCATCTACTGTATTGAACGATGTCATAATCATCTTACAACCAACCTGTACCGCAGACTGATAAGCCGGCAGATATTCTTGTCTTAACTTTCTTTCAGACATATCTACTGTATTATATTCTCTTCCACCTTCAGGTGCTCCATATGCAGCAAAATGCTTGACACAAGAAGCAACATGCTGAATATCCACTTCTTTACCGGCTTCTTTTCCCTGAAGTCCACGCACTTCTGCCCTTGCCAGACAGCTGTTAAGATACGTATCTTCACCGCAGGATTCCATAACCCTTCCCCACCTGGGATCTCTTACAAGATCTACCATAGGCGAAAAAACCGCATGTATCCCAGTTGCGGAACTTTCCTTTGCAATCATTTCATAGCATTTTTCAATAAGTTCTGTATCCCATGAACATCCAAAAGCAAGTGGAATTGGAAGAACTGTTTTATATCCATAGATAATGTCAGCGCAAAAGAGTAATGGGATTCCCAATCTGTTCTTTTCCAAATGTTCTTTTTGTATATTTTGTAACTTTTCCGCTCCAAATACATTATAGACAGCTCCCATGTTCTGAATGACATGGTCATCAAATCCAAGGGTAACCTTGGGGCCGGTAACCTCTGCGTCTGGTTTATATACAGAAGAATCCAGCATAACTAACTGATCAACTTTTTCTTCCAATGTCATTTTTTTCAGCAAATTATATAATTTGTCATTTTCCATTAGAGCCTCCTATAGTTCATTCTTTGTTTTCATTACTTTTGTTCTGCTGCCACTTCACTTGCATTTTCCAAGGTATATGCTTTTTTATCTTCAACTTTGAAAAAAATCCACCAAAATGGGATAAGTAGCAGAATCATTACAATCTGGAATATAGCATATCTCCATCCTCCTACAATAAAACCGGAAGCAACAAATGGTGTTCCTGCTGGTGCTGAAACGCCTGGAAGCACTGGAATGATACCACTTATAGTGAAAAGATATCCAATAACTGTTGTAATAATTGGACTAAAAATAAACGGAATCGCTAGGTTGAAATTTAATACTAATGGGGCACCAAACATCATCGGTTCACTAATATTAAATAGTGCCGGAACAATTGCCACTTTTCCTAATGCTTTATATCTTTTACTTTTTGCAAACATTAAGCAGATTGCGAATGCAATCGTTCCACCACCAATGGTTACGGTTGAATAAAATGCATTGCCTATCATATTTGGTAATGGCTGTCCTGCCGCTACGGCAGACATATTTGCCATATCTAAAGCCATCCATACAGGTGACATAACTGCACCAGTAACCATGGCACCATGAATACCAAAGAACCATAATAACTTTGTAAGTAATATTACAATAATTAACGTAACAATTGTTCCTGACATATTCTGCAATGGTGTCTGTAAAATTCCATAAATTGCACCATGAACTGATCCATAGGATGTCATGTTAAATAATGCTCTGATAATAATCATAAGAATGGAAATCAAAGCACCAGGAGTTAATGCTGCAAATAACTCCTGAATAAACGGAGGTACTGAATCAGGCATTTTAATTGTAATCCCTTTTTTGACAATGAGTACATACAATCTTGCAACAACAATGGCTACAATAATAGCCGTAAACATTCCCGCTGAGCCTAAATAAGTCATTGGTATGTTTGTATTGCTCATCCCATACTCATTAACAGTGGTTTCCATTGGTGTCAATATAAAGAATGATACCAGTGCCAGTATTGCCGGTGAGATTCCTTTCATTTGAAAACTCTCCGCTACTGCCATTGCGATTGAGAAAACAACAATTAACGAAATTATGTTCGTTGTGCATGTAACCGCGACATTTAATAAACTGTCTAATTTCGTAGATACCAAAAAATTCTGATATGCTTCAATGTTAATTGTCTTTAGCAAAGTTGCAAGTGAACCAATAATGGTTGCAGGCATCATCATCATCATACCGCTCATAATTGCTTGTAAATATCTGTTACTTGATATTTTGTTTATCACCTTTTGCACTTTTACCTGTACTTTTTGCTTCTCCATAAATAAATCTCCTCCTAAATTGATTATTTACCAATCAGTTCCAATGCATCATTTAATACTTTTTCCCCGTTAAGCATTCCATAATCCATCATATTAATACTAGAAACCTTAATTCCTTGTGGCTCATATTTCTTTTTTAATTCATCTTCCATATGTGAAACTTGTGGTCCCAGAAGTAAAATATCTGTTTTTTCCTCATAGCTATGAAAGCTTGTATGGGACATTGCAATTACATGAACGTCTATCCCTTTTTTTTGTGCCGCTTCCTGCATCTTTTTTGTTAAAATACCTGTTGACATTCCCATTGCACATACTAAAGTTATATATACCATGATTCTCTCTCCTTTATTTTATTTATAATACTTTCAATAAACTATTTAATGCATAACTTTACCTATACTTTTCTCTTTCTTCATTCTTTCTGGATAAATAAATAATTCTTTCTGCTAAATCTCTTACAGTCATTGCATTCATTAGATGGTCCTGTCCATGAACCATTAATAAGCTTATAGGAACTTTGTTCTCACTTTGTTCTTCTGCAAGGGCCTCCTGGTGTAACAACTCTGTTTGAAACTTATGTGTCTTTTCCAACATTTCATCGCACTGCTTGATCAGATTATCCGCTTCTTCAAAATTATTTTCTGCTGCAGCAGAGATTGCTTTTAATGCTAATCCCCTTGCTTCACCTCCATAGCAAATTAAATTTACCATAATATCTTCCATAGAAACTTTATTCATAACCGCTCACTCCCTTCTGTACTATCTTTATGCATTCATTGTAATGGCTCAGTTCTTCTGTTGCAACGAACAGTATTTCCGTATTAAAAACGGTCTTTACTTGCATTTACAACTTACCTTCCAACATTTCCATGAACTCTTCATAATCTGCTCCCTGTATGATTTGCTGCACTGCTTTTTCATTCAGCAATAAGTCGGTTGTTACATGATAAAATTTCTGTGTATCATCGGCAAGGGAATTACAAATAGATACCAGAAGTACCATTTGTACCATATTTCTCCCCCAGAAAATCGGTCTATCTAAGATAGCAACACATGCCAAGTCGTATTGCAATAATATTTTCTCTGGATGAGGAATCGCTACCATATTGCCGTAATCAGTACTGCCTAATCGCTCTCTATCCATTACTGAATCATAAAAAGTATCCGGTACATATATTTGTTCTTTCATTTTTGTACAAATCTCAAATAAAACTTCCTCTTTGGTATTTCCACCAATACCTCTGAAAAACAGAGATTTTCTGTAGACCTTTCTTAAGTAGGATGTTTCACCCATTTCCAATCTACCCTTCACTTTTAACACCTCATCTTTGTCCATGAACTGATTGATCTCCAAGATTGGAATATTCACGTGGCGGTTAATCGGAACTGTGGTGAATATATAATCAATATCTCTCATATCAAAGGAATCCAATTCAAAACTATTACACGTATATAGATTCTTTATGAAATCTCCAAACTCTTTCGTCAGTCTCATCTTTAGAAATTGTGTACTTGCTCTTCCTGTCCCACATACCAAAAGAAGATTTTTTCGTTCATGGGTAACGATTCGATTTTCCATGAATAGCTCTATGAGTTCTGCAAAGTAACTAATTTCATCCTCTGATACAACTTTTCCATAATACTCATAAAGAGAGGAAACGCCACATTGTGCCATAGCATAAGCAAATGGATATTTTTTCTTTATTTCCTTGACAAGTGGATTTTCCTGCTTAATTCCATATTGCATACGTATATCAAGCGCCATCATGTGGGATACAAACATCATTCGTGCATTAAGATTATCACGCAGTTCAAATCCATATGTTTCCTGTATCCTGCAAAACATATCCCATACAAGTTTGTCTACTCGTTCAGGTATCACGATATTGGTGGTCATTGCATAATCAGTACCCATTATTTTTTTCCCCATAATATAGATACATGCGAAATAGCATTCATCATCTGAATAGTTATTTCCGATTCCCTCTCTTTGCATCGCGTTCAATAAATATCTTGCAATTGTGAACTCTTCCGTATTTTGAACTTTTTTTATTAAATTTTCTTGTGCTTCGGCATAAAATCCAGTGTTTATTCTTTTTGTTGTGACAGCTAGATACATTACAAAATCTTGAAATGATATATCGGATAAGACAAGTTTTTTTTCTTTCATTACGTCTAAAAGTATTTTAGCAATTCCTTCGGATAAGTTTGTATAATGGTGTAGATTATCGAAAGAACGGCCCTCAAACGTAATTAGACAATCCATGAGGCACTGTCTAAAATTAAATTCCTCTCCAACTGCACGTATACCACTCCCAGTTTTTCTTTCAATTTTTATATAATATTGATTCAGTGTTTTTTCTACTTTCTTCATTTCCTGTGATATTGTTCGAGATGATATGCATAAAAAATCGCTGATTTCTTCTATCTTAATATAATTTCTTTTATTTAATAGCAATGCTAAAATATATTCATTTCTTTCCTGACTGCTATTTGGCAATGTTTTATTTAACTCTTCTTCAACTTTAGTTTTCCAATTATCAAACATCTTTTCATCATTAATCTTTAACAAGAAACCCATACGTTGTTTTGAAATGATTTCTGCTCCATTCCGTTCTACTTCATTCTGCATTTCTTTTATTCTAGTACGAACTGTCTTTTCACCAATTTTGTTCATTTCTGCAATCTCATTTGCTGTCATATACTCATCTTTTTTTAATGAATTTAGAATCGTTAACAATATTGCATTCATCTTATCACGTATAATCCAATTATCTCAGATGGTAATTGGATTTTTCCTTTCTCCCAGATTCTCTGGGCATTTTAATCCATCTCTGATATATTTTGAAAAGGCACTGTGGATCTGTATCTATTTTTTTACAGC
>JAEWAK010000069.1 GCA_023391695.1 Bacillota bacterium
CCCCACTTTGCGGAATCCTGCGTCGCAATTTTGGGAACGTAGACCCGCTACGCCCCCAAAATCGCTCCTTGTCTCCCACAAAGTGGAACATTCAGCCCGGCACAAGCAGTTTTCAGACACACCCTAAATTAATTATAAAAAATTCATAGCCATATGAATCATTATAATTTACAGACTGATCCAAGTCAAACTATGAATTTTGACAATAGCCGCACTTACTTTGGCACTAACGAAATATGTTCTCATTCCGCATGATTACGTGAAGTGATCCATTTCCCGTTCCCGGAATATTGAAAGCAGTTTTTATTAACACAATAAATTTTGAGATATTATATGTAATTATGGCATGAAATTGTAAACAGGCTTGATTATGATAATTATATAAACTGTAAATTTCACTATATCATTTATAACCAGATACAAGGAGGTTAATATGCCATACTATTTACAAAACAGGAAAGACCGGCTGCCGGGTGTTCTGAATCGTATAAAAGAATCTATATACAGCAAAATATCTCCGCTGAAAATGACAGTATTTGTGACACCGGAACCTGTTTCTTATCAGAACAGAAGGTCAGGAAATGAGAAAAAAATTACAATCGGAGAAAGCTGGGGCGGCCTGTTTGAATGCGGCTGGTTCCACTTTATAGGGACAGTTCCCGCTTTCGGCGAAGGGATCACCGAGGGGTGGAATGCAAATTCAGCCGATACCGAACTGGTGCTGCTCATTGATATAAACGGAGAGCTATGTGTAGTGGATGAGACCGGAAAACCGGTCAGAGGACTGACCAACGTATCCTCTGAATTTGACTATTCCCTTGGAAGACCCGGAAAGACGGTTTACCGTTTTAAAAGCCAGCCGGAGACAGGTGATAAAATTGACTTATGGGCAGACGCGGGCTGCAACGATCTCTTCGGTAAATACCAGGACAGCGGTACGGTTAAAGACGCCTGCATCGCATTATGCAACCAAGAGATGGAACAGCTTTACTATGACTTTGACGTACTGCTTGAATTGCTGCAGCAGCTTTCGGAGGATAAGGCAAGATATCACAGCCTGCTCCGCGCGTTAAACCAGGCAGCCAACGTGCTGATAAATTATACCGGGGAAGAAGTACAAAAGGCCAGAGAGATTTTAGCCGTGGAATTAAGTAAAAAAGGCGGCGATCCCTCCCTTAAAATAAATGCCGTAGGCCATGCCCATATCGATCTGGCCTGGCTGTGGCCCATACGGGAAACCATCCGCAAAGGAGCCAGGACTTTTTCAACGGTACTAAGGAATATGGAACGTTATCCGGATTATATCTTTGGTGCCAGTCAGGCTCAGTTATACAGCTGGGTGAAGGAGTATTATCCTGCTCTTTATGAAGACATCAAACAGCGGATTAAGGAAAGGCGGTGGGAAGTCCAGGGAGCCATGTGGGTGGAGGCGGATACCAATGTTTCCGGCGGTGAAGCCCTGATCCGGCAGGTACTTCTCGGCAAACGCTTCTTTATGGAAGAATTCGGACAGGATGTCAGAAACCTGTGGCTTCCGGACGTATTCGGATATACGGCGGCACTGCCCCAGATACTGAAAAAATCCGGAGTGGACTGCTTCATGACAATCAAGCTCTCCTGGAGCCGGTTCAATAAACATCCCCATCACACCTTCTGGTGGGAAGGACTGGATGGCAGCAGGGTTCTGGCCCATATGCCCCCGGAAGGGACCTATAACAGTTCCGCAGCTCCCAGGGCGGTTCTCGCTTCCGAGCACGGATTCCTGGATAAAGGTGTATCCGAGGAGTGTCTTCTGTTATTTGGAATAGGAGACGGTGGAGGCGGTCCCGGAGAGGAACATTTGGAAAGACTTAAGAGGGAAAAGGATTTAAACGGACTGGTGCCGGTAACCCAGGGGCCTGCACAGGGATTTTTTGACCGGATAGAAAAGGACGCCTCCCTTTATAAAACCTGGCATGGGGAATTATACCTGGAATTCCATCAGGGAACCTACACTTCCCAGGGCAGGAATAAGAGATTTAACCGTAAGCTGGAATTAGCCCTGCGTGAACTGGAATTTGCCTCCGTTTTAGGCTTGCTGGAGAAAAAGGACAGTGAAATTACGGATGAAGTTTACCCTGTTAAGCTTCTTAATACAACCTGGAAAGAAATGCTTTTATACCAGTTCCACGATATCCTTCCGGGATCCTCCATTTCCAGAGTTTATAAGGAATCTCTGGAACGTTACGAGGTTATGTTAGATACCGTTGAGATGGAAATAAGCCGGATATATGCAGCTTTGGGGAACACCGTGGCGGATGTTGCAAGTGTTGCAGGTGGTTTCAATGCAGCCGGTCCTAAAACAGACTCAGATCTAGCTTCCCCCGATACCGGAAAGTTTGTTAAAATATTCAATTCCCTTTCCTGGGAAAGGGACGAATGGATCGCGGAGGATGGCACCTGGATGAAAGTGAAAGTACCGGCTATGGGTTATACGGTCGTACCGGTGGGTACAGCAGCGGACTACACAGGTGATTCCAATAACTTAACTATAAATGAAAATGAGGCGGATACCGGAGCAAACGGGCTGCATTATACCAGTCAGACAATAGAAAATGATTTTTATCTTATAACCTTTAACGAAAGAGGATTGATTAATTCCATTTTCGATAAGGAAGAACAACGGCAGGTTATACCGGAAGGTGAAGCAGCCAATCAGCTGGTAACCTATGAAGATAAGGGGGATGCCTGGGATTTCCCTATCTATTATGATGAAAAGCCCGGTGAGCCGCTTATCATGGCAGAGAGTTCCGTTTCTGTTGACGGTCCTCAGGTCGTAAGATTTGTTAGATTCCGCACCGTTTCCGGCCAGTCCGAACTGGAGCAGAAAGTTGTATTAACTATGGGCAGCCGGCGAATTGATTTTATTACTGAGGTCGATTGGAAGGAAAACGGCAGGATGCTTCGTACCTCTTTCCCTGTAAATGTTTTGGCACAGGAAGCGGTCTGCGAAATCCAGTTTGGCAGCATTAAGCGCCCGACCCACAGGAATACCTCCTGGGATATGGCAAAATACGAAGTCTGCGCCCATAAGTGGGTGGATATCTCCCAGGGAAACTATGGGGTTGCGCTTATGAATGACTGTAAATACGGACATAAAGTTATGGACAATGTACTGGACCTGAATTTATTAAGAAGCAGCAGATATCCCGATCCCGAAGCAGACCAGGGGAGACATGAATTTACCTATTCCCTGTTCCCCCATAAAGGAGATCATATAACAAGCGGTGTGGTAAAGGCCGGTTATGAACTGAATATACCGCTTAGGACTGTTCCGGCAGCAGCCGGTGATATGACAGTAAAAGCAGAATCCTTTATAAAGGCAGATGCAGAAAACGTCATTATTGAATCCGTGAAAAAATGTGAAGACAGTAATGACCTGATTGTAAGACTATATGAATGCCACGGCAGGGGAGGACGGGCCAAAGTGGATTTCGGTTTTGATATAAAGGATATCCGGTTGGTAGATCTCATGGAAAAGGAAACCGGTCAGGAAAGTTTTGATAAAGATTCCCGTACACTGGTCTTTAAACCTTTTGAAATCCATACTCTCAAAGTATTGATATAAGGATGGTATACTAGTAATTTATACAAACTAATTTGATATATGAAAAAGCTCTCTGCCAAAGCAGCAGGCAGAGAGCTTTTTTGTTTATACAGTTATGTACTGAGCAACAAAGTAATAGTATAAGTCGGCAAGGTATCTTGACAATAAAGTATTCAAACCCGAATAAGTATATTAATTTGAATATATTACACAAACCTTGCTGTATATTACCAAACCCTGATATAATTCTTACCTTTTTTCAAAGCCGTAATCGGTCCTATCGAGCTCTTACCGTTTCTGGGTTCATCCAGAAAATCAGTATCCAGGAACACGTTACTGCCGTCAGGATTCTCGAACTCGGCATCGACGATACGCACCCGTGGCAATGTCGCAGTTGATTGTATCTCACCGTGAATGCTCTCAAAACTTTCCGGTAAATCACAGGAAAGATACACTTCATCCCCTTTCTCGGTAATACTGAAGTTTGGTTGAAAGCTTTTATCCACTAATTTGTCCTTTTCTCTTTCAAACGGTTCAGCTCCGTTCAAATACGCATTGTTATTAATATAAACAGGCTGTTCGACTTTTGTAAACTCATCAAGATCACCAGGATTTTTATTAACCGTTTCAATGTATTCGGATAAAGATACGGTATAGTTTTTATAGTGGGAGGTTCCGACACCTTCTAAATCCTCTCTTCCAATGAAGATATTATTGTAAAAACGGTCATCCCCGCCATAGATAAGAGAGAAACCTGCAACTTTTGTACTGTGGGGAAGGTGATATTGTGTGGAACGGTTTAATACTTTACGGTGATTCATCTTACCGCAGATCAGATTGTTGATATAGGCACCGCCCTGTGAAATGTTATCCAGGCTGTATTCCGAAGCCAGGATATTATGGTCGACTATATAGGGTCCATGGCTTACTTCCACAAACAAATCACGGTTATTATGATAGAATAAGTTTTTGCTGATTCTCGTTCCCTGTGTCTGCCAATCCGACCATACTCCCAGAGAGCAGTCATGAATACGGTTATGATGGATCCGGACATCGATTGCCGCATGAAACTTGATTCCTGCGATTTCATGACCGTAGAATTCACGCTTTAAGGCAATATTATAAATATGATTGTGATGGATGTCACTGAAGATACAGCCTAAGTGGCCTACTATACCATTCTGGCCGCAGTCGTATATGGTATTGTTCCGGATGACATGGGAACCGATCTTCTCCCTGCTCCAGCCGCTTCGCTCAGCGGAAAATACTGCCTCTAGCTGGTATTGATATCCCGGTTTATCTTTACGGACAGAACGGTAGTTATTCCCGGTGGTGGCTTCTTTCCCAATACTGACGGCACTGCATTTTGAATCATGCAAGATACAATTTTCAATAATCCAGCCCTTGCTCCAATTGGCGCCCAGCAGTCCCGGTTGGTCTGCGGTAGGTGGTGCCCAGGGAGTTGCGGCCTGTGCCATTTCAAACCCTTTTACGGTAATATAATCAATCCCGGTCTCAATGGGGTAGAAGCAGGACCTACGCACGTTGATTTCAACTAATTCTTCCCTGGGGTCGGCTCCCTGGAAATTAGCATAAATAGTTGTCTGCTCTGCATCCACTTCCGCAAACCAGACATATTTTGTCTGTTCCGGATTATGTACGGGAACCTGCTTTTGTGTCCAGTGATCCAATACTTCCGTTCGGATCCCCGGATCCAGCAGTTGTTCAAAACGGCTGACCTCATAAAAAGACATCCCGTTCAGATATACATCCCCTAAATGCTTTGTTTCCTCAACGGTGACGAGCCAATCGCCAAACACTGCCAGTCCATAGGGATTATAGTCACCGAAAAACGTATTCGGCAATACGGTTTTCCAAACGTTCCCCTCTATATGCGTCCAGTCCTGAATGTGCTCAGAGCCTTTGATTACTGCCCTTTCCCCTTCCGCGGCCTGGTAAATAATCCTTCTTTTGTCACTTAAGCCTTTATACTTCGGTTTTACCCATTCGCGATATATCCCTTCGTGCACGGTAACCGTGTCTCCGGCCGCGGCCACCGAAGCCGCTTTACCGATCGTAAGAAACGGCTCCGGTCTTGTTCCCTGCCCCCTGTCGGAACCGGTTTTTGCTACGTGATATTCCATGTGTATGACCTCCTTCTAATATGGTTGTGCTGTTATGTTACTGTTCACAGCCCTGCCAAAAGCAGCGGTGTTGTGAACAATAACGCGCTTCGCGATGCACACAAAACGCAAAGACAGCGTTTTGGCGCGGCAATTCTCCGGTTTTCTGTGACTTTCGCTCCGCTTCACTCACAAAAAACACGTCGCGTATACAAGCAGTGAACAGTAACAATAAACTTTACATTATTTTAAAAAAAATCAAAAAAAGCTTTTTTTTCCTGAACTTTAGGTGTATAATAAGAAACAATAATATATTTTGGGTGCAAAAATCATAAGAACTGTCTAGATCATATCGAAATCCATTCCCTTTGAAACCAAAAATAATTTTATACTTGTAAAGGAGCAAGAATACATGGAAGCACAGTATAATGAAATGTCCTTAGCGGAGCTCAGAACGTTAGCAAAAAACAAAGGTATTAAAGGTATAACTGCATTACGGAAACAGGAACTGGTTGATGCCTTGATAATACACGATTCAGCAGGTGAAAAGGCTGTGGTGGATTTTCAATCGGGCAGTGAACAGAAAAATCCTGACAAGGCTGCAACAGCAACTGAAGCTGAAGGTACAGCCAAAACAGAAGAAAAACCGTCCGCAGAAACAGGAAAGAAAAGAATTAATCCAGTGAGACAGGAACAAGAAACAAAAAGAAACCGCCAGCCGGAAGCCGATGCAAGAAAAGCCGCGGCACCCCAGACGGAACCAGAGGCAAAAAAGAATTCGGGAACCCATACGGAGACAGATACAAGAAGATATGCCGGAGTTCAGCCGGAGATAGATTCAAGGAAAAGCATGACAGCCCAGCAGGAACCGGACCTGAGAAGGAATAACGGAACCCAGCAGGAACCTGACACCAGAAGAAATATTATGACACCGACGGAAGCAGAGCAGTTAGACAGCGGGGAAACGAAAGAAGGCATACTGGAAGTTATGCCGGATGGGTATGGATTTATCCGCTGTGATAATTACCTGCCCGGGGAGAATGACGTTTATGTATCACCGGCTCAGATCCGGAGATTTGGTTTAAAGACAGGTGATATTGTAGTAGGAAATACCAGAATACGGAATCAGGGAGAAAAGTTCAGCGCCCTTTTATTTGTAAAAAGCGTAAATGGTTTCCATCCGTCCGAGGCCCAGCGCCGTAAGAAATTTGAAGATTTAACACCGATCTTTCCCAATGAGCGGATTCATTTAGAAACCCCCGGAACTAACGTATCCATGCGCATGGTTGATTTAATTTCCCCTATCGGCAAAGGGCAGAGAGGAATGATTGTCTCCCAGCCGAAAGCCGGTAAAACAACCCTTTTAAAACAGATCGCAAAAGCCGTTACGAAAAACCATCCCGGAATCAGTCTCATTATCCTTCTTATTGATGAACGTCCGGAGGAAGTAACAGATATTAAAGAATCTATAGAGGGTAAGAATGTGGAAGTAATTTATTCTACTTTTGATGAATTGCCCGAGAATCATAAACGGGTTTCCGAAATGGTAATCGAACGGGCAAAACGCCTTGTTGAACATAAAAAGGACGTGGTTGTATTACTAGACAGTATCACAAGACTGGCAAGAGCCTATAATCTGACGGTACAAGCCAGCGGAAGGACTTTATCGGGCGGTCTTGACCCGGCAGCATTACACATGCCGAAACGCTTTTTCGGAGCGGCCAGGAATATGAGGGAAGGCGGAAGCCTGACCATTCTTGCCACGGCATTGGTTGATACGGGTAGCAGGATGGATGACGTGGTATTTGAAGAATTTAAAGGAACCGGTAACATGGAACTGGTTCTTGACCGGACTTTATCCGAAAAAAGGATTTTTCCGGCTATTGATTTAACCAAATCCAGTACCCGCAGGGATGATTTATTATTAAGCCAGTCCGAACTGGAAGCCACTTTCTTAATGCGGAAAGCATTTAACAGCATGAAATCCGATGATGCCGTTGAACGCATTATTGATATGTTCATTAGAACAAAATCTAATACTGAGTTTATCGAAACCATCAAAAAAACTAAAATTGTTTTTTAGGTATTGCATTACCCTGGAACCTATGCTATAATTAAAAAGCTGTTTAAAAGATGATAATAGTTTGACTTTGGGTCAACTTTTAAAAATTACGTTAGTTTGTAAAGAGGTGAAAACATGAAAGAGGGAATCCATCCTAAGTATTTCCAGGCAAAGGTTGTTTGTAACTGTGGTAACGAATTCGTTACAGGTTCAACTAAGAATGATATCCACGTAGAAATTTGTTCTAAGTGCCATTCGTTCTACACTGGACAGCAGAAAGCTGCCGCAGCCCGTGGAGCTATTGATAAGTTCAATCGTAGATATGGCCTTAGTCAGGAACAATAGAATGAAGGTAACATATCCATGTTAAAAATCAGGTTGAGGTTTCGTAATCTCAGCCTATTTTTAAATTTCTGGACTGGTGTGATTTCCTGACTGGATTGTGATAATATAAAAGAGGAATGAGGATTTGCAAGCTTGTTTGCAGTCAATATTAATAGTTTTTACTGTTATGCAGCCGGGTAAGCTGCAGATTGAGAGAGGATGTGCAGTATATGAAACCATCAGGAATTGGTGGACAGGCTGTTATAGAAGGCGTAATGATGAAAAACAAAGATCAGTACGCCATTGCTGTAAGAAAACCGAATAATGAAATTATAGTAGAAAAAAATACATTTGTCAGTATAGCAGAGAAATATAAAATATTTAAGCTGCCCATTTTCCGTGGAATTATGGCCTTTGCAGAATCCATGATAATCGGAACCAGGACTTTGACTTTTTCGGCCAGTTTTTTTGAAGAAGAGGAAGAAGTAAAACAAACGAAATTGGATAAAGCTCTTTCGAAAATTTTTAAGGAAAAGGCAGAAAGCGTTTTAATGGGTATTACCTTTATTATTGCCATGTTATTAGCGGTGGGTATCTTTATCGTACTGCCGGCATTTGCCGCCAATTTATTAGGGGGCCTCATTAAATCCGACGCTTTACTGGCAGTGGTGGAAGGAATTATCCGCATCCTTATTTTTATTTCTTATGTTGTGGCCATATCCCAGATGAAAGATATTAAGCGGATGTTTATGTACCACGGTGCCGAACATAAAACCATTAACTGCCTGGAACAGGGCTTTGAATTAACAGTGGAAAATGTAAAATGGCAGTCTAAACAGCATAAAAGATGCGGTACCAGCTTTATGTTTATCGTTATGTTCGTAAGTATCATATTTTTTATCTTTATCCGTGTGGACCAGGAATGGCTGCGTTATCTCATAAGAGTTTTGTTAATTCCGGTCATAGCAGGCGTATCCTATGAATTTATACGCTTTGCGGGCAGGAGTGAATCGAAAATTGTTAATATTTTAAGCCAGCCGGGTATGTGGCTACAGGGCCTTACTACCAGAGAACCGGATGAATCCATGATTGAAGTGGCAATCCAGTCCGTTGATGCCGTATTTGACTGGAAAGAGTTCCTGGAACCGGAACATGCAAAACAAAGCGGAAACAAAGGAAAGAATAACAAAAATAATAAGAAGAAAAACGGCAGCCATAATCAGAGCAATGCAGCCGGGAATAATAAAAAGAACAATACTGCTGCAAACAGTAAACAGACGAAAAACGGGAACAATAACAACAGTAATAAAAAAGTTGTAAGCCATAGCAGTACTCAGGACAGTACCGGAGGAAACCAGGACAGTGACGGCGGAATTAAAAAAGCCGTAAGTACAGATAAAGGGAGTAAGAAGAAAAACCGTAGCACGAAACCGGAATTAAGCCCTGAAGCGCAGGCGGAAAAAGAATATAAGGCACCGGCGCAGGAGACTGCCGTTACTGCGCAAGATACGATAAAGCCTCCGGTTCATCCGATATTTGAGGAAGAGGATGACGAAATACTCAGAGCACTGGACCGCTATCTGGTTCATGATGAGGAAGAGGAAAGTAAGGATTGATTTCATGAAAACGTTAGAGGATGCATTAAGTAAGGGCAGGTCTTTGCTGAAGGAAAAAGGTATCACAGAGGCTGATCTGGATGCCTGGTATTTATTATCCTTTTATTTTCAGGTAAGCCGACCCCAGTACATTCTGCACGCCGATAGGGCGGTAACGGATAAGCAATATGCAGAATATATTAAGTTAGTCCATAAACGGAGTGACCATATCCCTTTACAGTACATTACAGGGGAGCAGGAATTCATGGGCCTTAAATTCCGGGTTAGCGAGGAGGTTTTGATTCCCAGGCAGGATACGGAAATTCTGGTCGAAGAAGCTTTAAAGGTTTCACAGGGAAAGGATGTCCTGGATCTGTGTACCGGTTCCGGCTGCATTATAATAAGCCTGGCCAGATTAGGCGGAATAAAAAATGCGGTGGGAGTGGACATCCATGGGAAAGCTTTATTAATAGCAGAAGAAAATGCCAGACAGCTGCAGGCAGAGGTTACATTTCTTGAGAGTGATTTATATTCACAGGTCAGGGGGAAATATGATATAATAATATCAAATCCTCCCTATATTCCTACCCGGGACATATCCGGTTTAATGGAAGAAGTTAAGGATCATGAACCTATTCTGGCTTTAGACGGAAGTGCCGACGGTCTGCATTTTTACAGAGTTATTATAGAGGGAGCCGGCCGGTTTTTAAAACCGAATGGTTATATATTTTTTGAAATAGGTTATAATCAGGGAGAAGCTGTCAGTGAATTATTACGGGAGGCAGGTTTTATGGATATTAAAATAATAAATGATTTAGCCGGCTTCAACCGTGTAATAAGCGGCCGGTACAAAAAGGAAGAGGAGCCCTTCACTTAGCTGTGTATCAGGAGTATTACGGTAATATAAGAGGCTGCTAAAGGTAAGCATCTTAATATGAACAGCCCTGTCTGGAAGGCAGGGAGTTTTATGCCGGCAATAGAATGCAGGTTCTTAGGGGCATTTTATTGTTATGTATATTATTTAGAATGATTAACAGTATTTGCAGGTTTGAATGGAGGACTTAAAATGTTTGATAAATTAGAGGATCTTTTAATACGTTTTGAAGAGTTATTAGGAGAATTAAACGATCCGGGCGTTGTAAATGACCAGAACCGGTTCCGTAAACTTATGAAAGAACAAAATGATTTAACGGAAATCGTTGAAAAATATAAAGAATACAAGGAAACCAAAGCCCGTATTGAAGACAGTCTGGTAATGCTGGATGAAGAAAGCGATGAGGAATTGCGGGAATTGGCGAAAGAAGAATTAAATGAATGTAAGCAGAAGCTTACGTTAATTGAAGAGCAGCTGAAAATCCTGCTCCTGCCGAAGGATCCCAATGATGAGAAGAATGTTATCGTCGAAATCCGGGGCGGTGCAGGCGGTGATGAAGCAGCCTTATTTGCGGCCGAGTTATTCCGTATGTATACCAGATATGCTGAAAGGCAGCACTGGAAGATTGATATGATGAACTTAAATGAAAACGGCCTTGGCGGTTTCAAGGAAGCTGTCTTTATGATTAATGGTAAAGGCGTATATTCCAAGATGAAGTACGAAAGCGGGGTTCACCGTGTACAGCGAATTCCGGTAACGGAATCCGGCGGGCGTATCCATACCTCTACTTCAACGGTAGCCATTATGCCGGAAGCGGAAGAGGTAGACGTAGAACTGGATTTAAATGATTGTAAATTTGATGTGTTCCGTTCCTCCGGCAACGGCGGACAGTGTGTAAATACCACCGACTCTGCGGTGCGCTTGACCCATATCCCAACGGGAATTGTAATTTCCTGCCAGGATGAAAAATCCCAGTTAAAGAACAGGGATAAGGCATTAAAGGTACTGCGTTCCAAATTATATGAGCTGGAACTGGAAAAAGCCCACAATGCGGAAGCGGAAGCCAGGAAGAGCCAGGTAGGGACCGGTGACCGTTCCGAGAAGATCCGTACCTACAATTTCCCTCAGGGACGTGTTACGGATCACAGAATTAAGCTGACCCTTCACCAGTTGGATTCCGTTCTGAACGGCGACATGGATGAAGTAATAGACAGCCTGATTGCAGCCGACCAGGCAGCGAAACTGGCAAACATGAATGAAGTATAAAATGCCTGGTCGGCTTACGACCAAGGCAGCGAAACTGGCAAACATGAATGAAGTATAAAATGCCTGGCCAGTTTACGGCCAAGGCGGGTATGCTTAAACAAATTATAAGTACAATGATTAAAAGCTTTGTATTTGGATTCCTATGATTTTCGGTATGATCTAGTTGAAATAATATTTATGAAAAAATCGGTTTATCTACTCATCGGATAGACCGATTTTTATTTATAATTACTGTGTATTATGTTAAAATATTTTAAAGCATACAACTTTAAATGCAGAATAATGAATAATAAATTTGTAAGGTGTAATGGAGTTAATTTTAAACGTATATTTATATTAAAAATGATTTTCAACACAAGGGAGATTTCATGAAAATGAGAAAAAAATTAACGGATTATATTTTGATAGGATTATTAATCATAAATCTTATAATGTTATTTATATTTCGTCTAAATGATACTTTTAAGGACATTCAAATGATTCATTTATATATTCTTTTTATAATAATTTTTCTTGTAATACCGCTGCATGATTACATTAAAAGAGGTAGTTTAAAGAATAAGTTAGTTGTTTTATTATTTATTGTCAGATTTGGAGTAGGTATAATATTTTCTGCAACTTCGTATCAAATATTTTTCACAAACAACTATAATTTAAAATATACATATTGGATGTGGATTATTTGTTTTATATTTGCAATACTTATTTCTTACTTTGAATCACTCATTAATGATTACCAGAAAAGAAAATCATTGGAAAAACGATTCAATAAACTATACATCGGAGGAAGAATATTACTAATTATTTTATTAATGTGTTTACCAGGAGAAACTATTGGAAAGGAATTTATCCAATCGCAAAAACAATTAATATTAAATGATATTAAAATTCCAGAAAGTATATCAATATACAAATATGATATTACCAAACATGACGTAAACTCATACATAAACTCGTCAATAGCTATAAATAATCCAAATGATTTAAGGAAAATCACAAAGGAACTTGAATCGGCCAGGATAGTAAACATTACATCTACCGACCTTTTAAACTATGAAAGAATGAGAGAGGATAACCAATGTTACTATAATTTGATTTTCAATTATGGAGATTCAAAGGATGAGAAGATTGATTTGAAAAATGGATATATATACTGTTTGCAGGTTACAGCCAATGGAAATGTAGTCATAAAGAATATAAATAGTTATGACAGAATAATTTTTGGTGAGCAATACTATCAGGAAACATATCCAATTACTTTATCAAAAGAGATAGTAAATTTGATTTTTGTTTACATAAATAAAATCAGTAATTAATCTTGCGAAAGATGAAATAAAAAGTATAGATGAATTGAAAATTCTAATTTCACAGATATATAAAATTGATTTATAATAAACATAAGAAAAGGCAATCGCCACAGAGTGGTTGACCTAATTAGAGAATAAAAAACCTTCCCGGACCGGTCAAAGTACAGGGAAGGTTTTTTCGTGTATATTAGCCTAATTTCCTGGTTGTATATCTTGCGTTACTGTGTTGGTAAGCAGTGTAAAATGTGGATACTGTACCAATAGCGGTAAAAATATATCCTACCACCAGATCCTTGTAAAAGGAGGAAGAAAATTCCGGATAGTCTTTCATAAAATAGGTGACTGACCGTATAGCCGTAAAGATATCAATGTTATCAGTGTCTTTAAAGATGTCATATATGGTATAACCGTAGGCTATATAGGTTGATGCATATACCATGGCTATGGTTAATATTACGGTAAAACAAATCCCTAATTTATTCAGTTTGCCTCCAAAAAGTTCAAACCCCTTTATTACACATACGGCTAATACTATACCGCAAATAGTGGCAATATAGCCAAGTGCATAAACAGCAACCCAAAGTGCCGCGCCTATTAAAGAACCAATAATTGCACCTACCAGACCGGTTATAAAATTTCCTTTTTTGCTTTTGACGGAGGCTTTTATTTCATCTAAATTAGTTATTATTTTATTATAGCAATCATCGCATCCCAGAAAGGTGTTCTCGTTTATGGCATGTACGGATGTATTAGTAAGTTCACCGCAAATCTCACAGCATGTGTCATATGCATTATTCTGGGCAAAACCGATTACCCTGTCTAAAACATCGATAAGATTGTTCAGGTTGCTTTTGGCTCTTCTGGACATAATTGCCTCTATTCTGAGACTGTAATTTTCATAAGAGGCTTTTTTTATCAGCTTTTTGTCTTCCAAAAGTGATTGTATAAAACCGTCCATCCTGCCGGTATCTGAATATTCGGATGCTTTTAACGGGATATTAAAATCATACCGCCAATTATGTACATCCTCTTTTACTGCTATTTTGTAGCTCTTATAGTCTCCCCACATTACTTTTACGTGGCTGTCATAGGCTAAATGCTGCTGTTCAGCTATTTTTGCTAATTCAGTTTTCATATTGTATTTCTCCCATCCTATAATTTGTAACAATTAGTCACAATTTGAGTATAAAGGAAGAATAATAAAAAATCAATTTAACATTCCACGGATAGGAGAAATTTACTATTGATATAAAACGAACCTTTCAATGCTGAAATTATAAATTTGATTGACGAATCCGGAATGAGAGAATATAATATAAATAGATAAAGGCAATCGCCACAGAGTGGTTGACCAGATTGGATACTAAAAACCTTCCTGAACCGGCCAAAGTACAGGGAAGGTTTTTAGTCTGTTAATGACAAATCATATATATGAATGTCAGTAATGCTAAGATGAATAATCCAAATTGCATTAAATCATTAAAATTTAAGCTATTCTTCATAAGCATCACCCCCATTCTATGTAGAATGAAGGTCAACCACCCTGTAACACGATTGCATAAGGATATTATATCATAATAATAACCAGAACACAAGTTTGCATTCGGAGTATACCTTCGTTTTTTATGAAATAATCAGTAGCAAGGCAGGTATTTTATATGATCGGCAGCAGGGTATATTTAAAATCTGAAATGCAAAATACCAGACCTATGTTGGTTATAAATCTTACCTGCATAGGTCTTTTGTAACGGTAGCAGAGGACGATAAAACTTAATTCGAAAGAATTGCAATAAGTATCAAGTCATAATCCCAGTTTTATGATAAGCTAAAAGCAAGGAGTGATTAACATTGTCAGTAAAAACAATTGAAAATATGATTGACTGGGTAGAAGATAATATTGAGAAACCTCCCACACTGGAAGCAATGGCAAGGTATGTGGGGTATTCTTCCTATTATTGTTCGGCTAAATTCCACGAAGCCGTGGGAATATCCTTTAAGGAATATGTACAGCACCGTAAACTTTCATTGGCAGTCAGGGAATTGTTAAATACAGACAGGCGCATCCTGGATATTGCAATTCAGTATGGCTTTTCTTCCAATGAAGCATTTACAAGGGCATTTTCTAAAATTTACGGCTGTTCTCCCAATGAATACCGGAAGCAATGCAATTGATTTTCGATAAGTACATGGCAGGTTATATAGCTCCTGAAAATGAAAGGAGCTTTTTTTATGGGAATGAACCGGAATGAAGCCTGCTGGTGCGGAAGTAAATTAAAGTATAAGTATTGCCACCTGGCAATGGATGAAAGGATAGCAGAATATAAACATAAGGGCTACCTGGTACCACAACGGAAAATTATTAAGAACAGTGAGCAGATTAACGGAATCCGGGAAAGCGGAAGGATTAACACTTTAATACTGGACAGCATAAGTGATAAAATTACGGCCGGAATTACCACGGAAGATATTAACCGTTATGTACACGAGATAACGCTGCAGCTTGGAGGTATACCTGCTACCCTTGGATTTGAAGGATTTACAAAAAGCGTATGTGTATCCATTAACAACGAAGTCTGCCACGGAATTCCATCCGGGGACAGATATTTAGAAAACGGAGATATAGTAAACATTGATGTTTCTACGATTTATCATGGATATTATGGGGATTCTTCGAGGATGTTCTGCATCGGGGAAGTTTCGGAAGAAAGACTTGATCTGGTGGCAGCCGCTAAGGAAGCAGTTGAGGCGGGCCTTACCCAAGTGGCTCCCTGGAAGACCCTGGGGGATATGGGGCAGGCAGTCAATGATCATGTTAAATCAAAAGGATATTCCGTTGTCTATGCGGTTGGGGGGCACGGTGTGGGATTGGAATTCCATGAGGACCTATATGTCAGCTATGTATCTAAAAAAAATACGGATATGCTCCTGGTTCCGGGCATGGTATTTACCATTGAACCAATGATAAATCAAGGCAGGGCAGATATTGTTATGGATGAGACAAATGGCTGGACGATCTATACCGAAGATGGTTCCGATTCAGCACAGTGGGAGGTGATGGTTTTGGTTACGGAGAAAGGATATGAAGTATTGGCACACTAGTGTGCTGTCCCGTTCATATTTAGTCAAACTGTGCTGAATATTTTGTCACTCCGTAAGGCGGAGGAATGAGGCGTAGTGGTTCCTACGCCGATTGACGACAACGCGGCGGATGGCAAAATAGGC
>JAEWAK010000043.1 GCA_023391695.1 Bacillota bacterium
GCATCCTGAAAACCTCCAATGGATATGAACTCTGCTGGGGCATTGGCAGCTATGGTAACCATCAATATACCATCCAATATACCGTAGAGGGGTTGGTAAAAGATTATGGCGACTTTGCAGGATTCTATCATCAGTTTATATCGGAGCTTTCAAGCGCTCCGGAATCAGCTTATATTAAAATCCGGATGGCGGATACACGTCTGACGGCAAACAACGCCCGCATCTGGGCATATGGCTTTACAGGAGAAGTCGAGATCGGGAGCGACGGCAGCCTTAATGTTTTTTCTTCGGAAGCTTTGGAAGGCGGAGACTATGTAAATGTGCTCTGCCGTTTTGACAGAAGCTTGTTCCCACTGGCCTCCGCGGCCGACATGTCTTTTGAAAAGTTGCAGGAATCCGCAGAAAATAAAAACTCTGATACGGCTTTGTATATCATCCTTGCTATTTTAGGGGCAGTTATTGTCGTGACCGTCCTTTTAATCGCCTTCTTTTCTTCACGATATAAACTGGTAGACGGCACAGTCGTGCGGCTTCCCGGAAAGAAACAAATAGATACGAACTGGTCGGTTCCTTTTGGCGGCAGCATTCCCGCTGTATATTCCGCCATGCTGCTGCTACGTAAGGGCTTTTCCTGTGAAAAGCTTATGGGCGCGTATCTTATCCGCTGGCAGGAGGCGGGTTATATCCGCATAGAAGAGCGGGAAAATGAGCGAACTATAAAAAGGACGCAAGAAGAAGCCATCGTGTTTAGCCCGTCTAAAACACCGGACCCAGGGGTGGAGCGGTCGCTGTACGAAATCTTAACCGACGACACTGACCGTGACGGCATTCTTTGGACCTCTGACATCGGAAAGCGGGCGGAAGTGCTTTATGAGAAGCTCACTGTATGGGCGGCAGAATTGAAAAGTGAAGGCGAAAAAGCATTAATCCGCTCAGGCGCGGCGGCAACGAATATAAAGGGCACTGTCCGGTTTACTGTATCGGGTTTTGAGCAGGCTGTCAAGCTGCTGGGGTTTCGTAAATACCTTATAGAAATGCGCAGGCAAAGTGAAGAAAGGTCTGTTTCGGGAGAACTTTGGGGAGATTATCTTGTGTTCGCTGCCTTGTTTAACATCGGAGAGCATGTCCTTGAAAGCATGAAAGCCCTTAACCCTGCATATTTTGATACCTTCGCAGGCATGTACGGCTGCAACGCCTACAACATGATATACCTTGTGACCATGACGAATCACATTTCGAGCGCTGCGACGCCAACCAAAAACACGGACGGGATCGGCGGAGGCGCAAGTTCGTCCGGCGGAGGAGGTTTCTCCGGAGGAGGCGGAGGAGGCAGCCGGTAATGGGGCAGCTTTTATTTTTTCATGGGGTTAGTTTAAAAAGATTTTAAGGAGAGTAAAATTTATATGTATTATATTCATGAGATAGACAATTTAAAATTAACTATTTTTTTTGATTTTATATTAAGTAAATGTAAAAAAATATCATTTAAAAGATTTTATCAAAGAGGTAGTACATACTCAACATAAAGAACGCTGTAGTGAGAATAATACGAAGTTTTTTGAGACGGCGACATTGATGTCAAGGGTGGAGAAATAAACGAAGAGTGAAGAATACAATAATTAAGAGGTGAAATAAGATGAAAATTCAATTTGATCCCAATAACAATATTATTAAACTATGTATGATGGGTATTGGCATGGAAGATAGTAGCAGACCAGAAGATGCAGGCATGCTGTTTTTTAAAGCATGGAGTGAAGCTAAAAATGACTTTGAAAGATTTATTTCAGCTTATTATGTAGCTCGACATCAAAAAAACAGTTCAGATAAATTAAAATGGTTGGAAACGTCATTGCAGTTTGCGTTAAAACTAAATGATGACAGCGTTAAGAGTACTTTCACATCGCTATATTTAGATATTGCCAAATGCTATGAGGAGCTATGCGATCTTGACAAGGCAAAAATGAATTATGATATATCTGATTCGTACAATGTTTCGCCCTCTGATAAAGGTCCGTTTTATCATGGGACAAAAGCAGATTTACAGGTCGGTGATCTACTGACAGCAGGGGGGGATTCGAATTATAAACCTGAACTCAAAATGAATCACATTTATTTCACAGCCCTTGTTAATGGTGCAGGGCTTGCAGCTTCATTAGCAAAAGGAAATGGAAGAGAACGAGTTTATATTGTAGAACCAACAGGGGAATTTGAAAATGACCCAAATGTTACAGACAAGAAATTCCCAGGCAATTTGACACGTTCATATCGCTCACGAGAACCATTAAAAATTGTTGGCGAAGAAACAGAGTGGCAGAAACAGACGCCTGAAGAATTACGCCAATGGCGTGAAAAGTTGGCTAATAACAAAGGAGATATTATTAATTAGGGATATATCAATTTGGATACTTCGATCGAAGAATATAAAATGAAAAGGAGTTGACAATATGTCTAAAATGCCCATGATGTTTGTAGGCCATGGTTCGCCTATGAACGCAGTAGAAAATAACCGCTATACGAGGAACTGGAGAGAAATGGCGAAGAAAATACCTAAGCCTGAGTCAATAGTATCAATCTCAGCTCATTGGTATACGAAAGGTACAAAGATTATGAATGAGGAAAATCCAAAAACCATACACGATATGTACGGTTTTCCTAAAGAGTTATATGAGATTCTGTATAATGCTCCCGGCAATCCGAAACTTGCGGGGAATGCTAAAAATTTAATCAGCAAACAAAGTGTATTTGATAATTCCTGGGGCATTGACCACGGTACCTGGTCTGTTCTGGTCCATATGTACCCGGAAAGGGATATCCCTGTTTTGCAGATTAGTATAGATGCCTCCGCGCCGCCAGAGGTTCATTATCAGATCGGCAAGGAGTTAAAATCCTTAAGGCATCAAGGCGCTCTTTTGTTTGGTTCCGGAAATATTGTTCACAACCTGCGAATGGTTGATTGGGGAATAAAGGACAAAGGTTTTGACTGGGCGTATAAGTTTGATGATTTTATTAAAGAAAATATTGAAAATAGCAATCATGAGAATGTCATTAATTATCAAAGCCTGGGAGAAACAGCAAAATTAGCCGTACCTACGCCGGATCATTTTAACCCAATTTTATACATACTTGGCGCCGTCGATAAAGAAGATAAGATATCCATATATAACAACAGTTGCATGATGGGTTCCTTGTCTATGACAAGCTATTTATTTATATAGATGCTTCAATTCAAAGTAAATAAGGAATGAATGAAAACAAGGTTTTTGTTATTATGGTAGACCGTTCAGAAGAAAATGAAAAAGTAATAGTTATTGCCGATCGGGTATAGGATCTTTTTATAATATGGCTCATCTTCAAGAAAAAAGCTGGAATTATGAGCCTCTGTTTTTGATGTGCTGATTTATAAACGGAAACGATAAACTTGGTTAAGTAAGTTCATCGTTTTCGTAATACTAGGAATCCTTTAAAGTCAAAGATTCTGGCAGTTCTCCAAGATATGAAGTTTATATTCCTGGTTAGAATGTCTAAATTTAATATAAAGAATGATTTATTATAAAGAATGAATATAGCATTTCTTTAAGCATTATTGTAGCTAACTGTCTAATAACCTATCTCTCTTTTACAGGTCACAAAAATGCCTTCCTATTGGTATAACATAGGGAGACTTTGATACCGTATCTGAAATAATACGTGATTTCATGCCAAAGACATCCATAATCAACTTTTCGGTAACAATATCACCAGGTGCTCCCTGCGCTATCAGTTTTCCATTCTTCATTGCATATAAATAATCTGCATAGCGTGCCGCAAGATTAATATCGTGCAATACCATTACGATTGTGGTTTGTTTGCGTTGATTTAAATCGGCCATTAAATCAAGAATTTCGATCTGATAATTGATATCCAGAAAGGTTGTCGGTTCGTCAAGGAATAAAATATCGGTTTGCTGTGCCAATGCGGTAGCAATCCATGCTCTTTGTCTTTGTCCGCCTGACAGTTCATTCATTCCACGGTTCGCAAGTTCAATAATATCCATGATTTCCATTGCTTCTGTCACTGCTTCTAAGTCCTGTTTCGACTGTCCCTGTAGGAACTTCTGATGCGGGTATCTTCCGCGTGCCACCAGGTCACTTACCGTAACCCCCTCCGGGACAACCGGATCCTGAGGTAATAAGCCGCAAATCCTGGCAAGCTGCTTGGGATGCATTGACCTTATTGGTTCTCCATCCAGCGTTACCAGTCCTGACTTTGGTGTAATAATTCTGGTCATAGCCTTCAGTAAGGTAGACTTGCCACAGGCATTAGCACCTATAATAACACTGATTTTACCGTTTGGTATTTCAAGGCTCACATCGTGTATTACCGTTTTTTCATCATAACCTACAACCAGATTGTCTACTTTTAAAATATGTTCAGATTTCATTAAAATTCTCCATGTCGATTCATTCGTATTAGCAAATAGATTAAATAAGGAGCGCCCAGCAATCCTGTAATTACGCCTACCGGGAATCGAATTGCAAATGCCTGCTGCCCGATAATATCTGCTGCCAGAACTAAAACGACTCCAAATAACCCTGCCATAACAGGCGAGGAGTTACCATATCCCGTAATACGCTTTGCAATTGGTCCGGACAGAAAGGATACAAACGCAATCGGTCCGGTGGTTGCAGTTGCCACAGCGACAAGAATTACAGATGTAATCAGCAGAATTCCTCTTGCCTGGTTCGTATTCACCCCCATAGTGGTTGCCGATTCCTCTCCAAGCTCCAATATCTTTAAGGATTTTGCATAAAATAAAATGAATGGCACGCATATCACCATAACCGCCAATAATAAATAAGTTGTTGACATTTGTGCCCCATTCAAACTACCGCTCATCCATCGTAATGCACCTGCAATATCATTCTCATTTCCGATAAGAAGGAAATAACTGATTGCCGAATTCATTAAGGCTTGAAATCCGATTCCTACTAATATCAGACGCCCCGTAGAGTATTTTTTAAATTTGGATAAGAGATAAATCAAAATTGCTGTTATCGCTGCTGCCAGAATAGAGCCTCCAAAAACAATGCTTCCTCCGGCATGAAGAATTAATATGCAAAATACGGCACCGGCACTGGAAGCCGATGTAATTCCAAGGATATTTGGATTAGCCAGAGGATTCTTAAGCATAGTCTGAAAAACGCTTCCTGCTAACCCAAAGGAAAACCCGGTTGCTATTCCGGCAATCATCCTTGGCAATCTTAAGGTGAGAATGGTAAAAGTTGCATTCCCCATATCTTTTCCAGCAAGAACCTGCACTACGGTTACCAATGAATAAAAAGTATTACCAACAGTCATCATAAGTCCGCAGAGAATAATCGCCAGCAGTAAGAGACTAACTTCTACAATCCAATATCTTTTTTTTCTTTTTTTCTGCCCCTTTTCAATAAAAGCAATATTTTCTATATGATTTGTCATAGCTTCGCCCTCATTGCTGTATAAATTAATATCGGGGCACCTACAAATGCTGTCACCACTCCGACCTCCAATTCTCCCGGATAACTTAACAGGCGGCCAATCACATCTGAAATTGTCAGAATCACCGCACCTGTCAGCGCTGACAAAGGAATTGTGTAACGTAGATCTGCACCAACAAACAGGCGAATCAGGTGTGGTGCCAGAAGGCCAATAAATCCTATTGGACCGGCAAGTGCCGTAGCACTTCCACACAAAATAACACCTGTCAGTGCAGCACAGATACGCACAATCCCGGTACGCACACCTAAACTTGTGGCTGTCTCATCCCCCAGAGCCATAGCATTTAAAGCCGGTGCCAGGGCGATTGCCATAGCAATTCCAATTAGCATAAACGGTGCCAGCAAAGATACATAGCTCCAGGTTCCTGCGCCAATACTTCCCACCTGCCAAAAACGATATTCATCCATCACATAAGAGCGTGGAATCATAACAGTACTTATAATACAGGACAGGGCCGCACTCGTTGCTGCGCCTGCCAGAACAAGCTTCATGGGTGTGGCTCCGCCTTTTCCCATAGAGCCAATTCCATAAACCAATACAGATGTAAGGGTGGAACCAATCAACGCAAGTATAATATATTCACTCGGAGCCGATATATTAAGAAAAGCAATCCCGCATACTACAAAAACGGAAGCCCCTGTATTCACACCTAAAATCGAAGGATCAGCAATCGGATTTCTTGTGACGGCCTGCATAAGTATACCGGATACCCCCAGTCCTGCGCCACAGAGTAAGCCGAAAAATGTCCTTGGAATTCTTTTTCTTATCACATTGACCCCATATTCTGAAATCTGGGGATGAAATAGTGCATCTGTTATTTCCTTTACCGTAACCTGTCTGGATCCAAAAGCAATGGACATTACAACAGTTATAAGCAACAAAACCATAATGACAAATAAGGTTATTAAAAAATGTTTAGGTAGAAACAGTGCCTGCTTCCCGCAACTGTTTCTACCATTTTTTCTATTATTTTGAGTTTTCATTACTTTTGAATATTTCCAATTCCTTCTGCAAGTTTCTCCACATACTCATCAATTGTATAATCAAAAGCAAGTGGTGTAATAGTAAGTGCTGCTGATAATGCAGTGCCGCTTTCAATACTGATGATCGCATTGTTCTTCAAAGCAGGAATTTCTCCAAGTACCTCATCTGCTGCCGCAGCCGCATAGGCTGATTCGGAGCTATAACCAATAAGAAAGTCCGCATCATACAGTAAATCTGCATTTTCTGCACTAAGATCAAGTGAATAGCTTCCGTCCTTAATGTACTGGCTTACACTTTTCGGATATGTGAAACCAAATTCGTAAAGGAACTGACAACGGGTATCCTCAGGTGAATATGCATGAAGACTGGAAAGGTCCGTTTCATTAAAGGAAATCCATACAAATTTCTTCCCTTCAAATTCAGGGTGTTCTGCTATCTTCTCTGCAATTGTATCCTGCATGCCTGAAATTAAAGCTTTGCCCTTTTCTTCCAGCCCAAGTGCCTTTGCAGTAACGCTTATCCATTCTTCTGTACTGATGGTCCATGCTGTTTTCGGATATGCTACTACTGGTGCAATTTTACTCAATAAATCATATTCTTCCTGCGTCATTCCTGAATAAGGTGCAAGGATAATATCCGGATTGCTGTCAGAAACTGCTTCATAATCAATGCCATCGGTGTCCTGGAATACATTTGGTTCTGTTACGCCAAGCTCTTTTAACTTTTCCTGCGTCCAAGGCAGTATTCCGCTTTCATCCTGAACACCATAATTTGCTGCTGAAAATCCAACAGGTACCACGCCAAGAGCCAGTACAACATCCTGATTACCAAATGCTACTGTAGCAACTCTTTCTGGCTGCTTCTCAATCACTGTTTCTCCAAATGCGTGTTCAATGGTTACCGGATATGTAGCAGCTGTGCTCTCGTCTGTTTCTGCTTCTGTTTTTGTTTTTTCTTCTGTTACAGCTGTTTCTGTCTCTGGTGCACCAGTTACGCTTGCATTCCCTTCCTGCGTTGTTTTTGTATTTCCGCATCCGGTTAAAGCAACCATCATTGCCAGAACTGTTACGATACTAATTATTTTATTTCTCATGGCTCCTCCTAATAATATCTCTTTATTTTACTTCTTAGGACGTGTCTGAAAACTCATTGTACCGTTCTGTACGCCCCACTTTGCGGTATTCTGCGTTGCGATTTTGGAGACGTAGCACCGCCCCCAAAACTGCTCCTTGCCTCCCACAAAGTGGAACGCTCAGCCCGGCACAAGCAGTTTTCAGACACGCCCTGGTTAGTCTAAACTAACTGAGCCAATTATACTTATCCTTGTTTATCTTGTCAATATATTTTTATTAATTAAAATATTTTTAGTTGATGGGATTGAATTTTCCATGAATTTTTGTTATACTTCTTTCACTATAAATAAACATCTACAGAGGAGAAGTAATATGGCAATTATGAAAGATGTGGCCGCCAGAGCAGGAGTGTCCATCTCCACCGTAAGCTTCGTTTTAAACGGCACCTCCAAACAGCATAAAGTAGCAGATAGTACTGCAAAAAGAGTATTAAGGGCAGCCAAAGAATTAGGGTATCATATTAATAGTTCCCTTGAGTTATCCCAAAATTTTTCTGTCAGGCAAAAAGTGATTGGAATCTTTTTTCCCAGGGAGAATAACGCAACCGATTTGGGTATGATAACTGAGAATATTTATCAGTACACTGCCCTGCAGAATTTAGCCTGTAATATTATGATTATACCCTATCAACTGGAGCAGCTTAATGCAGCAATTAAAAATATTGATTGGAAAACCGTAGATGCAGTGATTATTGTTATTTCCCATTTAAAAGAATCACTGAAATTAGATGAGTTTCCAGATGAGCTTCCTCTCGTTTTTTATAACTATTCTGATTCCAGATATAATAGTGTATCCTGCAGTTCCACAGAATCCAGCAAGCAGCTTTGTGATATCATCCATACAAAGGGATATAAGGATATTGCAGTCATCGGAAGTGAAAGTTCCCTGGGAATCTGCGATTCTTATTTTACACAATTCCTTGAACTATGTGAGCAGTCCGGCATTCCTGTCTCCGCTGAAAACTATATTTCTGTAGAAAATTCTTTTTATGGCGGTGCCATTGCTGCAAGAAAGCTTTTAAATTTTAGCAGTCGTCCTTCTCTGATTTTATCTGCAAATACAGTATTAGCACAAGGTGCGATTCCTGTATTTGCAAGAAACAAATTTTTTATTCCTTACAACACAGAGCTGGCTTCCTTTGGATTAGATAATGATTTATCCTATCTTCAAAATCATATTCCATCTTTGACTATGGTTGTTATCCCTTCAATGGAGATGTTTAAAATTGCCACAGACCTGGCTTTTCAGTTAATAGATAATTCGGAAAAAAAGCCAGTTCACCGAATTTGTCAGTGTAAACTGGTTTTAAACGAAAGCTTATCAATTTAAGGGTTTGTATTGCCCTTAAAATAATGGACACCGTCCCCTTGTATTATTTTTAGCAATCAATTCTACTTTCTGTTTTGAGGGGACTTGAGCAATTTGTGGCATAGGGAATATAAATCGTTCAGCTTCCGTTGCTTCTTCAAGATTCCGATTCTCATGCCGTCCTCACATTCTTAAAGCAAATGTCCGCCAGACACTTCAATATCCTGAGCTGTAACCCAGCCGAAGTCATCGGACAATAGGTTTACAATGACTTTCGCAAGATCTTCGGGTTGGCCGATTCTGCCAAATACAGATTGCTCTGCCAGCGGCTGGATGAATTCAGGATGTTTATCGAAGGCTCCATCGCCAAAATTGCTGTGCGTAGGACCGGGAGAAACTGCGTTGACCCGAATTTTACGCGGTGCAAGTTCTTTGGCGATGTAACGGGTCCAAGTTGAAAACGCTGCTTTTAAAGAGCCGTAGGCAGAGTATCCCGGAAATGATTGGTTCTTGGAGGAACTCGTGGTATTTACGATGGCTCCGGCATCCTCCATGAATCGGACGAGGCGTTGTGTTAAAAAAACGGGTCCTTTGAAGTTCGTATTAAGAATCTTGTCGAAGTATTCTTCGCTCATTTCATTGAACATCATTGGGCCACCAACACCGCCATTATTGACTAAGTAATCAAAAGTCGTTCTGTTCCAAATTTCTTTGAGGCTCTTTTTCACTTCTAGAACGAAACCTTCGAAGGTTGATATTTGAGTCAGATCCAACTTCAGTGCTACAGCCCGAACTTCCTTATTCTTCTCAATTTCCTTAACGACAGCTTCTGCCCTATCCTTATAGGAATTGTATGTGAGAATGACGCTAATTCCACACTTGCCAAGTTCAAGTGCGGTTGCTTTTCCAATGCCATTACTTCCACCTGTTACGATTGCAATTTTCATATGATCCTCCTTTTATGTGTTTGATCTGGTTTTTATTTTAATCGTTTCTGCTGAAATAATCTAGCTTCAATAATGCCTTTTGATTGCCTAAAACCACCAATGGTGCTTTCTGAAAACCTGGATTATCACATGTGTCTATCATAAAAAGAGCCTAAAAATGCCGAAAGGTTTTAGAATTGTGTTGAGGAATAGGAAGTCATGTGATAGAATATATGTATGAATAAAATAATTTTAGATGAAATTATCAACTTAATGAAAAGAGCAGGCACTCGTCCAATTGAAACCGGAGTACCGGGCCTAAGCATGATTAAGGGAGACATTCCCGCACATCAACTCACAGCGCTCTACAAGCCGACGATTGGTTTTACGGTTCAGGGAACAAAGATTCTTTCAATTGGGGAGCGCAGCACTACCCTGGAAGGGCCTTCCTATTACGTGTTACCGGTACATGTTCCCGCAACGGCAAGTGTACATCCAGACCGTGATGGCCGTCCTTACATGTCTCTTGGTCTGGAGTTGAATCAGAATGTTCTTCAGAGTTTATTAAGAGATCTTCCTCAAGATCTAATACCAACGGCCTCTGAACCTTTCGCAGCTTGTGAAATAGACCTTGAATTTATGGAGGCATGGCTGCGCTTATTGCGATTAACAAAATCATCAAGAGATATTCCAGCTCTTGCACCAGCTTATGAACGTGAAATTCTTTATCGCGTTCTGGTGGGACCACAAGGATGGTATCTGAGGCAACTTGGCCTGCGGGAAAGTAATTTCTCTAAGATTTCTCAGACTGTAAAATGGCTTCGCGATAATTATATGAGGCCAATAGAGATCGGTGAGCTGGCATCAAAATCTGGTATGGCTATAAATACCTTTCACCGTCAGTTTAAACGGGCAACGGGTTTAAGTCCGATTCAATTTCAAAAGCAATTAAGGCTTTTGGAGGCTAGAAATCTCATTGCATTTGAGGGCTATGCAGTAGCCGGTGCAGCATATCAAGTTGGCTATCAGAGTCCCTCACAGTTTAATCGAGAGTACTCCCGCTTCTTTGGTTCATCTCCAGCGCGGGACACCGAGAAACTAAGACGAATCGAAAGCGCGAGGGATTAGCTAGTCGCTTCTATCAAGCAGGGGAATCAATAAAGAGAATAACTACTAGGATCAAGCGGCATCTTTTTGACTGTTCAAGGCATGTGGAAACGGCGGTTCTGATGACGAACCGTGGCTTCAATGGCAAATTATAATAGATATGGAGATTTTTATGAAATATTGGAACCAGGATAATTTTGAAGGATTGAATAAAATTGGTGAGAAATATAGTTCAATCGCTGGATATGAAGATTTTGCCAGATATTGTTTATTGAAAGAAAAAGGCTTAAGAAAAGAAGCCAATAAATCAATAGAGAACTTTATTTTATCAACTGAGCGTAAGAATGAACAAGAGCAGAGAAAAATTGCAGAAGCGCTTTCTAAATTAAGTTATAATAATAGAAATGTTCATCAGTTGATACCACATCAACTCCAACAATTCTTAATGACTGTTTTAAAAAAGTGGGCGGAAGCTGATCCTAATTATGCAATACCATATCGATGGCTTGGCTTTATCGGAAACGATGTCCAAAGCTATATAAAAGCGCTTGAGATTGAGCCATCGGACGAAATTTCTCTTACTGCGGTAATAAATTTTCATCTTGATTCTGTAGATTACCAAACGCATCATTTGAGTGAGTCATTGTTTATTGGGAAAATTGGTGAAGCAAAAGAATCGCTGGATAAAGCAGAAGAATTACTTAAAAGAATAGGATCAATTGAACTAAAGGAAGTTTTTATTAAGGAATATCAGTATTATAGGAACCTGATAAAAAGCTGGGAAGAATATAAAAAAGCTGGATATAATATTGGATTTCCGGAATGGGTTGAAGCTAGAGGCGAAAATTATAGATTTAACAAAGCTTACTATTATGAAAAATAGAAAAAAGGCAGTTTTCAGACGAGGTGGATGTGTCGGTAGTTCTTGATATGGTGTTTCGGAACACATGAATCTACAGTTCATAATTTCATTAAAAAAATAGAATTCTTTATCAGTTAACTAAATAATTAGAAATCGTACAGAAAGCTTATTTTCAAGCTTTTTGAAGATGTTCCGGTTGACGCTGAAAAACCGGCTGACGGACGATATAAGAGCAGTAAAGTAAAGGAAGGTGAAAATAAATGAAACGGATATTTTTGGTTGAGGACGATAAGGCAATAGCTAAAAACCTTATACTTTTGCTCCGCTCGGAGGGATTTACAGTCACTCACGCCCCTACGCGGAGTGAAGCCCTTGCCGCACTTGCCGGGAATAAATTTGACTTGGCGTTGGTTGATATTTCCCTGCCTGACGGAAATGGCTTTACGGTTTGCACGGAAATCAAAGAAACAGGGGAGGTTCCCGTTATATTTCTGACGGCTTCCGGCGATGAGGCGAGTGTTGTTACCGGGCTGAACATGGGCGCGGACGACTATATCACCAAGCCTTTTCGTCCGCGTGAATTAGTTGCGCGAATTGGAACCGCCCTGCGAAAAAGCGAGCGTTTTGGGTCAGCTTTTGAAATCCGGGGGCTTCATGTCGATACGGCAAGCGGCATTGTGGAAAAAGACGGCAACGAGGTTTTTCTTTCTGCATTAGAATACCGCTTGTTGCTGGTGTTTATCAGCAATCCAAAAAATATTATCACCAGGGGCAGGCTGCTTGACGAATTGTGGGACGCGGCGGGCGAGTTTGTCAATGACAATACACTGACCGTTTACATAAAACGCTTGCGGGAGAAGATAGAGAACGACCCGGCAAGTCCGCAAATTATTCTGACCGTTCGCGGGACGGGGTATAGATTGGGGGGCGAGTATGCTTCGGAATAGAGAGTTTCGGCAGTTTACCGTTTTGTTCTCCTTAATGGCCGCCGTCTCTGTAATGCTGGGATTTGCAATCAATATGGCGGCGGGAATCCTTGCCGCCTCTTTTGCCGCCGCCTTTGGCACAACGTTTTTCGCATTTACCAAAGCCAGGTACAAAAGCCTTGCACGGATTTCAAAGCAAATCGACCTTGTGCTGCATAATGCTGACCATCTGTATATTGGTGAATCGGACGAGGGCGAACTTTCCATTCTGCACAGCGAGATAATAAAAATGATGCTGCGTATTCGGGAGCAAAACGACGCACTGAAAAAAGAAAAAGAACATCTCGCCGATTCGCTGGCCGATATAGCCCACCAACTCCGAACTCCGCTCACATCCGCGAACCTCATTCTGTCATTGTTGGCGAATAACCCTGAGGAAAACGAGCGGAAAGCATTTGTGCGGGAAACAGAGGAATTGCTTGTGCGGATGGACTGGCTGATTACTTCCCTATTAAAATTATCCCGCCTGGACGCGGGTATTGTGGTGTTCCAAAGCGAGCAGATAGAGGTAAGCAACTTGATAAGCGCTGCACTTCGCCCGTTTCTAATCCCGATGGAACTGCACGATATTGATTTGCAAATAGATGCGCCGAAAGGGATGATTATTCAGGGCGATTTAAGTTGGCTTTCGGAAGCAATTCAAAATATTATCAAAAATTGTATGGAAAGCGCAGGCGAGAACGGGAAGATCGAGATTGTCTGCACGGATAACCCATTGTTTACCGGGATTACCGTCCACGACAGCGGTGAGGGCTTTGAAAAAGAAGATTTACCCTGCCTGTTTGACCGATTTTATCGTGGGAAAAAACCAAACACTGCAGGATACGGGATTGGATTGGCTCTCTGCAAGATGATTATAACACGGCAGGGAGGGACGATTACCGCAAAAAACCACCCGCAGGGCGGCGCGATATTTGCCATTCGTTTCCCTAAGTGACGAATCTCTCACCTGAAAGTCACAAAGATGTAAGTTAAAGGTTCTATTATATGGGTAAAGTTCATATGCGCAGAAAACGTGCGCAGGAATGGTAAACCATGAGAAAGGAGACTTACATAATGGAGTTCTTAAAAATTGAAAATCTATGCAAGGTCTACGGCAAGGGAGAAAACCAAGTTACCGCGCTTGACCATGTTTCGCTTACAATCGAAAAGGGGGAGTTTACCGCAATCATCGGTTCCTCCGGTTCCGGCAAATCCACATTGCTTCACATCATCGGCGGCGTGGACGTGCCGACAAGCGGGAAGGTGTATTTGAACGGGCAGGATGTATATGCGGGGAGCAATGAAAAACTCGCCATTTTCCGCAGGCGGCAGGTCGGACTGATTTACCAGTTTCACAACCTCATTCCCACTCTGAATGTGGTGGAAAACATCACCCTGCCTATATTGATGGACAGGCGGCAAATCAACGAGGAACGGCTGAATGATTTGTTGGACCTGCTTGGGCTAAAAGACCGCAAAACGCATTTACCCAATCAGCTTTCGGGCGGTCAGCAACAGCGCGTTTCCATAGGACGCGCTTTGATGAACGCTCCGGCGGTCATGCTTGCCGACGAACCCACAGGCAGTTTGGACAGCCGGAATGGGCATGAAATCATCAAACTGCTGAAAGAAAGCAATAAAAAATATGGGCAGACCCTGCTCCTCGTCACCCATGACGAAAATATCGCCCTGCAGGCAGACCGCATTATCGGCGTATCAGACGGCAAAGTAGTGAAAGATGAGAGGGTGCGGCCATGAACATTTTCAACAAAGTTACCCTGCAAAGCATGAAAAAAAGCCGCACACGAACGATTGTAACGGTGATCGGAGTTATTCTGTCTGCCGCCATGATCACGGCTGTAGCAACCTTTGGCGTTTCCTTGCTGAACTATATGGCAAAGGGGGCGGCCCAGAAATACGGCGGTTGGCACGTTGGGTTTTTGGATGTCCCTTCTTCTTTCGTACAGGAACGAACCCACGACGATGGGGTTGCAAACACCGCAACATTTGAAAATATCGGCTACGCAAAACTTTACGGCGGGAAAAATCCAAAAAAGCCGTATCTTTTTATAGCCGGATACAGCGAGGAAGCCTTTGATACCTTGCCCATAATCCTGGCCGCAGGCAGATTGCCGAAAAACAGTGGGGAGATTGTTGTTTCGGGGCGCGTCGCTACAAACGGCGACGTTAAATTCGCGGTGGGCGACAAGCTTACACTTGCTGTCGGAAGCCGCACGGACGGAAATAAAAATCTCGGTCAACACGACCCTTACATTTCCGGGAAAGAAACTCTTGTGCCAAAAGCCAAGAGAACCTACACGATTGTCGGTATTTGTGGGAACCCCAGCTTTGAGGAATCTTTTGCGCCGGGATATACCTTGATAACGAAAGCTGATACCAGGGACAAAGCGGACAGCTTCAGCATATTTGTTACGCTTAAAAACCCGCGTGGGGTTCACGCTTATGCAAGCAGCACAGCCGGAACCGAAGCTTATGTCTTTAACGATAATGTGTTGCGCTTCATGGGCCTTTCCGACGATAATATATTCAGCACGCTTCTGTACGCGGTTGGCGGCATTGTGGTCGCCATCATCATGATAGGCTCGATTTTTCTGATTTATAATGCATTCACCATCTCGCTGAACGAACGCACACGCCAGTTCGGGATTCTCTCGTCGGTGGGAGCCACAGCGAAGCAGCTGCGAAATTCGGTGCTGTTTGAGGGGCTTTGTATCGGTGTGGTCGGCATACCGATTGGCGTTATCGCTGGTATAGGCAGCATCGGGCTTGTGATTTCAGCTGTCGCCAGGAATTTCGGGAGCATTGCCTACAGCACCGTACCTTTAACTTTGACGGTGTCCGCCACCGTGATTGTCGTTACGGCGGCGGTCAGCATGGTTACAATTCTGATTTCGGCCTATATCCCGGCCAGGAAGGCCGCAAGCACTCCCGTGATGGAGAATATTAGCCAGACGAACGAGGTCAAAATCGAATCCAAAGCTGTGAAAACTTCAAAGCTTACGGAACGCATTTACGGTTTGGAAGGTACTCTTGCGTTAAAGAACTTTAAGAGAAACAAGAGACGCTATCGCAGCATTGTGCTATCACTTATTTTAAGCGTAGTGCTGTTTATATCGGCCAGTGCTTTTGTAACATATTTGAAACAGTTTTCGGAGCAGTCAGCAGTGTTTACTGACTATGACATCGGTTTTGCCACGCAAGACATGGACGATAGCGAAATGTTGCAGCTTTACGGCAAACTAAAAACCGCCGACGGTGTTTACGAAAGCTCGTATCAAGCGCTTATGAAGTATTCATGCACTGCCAAAGCAAGCGAGCTTTCAGATTATTACTGGGAATACGCGGGTTCACATTCGCCGGACGAAACGGTTAATCTGCCAATGGACATCCAGTTTCTTGAGGACAGTGCCTATCTGAATATAATCAAAGGCCTGGGCTTGCCCGCAGAGGAATATACCGGGCAAAATGCGAAAATGATCGCCGTTGCCAAACTGACAAGCCACATGAAAGCCAATCGGGAGCATGAGGTTGACGAGCCTATTGATATGTTCACGAGTTCTTCCATGAATTTTACCGTCGTTCCCGAAACAAATGACAAGCCGGAGATGGAACAGGGGCAAAACGTAAGCATTACGTTTGTCGATACCGTGCCGCCTGATACACTCCCGATCCTGGAAAATTCCGGGTCGAAGAATCCGTTCTTTTTTAGGGTGATGGTCCCCTATTCGCTCAAACAGAAGTTTGAAACCCACGATACCCATGCAGTTATTAAGGGCATGACCTTTCGTTCAAAGAATCCCTCGCAATCGGTGGCTAAAATGAAAGCGATGATACAGGGTGCGGGAATTACAACAGCCGAATACAACCTGTACAATCTTAATAAATTTCTTGATGAGAACCGCAATACCATATTTATTGTCAACGTGTTCGCTTATACTTTTATCATTATGATTTCGCTGATTGCGGTTGCCAATGTGTTCAACACGATTTCCACAAATATCAAGCTGCGTCGGCGGGAGCTTGCCATGCTCCGCTCTGTGGGGATGTCTGAACGCGATTTCCAAAAGATGATGAATTTCGAGTGTGTCTTTTATGGCATGAGGACGTTGCTCTTCGGGCTTCCCATAGCGGTAATCTCTTCCTGGCTTATTTACAAAGGGATGGTCGTCGGCGGAGCGGACAATATCGGTTTTGTATTCCCGTGGGGCAGTATCGGAATCAGCGTGTTCAGCGTGCTCTTTATCGTGTTCGTTACAATGCTGTATGCCATTAGCAAGATAAAAAGAGAAAATATTATTGACGCGCTTCGGGATGACATGACTTGATTCAAAACCGATATTGACTTGATAGAAAATCAATAAATATCTGTGTGATTGGGTTAAAGTGATTTGCAATCGTCCCGAAAGGCGATTTAGACCTTGAAAATACGGAATCCATCCTACTGAAGACCGGGTTGTAGGGGCGTTGATGGGATGAAACTTCTAAGATAGAAAATATAGGAAGCAAAATAAAATGGCATCAGGAGAGCAAATCTTGATGCCTTTTTGTTATAGATTTAGTTGATCTTGTCAAACTGAGTAAGAATCCAATGGATTACAGAAATACCTCCCTGATCAGTTTTAGAATATTTCCATGTCTGCCGATTCATTTCCGATAGGCAGTACCATGTGTTATCAAGGTAACTGCACAGATGGATGTGGATAGGCATTTTAATCCATTCAGGATGAATGAAGGTATGGTTTATAATAATTTTTATCTTTATCACTGATAAATGCAGATTTTCATAGATTTTATGTCAGATCAATGATAAAATAAAAGCGTTAATTTTGCAAGGATAGGCAGAAAATATCTGTGGTTTTAGATAGATATACTGCGTAAAAGGACTGGGAACATATAAACGTGACATAGAGGAGGAATGGATTAGGCCGGCCACGGTTACCTGTATGACGGATGAGCAGTCGGCCATACCGGATTAGGAAAGCAGGAAGAAATGGCTGGAGATAAGTCGGGGTGCCAAAGTACCAGGGGATATTCCCGCAAGATAACCACATGGGTGCTGAGTGAGGCGCTGGAAGCCAAGCAGGCGGTAAACGGACTTGGTGAATGTTGATTCCAAAAGCATTATGAGTGGAAGTATTGAAAAGAATTGGAATGTTGGGAGAAAAAGGTGATTAATGATTCAACCCAGGAGCAACTTGGTTCAATGGAGGCGGCGGCAGCATCTGCCATTGATTTAAGCGGGAATGCAACTGAACTTGACAAAATGACAAAACAATACATTATTTAGAATAAAATAAATCTGGTATAAAACCGAGTTGAAATCAAATGATATGGTCATTAAAAAACATTGATTACCATTTGGAACAACTCATCAGAAAAATAGATAAAAATAACCAATGCCAGAAGAGGAAAATCCATGAACATACTTATAAGAGTAAATCAAACACAGCTACTTGACGTTTTGCTGAACGTCGCAAGTTTGTTCCCAAGGGTAAAGTTTTCAGAATAAGGTGAAAGTAATTGTTCAAGTTTGAAGCCGATTTGCTCCAGTTTCAGAATTTTTTGATCTATCAGTATTCGGTAAATAGCAGGTATCGTGTTTTATCATCTGTTTTACCACTTATGTGCATATATCATGCCAGGTTTATAAATAATGGCTTTCCCACGCAGTGTAAGCAAAGGGAAAGCCATTATTTATTCAACAATATTTCTTAATTCACAATGAGAACAATTCATGTTATTATTGAGAGCGCCTCATAGAAAGATTGATTTTATGCTTGATCCTTATTATCCAAGCTCTCACAATTGTATCCGCCAAGACCGACAGCACTTGACACCGGCAGTGTATAACAAATTCCATGAGCTTCCGTTTTAAAGCCTGAATACTGTTTAATACTGGCCATAATCCTGTCGGCGGCATCGCTGTCAATTATGGTTAATACTATTTCCTTTTCTTTATCTGTATTAATACCCAAAATTTCTTTATGCTGAAAACTATAACGGCGGGCATTTATAATAGTAGCTCCGCAAGAACCGTATGAACGGATATACTCGACAATCTTTTCAGCAAAACCTGCGTTAACAACGATATATAAGGCTTTCATATTACCGTCTATCATTTTTACCTCCTATATTATACTGACAACTTTTCAACAGGAATGACAAAAGCAATACCTGTATTAGGTTGATCAAAATTTAACTTTGTAACAAACTGTTCCATCAATTGGGGTGTTAGACTGCTTTTTAATAAACAAGTAATCAGGACCTTTTTCTCATCAGCAACAAGACCCAGCATATCTTTAAAATAGCCGGATTGTACCGAACCCTTGGCATACACCACATCAATTAGATAACAGCCGGAGTTAAGTAATAATTTCAGTACATTGTCCTTATATTTTCTTGCTGAAATTACAGTTAAATAATCAATCATATAATCAGAATCCATCAAGACTATTGATTCCCTCCTCTGTTTTATTTGACTCCATATTATCATTATTCTCACTCATATCAGAGTGCACGTGCTCCTCGATCTGCATTGATAAATGATCCCCTCGATTGACAAGTAAAGCCAATTCCTCTAATTCATTAAGTTCAGCTTCTTTTGTGGTCTTGTCCACCTTCTTAAGAGCCCTATCATATACTATACCTAAAAATTGAACAGCAATCAATGGGGTAACTGAAATAAATGCAATAATTCCGAAACCGTTGACTAAAATTGATTGTCCGCCGGAAGTAGATTTTTGAGCTACAGCCTGTGCCATACCAAGAGTTAGGGGGGTTAAGAAGGCGGAAGTTAAAGCACCGCCGGAAACGCCGCCCGAGTCGAAGGCCAGGCCTACAAATAGCTTTGGTGTGAATATCATCATAATAAGCGCAATTGCATAGAGTGGTACTAAAAACCAAAGAATATTTATCCCAGTCAAAATTTTAACCATTGCGAGTAAAGAGGCAAAACCTATTCCGATGGCAAGTGTCATTCGAATGGTCAGCTTTTTGATATGACCGTTAGTAATTTCCTCCAGCTGTTCTCCCAACACGGTAACGGCAGGTTCCGATAGGGTAATAGCTGCACCAAGAATATAACCGATGAGCAGCAACAGCCATTTGAACCATTCCGGACGAGAGGGTTCCAGAAAGACTTCACCGATGTACTTGCCTGCAAAGGCAAAGCCGTAGTCTATTCCTGACAGGAAGATCATTAAACCGATAAACACTACTATAGAGCCAAGAAGAATATTAATAAAGTCCTTCTTAGGTTGTTTGATCAGAAAGAATTGAAAGGGCAGGAAGATTACGATTATAGGAATAAGTGCCAGGGCAACTCCCATGAAATTACCGGATAGGATTTCACGTACGGTAATCTCGGTACCGGGAGCATAGATCTGCTCCGGAGGTAATACACCGTTATAATTGATATTAAGTATGATAGCATAGATGGATAATGCCAGTATGGGACCAACGGAAGCCAGACCGATGATACCAAAGGTATCGTCATTACTTTTGTGCTTGGACAACGTAGCAGATACACCCATGCCCAGTGCTAATATGAAAGGAACTGAGATGTCACCGGTTGTTGCACCGCTTCCGTCAAAGGCCAAAGCGACAAATTCGTTGGGTACAAAGATTAGTACAATAAAGGTTAAAATATATAGAACGGCGAAAACTATCTTGATATTTAAGTCTTTCATAATTCGGTAAAGGGAAAAGCCTACCATAATTCCGATACCCATACCCATGATCCAGATAAATATTGTCTCATTAATAATCGGCATAATCATATTCGTCTGTCTGGCTAAAACAGTCAACGCAGGCTCGGCAACAGTGGCCAGCAGACCAAAAACCAAACCGAAGAAAATAATAAAAGCAGCTTTTTTCAGTTTAATTAGTGATCCTCCGACAAGCATACCAATTGGAAGAATACTAATATTAAGACCGATCAAAAAAACGCTTTGCCCCACAACCACGCTAAAATAACCAACAATCAATTTGATGTAATCGGAGTGGTTGTTTAACGGTGCGATAAAAACACAAACAATAATAATGATTATTGCAAGAGGTAGTGAGGAGATAAAAACTTCCTTCAGCGTGGTGTTAAAAATAGCTAGTTTACTTTTTAGGTTTAAATTATTCATCACGTTCTCCTATCTCAAATTTATGTACATATAAGTTATATCAACCAATGTTAACTGCAAACTGCGTTAGCAACCATAGATATTTATCTTAAATATGTAATATATTTCTTTTAGAAAATGCCCTAGGAGCTAGGTGAGCGATTAAAATTATCACACTTCTCATTGAATTAAGATGAAATTACCCCAATATAATGAAATGGATCAAAGATAGAACTATGATATGAAAATAATTGCACTTCTGCCGGATTTAACAAAGAGTTCACCTATAACTTATACACATATAAATTAATTATACATTATTTTGAATAATTAGCAATAAATTTAGCACTTTTATTTTTTATTTTTTTTGTTTTAAAATTTATAAGTAACTATTTTACATAGATGACGGAGTATTACATTATGAAAAAGATTATGGTCATACCGCCGAAACCAACAGAACCTATAAAGCTGAAAGCAGGATAATATGTCTGAAAATATTTTTGATTTGGCTTGGTAATTAGACCAATAAAATAATTGTTGAAAATAAGTTGTATGTTTATAATGTTCTTCGCGGGTACGGTAAGGATTGGACGAAACGAGGGGCGGCTATGATTTATTTGGAAACCTTAAAGAAGTTCACTACCTGTTTTGTAAAGGTCTTTGTAAAGGTATTATAAAGGATTTATAAGCGGCAAAAGTACATGATCTGATTCTGCCAGTATAAAACCGGGTGCCGCTTTGTAGTTTAGATGAACGACTTTTGCGGCACCCTTTAGGCTGTATTGGCTTATTTAATAAGATGTATAATAATGTTGCTATATATTATAACCTTTTTTACTCCGTGCTAATTGATTTTGTGAAACAGAAATAGTCAAACATGAATATCCCTGTAAAATTTACGGAGTATAATATGCTTTAGTTAATTGCTGGTAACGGAATAGCCGTTAGTTGTAAAGTTTAAGCCGGCGCTTGAGGAAGTAATCTCAAATCCGAATTGAACAGTATTAACGGTCTGGGTGCCGTTAAACCAGCCTTTTGTTTTAATCCAATTTAAAATAGCCAGAATATCCACCGTACCGGAATTGGTATCACTGGTTCTTACAAAGGAATAGACTATATTGGAACCGTTGGTGCCTTGATATACATTCCAGGTATGGCCGCCTACGGATACGTTGGAACTTACGGGAACCGGCTGTCCTGAAGAATTCCAATTATAAGAGATGGGATTGACTGAGCCGTTGTAATTCATCCATAGCATAATTTCATAGGTAGAACCGTTTGTCCAGATATCATATGTGGTAGCATAGGATCCGCTGCTCGGAGGGGTCACATTGAAACTGCTTTTCAGGGTATTAATGGAGGATAAGCTTTTGCCTATAGACTTTGTAACATTAGGATAGGACTTGACACCTCCGGTATCTGGATGCTGTGCCCAAACGCCCCAGTTACTGTAACTGTTTGCCCAGATGCTCTGGGCGCCGGCACCGCTGCCCCAAATATTATTATAAATCGTATAGCCTCCATTTGTCCAGGAGGCCCATTGGTCCGAGGAAGACCAGGTTGCTGCAAGAACTGTTACTGATGTAAAGAATATAAGAACCAGACAAATTAAACCCGATAATAGTGTTTTGAATTTCCCTTTCATATAAAATACGCTCCTTTTATTATAATGATTTATAAAATAACAACATTACTATACAAGAACATTATTGTATAACAATATATGGAAAGGAATAGTAAAAATTATACATAAATTACATCCAATATTTTACTTTGAAGTGGATAAAGGCATTCATACCAAAGAAGAAAAATGACAATCTTTTTGCGTTTCTTTACAGGGTTAAGACTAATGGAGAATCTGCCTGCTTCTAATATCTTATGGTACAGCCAAAAGCCTATTTCAATAAAGAAATCATAAAGGTGCTCACAATTTTCGCAAGCTCTTCGGGTGTTTCTTTTGAACCGTTCCTGATCCAATGTACCGTGACATTCCAAAAACCTCCCGCCTGATAGATCAATTCATAATCGGATTTAGGACGATATGTTTGGTTCATCAAAAACATTTCATTTAAGCTGGTTAAATACTCGTCAAATTTGGTTAGTACCAGCAGAAGCATTCCATTGCGGTCGAGCAGCTCAAAAAAATCGGTGTACTGCATGCATACTGAAAAGTACGCTTTTGTTGTCTCGTAAGTATTGAGTTTATCAAGTTCATAGAGTTTATTGAGCTCAAATACATATTTTTCACAGGCTTCCTGTATAACCAGATACAGCACATCCTCTTTCCGCTTAAAATGCCGGTAAAACGTCTTTCTGTCCAAAGTGGCTTTTGCCGTCAACTCTTTAATGGAAATGTTGTTGTATGGCTGTTCTTTCATCAACTCCAGTAAGGCGCTCAATATCCATAGCTTTGACTGAACCGCCAGAGGATTTTCTTTTTTATCCATTTTAATGCTTCCCCATTTTTCAATATTTGTGGAACTTAGTTTGGCTTTATTGACTATGGATACAGTATAATATAAAATCAAAAGTGTCACAAGTGTGGAATTTTCAAAAAAGGAGGGGTTTAATCATCAAAGGATACGATAACGATCCAATCTGGCGGGATATGCAAAGGTTTTTGCCCGAACAAAACCGACTATCGGATTATAACCTTCCCCATGAATACACTATAAACATTCACGGCATGAATATTCATGTTGACCATTACAGGCATGAAAAGCCCAAAGCAAAGGTCATCCTGTTTCATGGTGTTGGTGGAAACGGCAGGCTGTTATCTTTTATTGCGTTGCCTTTGCATAAAAACGGCTTTGAGGTAATATGCCCGGACCTGCCGTTGTACGGGTATACGGAGTATTCCGATAAAATAAACTATGATACATGGGTTAAGTGCGGGACTGAGATCGTACAGTATTATCAAAATCAGGATTCATTGAAAACCTTTCTTTTCGGTCTCAGCGCCGGAGGCATGCTTGCCTATCAGGTGGCCTGTGCATGTGGGGTAAACGGCGTGATCGCAACCTGTATTCTGGATCAAAGAGAGGCAGTAGTAACCCGGAAAACGGCTCGCAATCCCATATTCGGAGCATTAGGGAAACGGTTCATGTGGCTGCTGCGGTATTGTTTTCCCGATTTGCGGCTGCCCATGAAGCTGGTTTCCAACATGAAGTGTATCGTGAACAACCAAGCTCTCGCAAAAATCCTGATGGCCGATGCCCGCTCCGCTGGTGTGCGTGTCCCGATCAGATTTCTACATACTATGCTTTCTCCTCAATTCAAGACGGAGCCGGAGCGGTTCGACAGATGCCCGTTTCTCCTGGTTCATCCGGAGCAGGATATGTGGACGGATCTGTCCCTAAGTCTGATTTTTTATGACCGCCTTGCCTGTGAGAAAGAATTAAAGCTCTTAAAAGGAGCCGGGCATTTTCCGATTGAGCCGGAAGGACTCGGGGAGTTGGAGATTTTCTGCCTGGAATTTATGGAGAGAAACAGAAATGAACCGCCCGATAAGAGCAGACGACCGTGAGGAGGAGCAGTATGTTCAAGCGATGGAGGCGTAAGACGTTTTTTTCTTGGTTATGAATATTGTATTGATCTCATTGTGTACTCCGGTGATGGCGGAACCGGGAGGTGAAATATTTGGTGATTTCTTTTCTAGCCGTATTATTGACTGCGTTTTTTGTCAGTGTCATTCAATTTATTAAGGGAGACCGAAGCCTGTTGCAAATATCAAGCGGCATCCTATCGCTGTTCTTTGTCATCGGGCTTTTTGGAGCCGTATATGCTCTGTTTTTACATCGGTTTGCCGGTTTTCCCGCCTTGCTTTCGGAGTCTTCTTACCGGCAAAAATTATGTTGGCATTGCTTCTGGCAGTATCCGTATTAAGCATCGGATTTTTAATTGTATGGATCAGAAACTGGCAGAGCGGTAAGATGAAAATGTTTAACAAAGTTTTTTATTCTGTTGTCACGGTATTTTTTATTGGAGCTGTATGCTGGTTAAATTACTGGAATTTATTGGGGTATAGATACTGAGCAACCGATTCTATCTATCCAAACTAATATAAAAAAGAGAACGTAAAATGTCGCGGTGACATAAGAAAACATGAGAAAACCCAGTAAATCAGTGTTTATATGGCAACGGGCAAGCGGGAACGGTACTAAAAACTGAATATTGAACGAAAAAGGGATACTATGTGATATGGTATCCCTTTTTCGTTGTCCGGCTGCGTCGTAGATTTTTCATGACTCTCATATCCTTTTCTGTGTGACAAGCTCGATTCTCGTCCATTTTACAAGTGAAAAGTGCCCCGCTGTCTTCAATGGCTTGAATGACGAAAAGCTTACTTCGGTCTTGGACTTACCAAAACTATAACCTCCATTTACTCAAGCTGTAGACTGAATAAGATCAGCCTTGATTAATTGAGTTAGCATCTTGTACAGGTAGGTGATACCTTCATGTGATTAGCCAGTAGGCGGCAGATTTTGCTCTGTTAATAAAAAATAAGTGCCAGATACCAGTATAAAAAGAAAGTTTTTTTAAATTTTGAAAAAGTACTTGCTAACAACGTTACGTCACGTGATATGATTACCTCAGGGCGATGGAAGGTAATAAAAAACAGATCAATTTTGAATATGAGGTGGGAATGAAATGAAAAACGATGTGGAATATTTATTTACAATTGGGGAATTAGCAAAGCTGGTCGGTATATCTGTAAGAACATTGCAGTATTATGATCAGAAGAACCTGTTGCATGCAACTTATAACGACAGCCATAAACGTGTTTATACCCGCGAGGATTTATTGAGAATTCTGCAGATTTTATTTTTAAAATCATTGGGAATGACGCTCCAGGAGATAGACGATAAGCTCGGGAAATCTAAGGACTCTACCGATATCTTAGAGATATTTACACAGCAGCGCGAAATTTTGCTGAATCAAATCGCGAATCTGAATAAGATCGTCAATACATTGGATTTTGCTATTTCCGAGGTAACAGGCGGACAAGAAATCGGTTTGGACAGACTGATCGCCATTGCAGAATTGATGAAGCATGGCAAACCGGTATTTGACAAATTGCGGGAGTTTGACGAAAGAGGCATTGATCCTGCAGGAAAGGAAGCACAGGAGTTTGCAAAGCAATGGTGGAGTTTACTGAGCGAATTTGCCGGCGGAGACGCCAGCTTACTAAAATCGCTGGCACTTGCAGACAGGGATATCGAAAACTTGCCGGATGAAGTCAGATATCTAAGAAAATCCGCTGAGATATTTCTTGAAAAATCCATTGGGATTTATTTACGAAATAAGAATCAAACAGACACGGAAGAACACACGGAGTAGCTGCTGTAATGCGGCTTCCAGAACCTAAATGAAAGGAGGGTATCTGAAACCATGAACCCGAAATATAAAAAACTATTTGAAAGAAGTTATATCGGTAAAATATCTTTAAGCAACAAATTCATTATGGCTGCTATGACGACCCACGCATGGGATGATGGAGGCTTGCTGTCGGATGACCAGATAGACTATTTTGAGGAACGGGCCCGCGGCGGAGTCGGTATGATTATCCTGGAAGGTCAATTCATTTCCAGCAAAATAGACAAGTCTTTTGCCTCAATGACAGCTTCGGGAACCCAGGCGCAATCCATGAGATGGTTTATGTTCATCGAGAGACTGCGAGGTTTTAATACGAGACTGTGTAACCAGCTTGTGATCGGCCCGGGACGGAACAGCGGGCTTGCGATCGACAACGCCTTCCCAGCGCCTTCTGCGGTTCCCCTGTTTATTGATCCGACCAAAAAAACCTATGAGATGACCAAAGATGAGATCCAAGGGGTGATAGAGGCTTATGCAAAAGCTGCTGCGGCTTCAAAATTTGCTGGTTTTGATTGTGTTGAAATTCATGGACACGGAGGGTATCTCCTTGATACTTTCATGATGAAGTTATGGAATCATCGTACGGACGAATACGGCGGCAGCATTGAGAATATGGCGAGGCTTTCCGTTGAAATTGTAAAAGCTGTAAGAGATGCCGTAGGGCCGGATTACCCAATCGTTTTCAGAATGCCTGCCCAGCATCATTTTGAAGGAGGGCGTACTTTAGAGGAAAGCGTGGCTATCATCAAGTTATTGGATGCGGCAGGAGTTGACGCTTTTGATATCGATTCCGGAGCTTATGAGACCCAAGATTGGATGATTCCGCCGGCGTATTACGGCGATGCACCTTCTTTGGAGGACGCAGATGCAATAAAAAAAGTGACCAATAAACCGGTATTGATCACAAACAGTATCACACTGGACAGTGCGGCTGCGGCTTTAGAAGAAGGAAAATCAGACTTCTTCATGATTGGCAGGCCTTTGATTGCGGATCCGCATATGGTGCGAAAGGCCTTCGAAGGCAGAGAGGATGACATTCGTCCGTGCATCCGGTGCAATGAATATTGCGTCGGCGGGAATTTTAAAGGGCGCCGCACCTCGTGCTCTGTAAATCCTCAAGTATTGCAGGAAGGGGCGTTTCAACTGAAAAAAACCGATCACCCTAAAAAAGTTACTGTTATCGGCGGCGGACCCGGCGGCCTTGAAGCGGCAAGGGTTGCGGCAATAAAAGGGCATGACGTAACGCTTTACGAAAAAACCGGCGCACTGGGCGGGCAGGTTGCGGCAGCCGCAACGCCACCGTTTAAAGGACAGCTCAATAAATATCTGCATTATCTCATCGGTCAGAATCAAAAGCTGGGCGTCAAAATTCACCTCGATGCTGAAATCGATGAAAGCTCTCCCGAACTTGTTATCGCAGATAATATCATCGTAGCCATCGGCGCCAAGCCATTCATACCCCCAATTAAAGGGATCAATGGGGAGAAAGTTATCGAGGTCATCGATGCACATCTATACCGACATTCTGAAATTGGCAACAAGGTTGTGATCGCGGGCGGTGGTTTATCGGGCTGCGACTATGCCTTGGAACTGGCTATGGAAGGGAAAGACGTTTCAATCGTGGAAATGCTTGACCAGGTCGCTGTTAATGCCATGATTATTAACCGTGTTGCACTGCTAAAAAAGCTGGCCGAATTCAAAGTGAAACTATTGACAGGAACCAAGATACTTGAATTCACAAATGATGGTTTGATCGTTGAAAACAAAGATGGCAGCAAGCAGGAGCTTAAAGCCGATAATGTTATTGTATCCTTTGGTACAAGACCGCTAAAAGATCTGACTGATAAAATTTGCAATAAATATCCGACTGCAAAGGCGATTGGTGACTGTGTCTCCATAGGACAAGTTGGTGAAACGGTCAGGTCCGGATTCTACGCGGCATGGGCACTTGATTAATGCGAGCTTTAGGGTGTTAAAATAACTTAATAATTAAGCGAATTATATTTGCAAATAAATATTTAAAAAGGAGAAAATTATATGACGGACATTAAAGGACGCACTGCATTTATTACCGGCGGTGCCAACGGTATTGGATTGGGCATAGCCCGCAGACTTGCGCGCGAAGGCGTCAAGCTGGCGCTGGTAGATTTGGAGGCCGACGCTCTTGCACGGGCGAAGGCAGAATTGCAGAACATTACTCAAGTCGAGACATTTGTACTCGATGTGCGTGATCGCGCAGCATATGCGATCACAGCAGAGGCGGCGGAACGTGCACTGGGGCCGGTAACGCTCCTGTTCAACAACGCTGGCGTCGCTGGCGGTGACTCTGTGAAGAAACTCACTTATGAACAATGGGATTTCTACATCAATATAAATCTCTACGGCGTCATCAACGGTCTAATGGCGTTTCTGCCGAAGATGATCGAACGCGGACTGAGTGGCCATATCGTAAATACAGCCTCGGGCGCGGGACTTGTGGCATCAGGCGCCGGGATTTTGTACACAACATCAAAATATGCGGTGGTCGGACTGTCGGAGGAACTGAGAATTAACCCCGATCTGATTAACTCTGGGATCGGTGTCAGCGTGCTTTGCCCCGCTCGCGTGGCGACCGACATCGTAAAACGATCGATGGATGCATCTCCCAAAGCTAAGATGCAGTTGACGCAGGAGCAGGAAAGGAAGATCGCTGAAGCAATAGAGACGGCAAACCAGATGATTCTTCAGCATGGCATCAGCATCGACGTTGTCGGTGAGATGGTCCTTAAGGCAGTGCAGGAAAACGCTCTATACATTATTACTGATCGCGAAGTGGAAGGGCTGATTAAGGCCCGGTCCAAGGCGCTGCTAGAAGCCCTGCCGGATTAGGCGGGCGCAGAGAGAGGTACAATATGTCAAATGAAAATAAAACAAAAAAGCCCAGTATTATAAAAAGTATTTTAATCTCTGTTGTTGTTTTGGCAGTAATTATAGGAACTGCTGTATTGGGGTTCCCGTTGTTAAAGCTACCCGGATGGCCGTTTACCTTTTTCCTTTTCTACTTCGTGAGCATTGAGCGCATGGTAAAAGATAAGCTGTTGACTACTGCAATCGGCGGATTTATTGGAATGACGGTGAGTTTTTCTCCAAAGCTGCTTACTGTTTTGACAGGCAGTGAAGGGATAGCCTGGTTAGGCTTTCTGGTCTTGTTAATTGCACTGGTTACCATGGTGGTAGATGGCAGAGTAAAGGTAATCGATCATCTGTGCATGCTTATGGTAACCGCTCTGCTGCCTCCCGGCCTCGAACTCAACCTAATGCCAGAGGCCTATCTCCCAGCTGTAGCCTCATATGCGATAGCGGTTGCCATATTTGCAATCATGGTAAACGTAATACCCAAACGATCTAAGAAAGAGTCAGTCACAGAGGTTTAAAGAGGTGTTTCAATTTCTGCGATCAAGGAAATTTGGCTGCGGTAGTTCATAGTTTATATCGCTTTTTCCGTAATAGCAGTCCTGCTGACATATCTTGCACAAAGAAAGCGTTCTGTGGTGTAAGAAGGTACAGTAAATTTCGAGGTTTGTTGCCGCCAAGGGAATAACAGAGGGGTATGAAATCTTTTTATATCCTCAATGCATTGTGAGGCTGTATGCCTGCTGCAACGTATTGACAAATAAAATTGAATAAAAAATAGTGAAAGCCGTGAGTTAAAAATAAGCTCACGGCTTTTTATATCCTTATTTAGAAAAGAGAATCTTATGGAGCAACATAGAATAAGATGAATTCGTCATGGTAGACGGTGACTTTTCAGTCAGCCGCCTAGCAAGCTAGAACCGGAGGTGACTTTAGTCAAAAGAACCCTTGCTAAAGATGTAGGTTAGTCCAACCATATTAAATAGCAGCATTCCAGGAATCGGGTAAATCTGCAGTTATCATTCACTTTTTCAGGTATGCCAAGTTGGACCGATGCCAGCTTAATTTTATCCCAAGTTATGACGATAATGATGATATAATTGTTTTGTCTTTAAGGTTTATTTATTGCACAAATTGCTAGTTGAACCATACTTGGGATTGCCCATAAAATATGGTTTCCTATGTGCGTAAGAAGGGGTGACTTTGCACGATGGCGAAACAATCGGCTTCACCGAGGAATAGAAGTTTCCCATCACGTGCACAAGGGCGTTTACACTGGATGGTATGACGTTAAAAATTGGGTATGAAAAATAAGAGGAGGAAGCATCATGGGTATTTTGGACAAGTTTAAGAAGAAAGAGAACAATTCTTTGAAGCAGGATTTAAGGCAAAAGGAGCAGCCTGGTTCTGTTTTTCTCATACACCTGCTGATGAAGGAAAAATATGAGATGCCTTCCAGGGAAAAGATGACTGCTGTCATGGAAAGGCATCTTGGAGAAGTGGATTGTTTCTGCCACGACACAAAGACTGCTGGATTTGCGCCAAAGAACTACAAGGTGGAGTTTAAAGAAGGGAGCATGCCGCCGCAGCTGATGGTCATGGAATGCATTAAAACGGATGGCTATCAGATTGATGAGATCACAAAAAGTCAGATGTGGAATTGTGAAAACAGCACCGAGATTCTGTCTGAATGCAATTATCAGGTAGTTGCAACCGATATGCTTGCAGGGGCCATGACGGATTATAAAGACAGGGCAGATATGTTGATGGACTTTATGGAGGCACTTGTCGAACTATACCCGGAATGTGTTGCCGTACAGTTTCATACCTCTGGGAAAATGTTTGCGAGGGAGCAAATCTTAAACCATCAGATTCCACGGGAAGACCGGTTTATCTATTTTGCAGTCAATGTCCGTTTCTTCAACATTGAGAGTACGGAAGATATGCTGGTGGATACACTTGGTATGAGTACGCTCTACCTGCCGGACCTGCAATATCATTTTCACGGAATGGATCCAAACTGGGTGGTCAACCATGCGTATAATCTGCTGAGCTATATGTACGCAGACTATGCACCCATCAAAAGTGGCGAAACGGTAGATGGAGTAGTAGACGGACACATGGAACAAACTGTGCAGTGGAAATGCCAGTATGAAAATGCTTTGATCCAGCCGGACAGAGAGGTGCTTGACATATGTATGAATGAATATGCTTCCGGGGACAGGGAGCATTAGAGATATAATCAGAATTTGCAGTTAAGATTATTTATATTTTGCCAGGAGAAACAGGTATATATTTCAGGAGGGATAAGGAATGGAAGCTTTAGTCAACAAATTTTTAATTGGATTGAAAGCAGCAATGCAACCGGATGAACTTAAGGATTTAGAAGCAGCAACAGGCGCTAAGATAGAGGATATTAATGAACTAAAAATAAAATACCCGAAATGTCCGGAGTCACTTATCTGCCTGCTCCAAAATATTGATGGTACATATTGGAGACAATATGGCGATAGGAAAATTTCAGTTTGTATTTTAGGTTCAGATGTTGAGGAAGGCAGATATCCTTATTACTTGATGTCGGTACAGCAGATACTTGAGAGTTCACAAGAGGATGAAGATGTATCTTATATTTTATATGAAGACGATGAGGCTATAGATCCTAAAATAAATTCAGAAGGACTTCTTGGGGGCACATATATCCATTTTTCTGATTGCATGAATAACGGTGGGTCATCAAGATTATATATAGATTTTAACCCATCTGATGAAGGCGTATGTGGCCAAATTATTCGTTACTTGCATGATCCTGATGAATATAAAGTTATTGCAGATAGTTTTGATGAATATTTACAGGATTTAATTGATAATGAGTTTATTTACCTAAAAGATGAAGAATAAGTTATTATGTTGATATTTTAGGGGGGATGCAGGTATATAAGGCACCAAAACAGCGACCCAAAAAAGCGATGGAGGAAATTGTAGATACGAAAAATGGTGATGAAACTTTTAGAAGTTTTAATGACAATAAACGGTAAATATTTATATTTTCAATGCCAAGGCCCCACCAGCTTCAATCGGCATCTTTTTTGTCTCCTCAAGGAATACAGAGACAGTTTGCTTACTTAATAGAATTAGATAAATTATTACAAAATGCACTCACAGCAAGCTAATGGGTGCATTTTGCTGTTGAAATATGTAAGATTTCTTATATAATAGTTTTAAATCGACGTGGATTATTCCTGCTCTATCCTTCCATGCTTCTTTTCGAATTCATCAACATGCTTTTTCATAAGGACTTCTATTTCCCGATTAGCAGACCGAGCATTATAATCTGCTACAAAACGGAATTTTTTTAACAATTCAGAATCTATTCGTAGTGTGAATTTAGATAATTGTAATGGCACATTAACACCTCCTTTAACAAGTTTGCTTGACTTCATTATACTGTCTAAATGACGGCAAAATAATTATTGACGGCATAATGACGGCGTATTATAATTAAAGAAGATGTTATTTTAGCAATATAGGATCAAAGATGAAAACAAAACCGGCATTTAGGATGAAAGGAAAGAAACAGAATGGAGTCAATTCTTAAAAAACTATATTATGGCTATCTTAATCGAGATCAATTTTTTTATGATAAAAACACGGAATACCGTAATATCAGTGATAAGGCAATTAAGGCTATGGAATTATTAGAAAAGAAAGTTCCGGAAGAAGACTATAAAGCTATTATAAAGCTGATGGAATTACATACCGAATCTGCAGCGCTTGAAACAGCGGATGCTTTTGAATGCGGTTTTAAGTATGGGGCATTAATCATGATAGAGGTTTTAAAAGGTAAAGAATGAGATATGAAGAGTAGAATTCCTTTATAAGAGTATTAAACATTTAAAGCATGGTTAACTTAAAATATAAGTTATAAACTTTGTAGATAGAACACAACATCTGCTTATCAAGGCACAAAAAGCAAGCTGTATATAATATTATAAAACAGGTGCAATTTTAGAACTTATAGTTATATAGTAATGGTGCAAAAAAACCAGATTGGATTAAGGAACGGTCCCGTCCAATCTGAGTCTCATTGCCTTGGGAAAGGTCTTTTTATATTGCCACTAGTTCGAAAACATATAACCCGAAAATCAAAGAATCGATATTATCTTCAATATCTTCTTCTTTTTCTCATTATCACACTCTTTTAACGCTCTTAATATTTCATTATCCAGTGCGAAAGATGCATTCTCATATTGATCCGATAATAGGTAATCAATACTTGTATTAAGTGCATTCGCAATGGCCAATAAAATATTAAGCGACACTTTTGTATGGTTATTTTCAATATTGGATATGTGTGAAACATTGCAGCCTGCATAAGCGGCTATACTTTCCTGGGTAAGACTTTTGCTTAAGCGGACTTCTTTTATACGTATACCTAATTTTTCATAGTTTAAATTATCTTTGTCAGCGTTGTTTTTCAATAGAAACCCCTCCCCTGTTTGTCTATATGAGTATATTTATAATCTAATTGTATATATAATATCTCTATGTTAGAATGATCTATGTGAGTAAAAAATATTTATATAGGCAAAAAATGATTACATAACAGACAGCTTTGATATAGAGACTACACTGTCACATTGCCTATTCCTATAGAGAGGTGACCCTTATGCAGAAACCACAGAAAAGATCAAAAAACATATTTCTCCTGTTTTTCTTCTCCTATATTATGGTTCTGACCATTCCATTAATCGTTGCAGGAGTTATCTATTTCAAGGCGGAAAAAGTACTGCAGGCCCAGACTTCCAACGCAAATATGGCCATCCTGTCGCAGATGCGCCAGACCATCGATTCCCATATTAATGAAGTCAAAAAATTAAGCGACCAGATTTCCACCAATCAGAATATCCGCAATCTAACCTATTCCACGAAGCAGGTCACACCGGAGGATCGTATCAAGATCCTTTAGGTCGTACAGAATTTTACCTCCTATAAATATATTACCCCGTTTATTGATGATTTCTATGTCTATCTGAAAAATATGGATTATGTCATAACTTCTTCCGGCAGTGCGTCTTCGGAGTTTTTTTACCAGACCTATAACCCGGGTGCCAGTGGTTATATCGACTGGAAAGAGAATATTGTTACGAAAACCCATAACGGGCAGTATTATTTTACACAGTCCGTACTGACTGCCTAGGAACCAACGGAAACCTTGGTATTTCTGCATTCCTTTCAGTTTTTCTCAGGAGATAATCCGGTGGGAAATATCGGTGTCATGATTCAGACCCGCAAGTTTGAAGAACTTCTCTCCGGGGTGAAAGGAATTACCGGAGGGGCAGCGTATATTATTGACAGCAAGAATCATATCATGGCCTCCAACACACCCGCCGGCATGTCGACATCCAATCTTCCAAAATATTCGGATATGACCGAAGAAAACTACTGGAAATACGTTACGGTTTCCCCCCAATATATAATTCAGGACAAGATTAACTATGTCCGTTCCTTTGTTCTCACTTCCATTATTATTTGCATAGGGATCAGTATTCTGTTAATCCTGTATCTTTCTTATCGGAATTATCATCCGATTAACAAGATCGTCACCTATCTGGACAGCAATGCCGATGAGAAGAAAGGCAGTAAGCAGAATGATTTTCGTTATATTTTGATAATACCGTTGTTAAAATCATGGATCGAAACAAGGAGTATATAGAAAAGTTTGAGCAATATACCCTCGTTATCCGGTCAAATCTGATTCTAAAGCTCATTAAAGGGCAGATCGCCGATAACGAATCCTGGGATAAAATGCTTTCCTTTTCCAATATTAATTTTCTATATGACCGTTTTGTCGAAATCCTGTTTAGCATTGAGAATTGTTACGAATACGGTGAACCGGACTATGGGCTGGGGATGGTCCGGGCGGTTATTATTAAAGTAAGCGAGGAGAATGTACTTGGATACAGCGGTTGCCTGGTTCATTCGGTCGAACTTGAAAATGGTACGGTCGCAATGTTACTGAATATCCGTAGTGAACAGGACAGGCAACTTAAGCAGCGTATCATAGATTTCGTAGAGGAAACAAAAAAATATATCGAAGAAAAGTATCATACCGTTATGACTGCCGGAATCGGATGTATCTGTGAACGCTTTGAGGAGATTGAATTCTCCTATCAGGAGGCTGTTAAGGCCCTTGACTATAAGATTTTGAAAGGAATCAGTACCGTCATCTCTTATGATGAGATTGGACAGGATGTTATTCACTACCAATATTCCACCGAGACGGAGACGCAGTTGACGAACTATGTGAAAACCGGCGACCGGCTTCGGGGCGAGAAGCTTTTAAAAGAAATCTTTGATACGAATTTTAAAGAGCAGATGCCGCTTCAGGAAATACGCTGTCTTTATTTTGACATTATCAGCACCGCCATTAAGACCCTTGGTGACTTACGGTTTAATTATGTGGAGGTTTTTGGCGGGAATTTTAATCCGGTTGAAAATCTTCTGTAATGCAAATCCGTACAGGAAATGTATGAGCTTTTATTATTATCTATAAAGAACTATGCAATTATATCAATCGAAATAAAAAAAGCCATAACGATGTCCTGCTGAATCAGATTCTTGAATATATCGATCGGCACTATTCGGATGAAAATTTAAGTCAGGTGCAGATTGCGGACCATTTAGAAATATCACCAACCTACCTTTCCAACTTCTTTAAAGAACAGTTTGGCGAAAAGATGACCAATTACATTGCAAAAGTAAAAGTGGATAAAGCAAAGCTGCTAACGAAGAAAAATAGTGCAGTAATACCATTGACAAATTATGTATATAAGAATATTATGTAAACGTAACTGGTAAATATAGTAATAATATCTTCTTAATAGTTTATTATTATTTTATCGCCAACCAATATTTTAGCAAAGGAGAAAAAATATGAGGAATAAGGCGTTATTATTGTTTTTGGTTATGAGTTTGGTATGTGCTCCAACTATCGTGGCTGATGCAGATGTTTTTTCTGGATCAGAAAGTGAAATTGAGGCGAATTTGCAAGAAAGGGTTTATGCTGAAGTTCTTAGTGGAAATATAACTAATGAAGCAGATGTAATTAGAGTAGCATTAGCACAATATGAAGAAAGAAATAATAAAAAAGGGTTATCAGCATATGAGCAGAATCAAATGACTGAGGATAATAGCTTAAGCATAACTCAAATTATTGATACCGACATTGATGAAAATGGCTACATTTTAGAGGACTTAGTGACAACAAATTTATTAGTATTAGATAAAAATCAAAATTTAGTTACCGCTACTTCTATAGAAACTGGCTCTGGTCAACTTAGTGAATATAGCATCTATGCTACCATGAATGTAAGTGTTACTAATGATACAAGTGCACATAAAGTACGTTTTAATTGGTTTGATACAACACTAATTTATGGTACGGCTTTAAAAGCAGGGAATTTAATTCAGGCTTCATCGTATGCCCCTGAACCATTTTTTCAATTTGATGATATAACAAAGCAAATAAGTAATCCACAAGGTAATGTAGCTTATCGTTACACTCCTACAAATACTGATATGATAACATACATGACTTTGGCTTGCGGAAGAGCTTGTAAATCAACAATTAATGCGGGTTCAAGATCTTTTATATTAGCCTATTCCGTAACTACAAGCGATCCTTTGGGTTTATGGGAGACTCAATATAATTAAAAAATAAGTAAATATCTTATGAATTGTAATATACATATGCATATAGATTTATCGTAAAGAAAGGAATAAATATGAAAAAAGTCGCATTTATTATATTTACTGCTGTAATATTACTTTGCTCATGCAGTAAAAAGGCGGATTCTGACTATCCGGAATTTCCAAAAACAAACTGGGGTATGAGCATGGCTGAAACACTAAATGCATATGGGATATCGGAAAAAGATACGAGTGACTATGTAGAGGAATCTGTATTTGCAGTAAAAGGTTATGAATTATTTGGTGAGAAGACTTCTGAAATAATATTTAATTTTATTAATTTAAAAAAAGGAGACCCTAAGCTTTGCTCTGTTAAGGTAACCTATCCGGAAAGTGCGAATATGAATAATGTATTGAAAGAAATGAAGAAAGTATATGGTGAAACGGTTTCTAATATTAGCATTTATGATTTATTTCAGGTGTTCGAGAATAAATTACCTGAGAAAAAATATACAGAATCTGATCATTTAAAATTATGGGCTAGTAAGAAATCTGTTTTTCAATCTATTCCTGAGAATCAACATGAAAACTATAAAAATCTTTGGGAAAATTATCAAACTTCATTAAGCGATGATAATTGGGATACATTTTCTCAAAATGCTAAGATGGTGACAGTGGTTTGGTCAGATAATGGAGAGTTTCCTTCACTAGAAAAGTATGCATTAGATTTTAATGGCTATAACTTAGTAGTCTTTAATGAGATAAATAGTCAACTATCCGATTAGTAACAGAAACATAAATTAAAATATTTTGAAAACCTCCTGATTATATATATAAAGTCAGGAGGTTTTATTTTTTAAGTTGTTAGCTAAAGTAATATTACGGGAAAATCAATAAAGAATATGTATATAATTTTATAATGAGATTAATTGGTTAAATTCAATTGATACAAACGGCAAGAACTGTACAGAGATTATAAAAGGCGATGCTTCACTGATACCAGATGGACGGAAATATACCATAGTGAACCATTCCGTAAAAGCCGTCTTACAGGACGATGAACTGCAGGTTGAGTTTTTTTTCTACCCGCCATAAAATCAAGCCGGGACAATAACTTTACCAGGTATGATAAAGAGGCGCATCCCTAAAGGTTTATTTACCGCCAAGGCCCCATCAGATTCAAATGCATCTTTTTTGACCGTTTATAAATAGGTGACTATAATACAAATATACTATTGACTAATAATCAGTAATGTGTTAAATTATAATCGCATTACTGATTATTACACAGTAGGATTATAAGAAGGGTCAGGTGAACTTATTGAAGGCAATGGTGTCAAGGCAAATGTATTTAAGACAGCTAAAAAAGAAGTTAAGGTTTCAATATAGTATAGATGACATAAATAGCATCTTGAACGATTATAATGAAATATTTGATGTTGAAATAGCTCAGGGAAAAACTGAAAAAGATGTTTGTATGTCATTGGGTGATCCAGCCATTATAGTGCAAAATTTATATAAAGAAATGCATTCGAGTGATGATTCGGCTAAAAAAATATTTTCAGGAAGGAATATAGCACAAGGTATTTTTATTGTTATGATAGGTGTTATTATCGTAAATGTTATATATAGTTTAGTCTATAGTCATGGTATGTCCATAATGGCAGAGCTTTTGATTTCTTATCCTGTCACAGTGTTATTGTTGTGGCTTGTGCTAAAAAAGAAGTGTATATCTTCATCTGTAGTAATTAATAATAATCCTGTTCAAATAAAAGCAGCTCATCTAATCTGTTTTTTTATAGTTCTTTCCTTATTCATGTTTTTCAATAATATAATCGTAAATTTAAGAAATGAGCAAGCCGGTAATTTTGTAGTAGGATTTCTTTTTATATTTATAGCCTTGTTGTGTGGCATGATTTTATTTAGTACCTTTAAAATCCTCAGGTATCAGATTGCTTTCTATAGTGTGATATGTCATGCCTTTGGAGTATTAACAATAATATTATATTACATAAGTATTCTGCATACTTTAACAACCGTAAGCATGCTTTCTAAAAAAGTATTGGAAAGTGGATTTATATATTTGGAAACAATAATAGTACTTTGTATCTTTTTATTCTTACATTTAAAAGGAAGGCACAATAATGGATGCACAATTAAAAAAAGGAATTCTGGAAATGTGTATACTTAATGTCATAAAGCAAAAGGAAATGTATGGTTATGATATTATGAAATACATGGGTCAATTTTTCCCTGATGTTGATGAAAGCACTTTTTATGCCATTTTAAGAAGATTGAATAAGGAAGGATTGACAGAGGTGTATTATGGACAAGTTTCTAATGGACCTAGAAGGAAATATTATAGAATTCTTGATAAAGGAAGAGAATGTTTACAAAAGAGTATTGATGACTGGAGAAATATACAGTTTATAGTTAATGAAATTGGTATTAATTAGAGATTTGCGTATCTCAGATTACTAAGGAATACTACAGGAACAGGGTAATAAAATAATAAACCACAAGTTTGAATTATGATGATAAAAAAGTATCAGTTTTGGAGGGGACACTATGGGGTGCTGGGGCACAGGTATTTTTGATGATGATTTAGCGGTTGATATTAGGGATTTGTACGATGAAATGATTTGTAAAAACGATTCAGATAACATGACAACAAACATCGTTTTGAAGTTATTTGATGAATCAGAAAAAGATGAGGATGACAGTATTGTTGTTTATTCGGCTTTAGCCTCTATCCAATTAAATAGAAGCTGTTTAATGAGAGAAATAAGGGACAAAACAATAAATTTAATTGAATCAAATTCGGGCATTCGCAGATGGGAGGAAGCTGGGGAAAAAGCATGTAAAGAACGATTAAATGAATTATATAAATTAAGAAATATTCTAATAAAAGCACCTGTAATTCAACATGTAGTTGAATTAAGTACATATAATGATTTCCAATTAAAATTCTCTGTATATACATTAACAAAGGCAGGTAAGGCAGTTTATGTTGGGACTACGGCATTTCCTGAAAAAAGATTTCGATACATGAATTTCATTAGTCTTAAAAGTGATAGTTTCTTTCAAGGTTTGTTTCGGAATAAAAAAAGTAAGGAACAGGAATTTTGGGAATGGTTTTCTGTAAACGAAGTGCAATTATTTGAAGCGAAAAATGATCAGGATGTAATAATTATGGAACTGGCTTCAAGGCTAAAGAAAATAAATAAAGGATTGACCTTTGAATTAGGTGGAATTTTAAATGGAAAACGGATTTTTGCTATTTCAGCAGATGGAGTTAAAGCTGTATTTCCATTTGTTATAAAACTTTTTAATGAGCCAAAGCTACTGACAAAGTGGATTGTAGTTCCCTTCCGGCAAAGATTGAAAAGTATCGAGAGAATGAAAATAAAATTTGGGGACATTTCTATCGATTGTTCCGATATATTTTTTGTTGCAAAGCAGGAAGAATCACTGATATCGCTTGATATCTATGTCAAAGGGATTGAAGATATTACGTCAAATGTTGCCAACGCAATTTACATAATATTGGACAGCGCCATTGGTGAGTACGATGTGGAGACAAAAGTTGGTCGTGTTAATTTTTTACCAGGTTCAAACCTTAAGAATGTAGAAAATGCGATGTCTTTGATTAAATTGCCTGAAAAAATTAATGAAATGAAATAATAAACAATGTGGTTTTGAGCCGTCAGATTGCTTTCGATAGTGTGATATGTCATGCCTTTGGAGTATTAACAATAATACCTGGAAAAAGGGGTAAGCCTAACCGAAAATAGTACTATCTTTCTGTAACGGCTTACCCCTTTTCTATTATGATTTAATAGCCCAACGTAATTTTGCACACCGGGCACGACTATTGGAATTACATTCGGCTGCGGATGGCCGAATCGCTTCAGGAGCTATTTCTCTATAGATTCCTTCACGATAGAAACGCTTAAAAGATTTTTTAACGAGACGATCTTCGCCGGAATGAAAAGTAAGGATAGCAACACGTCCGCCTTCAGCCATGGCAGCAGGAAGTTTTTCTAAAAATTCATGTAACACTTCAAATTCATTAT
>JAEWAK010000066.1 GCA_023391695.1 Bacillota bacterium
TTTTTTCTGCACGCGTCATTTTCTCTCCTCTGCGAAAAAGTTTTTTCTTTTATTATACACTTTCGTAGAGAAGTATGGTGTAATTTCAAATTAATTAGTGCGAAAAATATTTACCTTTCAGAGCTGATACAGGACATGGTGGTAACCGGTTACTTTTATATATTAAAAATTTACGTTGTTTTCCTATTTCCCCCTATAATAATTCGGCTTGTTTTCCCTTTTCCAGTTTATTTCTTATTCTTAAGTCTTTAAAGAACTCCTTTAGAACTGTCTCACATTCCTCTTCCATCACACCGGTGGTCAGTTCTACCTGATGGTTAAATTCCTCCATCTGGAGAATATTAAGAATGGAACCTGCACACCCGGCTTTCGGATTCATGGCACCTACAATGACCTCTTTTATTCTTGCCTGTACGATAGCCCCCGAACACATCTGGCAAGGCTCCAGGGTAACATACATTGTACAGTTTTCCAGCCTCCAGTCCCCGATTACCTTACTGGCTTTCTGGATAGCAAGCAACTCGGCATGGGCCAGAGTCGTCTTTTTTGTATTTCTCTTATTATACCCCCTGGCAATAATTTTATCCTCATAAACAATTACGCAGCCAATTGGTACTTCCCCGTATTTTGCTGCTTTTTTTGCTTCTTTTAATGCTTCTTTCATATATTTTAAATTCATTTCATGTTCCTTCATACCTATTCATACATTATTGTGAAAATATCTCTGTTACTATCCAGCTATGGACGAATTTCCTCATATCTGCTATATTTATCTTAACATGAAGTAAGACAATAGGCAATGTATAAATAGATTGGGTACTATTGTCAATTTGGAAGGATATAAGGACAAATGGAAATACATGGTTTTAACAAAACAACTCTATTAGACTATCCGGGCCATTTGGCTTCCACCATTTTTTTAGGCGGCTGTAATTTCCGCTGCCCTTTTTGCCACAATGCTTCTTTGGTGCTTTCGCCGGCCGGACAGCCAACCATACCGGAAGAAGAGGTATTTAAAAATTTAAAGAAAAGAACCGGTATCATTGAAGGGGTATGTATTACCGGGGGGGAACCTACCCTGTATCCGGGTCTGACCGGATTTATACGGAAAATAAAAGAACTGGGGTTTTTAGTAAAACTGGATACAAACGGAAATAATCCACATATAATAAAAGAATTAATAAAGAACGGTTATCTTGATTATGTTGCCATGGATATTAAAAATTCCAGGGCAAAATACGGTTTGTCATGCGGCCTTCAAAATTTTGATACTACCAGGATTTCCGAAAGTGTTTCTTATCTGTTATCCGGTCCTGTTGATTATGAATTCCGCACTACGGTGGTAAAAGAACATCATACGGCAGAGGACTTTACGGAAATAGGCAAATGGATAAAAGGTGCCAAAGCATACTTTCTACAAGCTTACAAGGATTCCGGCGATATTATTAAAAGTGGGTTAACCAGTCCGTCCAAACACGAATTATACGAGTATAAGGATTTACTCTCTCCTTATGTAGAGAATGTTGCCATTCGCGGCATTGACTAATATTTCACTGGAATTCTAACCTATCAGGGAAATTTTCCGCCTTTTAGGCGGGGGCTGACCCTTACTTTAATCATGAACAAAGCTAGGAGAACATTTATGCAGATGACATATAATACGGAACGCCTCATATTAAATATTTTACATCCTAACGATGCAGATAAAGTTTTGGCTTTTTATGAAAATAATAAAGAACACTTCGAACCTTGGGAACCGGAACGCGATCCGAACTTTTATACCCTGCCGTATCAAAGGCTTTCCCTGTCCATAGAATATAACCTTATGCTCCAGTCCAAGTTGTTGAGATACTGGGTATTTCTTCCTGAGGCTCCCCATACCATTATCGGCTCCGTTAATTTTTACAATATCGTCCGGGGTTCCTACTACACCTGCCAGCTGGGTTATAAATTTGACCACCGGCATATTGACCACGGTTATGCCCTGGAAAGTATTCTGGCCGCTATGCAGATATTATTTGCCGATTATAAAATACACCGGATTGAGGCAAATATTATGCCCCAGAATGTCAGATCCATCCGTCTCATTGAGAAACTGGGTTTTTCCTATGAAGGCCTGTCCAGATCCAGCATCCATATAAACCATAAGTGGGAAGACCATGCCAGATATGCTTATATCAATACTGCCTTTGAAGAATAAGCCCCGGCAGGTACCGGGCTTAATTAAAGAAACCAACCATCTATAAAGGGGCTGCCGAGGCTGCCCCTGTCTTTTAATTTAATGTGACCGGAATATACCAATAACCGAATTCTCCGGTTCTCTGGGCTTTTCTCTTGACACATTTAAAATTTTCAAACCCAAACATTTTCGCCATAAATTTTTCCCTGTTGTGATATATTCCGGGAACTCCAAGTATGTAGCCGAAACCGTTCTTGTCATTGATTCTGGCAAAAATCAGGTGGCGGTAACTGTAATAACCGTGAAGCAGAAAACTGTTGTTGCCTAATATCCAGGCTTCCATGGGAAACAGACCGATATCCTGGGGTTCAATTCTGACGCACCAGGCTATTTCATTGTCTTCAAAGGGATACATCCTGGGAAAACTGCGGTAAATCTTTTTTGCCAGGGGATGGTCTTCAAAAAACGGCTGCTTTTCACGGTTTTTTTGGTATTCTTCCTCAGTGCCTACTTCCGTTTCCCTTTGTATTTCCGGCACTGCAGATACACCTTCTGAATTAGTATCATACTCTACGGAAGTTTCCGGGGTGAAATAACTGTCCGTATCCTCATAAAAATCCAGGTCATCATAATTTAATGCTGCCTCGGCCATTCCGGTCACCTTGCTGTCTCCGGTACCGTCAACAGCTGCGGGCTTATTTTCTGTTTCGGCAACTACCGTGTCCTCATAGCCGGATTTCACGGCCGGATCGGAGGTTTCCTTCTTAGACATTTTGCTGTTACTGCGGATTTCGGAGAAATCTAATACTTTATCATTCTGGGCAGACCTGTCTTTAATTAAAGCCTCATTTTGCAGAATTCCGACGGGAGAATCCAGTTCTTCATTATAATTATCTGTTTCGTCCCCGTTTTCTTTTTTATTTTCCCTGTTTTCGTCTTTATTTAATTCATTGCCTGCTTTCTGGTCCTTCTCTTTCTCTACTTCCACCGCTTTAATTTCCGTTGTATTATTTCCCGGTACAGGAACTTCCCTTTCGTTAAATACCTTAAGGGTATCCAAATCATTAAATACTTCCCCTTCATTTCGGCTTGCGTAATCCTCAAATTCTTTTGCCCCCTGCTGTGTCACCTGCCGCTGTGCTGCCTGGGCTTCTTTAAGGATCTGGGACTCCTCATGGGTTTTCGTTCCTGTTTCCTGGCCCGGTGAAGTTATGTCCGGTTTTTTTTCTTTTACATCGGCTGCCTTTAATTCCTTAACATACGTTTTATCTTCAATTGCTGCCACCATACTTATTGTAATGGGTATTTCATCCCAGGAAGTAGCAAAGAACTTCCTGCCCGAAAGGTACAAAATAATTCCGCCCATGTCATCCAGTCCGTAGGAGGAATTCATAATGTTCACCGGATCCGTCACCGTTTTATAATCTCCGACTCCGTTTTTTACCTGAAACGTTCCGAGTAATATACCCTCAAGTCCGTCTTTTCTTCTTTTAAATATATAAACTTTCAATTGTTTATCATTTAAACTTGGGGCTGCTATATGGAGGGTATATTTGCACTGTCCATTCCGAGCTTCTACTCTGGCATAACCTACATTATTTCTTTTTATGCCGTCTTCATAATTATAAATGTATGAAACCAATCTTTTATAGTCAGGCATAATTTAACTCCCTTACTTTTCTGTGTCTGACTGTACGGGGATCCAGGCAATTGTACAATCATGGCACTAATATACTTATATTAATTATATTCTGTTAAAATAAATATATGAATTATTTTATTCCACCATGACCGCCGGACAATCCTTCCTGTGTTTGTCCGGCAGTGACCGGTCGGATCCTTTTTACAGTCCACAAAGCTAAAAAGACCGCTGGAAAACCACAGGTTCCTTTTTTACATAGTTTATCAAACCTGAGATTTACAGCGGCTAATTTTTAAATTATATTTTCATAGGATCAGGAAAAATTATGGGTCAACTAAACCTGACTCCCGCCTGCCAAGACGGGATTTCCCCGCCCGGTTAAAATAAGGCAGCAACCAGGTCATTGACCAGTTTGCCATCAGCCTTGCCCTTTACTCTTGGCATCAGTTCTTTCATAATCCTTCCTTTGTCCTTGGACGCCGGTTCGGTTATGCACAGGTCTGCCAGTACTTCACCGATTACTTTTTTAATCTCTTCCTCCGACATAAACCGGGGAGCAAATTCATTTAAAACGGATATCCTGCTGCTGCATTCCGCGGTGATATCGGTCCTGTCAGCGGGTGCGGATTCCAGGGTCTCTTTTAACTGTTTGATTTCTTTCAGCACAACTGCGTTTTCTTCGTCCTCCGTCAAATCAGCCCTCTTATCGATGGCTACGTTTTTCAGTGCGGTAAGAAGTGCGGACAGGGCATCTTTTCTTCCCTTATCCCCTGCTTTCATAGCCTTAACCATTTCTGCCCTTACTATTTCAATCTTTGTCATGTTATTACCTCCTGATAAGTGAATTTATATTAGGGCGTGTCTGAAAACTCATTGCACCGTTCTGAACGCCCCACTTTGCGGAATCCTGCGTCGCAATTTTGGGAACGTAGACCCGCTACGCCCCCAAAATCGCT
>JAEWAK010000006.1 GCA_023391695.1 Bacillota bacterium
TTTTTTCTGCACGCGTCATTTTCTCTCCTCTGCGAAAAAGTTTTTTCTTTTATTATACACTTTCGTAGAGAAGTATGGTGTAATTTCAAATTAATTAGTGCGAAAAATATTTACCTTTCAGAGCTGAACCCTTTTCACCAAAAGCATGAGAGCATATCTGAACATATATTTATCCTAATCCCTCTTTAAAGAAATATTTTCTAATCGTATACATTAACATTATCATAGTTAAAACCTTATTTCTTCTGCAATTATACTATATAGGTCACACATGCCCTAACCATACCTTGAGGTGTTGTTAAGGATTTCAATAAGTAGGTCATTTAGAGAAAATCTATACAAAAACTAAGAATGTATCAAAAAATGACAAATTATCCAATATTTTGCTTTCAATCTGCCGCTTCCTATGCTATCATAGTACTGTTATTTGAAATGCAATAAGTACAATCTCTATAAGATGCATCTTTTGGTTTATTGATCCGCTCTGGACATCACTTAATAAGGAAAGAAAGATACACCCTATATTTGAATACTTATCCAAAGCATTTCATAATAGGATTTTTACTAACTAAAGTGGACTCTGCAAATAAAAAAATCCACAACTCTTTTTTTATAAATTTGTATCTTCAAAGGATTCTACCTTTCAGAGCCATTACTTTTCTTACAGTAAATTTCCTTATTAGCGTATAATTAATCAAAGGGAGGACTAGTTATTATGTATTTCAAGAAATGTATTCTTCTGCTGACGGCAGTCGTATCTGCTATTGCCTTAAGTGCCTGTGGAAGCAAGGAAACCACAACAGACCCAACACCTACACCAACAGTCACTGCTGCACCAACCGATGAACCGACGCCAACAGCAGCACCGACTGACACACCGGCTGCCGAACCAACAGAAACACCGGCCAATACAACCGCATCCGGTGAATTATCCGATGATTTATACAGTTTCCAATTTTCCTTAAATGGAACGGTATATACCCTGCCCTGCGCATATTCTGAGTTTGCGGCAAACGGCTGGGCATTCGAGGACATTGAAGGACAAACACTGGAACCAAACCAGTATACCTTTTCCCAAGCTTTAATAAATGGGGATATGCGTGTTTCGGCCAGCCTTGTAAATACCGGCACAGATGTGTTACCGATGGAAAAATGTAATGTAGGTAATATATCCATAGACAATTATCAGGCTGAAAGTGGTGCTAAACTGATATTTCCTAAGAACATTACTTTCGGTTCCACTTATGATGACGTAATTGCCGCATACGGTAAACCAACAGAGGAAAGCGAATTGGGACCCATAACATCCCTGTCTTATAATCTCGACTCTTATTCCAGTGCAGTAATCGAGATCAATACGGAAACCAGTACCGTTGATTCCATGGAAATGGAAAACCTGATTGCAGTGGAAACTTCCTCCTCCCAGAAAAATAGCGGAGATGTTCCGGATGTCATTAAGAATTATACCGCTCCTACCAGTGTAGGAAAGACATGGGACAGCTTTGACATAAAATTTGCAGATGCCTATTATCACCTGCCGGCACCTGTTTCTTCCTTTATCGACAACGGATGGACTATGGTAACGGACGGCAATGAAATGCTGGCTGCAAAGGATTCTACCGTCGGTGTGAAGCTTCGCAAGGATAACCAGGTTTTGAGTGCCTCCGTAAGAAATTATGCCGATACCGAGCAGCCTGTTTCTAACTGCTTTTTAATCAGCGTAAAATCTTCCGAATATGAAGCTAAGGTGTCGATTGAATTACCGCAGGGAATAACTGAAAAATCTAAACCAGAAGATATTGTTGCTGCCTATGGCGAACCCACGGATAAAGATTCCTCCGCTTCATTTGATTTCTATGAATACAGCAATAGAGATGGTTCTATTAACTTTTCTATTAGTAAAGATACAAAAGAAATAACAACGGTAGAATTAAACAATGATCCAAAAGCTCCATATTAATATAAGCTATTCATAAGTGTCTTCATTATCAGTCCTGTTAATCCTATAGTGTGTTTGAAAAACTTATGCCGGGGGCTGGATCTCACTTTGCACTTTGTAGGGGCAAGAAGCGATTTGGGGATGTAGTGTTCTACGCTCCACAAATTCGCGAAACAGCAACCGTAAGTTGGGCATTCAGAACGATGCAAGGCTTCGGAACGGTGCGATGATTTTTCATACATTCTCTAATAAACAGAATAAGAACACGCTAAAACTAAAACACATCTTTTAAATATATAGAAAGAATATAATCGGGCAGGAGGGAAAATCAATTAATTATCCCAATCTCCCACAGTACTGTAAATATGGCTCCGTATACGGCGCTTTTCCCAGTTTTAGCATGTTTTCAGATATGGCTCCGTGAATGTGGGTATCCTCATTCACGGAATTTTTTCTTAGTTATATGCACGCAATTTCCCCCATCCTTATATGAACTGTGTCTGTTTTATAATTCGGCATTCATTTCCCTAACCAATACCTCTTGCTGTAAGTTACCTTATACTAGCTTTCCTCTTTATTATAGACTCTATTTAAGGTAAAGCAGAAATCTTTATTTCGTCCTCATGCTGTTTTTTAAATTTTTCGAGTGGTATTCCTATCCGGCTTAAATCCACAGTATTCGTGTATTTAGATAGTCCGGAACCAATTTAAGGAAAAAATTATAACGTAATATACGGAAATACACAAAATGTTCATAATTTTAGTATAAAATGAAAGTGCAGTATTAATAGGTATGTACTAAACTAACACATCAACACACAATCGGAGAAAAAGTTTTACTGCAAAAATCTTAAAAAACAAAGAGAGGTTAAGATGAAGGTTAATAAGCAAAACGAGAATTCTTCCATGAGTTTGGGGCAGCAGAAGCGCCTAGAGAAAAAAAAGGAAATTGAGAGAGCAAAACGAAAAGCACAATTAAGCAGGGTTATTACTTATTCTATAGTTATATTAATAGCTGCAGGTCTTTTCACCTCAATCGGTTATTCAGTTTACCGCAATGCAACAAAAATAAAACCCAGCAGCGATTTTAGTGCATATTTAACGGATGACGGACTTATAAAAGATGTATCAGCGAATGATCTTTTAGATTTAGTCGATTATAAAAACATAACTGCTCCTTTAAGTGAAATAGAATATCCTGACAAATCCGTTGACAGTGATATTAATACTTTACTCAAAGATTATAGTGAATTAAAAACGGATACGGACGCATTGATAAAAGACGGTGATAAGGTAAACATAGACTATGTGGGCACCATCGATGGGGTAGAGTTCAGCGGCGGCAATACCAATGGTCAAGGTGCGGATTTAGAAATCGGTTCTAATTCTTATATCGATGATTTTGAGTCACAATTAATCGGGCATAAAACAGGTGATAACGTAACAGTAAATGTCACTTTCCCAACTGATTATAAAAATAATCCAGACGTTGCCGGAAAAGATACCGTATTTGAAGTCGTAATTAACGGTATTTATGAGACTCCGGAATTCACGGATGAATTTGTAAAAGAGAATCTTTCCGAAAATGCCTCTACTGTTGCTGAATATAGGGAATATTTAAAACAAACCAATTATGAAAAAAATTTAAATACCTGGTTAGAGAAATATCTCATGGATAATACTAAGGTCACTTCCTACCCGGAAGAATATTTCAATCACTTAAAATCTGTCAAGAAATACGAAGACCAAATGACTGTTCAATACATGAATAATTATTATGCTTCTACGGGTTCTGATCAAACTGTAACCTTTGAAGATTATGTTGGCATGTCTGAATCGAAATATGATGCTAATTTAGAAGAAGCAATCAAAGACCGTGCGAAGAAAGCACTGTTATATCAGGCAATCTATCAAAATGATGGACTTACTGTATCCAAGGACGATTATTCTGCTTATTTTGATGATACTTCCACCGGCGGTTATGATGCACAAGTGGAAGAAGAAGGCGTTGGTTATGTAATGCAGCAGCTTATTGAGAAAAAGGTATTGGATTATGTGAAAGATCTGGTAACTGTTAAATAGCCATCTGATTCGTAACAGGTGTTTGGATCAATAAAAAGTCCGGCTTTGTTAAACCTTAAAGCCGGACTTTTGGGGTGAATTCCAAAGTTTATGTAAACCTTCAAACTGATGTAAAATAAAATTACTCAGTTCGGAGGTTTTATTTTTGGCTGAGAAAAGAAGGGAGGAATCTCTCTAATCTCCAATTAACCTACTAACCGTAAAATGTATCTGAATTTTTGGTACCTAAGTACTGGAAAATTACAATATTTCTCATTTTTCATATAACCTATTGAATAATTGAGATAAAAGTCATACTTCAATCATAATGAAGACAATCCTAATTTGCTGTTAATCATTTGCTGCAATTTAATATCTTCTTCATTATCTACGTTCATTGCTATGGGGTTAATCTTAAAAATACCATTTTCGAAAGAACAATTTTCACAAGAATCCAGAACAACCTGTATTTTATCTGTTCCTAGCACGTTAATTATTTCACCTGACCAATAATTAATCCAATGTACTGTAGTCGGTTTGTTATCCTTTAAATATTTCTTATACTCTCTTATATTTTTCTTATTAGAAATGCATCCCCAAAAAGGCTTGAATGTGTTTACACAATCACAAAACATATCACTTACTGATGAAGCTACATTCATATTATATAAATCAACTGACAAAGAAAAATTAATTACAAGTGCATTAACAAATTTCGTATTCTTATTTCCTATTGATAATGTAATGCCTGATGCTTTATCATTGTTTAAAGATGAGAAAAAGCTAATAATGTAACCCAAATCCTGGAAAATTGTATTTCCTTCTTTATTAACATTTTTCTTTACCGCTTTACTAAAATTATCATAATTCCAATAAAATAACTTCGCATCTTTTTTTCTCATTACAGTTTCATAAGCAGGAATGCATATACCATACGAAATTAAAATTTGCATTGTTTCATATGCTTCTTTCGTATATGCATAAAACTCTCGTGTTTCTGCTTTTTTCCATAATACTAATGAATGTGTTTGTATCATCGTTATCTCCTTCATTTATTGCAATGCTTAAAAAATTAATTCTATACCATCAATTTCATAATCTACAAATAGGTTTTCTATTGCTTCTAAAGCAGATTCCTCAGCAAAGTACCATTGGATTTTTGCACCGTCCGCTGCAGCAATTTGATTTCTTGCCTGTGTTACAAGACTTTTTTGTCCCGTAAACCAATGATAAAATGTACCTGTGCTTTTATTTACAAACTGAGCATATTATCCCTTTGCATCAAGTAATATTCCATCTTTCATGCCATCAAATTTTACTCCATTTTGAAGTCAAACCGCTCCTTCTCTTCCAGTTATTTGAGATTGGTATTATCTTGAAAAATCGCTCATACTTTCATTCACTTTTTTCCACTGTCCACTTAATGATTTGACATTACTGTATGTATAAGTATAAGCCCAATCCATAGAAGCATACGAAAGTCCATAATCTAACCCTAATAGAAATCCATCTAAAAAGAGCAAGACGGAATGAACTATTTCCAACTTTGCTCCGCATACATATCATTTACTGAATCCTCTTAGCATTTAAAAATTACTTTTCCGAATTCCATACCTCTCTGAATTCAAATCCTTTCAATCCGCTTTTTTCAACCGCTTCTTTGAATTTATCTGTTACAAATAGTCCGGCCCTCTCCTGCTCCTTGATTCTAAAGATATTTTTACTGTTTAATTTTTGTTCAATAAATGCATACTTCATAATTTTCATAATTCGTTTTGGTTCTCCACTAAAATACTTAATTTCTGACTTGTCATAATCTAAACAATCCACAACCTCAAGAACATTTAATAAATAAAATTCCTGCTCATCAATATATACTGGTAATATCTCCATATTTTTACCAAGGACTTCTTTCAGGTATTCTATCGCTTTAATGCTGAAAATTGGTATACCCGGTACTGAGAAAGGTGCATCACTTAATGGCAAGTCCTTATGTTCATAATATTTTGTATATTCAAGTGGCTTCCATTCACTCCCAAATCTTCTTCCATCAAAATTAATTGATATTTCAAATGATTTATCATAGTCTAAAGAAGACAGTGAAGCAAAGCCATTTAAATTTATATCCATTTTCCATATTATCATCGTATCACCTACAATTATAATTCACCTTTCAATAATGATTCTCTGATATCCATTCAGTACATCTGCGTTTTCATCAGCCAAATTAAAATGCGCTTCCCTTACTTAATGTAGGGCTTCCTGGGGTACTAAAGGGGTTACGTTACTTGCGGAGCAAGGCGGAATAAACTACCTCCAACCTTGCTCCGCATACATATCATTTACTGAATCCTCTTAGCATTTAAAGATCGCTTTTCATTACTTTTCCGAATCCCACACTTCTCTGAATTCAAATCCTTCCAATCCGCTTTTTTCAACCGCCTCTTTGAATTTATCTGTTACAAATGGTCCTGTCTTCTTCTGTTCTTTTATTCTAAAAATATTTTTGCCTTTTAATTTTTGTTCAATAAATGAATACTTCACAATTTCCATAATACGTTTTGGTTCTCCGCTAAAATACTCGATTTCTGATTTTTCATAATCTAAACAATCAAGTACTTCGAGCTTATTTATTAAAAAAAATTCTTGTTCGTCGATATATACCGGCAATATTTCAACATTTTCTCCAAGTACCTCTTTCAGATATTTCACTGCTTTAAGGCTAACAATCGGAAAATTTGGTCCGGCAGATGGTTTATCCGACAGCGGCAAATCCTTATGAGCCTTATATTTAGTATATTCCAGCGGTTCCCATCCACTAATTAAACTTCTTCCATCAAAATTAATTACTATTTCAAAACATTTATCATCATCTACTGAAGACAAGGAAGCAAATCCATCTAATATTGAATACAATATCCATACTTTCATCACATCACCTACAATTCTAATTCACCTTTCAATAATAATTTTCTAATATCATTTCGTACACTGCGATATCATCAGCTGAATTAAAATCCGTTTCCTTAAGTTAATGTGGTGCTTTTCTGGGGTACTAAATGGTTTCCGCTACTTGCGGAGCAAGGCGGAATAAACTACCTCCAACCTTGCTCCGCATACATATCATTTACTGAATCCTCTTAGCATTTAAAAATCGCTTTTCATTACTTTTCCGAATCCCACACCTCTCTGAATTCAAATCCTTCCAATCCGCTTTTTTCAACCGCCTCTTTGAATTTATCTGTTACAAATGGTCCAACCTTTTTCTGCTCTTTTATTTTAAAAACATTCTTTCCTATTAACTTTTGCTCAATAAACACATACTTATTAATACCCCTTATTCGTTCTGTACCGCTAAAATACCTTATGTCTGACTCTTCATGATCTAAGCAATCAAGTACTTCAAGAGCATTTATTAAATAAAATTCCTGCTCATCGATATATAACGGTAATATTTCAACATTTTTTCCTAGTACTTCTTTCAGACATTCCACTGCCTTAAGGCTAACAATCGGAAAATTGGGCCCAGCGGAAGGTTTATCTCCTAATGGTAAGTTCTTTTCATCAATATATTTAGTATATTTCAGTGGTTCCCATTCTTTTACGAAACTCCTTCCATCTAAACTGATTGCTATTTCAAATGATTTATTATTATCTAAAGAAGACAAAGAAGCAAATCCATCTAATATTGAATACAATTTCCATACTTTCATCATATCACCTACAATTCTAATTCGCCTTTCAATAATGATTCCCTTATTTCATCCAGTATACCAGCAATATCGTCAGCTGTACTAATATCCACTTCACTTAATTTATCCCAAACATAATCACAGTACTCTTTTGTATGACGTCCGCTATGTATAGCCTCACTCGTAACTGTCTCCCATTGCTTATAAGGTAATAATATACCATTTGCAGCTGAATTTAAATCGAAACCATACCTTTCTAATAAATTTTGTGCATTTATAGCAGACGGATAAGTTTCCGCAGCCGGTACAATATGGTGCGCCGCATTCGGATAAGGGGCTACACTCTTAACATCAATGCCTGCCGATATTATTTCTTCCCTTAAGATTTCCGAAGCAGTTTTTCCCTCATATGCACCGGTTACTTTTGTTTTATTAATAACCTTTTCCGAGTATTCCTTCAGTACATCGTCCAGCCATTCCTGTAATGTCTTCTTCGTAATCGAAATTGATGAGTCTACGATTTCACCAATTTCATCCGCACTTTTTCCAATTGAATTACTTGTTATATCCTGCAGAACCTCTGTGGCTTTCCCCGGATTTACCTCTTCAATATACTTTAAGTCCTCAACATTATTTGTAATGGCATTGATTAACCTGTTATCATAAATACCGGTTCCTGCAAATGCCAGTCTATATCCGTTCACTCCGTCTAAGGTATCCATTACCTTCCAGTATAAATAGGTGCTATAGCTTTTCATGACATCTTTTGCGGTATTTACTACTTCCGCAGCTTTTGGGAGATATTTCAGCCCTTCTGCCGTATTAACAATTTTTTCAAGACCTTTTACTTTACGAATTTCGTACAGATCGTCACTACGCTTACAAACAGTAAAAATCTCATCGGATTTCGCAAACATTCCAATAACGGGTATTAATCCGATCCCATCAAGCGTCGTTTCTCCGATATGTTCCCAGCTTGTCTCCCAGAATAAAATATCATGGGACAAATCTCTTATATCCTGTACAAAATCAACTCCCGTGAAAGCGATCGCCAATTCTCCTGCCGAACCCAGCAAATTTCCATTATCCGTATATTTTCCAAAAAGTATCCGATCCACGGAATCGCTTACATATTCTTTCCAGGCCTCTTTGGATGAAATAATCCGAAAAAATGCTACTGCCATCTCCGTCTCTGCGCTGGTTCCTGTCAATTTTTCATAAACTCTGTCCTGAAAAAAGTTACTTTCATACTGCATATAGTCTTTTATTCCATCTATATCAATATTACATAGAAATGCGGCTTCATCCGCAGTATAATCCATATCTATATTTATCTCCAACTGTCGTTTTAAAGCTTCCAGCGTTCCTTTTTCCAAGGGTCTTAAATTTCTTGTATAGTACATTTCATAAAACTCGTTGATATCCATGCCAAAGATGCAATACAGAGAACCTGTATTCAACTCTATTACATTATCCCCGCGGAGTTCTTTGACTATCATATTAAATTCTTTGGGATAGGGATCTTCCGAATCAATAAAGCCGTCTCCGTCCGTATCTTTTAAATACGGATTCGATCTATATGACCATGCCCGTATGGACTTATATTCAGTCGGTACTCCCAAACCATTAAATTTTATAGGAATGTTGACCGTAACCTCTTTTCCCATTTCTATGATATCGGGAATGCCGTCTTCATCACTGTCTTTCTCATACTCTTCATTTAAATCGGTATCATCTCCGCCCAAATTCATATCTACGTTAATCAAACTTAAATCCGATAATCTGACCCACGTACTGTTATTAACCTTTGTATCCATAACCTCGACCAATGGATTCAGTACATCTGCGAAGTCGCCATCAAGATTGGCAAAGATTCCATTCGTATTCGTATAAAGGTCCTGGTATGCAGTCTGATGTTCTATTTCGGATACCACGGAAACATTAAAACCCGCTCTTCTCAAAGCATTTATTTCTTCTTCCATAGTATAACTGCTGTCACTCTGTATACCATTTTTATATTCAGCATCCGTAAGCAGTACAATAAATTTATTACTGCCGGCTCTATATTGCATTTTTCTTGCTTCAAAGAGTGCATCTACCGCTGTTTCATCCAAGTCACCGCCGCCATCCGGAACTAATGAATCCACCGCATTAATAAACGAATCCACATCTTCATAAAATCCGTAGCTTCTCGTACTGTTAAACGAATCCTCATAAATATCCTTATATTCCACCAACCCCAGTCTTACATCTATATTTTGCTCATACAAATCGTTCGCATATATTTCTATGTTATTTTTTACATTATTAATCGTACCGCCCATCGAGCCTGTTGTATCAATTACAAAAACCAGATCTGCTTTTGGAGACTTGAAAACACTGTCCGCATTATCTATTTCCGTATCATTAGTAAGCGCACCCATATCCGCTACGGCATAGTAGCATAACTGATCTACATCCGAATATATCATTCTTTGACCGGCATCGTATTGAGTAGCAAGAATATCAATGGAACCAGTTTCATAATCCAGCCGTATTACCTTCAGATCGGATATATCACTGGAATTCAGAACCTCATCCGACAATTCTAATTCAATAGTTGCGTTTTCAAAAGTAAGATCATCCTCATGTTTTATTTCAAATATTTCGCCGATGATATAATCCAAATTCTCAAATGTCTTATTATTGTTTTCAACTAAAATATCAATTTGATCACTATAATCTCCACTTCCGGTAATATATAACCTTGGCTCAACATCAAGATTTAAAGCGGATAGATCCGCATATTCCGCATCAATCAATCTTTGTCTAAACACTTCGTTCCCATCTGATATTCCATTTTGATCCGTATCTGCAATTAACGGATCCAGACCGTTTATTATTTCCGTACCGTCACCTAATCCGTCCCCGTCCGTATCATATAAAGATGCATCGGTATGATATTCCCGTACTTCGGAAGAATCACTTAAGCCATCTCCGTCACTGTCAGCCACCCCGGGATTCGTCCGGGCCAAATATTCGTCAATATTAGTCAACCCATCCTGATCATAATCATCCTGCGGATTAATCCCATTTTCTTCACTATAGCTGCTGTTCAATAACAACGGATATAATACATAAAATTCATAATAATTAGGTAATCCGTCTTCATCAGAATCTTCATCGGCATCCAAAATCCCATCTCCATCCGTATCAACTACCGTAGGATCTGTTCCAAGGGTATTATATTCATAATAATCGCTCAGTCCGTCTTCGTCTGTATCTATTTTGTTTATTTTTGTTCCAATATTATATTCTATATAATCGGCAAGACCGTCACTGTCCGTATCAACTGTAATATCATAAATTGCGGAAACGGTATCACTTGCATCGGACAGATTGCCTGACGCATCATATGCTTTCACTGTATAATTATAGGTATCACCTATTACTACGGAAGTGTCCGTAAAAGTTGTTTCTGCGGTTGTCCCGATTTCCGCATTATTCCTGTAGATTTTATATCCTTCCACTTTAAAATAATCAAAGCAGGCAGCCCAGCTAAGAATGATTACGGGTCCCTCTCCGATTGCCGCAGTAACATTCTGCGGTATGGACGGCGCCTGGTTATCTTCTACCGTCAGGTAAAATCCGCCGCTTGCCTCCGACAGATTCCCTTCTGCATCGTAGGCTTTTACGGTGTAAATATAGGTCCCTGCTTTCCTTATTGTATCATCTGTATAGGAGGTATCTGTTGTTGTCCCAATTTCCACGCCGTCTCTGTAAATCTTATATCCTTCCACTCCGATGTCATCACTGGAAGCATCCCAGCTTAGGATCACGGACAGGGAAGTGCCTGAAATAGACAAATTCGTTGGTGCCGTCGGAATCCCATTATCTTCCGAAGGATCCGATCCATCTCCGTCAGATATTGTTACGGTTAATGCGGCACTTTCCTGTGATAGATTCCCATCCGCATCGTAGGCTTTCACCGTATAGACATAACTTCCTGTACCTGTTAATGTATCATCCGCATAGGAGGTATCCGCCGTTGTCCCGATTTCCACGCCGTCCCTGTATATCTTATATCCTTCTACCCCGACATCATCGCTGGAGGCATCCCAGCTTAGGATGATTGCATCGGCGGAACCTGACATTGACAAATTCGTTGGTGCCGTTGGAATCTCCGGATTCTCCGAAGGATCCGGTCCATCCCCTGTGGTTATTGTCAGAATCAGACCGTTACTTGCTCCTGAAAGATTGCCTGACGCATCGTATGCTTTTACCGTATAGATATAAGTGCCTGCTTCCGTTATTGTATAATCTATATAGTAGTTCTCCGTTGACGTCCCGATCTCCTCATCGTTCCTGTATATCTTATATCCTGCCACTCCGATATTATCACTGGAAGCATCCCAGCTCAGGACGATTGCGTCGGCAGAACCTGATATGTTCAAATTTGCAGGCGCCGTCGGTGCTTCGGTGTCCGTTAGTGTTTCAGCATATACTTTCGTATAACCAAATGAAGACAAATCCGGCTGTGCGGCTAATTCGGCAACTAAAATTAAAATCAGTAACAAAGCAGTTAATTTAAAGCCGGCTTTCCAATTAAATCTCTTATTCTTTTTACCTTGAACTCGTTTCTCCAAGTAACAAAATATTTCATTTTTACCCCACATAATTATGACCTCCTCAATCTCCAATTTTCTTCTATAATATTACAAATTTTACTATTTTTTATTAAATTGTAAAAATTAGGCATTATTAAGTAATTTTTATTAAAATTTTATACCTAAAAAAACAGATTCTCCGTCGTTATAACCTCATTACAACATTTCTGTTGGAATAAAGAAAATTTCCGGAAAACCTGCTTTTAACTATTTGAGGATATTTCATGAATGGATAGAAAATTAAGATCGTTTCAAATTTTGAATAATCCCTAAAACTACTGTAAAATAGAATCTGAAGCAAAGCCTCCTGATATTGTTTTCAGATATTTGATTACATCCTACAATCGGCACCGTAATGTCACAAGCCGATTATCCCATACATACGATTTCCATAACAGTCTTCTTTTCAATTACTCCCTGAAAAAAGTTCCAATATCTTTTAATATCTGATCATAGTCAATTTTTGAAAAATCCGAAGCATCAACTTCTATGAGATGCCCAAGTTGAAATTTATCATATCCTTTATGAATACAGCGTTCCCTGAAAATATCATAGGTAACCAGGCAGTCCGCCCGGCTTCTGTCTTCCATCATATCGCCTTTATGATACTTACTTACCAAATGTCCCAGATGCCGGTTCTGATCCAGATCTCTCTTCCTGGAAATATCATATAATTTATCAATATTTCCCAATGAACGGATCGTAATTACCCCGTATCCGTACTTACCGGACAATTCGGCGAGCCTTCCTCTTTGTTTATCACTAAAGGGATAATCCGAGATTATATCTTCTCTATTTTTCATCTTTTTTTCAATTATTGAATAATATTCCTCCCATGCCATCCTTTCCAGCCTGGTCTTTTCTTCCAGATTGTTGAATCCGTATTCATCCCACTTTTGTTCTTTCAGTTCATCCTGATTTACGGTTTCAAACTGAGGATACTTATCTAATATCAGATCGCAGATATAACTCTTTCCTGTTGCAGGGTAACCGGCAATCAGAATCATGCACTTTTTCATAAAGTTTCCTCTCTTTCTTCGCATATTAATAGACGTTTTCCAAATGCCAAAACCCTGTTTGGAACCAAGAACGCTAACTCGTTTCGCAATTAATTATTCACATATAAATCTATATGCTATAACGGGCAGAATTCCCAATTCAGAAAATCTGCCCGCCATAATATGGTTTTAGTCTAACTTAAATAAGGAAGCTTTCTCCATTACGATTTCTTTTATTCTATCGTTTGCCGGTCCGAGAAGCGTTCTCAAGGATGTCAAAGGAGTTACCCCCTCAGCAGTAAATGTTTTACCTGCTACTTCTATATAGGATTTATTTAACTCAGTACCAACATTGATCTTCTTCATGCCTTCTCTTACACATCTTCTCATATCTTCATCAGAAACACCTGTGCCGCCATGTAGAACAAGACCTGTATCCCCAAGTTTTGCTTTTAATTCTTCCAGAAGTTCATAGTTGATCTTTGCTTTCGATTTATACTGACCATGTGTTGTTCCGATCGAAACTGCCAAAGCATCTACTCCGGTTTCAGATGCAAAATGTAATGCATCTTCCGGTCTTGTGTACATAGCCGCATCCTTATCAACTACAATACCATCCTCAGCTCCGCCAATGGATCCGACTTCACCTTCTACCGATACGCCATGTGCATGAGCGTATTCTACTACTTCTTTGGTGTTTTCAATGTTCTCTTCAAGCGGAAGAGCAGAACCGTCATACATTACGGATGAATATCCGCAATCAATTGCTTTCTTAAGAGCTTCCATATCTTTGCAATGATCCATATGTAATGCTACATTAACCGATGATTTTTCAGCTAAAGCTTTAACAGCAGCAATCAGCGGCGCAAATCCAATATACTCTGCTGTTCCTAAGGATGTCTGAAGAATAATCGGAACCTCCAGTTCCTCCGCAGCCTTAATCATCGCCGGTATCATTTCTAAACAGTGTACGTTGAACGCACCGACGGCGCCTTTCCCTTCGTTTTCTTTAAACATATCAATTAAATTCTTATACATTGTAATGCACCTTCACTTTCTAATTTGCTATTTTACATTTTTCCGCGAAGCATATCCTTAGACATCTGCATCATTTCCTGCACTTTGTCCAGGTAATAACGAATCTCTTCATCATTCTTTGCATTTGCTGCCTGCTGCCGCTTTTTATTGTACAGTGACATCAAGTCCGTATAAGACCTGCCCATTTGCTTTTTCATGTCAAGACTCTGTTCATAATACTCAATTGCTTTGTCTAACTCTTCAGCCTGAAAGTAAAGGGAGCCGATTTCATTCAAAAGTGTCACGCGGGTATCCTCTTTTGTTCCTTTAAGTTCCTGTACTTTTGCTTCGGCCTGACAAATAAATTCTTCCTTATTAACAACAGGAGCTTTTTCCGCTTTTTCAGCCGTTTTTTCTTTCTTCTTTCCAAACAAAAACATGAATTGCACCTCCCTTTCTATCCTATGCGGCTAATTAGAACAGCCCGCCGATGCTCTTAAAGATCATGAAGAAGAAACCGGTTACTACCGTATCAACGTCCGTGCATGTTATGTTCTGGAAACCGATCTGCGCCAGCATTGGAGAAAGGAATGCCGGAAGCATCATGATAAAGATACCATGAGCAATACATCCGATCACTACACCACGGCGTCCGCCAACTTTGTTTGCAAAGATACCGGCTGTACCGCCGGCGAAGAAGTTACTCATAACTCCGGGAATAACCAGCGGTAATCCAAGTGCCGGGATACCTGTGATCAACATGCCGATAAGAGAACCAATTGTTGTAAAAATAAATCCCATAATTACTGAGTTTGGAGCATATGGGAATAATACGGGGCAGTCCAGAGCCGGTTTTGCATTGGGAACCAGTTTCTGGGAAATCCCCTGGAAGGCCGGAACGATTTCTGCTAACAGCAAGCGTACACCCGCTAAGAGAACATACAAACCTACTACGAACTGCATTGCCTGTAAAAATGCGTAAACCATAAAGTTTGTGTCGCCAGAGTATGCCGCGCTTGCTTCCGGACCGGCAATTGCTGCTACGATCAAATAGAACGGAACCATTACAACCATAACGGAAAGGTATGTATCCTGAAGAAATTCAATGCTCTTTGGAAGTTTCAGTTCTTCGCAGGATTTCGAATCATCACCGACAAGCTTAGCGATTAATGCGGTAAACATGTAGCCAAAAGTACAGAAGTGACCAAGTGCGATATCATCGTTTCCTGTGATTTTACGGACAACCGGCTGTGCAAATGCCGGCATTAAAGTAGCAAATGCACCGCCAACTAAACTTGAAACGATAATAAGAGGAATTCCTCTTAAACCGCAGAACCAGGCAAATACAACACAAAGTGTTGATTCCCATAACAGAGCCTGACCGGTAAGGAAGATATATTTAAACGGTGTAACACGTGCTAAAATGATATTAACAAGAAAGATACCTGCCAATGAAACAGCAATCTCGCTGCCAAGACCAAGCTCTCCCATTGCCTGGCCATTGATTGCTTCAATAGAAGCAACAACGCTTTCAAGACCATTCAGTCCAAAACCCTGATTAAATATATCTCCAAAATAGGCTAACGCACTCTGCATTACGGATGATCCGGCAGATAATACTAAGAATCCGAGGATTGTTTTCATAGTACCCGACACAACAGTTCCAGCCGGCTTTTTCTGTAATGCCAGCCCCAATAAAGCGATCAGGCCGATAATGATCGCAGCCTGAGTTAAAATATTATCAATAATAAACCTCAATACTACCATAGTTCTCCATCTCCTTTTTTAGTCAAAGCGGATATTCTTAAGTCCGCTGCGTTACTTGGCTCTATCTTATACCTGCTATGCAGGTATTTCAGCTTGTAAGGTTAAAGTACACCCATTTCTTTTAGTACCGGTGTGAGCTTTTCCCTGATCTCGTTCTTATCAACAAGACGCTCCAGGAAAATTGCCGGGCAATTAAGAGTAATGCGCTCAAACTGCTTCTCAAAGTTTTTTCCTGAAATGATCAGATCTGCATTCTGCCCGGACACACTGGAAATATCAATGTGATCCATTTTTGCTTCAACCCCCAACTCTTTCAGAATCGCTTCCGTAGTCATCTGACATGCAAAGCTGCTCCCCAGTCCATTGCCGCATACTGCTAAAATTTTCAACATGATAATAACCTTCTCCTTCCCATTATAAATTTTCCTTAAATTTTTAATTCTTCTGATACGGTTCTTCATTACTTCTAGTGACAAAATAGGCAGTACTAGTTACCTTACTCTGACTTCTTTACCGTTCTTACCCCCAAGTGCCATCACCACCCGTGATAATATTCTTTTGATAATCAGCTGATTTGTCTCCTTTAGAAGGAACACCATTGCTTTCCTATTGCTTTACAGCCTTCACAAGAAACCTTGCCGGTCCGGCATGAATTCCACCTTTTTCTTTTATTCCATATGAGAAAGCTTTCCTTTTACACCTCCTCCTTGTTATTCCTGCAAATTGGATTCTGCTTTTATCAATAAATCATATATTTGCTTTGAATCAACAGCCTGCACTAACTCATTAATTTTATCCTCATCCATAAATATTGTTGATAAAACTCTCATGGCATCAACATGAGAATTTGAATCGCTTGCCGCCAGTGCTATCAACACACGGACCGGATAACTGTCATCTGCAAACTTAACCGGGCTTCTAAGTAATGTAATAGAAAGCTGTTTTTCTATTACACCATCTGTCGGTCTTCCATGAATTAATGCAAAATCCTTTGCCAATATATAATAGGGACCATATTCTTTCGTTGTTTTAATAATCGCTTTTTCATAATTATCTGTAACGAATCCCCCCTCAACCAAAGGTTCAAGACTTAAATGAATTGCTTCTTTCCAATCATTTATTTCCTCTACAATACGTATATTTTTCAACTCCAGCATGTCAGCTATCATTTGGGCTCCCCCTTTCTCTTTTGCTGAGTTCATTGTAACAAGTTGGTCTTCCAAAAAGAAGTCCAACTATTTGCAGCTTGACTTTGCAAGATTATATGCCTTTTGCCCAAAAGTAAAAAGCTTCCGGTTCCAATAAACCTGAAGCTTTTATTTCCCAGAGCATGTTTGAAAAATAATTGTGCCGAACTGAATGCTCCACTTTGTGGGAGGCAAAGAGCGATTTTGGGTGCGTATTGGTGCTGCTCTCCCTAAATCGCTACGCAGTATCTCTCAAAATGGGGCGTTCGGAACGGTGCGATAATTTTTCAAACACGCTCGAATTCATATTTATTTTTTATTCTGTCTCTTCCCCTTTTCTTTTATGATCCAGAATTTTCTGAAAGTATTCCAGGATCTCATAAGAATTCTTCTTTTCTAAAAGTACATCTATAGTCTCATCCTCTTCAAAAATTGTCATGATATCATGAAGTATTTTCAAATGACTTTCCTGATCCCTGGCAGCAAGTATAATTACAACCTTAGCCTTATCTTTTTCCGAGAATTCAACCGGATTACGGAAAAAATGCATGGAACAATCCAGTTTATTAACCCCCATCTCCGGTTTTGAATGGGCAAGGATTACTCTTGGTGCGATAAACATATATGGACCATAATAGCGAAGCTGGGATATTATGCTATCGATATATGCCGATTGAATGCTATTGATGGCCATCAAATATTCTCCTGCCGTCCATAAGGCCTGCGTCCACTTATACTTACCACTATGTATTTCAAGCTTATACGCATCCATAACGCTAAACAATCCCTTTTTCTGGTTATCAGACTCAATATAGTTTCCACTTTTACCATGATAAAGATATCCTTCAATCAATTTCCTCACTTTACCATAATTTTCTTCTGAAATGTAAGGCTTTACGATAGAGAAAATTTCATTTGAGTTAACATAACCTGCGTTATTTTTTAATTTCAAATGACGGACTAATATTTCTTTATCTCTTCCCGTTAAAATAGGATGAACTTGTATTACCGGCACCACACTCTTAAGCTTAACCGTACTGACGATCAACTCACAGGCAGCCTGTGCATTTAATATCTTTGCCGCAGATTCTATTCCTACCACTTCTGCTTCCGGAAACATTTTCGTAATTTCCCGCTTTAACATGTTTCCGGTGGATATACCATTTGCGCAAACAATCAGTACTCTGATCTTTTCACTCTTATTATTGGAAATTGGAAGATATGCGCCAAAATGCAATGCCAAATAAGCTACTTCGCTATCCGGAATCGGAAGGCCTATCTGTTTTTCCAAATATCGGCTGACAATCCTGGTTATTTCGAATAAATCCGGATACTCTCTGATAATATCCTCATTGAGAGAATCTAAATTCTGAATTCCATATTGATACCGGTACATAGAGGAATTGATATGAACAAATAACTGTCTTTCTAATTCTTCTCTCCGGTCAAAGCTTACACAGGCAACCTTTTCAAATTCTGAAACCAAAGCTTTTGTAATTTCATATACCATTTCGTTGGAGTTGTTCTCAAAAATATCTTCTGAGGAAGCTGCAATCCTTCCTCCCAATAAATGAAGGCATAAATATATTTTCTCCTTTTCACTTAAATGCGGAAAATATTTTTCTACCAGTTTATATTCCTTACGACTTTCCATTTCCTGTTTTCTCAAGTCTGCAAAGTTAAGGTTCTCATCTCCGCGTTCCATCATTGGCAGCAAAACTGCCAAAGATCTTCTGTTTTCCGGAACATATTCAACGCCAAGCTCCTTTTCTACCTGCTTTAGGATCTCTTCATAACGATTCATCTTTTCCTGATCCACAAAACGCAGTCCATTATTGGTAAATAAATTCTGGAGGCCTTGAAAATTCAGAAGAAATACAGCTCTTACCTTGATCGCATCACCAGTGACAATATATCCTTTTTTTGATCTGTATTCCAGTTTCAGATCGTATTTCTGCAGCTGGTTTACCACAACCCGCAGATCATTAAAAATCGTATTTCTGCTTACTTTACAATAATCGGTGAGTTTATCGATATGAACCGGCGTTGAAAAATAAATGATCCCGCAAATGATAATCTGTATACGTTCCATTGGAGAATAGATATACACTTCCTCTGCCTCACTGTCTTCCGTGCAATCCTCTATCCGCTGACGAATCTCTTCCGGAAGGAATAACCCCTTTCCTCTGACCATTTCCAATTCAGGAATTTCATTATCAACCAACCATTCATTAATCCGGCACAGGTCATAATAAATACTTCGCTGAGAAACTTTCAGGTCATTTGCAATCTGTTGTAAGGACAAATAGGAATCACTGTTAAGAAGCATCTGCAAGATTTCCTTACATCTTGCATTTAAATAGATCGTATTCAATTCTCTCACCCCTTTTGCAATAATGAATCTGTTATACCAAGTCCGCAGGCTCCCATGGTATGCGCCGCTTTGCAGCGTTGATGCACACTCACTGTGTTCGGCGCCGGTATTTATGTCTGCTGACATTATACCAGCTTTTTTATAAGGAATGTTGTTTTTTGAAGCCCATTTTTTTTCAAAAGAAATTGCAATATTTTGCATAAACACAGGTATCCTATTATCTTAAGTATATTTCATTGCATTCCTCCGCTCTTGTACAATACCCGTAATCCATCATTCTCCCACTCCTTTCCGTCCATAATAACTCCCTGTAAAGTGTTTATCCATTATATCTGTTACTCATTCATTAGTCCAATTTATCATTATATAATTCTGAACTCCGACCCAAAATAGTCTTAATTCATAACGATAAAATCCGAATATCCACAACGATCCATTCGTCAACTGTTTGCTCCGGCAGACATTTTTTCTAAAAAATTTATCAACCTGTGATATTCCGTTTCAAATCCGTAGTATATAATTGAGGCAGAAAGGATGGTGCCAGGAAAATGGATGATAATGAAATCATTGACTTGTTCTTCGAGCGCTCGGAGCAAGCAATTACAGAACTGTCTAATAAATATGGAAAAGTATGCAGCAGAGTATCCCATAATATCTTAAACAATACGCTCGACGCCGAAGAATGTATCAACGACGCTTATTTGGGCATATGGAACAGTATACCGCCTCAAAGACCAAATCCCTTGCTCTCTTATGTGTGCCGTATTGTCCGCAACCTTTCCATAAAGAAGTATCACAGTAATACCGCGGCAAAACGCAATAGTTATTATGATATCGCACTCGAAGAATTGGAAGACTGCATACCGTCAATCCATAACGTCGATCGAGAATATGACTCCAAAGAACTTGCTAAAATCATTGATGATTTTCTTGATACATTAGCTAAAGATAATCGGGTCATGTTTGTACGCCGCTACTGGTTCTCTGATTCCTTAGCCGAAATCTCAAAAATGTTTGGGATAACCGAACATAATGCCGCAGTCCGGCTTTCCCGTATTCGCGGGCAAATGAAAAAATATTTGATAAAGAGAGGTGTTGTGTTATGAAAAAGGAAACGCTCTCAAGGGCAATTGGCGAGATTGATACCAGGTATATCCACGAAGCTATAGTCTATGAAAAGACCGGCCAGAACGTACACTTCTATAAAAGGCCTCTTGCCAAATCCATGATCGCTGCTGTTCTTTGTGTTTGCGCAATAATAGGCTTAGCTGTGTCCAAACCGATCAATACAATGCTTATAACCGCTTATGCCTATGGAACAAATGAAAAAATAAGCAGTGCAGGAACAGTTTTATCAACCGGAAAAGTCAATGCCGACGGTTCTATGACCGGTGCGCCTTTAAGCTTCTATATTCAGGGAAATAATATAAAAACAATTCGCTATTCCGTTAAAAACCAGTGGATCAATTTTATAGACTGGACTGAAAAAAGAGAGGAATACGGAGTTGCTAAAAACTTCACGGTATCTTATGGTCCTGATGAAAAGGAATATTATTACCTGGTTATAAATTGGGAACCTAATGAGCTATGGGAAGCCTTAAGTGATAAGAATATGGCTATTCCGGATTTAACGTATGAATTACGTGAAGATATGATTGTACTTGAAATTACATTCGGCAACGGAAAAACTGAAACAAAAGCAGTAAAAATCAGTCTGCAGGACAATGGTACCTTCGTTGCTTCATTTGACAATTATGCGATTACGTACCGGGACACTTTCATAGATCGGCCGGACAGTGCGGCAATTGAGAGGAGTATACTTTATGCACCGGGCAGCGATACCGGATCACAAGATACCAAAGAGGAGTCCATCCAATATCAGAAAGCTTTAACAACGGAAGAACTGGAAGCAGCAAAAGCTGCTGCACTGGATTATTACAAAAATACAGTGTGGACGATTAAGGATATCAGCGTAACTGAGGATACGAACAGTCTATATAATAATAAAACAATTGAAGTCGAATATGCTGTTGGAAATATTATTATATTTGATGTAGCCGCAGTACGGAATGGCGAAACGGAAAATAGATATATTAGCGTGGCAAGAACCGATAAAAATAATTGGTCTGTTATAAATGAAGGTTTTTAAAAAATCAGAAGGTTACGGGAAGTTTAGTATTATATCTCTCACCTAAGTACCGATGTACGTAAAATATGAGCCCTGCGAAGAATTATACTCATTAGGAAATCGGATTATTGGCAACAATTATTAGCATATGGGAAATGGATGAATGGATGTAAATTGAGAGCATTTCAAGATCCGTATAAACCTGAAAACTAATGTAAAATATGTTGAATGTTATTAAGGGCAGAACCTCTTCTCTGGTTTCTGCCCTTATTTATATAATAAAATGATTTTAGGTATGTTAAGAAATTTATTTTGTTAACTTATTTTAACGGCTATCCTACATAATTTAGTTTAAACCAAATCTTATCCTATCTGCATTCCGCTCGGAACCATCGTTTTGACAACCTTTCCCTGTACTCGTCCTATGTCTTGGAGCGCTTTGTCGACGGGACCTTCAGCTCTTTGGCAAAGAACATTACCGTTTCTCCAATTTTACCTGCAGGCTATTGGCAATTCCGGCATTATCGATTTCCTTACTCTTGGCAAAACGCGTCACTAATGCCTTTAACGAATTGATACTTGTCACGGTATGGAAATAGTCAGTTGGTCCGTTGCCGGCAAACTTACCGTTACCGGATGCGTGTACCAGCCGTTTTGCCATCCGGGATTTCAAGTGAAAGAGCCGCAGATGTGACCGGTGTAACTTTCGCTCCTCCCATAACCATGACTTTGAAATCGTCGAAGTCGATTGAGGCGTTGGCGTAGCCATCGATGCCGAACCGCTGGCCGGTCAGCTTGCTGCCGCCTGTATGACGGAAGGTGAAGTCAGTGGCCGCCGGAACAGGATCCTCATTTATATAGACGGTATAAGTCCTGGTCTCCCAGTTTGCCACCATTTTAATTTTGTACCATGTATTGTATAAAACGTCTTTGACCGGCTTCTTGGACCCTCCATTCTGCACTATAATTTTACCCGTATCAAAAGCCGTGACCATGGAATAATTGCCGGTGCCGCTGTCATTTCTCACCATGGCGCCGTTGGCGTACTGGAAGCTGCTGTTTAATCTGGCGCGATATTCGATGACGATGCGCTGCTCCCCCGCAGCCTTTACCTCACCTGCATACGGCAGGAACAGGTTTGCCTTGCCTGAAGTTGCGGTTGTTGTCAGCCGAAGGAATTTATTTCCGTTCTCTTCCTGCACTGTGGCGGCAGCTCCATTGGTCAGATCTTCGGTGGTAATGCCATAAGGATACTTGCCCGTCTCATCCCCGGAGAAATCCCGGTAAGCATTATAGGTCACGCCATTCTGCGTGAGGATAAGAGAGTTGTCCAGAACTGTTTCTGCGGCAGTAATGGCATTCAGGGCTTCGTCGGCTTGCGCCTCTGTAGCCGTACCGCTCTTGGCCAAAGCATCCGCTGCGTTCAATGCACTCATTAAGGAGTCATAGGCAGCCTGACGGTAATGACCGGGAGCATCACCTAACGGATAAGAAATCCCGGACATCCCGGCGCGCTTCGCGTTCACAGCTGCCTGGAGCCTCTGTCCCACAGTACTCTCCGTCCGGAGGGAGGGGTTCCAAAGGGCGTCGGTTGGGGTTTCGCCGCTCTTCGTCAGGTAGATGCGATCTACATACAGACCGTCCTCGCGCATCCACAGGCTGAAGGAATGCTCGTCCGCTGTGCCGACGTTAACCTTACCCACGTTTTTCCAGCTCCATTTCTCATCCTTATCATTGGTGAAAAAAACATCTGTCGAGAAACTGCCGATACTGCCATCCAAACCGCCGCGGATGGAATCGGAAGCGTTGTCCACAAACCGCCAGCGCACCCAGACATTATAAGTCCCCGTGTTGCTAAAATCGATTCTGTACGTCAATTCCGGACTATATACAGGAAATTCGGCAGCCTCTGACCACTGTCCGCCCAGGTCGGGAAGGCGCATCGCCATGCCGGTGTCCGATTGAGTGAGACGCCAGGCATTGGGAATCTTTCCTGTTACCTCGGCCGCCTTATCCCACTTGGAAACGGTGTACGCCTTCATGTCAGCCGTAATCTGGCTTTCAGATTCAAGCACGTGTTCCATGGCGTACTCGGCCTCAAGGCCTACCTTTCCATCCATTTCAACAAAAGCGCCCTCTCCCCAGCCGGCCGGGATGTTTTTCGGTTCAGCTGCCGTTGAGTTCCAGGGCAGAAGGGCGATCCCGGGGCTGAACTTGGTATTGTATTCAGGGTGGTAACTCTCGTCAGGGCCAAGCTCGGTGGGAATGACACCCTCCGGACCGGTGTACAGCACCATCTTGTCGATCATAATAAAGCTATCCACCATCCAAAGCTTGACGGTGTGTTTTCCAGCTGAGAGAGCGGGCATATTCACCACATGCTTTTCGATCATATGGAAGAGGTTGCTCACCCAGAGGGTGCCTTGCCCTTCATCAGCCGCGGCGGATTCCACAACAATCGGGGTTTCGCTGTCCACGGATACGGCAAAGCGTACCTTCCCCATGGAATTGAGCGTGGGAATCCGGTAGATCTCCAATGGGAACTGACCCGCGGAGGTCAGGTTGATGTCATACTCCAGGCTGGGAGCAGTCGAGGTGATCGAATTCTCATCCACGGCGCTCAGGTCAGGAGCATAAGCCCGAACCACATCACCGCCAAAAGCACGCCCCAGGTCAGGGATGATTTCCCAGGTCTTACCGCCGTTCGTGTTTAAGCGGCTGTAATGCTCGGCTTCAATCGAAACATAGCCGTCAGCCTCCGCGTAGCCCTCGATTGCAGACAGGGCCATTGCCGGATCCTCAATCGCCACCTGAATGGCCTTGGCCGTGTTGGCTGCAGTATCAGTAATCGTAATCGCTGCGGTTGCGCCTTTGTGGGCTTCCGGCCGATCAATCGTAACCCAGAGACGGGTCTCGTCGCTGACGGTTCCTGCTGCGGCGGAGAGCTGTACCCAAGGCTGATCGGCGGCGGCAGTCCAGTTGATGCTGCCGGCTCCCTTGTTGAAAACGTCGATGAATTTACCGTCCTGGTTGTAAGGGGAGAAGACCAGCCCGGAGTTCTCCCGGGGCATTTTCTCGCCTTGCATGACCACGCCCATGGACGGTTCTCCCAGTATCAGCGCCGGCGTGCCGGGGGGAAGCTGGTTAGTGACAGGAGGCGGTGCATTCTCGGGATCAATGAATCCCTTCCATTTGCCGTCTGCCATCGTGCTGTAACGCTCAATTTCCGCTTTCTTTGCCAGGTCGGCCTCCTGCGAAAGCTTGAGAAACGCATCGGCGGAAGCCATCCTGCCCTGATCGAAAGCCAGATTGCTTCTATCCGCATAATAGTAGGCTTTATTGACATAATACGCCCAGTTAATTTTGCTTTGCACCAGTTCATAGAAGGACAGCTTCTGCGCCCCAGGCAGCGCATTATAGATAGTCCCGGCGCGGTTGAACAAATCCTGATATACCGCCATGCGCCTGGAACTCTCATCCCCATAGTCAGTCTGGTTGAACAGGCCAACCTTCATATGCTCAAGCTTGCGAACGTTGGTTTGCTGGTAGAAAGCAGTGAGAATGTCAGCTGCCTCGTCGCTATACTGACTGCCGAAATGTTCACCGATCCAGTCTTTTAAAAACTGATCCGCCCGGTTCTTATACTTCTCTACGTCCCATCCGTAACGGATAAAGAAAGTCATCTCGGCTTCCTGCGGCTTGATATCGCCCACATTCAGTATCCAGGACTTCCTAATATTATGCTCCCAGGATTTGCCAAGCTCCTCACCCATCAAGGCAAGGGGAATTGAATTGAGCCAGGTATAGCTTTGGTCCTGAGGAGCCCAGTAGTTAACGTGATAGTATAACCCGTGTCCGCTTTCGCGTGCGCGTTCTGCGGCATCAGGCATCCTCCGCATGATTCCGTGATTATCGTCGCACCAGATCACTGTTACATTCTCGGGCAGATCAAATTTGGGGTGATTATAGATAGGCAGGACTTCCTTGTACGGGATAAACGCCTGGAAAGAATTCTCGTATTTGTCCTGACCCAGTATCTCCTTAAGCAAATTCTGCTGCTCCCGGATGATCTCATTCATAAGTGCAGCTTTCCGCTCCTCCAGATCACCACCCAGGTAATCATATGCAGGTTCCATGATATTCTTCACATTGAAAGCCTCATCATGTATCCCCCGCATACCCAGTGTCCATTGCGCATCGGTGTCTTTATGGCGTTCAATGCTTTCCCGCCAGTACTGGAGCACAGCCTCCTTGCTTACGGTATAATCATATTGAATCGTGTCGGGATTAACACCCTTCTGCCTTGCATAGTTCTCTTTCCACTCATCCCACTCGTGGGTGTTCGTCCGCAGGAGCATATCCGGGTGACTGGAACCCAGCACGATGCCGTATTCCTGCACCAGATCAATATTGCCCGGTACATTGTTAATCGAATTAACATGCATGGCCGCCCAGATGTAGTTGCCCTTCAGCCGCAAAATGAGTTCGAAGATTTTGGCATAAGTCTGGGGACCCATCGTGTCCGGGTCTTTGAATACATCCTTTGCCCAGCGGCTGAGTTTCTCCTCATCATTGAGGAAAACACCGCGGTACCGCACATCGGGCATATCTATGACGGAAGTACCGGCAGCTACATATACTGCACTCTTGGTTTTGATTGCTGCGTCAGCAAAAAAATACCAGGGACTTACACCCATTCGTTCCGATATCCCGTATACGCCAAAAATGGCACCGCGAGAATCCGATCCTGCTATAACCAGGGTATTTTCGTCTACCACCTTGATTAAGCAGGCTTCCCATTTATTCTTGATAGCGCTTACTTCACTGGCCGTAATTTTCCCTTCGTCAACCAGGGCCTTGATTTGATCGCTTCCATCCAGTGTACCCACGATCACTGCAGGACCTGCGGGAAGGGAAGCCGCACTGCTCACATTAGCGTCCAGATCGGTGACTCGTTTGATGTCCTCTTTGAAGTCGTTCACCACTCGTCTGACCGGAGTATTCTCCCCGACGTCAACCCAGATGGCCGCTGCCGTTCCGTTAGCCGCTAAAGGGAAATCGCCAGCTTTTCCCGCTTCCGAAACAAATCCTCCGTCCTCAGAAGGCGGATTACTGGCTGCATACGCGGGCATCACCCCGATAAAAAGTGCGATCGTGATCATCACTGCAACCATACGTCTTATATATCTTATCATTTTTTGCTCACCTCATTTTTTAATTTTTTATTGTTTCCCCTTACATTTTTATCAGCTTGTTTTATGTCCTCCTTTTGCAAGAAATTTCATTCGGGTCTTCAGGAAAGCTGCACTTGTGAGTTGGCCCGTTGCCGGCAAACTTACCGTTACCGATGCGTGTACCGGCCGTTTTTGCCATCCTAAATTTCAGGTGAAAGAGCCGCAGATGTGACCGGTGTAACTTTCATCCTCCCGTAACCATAACTTTGAAATCGTCAAAGTCGATGGAGGCGTTAGCGTAGCCGTCGATGCCGAACCGCTGGCCGGTCAGCTTGCTGCCGCCTGTATGACGGAAAGTGAAGTCAGTGGCCACCGGAACAGGATCATCGTTTATATAGACGGTATAAGTCTTGGTGCCCCAGTCTGCCACCATTTTAATTTTGTACCATGTATTGTATGAAACGTCTTTGACCGGCTTCTTGGAGCCTCCATTCTGCACTATAATTTTACCCGTATCAAATGCCGTGACCATGGAATAATTGTCAGTACCGCTATCATTTCTCACCATGGCGCCATTGGCGTACTGGAAGTTGCTGTTTAATCTGGCGCGATATTCAATGACAATGCGCTGGTCCCCCGCAGCCTTCACCTCACCTGCATACGGCAGGAACAGATTTGCCTTGCCCGAAGCAGCGGTTGTGGTCAGTCGAAGGAATTTATTCCCGTCCTCTTCCTGCACTGTGGCGGCAGCCCCATTGGTCAGATTTTCGGTGGTAATGCCGTAAGGGTACTTGCCCGTCTCATCGCCGGAGAAATCCCGGTAAGCGTTATAGGTTACGCCATCCTCGGTCAGGTTGAGTGAGTCTAACAGGGCTGCTTCCGCTTCAGCAAGGGAACGCCGCTCCTGATCAAACTGCTCTTGGGTCAGACTGGCATCTGTGGATATTTCCTCTGCATGGTTCAGCTTATCCAGGAGATCATTATATGCAGATTGGCTATAGTTGCCCAAGCCTTCGCCTAGAGGGTACGAGAAATTGTCTATCCTACTGCGAACTTGATTCACAATTTCATCAAGACCCCATCCCGGGATAACCTCCACGGAAACGCCAGCAGGAATCTTCTCACCGTTCAGTGTCAATATGACAGGCACCTGAACAGTGCCAAGTGAGTTGAAGTTAATTCCTTCCAGCTTCCAGCTTACCTCGGCAGTTCCTCTCTCTCCCTTATAGTTGACATCAACAACACCGGGCAGACTGGGTGTCACTCCGGAGGGAGTCTTTACTTGAGAAAGAACCTGAGGAACCTGAGACGGATCAGGAGTTACCGTCAAGTAAAACTTTGCTTCCCTGCCGCCGTATGCGGCTATAATCACCGTATCCCCAGGCTGGGCGGCATATACCTGACCTGTGACCGTAACCTCAGCCACGTCGGGGTTGCTGCTGAAGTACGTGGCGTCAGCCGTCACCTCCTGAACTTCATAGGTGTTGCAGCGTGCTGTTAACTGCAGCTGCCCTGTCAGCCCGCCGGCCAGGATGTTGTTCAATCCACTGATGGCAATGGACTGCACGGACTTAGGTTCAGCGGCAACGGTAACCGTAGCCGTGGCTGTTTTCCCGTTATATGTCGCGGTGATCGTGGCACTGCCTGCCTTGAGCCCCTTGATTCCAAACCCATCAATATCAGCTACCTCTTTGTTGGAAGAACTGAAGGAAACTCCGCTGTCAACAGGGGAACAGGTAGTGCCTGTTACCGTATACACGGGCAAACTGCGACTTTCACCCAACCCCAGCGTGTACCCCGGAGAATCGAATAGAATTTCGGACGCATCAAGCTTGAATATATCCATACTGTCAATTTCGGCAAGGTTGGCACCCGTTGAGAAACGGATGATATTGTCTCCTTGCTTAAGATAGACTTTCGCCGTGGAGGCTCCCCAAAGATTCCAGCCGGAATAGACGATGTTCAAATTGGCACCGGAACTGCCGTTGACCGACAAGATATGGGAAGCATCCGCCCCATTCGATGAGCCATTGGCATTGCGCACGGACAGCACATAAAATCCCGCCTCTGGCACGTTGACTGTAAACTGGGCATAATCATCGGTGTTTTTGATATTGGTGATCTTCTTCCCATCGGAAGCGGTACTTTCCCACCAGACACCGGGACCGGTTCCGCCGCTGGGATCTTTCATCAACAGGGTTGCTTCCGCCTCATAGCGCCAACGTGCCGGCTCCTCTGAAGGCGTGGCAATCGGTTTGTTCGGATCGACAGGCTCTCCCAGGTTCGGTGTTCCATCTGTGTTCCAGGTGAATTTCTGTGCGCGGACATTGCGGGTCCACCCAGATCCTGGCCAGCGGGCGGCATGGTAAATAATCCAGTCCTCACTGCCGTCGGGAGATGTGGTGAAGCTGCAGTGACCCGGGCCGTAAACGCCGTTGGCGTTTGAGAAAATCGGCTTATCCCTTTTTACCCAGGATGCGGGTTCCAGCAGTTCGGCATTAATGTCGGCTGTAATCAGTCCGAGACAGTAACTGTCTGTCCAACTTGCATTTGCGGAATAAACCAGGTTGATGGTGTTTCCCCGTATAATGACTTCAGGACCTTCATTGATCTTGCCCGGGGATGTCTCCCAATCATGGTCAGACGTCGAAATCAGTACCCGTTCCGAGCTGATGCTCCATGGATTACTCATCTTCGCGATATACAAATTCTGGAAGCTTCCGTCTGTTTCCTCCCAGCCGGACCAAATAAAATAGAGTTCACCATTCACCTCCAGCACTGTGCCGTCTATCGCCCAGCGGTCGGTGGAATCGGTAATTTTACCTTTAAATTCCCAGGTTCCGGTCATCGGATTCTCACTGGCGTTCTCCAGCACGTACATGCGGTGGTTTGCGTTGGTTCCGTTGTCAGCCGCGAAGTAAATATACCATTTGTATTTGCCATCGGTATCTTTGAGATAGTGCATTTCCGGCGCCCAAACATTTGAACTGTACATGCTACCCTTAACCGGTGTCCAGGCCAGGCTCCTCTCGCCCGCATCAAGGCCGGTGATGGTTTTCGATCTGCGGATCATGATGCCGCTGGCGTTGGTAAAGACGTTGTAGTAATAGCCGTCCGTGTGCTTGTAAACCCATGGGTCGCTTCCGGTCTGAAAGATAACATTGTAGAAATTCGACACTGGTTCCGCCGACATTGGATTGTAGAACGTTTCGTCAGATGCCGCGTAAGATTGTTTCTCTGAAATGAACGAACCGAGAAGTATCAATGCAATCGATAAAACGAATATTGCAGCTTTCTTAAAGATTTTAGATAACATTAACCACATACTATCATCCCCCTTTTACTCATTTTACTTTTTTACTTTTCTCAATATTGCAGATTTCTTAAACATTTTGGATACCATTAACCTCCTCTCCTCTTTTATTTTTGCTATATGCAATTGTTGCCTAACTGCAAACATTTACAGTTATCAACACTTGGTAGAGCCAGTGTATTTTTTCTATCCACAATAAATCAATCTTAATTCAATAGAATGCATATTCAAAATCCAAAAAAATCGATACTAAATATCAGTAAATAATCATCAAAAACAACATTTGGGTACACGGACAAAAACAGAAATCCGGTGCAAGATCGCATATATTTCCGCACCAATTTCAATCATACATCACTGCTTTCTATTCCTTTATATTTTCCTGGGGTAACTCCCTCATATTTTACGAATAGCAGGGCTGCCTCCTATCTGAAAATAATTCTGCCTTTTACCATAACTAATCCTTCTCCAAGATAATATTGTATAGGCACTTTTGCTTATACTAATTAGAATATAGTATATAATTACAAAATAGAATAAAAAAAACTTTGTTATTTGTTCAAAAAAACGACTAGTTTTAAATTTCAGTCTGACAAGAAAGGTAATATTGTCGTAATTTCTCCTTATATTCCGTATATTGCCCACAATTTTTCCAAATTGCGCTCCAATTATTCATTCTCTCTTTCTCCTGAGGCTGAAACAGAACGACAGACAAAACCCACCAGCGCAAGTGTCATGGATATCGACAATACATCCGGCCGTAAGTTGAATAAATCTTATTCAGAGAATGGCAACCTGCGAATATATCACTGAACGCCGGAACATTTTTATCACCAGTGCAACAGGCATTGGTAAAACATATATGTCTTGTGCCTTTGACATGGAGGCATGTAAGCAGTATTACATGACTAAGTATGTCCGTCTTCCAGATTTGCTTCTTGATCTTGAAATGGCAAGAAATGAAGGTACTTATCGGAGATCATTAAAAATATGCCAATCCCTTATTACTTATCATTGATAAATTGCTACTTCTAAAAACCAACTGCAAATGGACGAAAAGATATCTTTGAGTTGCAGCTACGTCGCAAAAAATTTTCTATCATCTTTTGTTCACAGTTCCGACCTGATTGATGGTATGAACAGTTAAGTGGGGATGATGCTCCTTTGACTAATGCTATACTGGATCGCATTATGCTGACGCATCAAAATAATTATTGAAAGCATTGATTCAATAAAAGACATTTCAATGCGTGAGGTCTACGGGTTAGACAAAACAATTAGTGAGTAAGTTGGTGGCTCTGAAGTTCCGGACTGGTGGCTCGCGCCGGAACTGGGAACTGCGGCCCTGCCGCATAAGAATATTCAGCTTTAACAACGGAAGAACAGGAAGCAGCAAAAGCTGCTGCATTGGATTATTACAAAAATACAGTGTGGGCGATTAAGGATATGAGCTTAACTGAGGATACGAACAGTCTATACGATAATAAAACAATTGAAGCAGAATATGCTATTGGTAACCGTTATTATATTTGATGTAGCCGCAGTGCGGAATAGTGAAATTGAAAATAGATATATTAGTATGGCAAGAACCGATAAAAATACTTGGTCTGTTATAAATGAAGGGTTTTAAAAAAATAGGAATGTTACGGGAAGTTCAGTAAGTCCCAATCAATAGTCCGGCTTTATTAAAGTGCTCTTAAAGCCGGACTATTTAGACGATCCGCTATCTTATTTTGACAGTTATCCTAATAGTTATTTCAAGCCAGATCTTTTCATATCTGCATCCAGGAATTTTATCGGATATCCATAATCTTCAAAACCTGCCGCATGGCAGAGTTCACGGTTTATTTCATGGCAATGGAAAGCCTGATACATTTCATTTTTATTTGCTTCAACCGGGATATAATAAAGATAATCCACTGCCTTATTTAACCCGGCTACTGATTTTCTGCCGTGAGTTTTTGTTATTTCAGGAAGGCCGGCGAGAGAAAAATAGTTTTTTATCTGTTCATCCTTATAACCTTCACTGGCTAAACCGGAGGTAATAGACTCTTCCAGTCTGACCTGCATTACTTTCCAATCTGCCGCTTTCATACCGGATAGTAAAACTGCAAAACGGTTATTTGTATTCACTGCGATCAGGGAGTTCTTCCCATGGAATTTTATAATGTGTAAATCCCAGCAAAAGAATAAATCGATTGGTTCACCGTAAGGGGGTGGTTTTAATTTTAGATGTTTTTGTAATGGGATCGTAATACCTAATTGCATTGATTTAAACCCTCTTTGAATAAAATGAAAATATGAAACGGGAATTAACCGGTTCTATTTTATATACAGTTCTAATTTAATGTATAACCATACTACTTTATAATAGAATACCATAATTAGGACATCTATGAAAGTGGTTCCTGGATTATATGTACTCATTGAAATTATTTTATTAGATTATATTCAGTTATCCGGCAATTTTGCTTCCCTATCTGCCCTATCACATTCCTCGTTCAAAAGATTCAGGATTTCCTTGGAGGTTTCTAATTCCCCTATTTCTTCGATCTTTTTAATCAGCGCTCTGGCTGTAATTCTCCTTAATACCCTGCTGGAAATGATACTTGTCTCACTAAATAATACGGTCATCATTACGCTGTATAAACCACTGAAAGTAAGCATGTCACAATCTTCCAGAGTTTTTAACGGGGTGATTGATTCGATGCTTCTCTGTTCCAAGATTCCTTCCCATTGCATGGGGTTTACATCAATCCATTCGAGGAAACGGATGACTTCTTCTTTCGGGTATTCCTGATTTTGCATAAATGGACTCTCCTTTCAAAGTGATTAAGTTGATTATACACTCTTTAAGAAGTTTTATTGTAACTGGTTAGTTACAAAGATGCTAATTCATGTAATATATAAAGTAAATTAATCAAGAATAAGTAGGTTGAAAACAACAATAACAATATATTAATCAAATTAAATAGGTCACATACTATATCTAATTGATCCTAGTACAGCCTTAATAGAAGTTAATGGCTACTCTTATAATACCTGAAGTAGCTCGCCAGAAAAGCTTTGTTAAAATAATCAGCGATGGTAGTTCAATAGCCATATCCTTTATTAGCAATTACATTCCATAATGTTTATATTAAAACTTTTTTATGCTTAATTTTAAGGAAGAATGATATTTAATTTATATTCCATAATGTTTATATTAAAACTCTGCAACATCTTTCGTTATTTACATTCCATAATGTTTATATTAAAACAGTCTCCATGATCGCCGCAATGTATTCGGCAGTCTTATTTACATTCCATAATGTTTATATTAAAACGATATTGTAATCGAGTTTCCATATCCCTTATTTGCATTTACATTCCATAATGTTTATATTAAAACTGCGGTGTGATTGCGGGGAACAGGAGCATATTACTCACCTTCCTTTACCTCATTTACATTCCATAATGTTTATATTAAAACAAAAAAGTGCATAAAAAATACACCCTCAATGTATTGATTTACATTCCATAATGTTTATATTAAAACCCCTTGCAAGTTTAATCGGATCTGCTTCCTTTTTACATTTACATTCCATAATGTTTATATTAAAACATCGATGCTATGGAACGGAATGCAGCAGAGGACCTAATTTACATTCCATAATGTTTATATTAAAACTTAAGGATGCGCTCACACCGGACGGTGTTGACTTAAATTTACATTCCATAATGTTTATATTAAAACTTCATCTTTGATGAAGACACTGGCTGTGATGGAGATATTTACATTCCATAATGTTTATATTAAAACCGCGGACCACTGTACAGGTTGATCGTAGCGGGAACGATTTACATTCCATAATGTTTATATTAAAACCATATTTGTATTATGCAGGACCGCTATATTTATGTATTTACATTCCATAATGTTTATATTAAAACAAGAATATAATGGACGGCATGAGCCAATTATTTCATATTTACATTCCATAATGTTTATATTAAAACGATTTTTCGGACGGCGAATGCGTAGTCTATGGCAAATTTACATTCCATAATGTTTATATTAAAACTTTCTAGGCTATCAAGCAGAACTGCCGCCACATCCAAATTTACATTCCATAATGTTTATATTAAAACTTAGATGCTGAAATAATAAACCAAACATTATAGAAATTTACATTCCATAATGTTTATATTAAAACACAATATTCACATTTTCACCTACCTTACATATCCATATTTACATTCCATAATGTTTATATTAAAACTTTACTCCGGCGTCCCCAACAAATCCGGCATACCCATATTTACATTCCATAATGTTTATATTAAAACTCTTCTTAGCCTGCCATTGTTCCCATTTGAAGCCTTATTTACATTCCATAATGTTTATATTAAAACGAGCCGGGTTATTATCGGCAGATGGGATACAAGCGTATTTACATTCCATAATGTTTATATTAAAACTACTGTGGACCTGTTCAAGCGTGCGGCCCATATTGATTTACATTCCATAATGTTTATATTAAAACGCAGACGAAGGAGACGATTGGTTATGCTCTATAATTATTTACATTCCATAATGTTTATATTAAAACCAACTTAATTAATACACTGTTTATCATTTTAACAATATTTACATTCCATAATGTTTATATTAAAACGCAGAAATCGAAAAACTGATAGGAAGTGAAACATATATTTACATTCCATAATGTTTATATTAAAACCAAAGCCCTTTACAGGCATACATAAGCACTTAGTACATTTACATTCCATAATGTTTATATTAAAACACGGTTGTAATAACAGCATAATAACCGGAAATAATAATTTACATTCCATAATGTTTATATTAAAACCAAGTATCGCCATTAATCGTATTTGTTGCTGCGTCATTTACATTCCATAATGTTTATATTAAAACTTGGCTATCTCTGGTAAGGCACAGGATGAGGAACTTGATTTACATTCCATAATGTTTATATTAAAACCAAGCCCGAACCGGTCTTTGCTTACTACGGTATCTAAATTTACATTCCATAATGTTTATATTAAAACCCTGCCTACGAAAGTACTGATTTTTCTAAGGGCATATCCCTCATTTCTGTCTACCTATTTAAAATCACTCATATTCTGATTAATAATAATTATGTTTTCTATTTAAATTCATGATTTAACGAGTTTTAGGTGGCTGTCATCCCCCTGTATTTTTTACATAACCGAGGGTTGACAGTTTTTAATAATATCCATTATACATAAAACGAATAGAGAAGTATATCTTAAAAAAAATTTGATGTCTTTTCGTCCTCTATCCCCCAAAACTCTTTCTGCATCCATCGCTCTTCTCTACTTTTAAAAATTATTACAGAGTCTCTGTTTTTTCGAATATGTTTATTCAACTCCAATTTCAGTTGCTGCAGCAGAGCAGGGGTTATATCCCCTTCAAAAACAGACTTTTGAACATGAGTCAAATATTTTTTACATATTTTGAAAATATTCCGTGAAGCTTTGGCACCATTATCATCCACTTCTACATCATAAATAAGGACAACATACATAATTACCACCAAATTTTAAACCCTTCATATTTTTTATCTCCCATTAAGTGTTTAATTAACTTGTAACACTCCAGACGCATTAAATGTCGGTATGATACATTTCTTCCAAGTTCCTTATGTTTAATTGTTCTGTTAAGACATTCATCATATTCCTTTAGTATCTTTTTTCTCCCGTTTTCCTTCAAATAATAATAATTTGAATCCTGTTCAAAATCTTTTTCTGTAATCATATTTCTATTCAGCATTGAAAAAATTAACCGATCGGCAATTAAAGGTTTAAATACTTCTGAAATATCCAGTGAGAGTGAAAACCTTCTTTCTCCAGGACTATGCAAGAAGCTTATTGTCGGATTCAACTGAGTAACATAAATCTCAGTAAGGCAGCTGGTATAAATCAAAGAATTCACAAAAGAAATTAAGGTGTTAACCATATTATCAGGTGGTCTTTTCACACGCTTTTCAAAGTCCACCTCCTGATTAATGATGTTTGTCCAACAATCATAATATACTTTCCTTATGCTTCCTTCCACACCCATTAGGGAGTTAATATCTCCTGTACGTTCTATTTCATTACGTAATCCTTTTATAGCAGAGATAGTACTTTCAAGCTCACGGTTACGCTTATTATAATACCGTACATTTCGTAATATATTATAGCTTGCAGCCTCAATAAAAGCTTTTGCAATTACAAGCCGCCATTCCTCATTAGTATAATGCATTACCTGCTCAATCAGGAGTTTACCTGAAACATTAGTTTCCTTGGGATAAAAACTCCCTGTATAAAATCCATAATAATTAAAAATATGTATCGGTATTGACAATTGTCCAGCATAATTCAAGGCCTTTGTATTAAGGGATACTTCTCCAAACAAGTAAATATCCCTTGTCATATTTATTTTGATATCCTTAAAATTACCATCCGGTGCTGTCATTCTAAGAACATTATCTTTACGTCTCAATTCCCCATCGGAAAAAAGATAATAACTTTCAGACATAATTTTTCTCCTTAAATATAGCAGAATTCATAATAGGCACATGAATTGCATATTTTTGAATTAATAACTGCCGGGCTTGTTTTCCTGTTTGAGATAAGCTCGATATCCTCTAAGATCTCATTTATTTTTTCAGAATCCCCTTCTTCCAGAAAGACCTCTTTTCTCTGTCTAATTTTAGGATAATCCAGTATACCTTTCTCAATAGGAATTCCTCGCTGCTTCAAAAAATAAAGATAATATTTTACCTGCCACATAGAAGCTTCTTCAATGCTCTTACTTTTTTTAACCTCATGCAATACTTTCCAATCCTTAATAAAATCAATATTGACTGTTTCATCAATTAAAATCTGTTTTTCTTCTCTTCCATAACTGCTTTCATCCAGCAGCTTTCCAAGTAATACATTGTCATTCTCTTCTTCCAGTGCAATATTATTTACGAAGCACCAGAGCTTTCGGTGACAGACAAAGTAATAATAGAACATAGTTCCTGTAACCCGCAAAATTCCACCTCCCAGATATCAAAACATCCTATTTTCAACATCTTTGAATTCTTTGTTTCCTGTTTTCTCAAAACTTATTCCGGTTTCACTATTATACTCAGCATCAACCACGATAATTTCAAGCCCTTTTTCAATAGTTTCTTTTAGATAACAGGTATTCATTGCTAACCTACTATTCACCGGGACCATCCAATCCCTGATTACTTCCCGGACTTTCACTTTTTCCTGCAAATTCTCATGTCTATTATTTTTGAGAATTTCTATATTTCTTTTCATTTCGTCCTCATGCTCACAATATACAGATAATGGTATAACTGAAACCTGATCAATATCCCGAAACATCTTATTAACATTCTGCTTTGTATATTCAAATTCAGTTATGCTTTTCACATATCCCAACATCTCCTTTATTTTGCTATGATATTTTGTCCCCAAAAGTTTTTCAGTTGTATAGGTATTTTCTATTAATTTCACTTTACTTTCTTCATTTATTTTACCGTCAATTTTCAGTGCATTCTTTGAAAGCTCATGTATTTCCGGTTCTATTACTGAATTTTCCCCGACACCACTGCACTTTTTGCTGCCCCCGGTAAATACAAAACAATTATAATCCACATCCAATAATCTATGCCGATAGCATCGACCCATTCTTTGGAAGAGACCGTTCAGATCTGATAATTCAGTAAAAAGTAAGTCAAAATCAATATCAAGCGAGGCTTCCACCAGTTGTGTACTGATCCAAATTTCACATTTTGTACTACCCTTCTTACCGGCCTCCACAATCATATCTTCTTTTACGTTTCGGTCCCTTCTTATAAAACCACTATGAAGTAAATAGATACCCGATTTGCCTAGTTTCGATAATGCTTTACTAAGCTTATCATATACTTCTTTTGCTTTTTTTATGGTATTACATATCACAAGGATTTTATTTCCGGAATAAGCGTTCACCATCCGCATAATACTTTCATCCGCATCTATGGGTGCTTCGATTATTTTTACGCTATGCCGTATCAGACTATTTGTAAATACAGCCGGCTTAGGAGGGTGAAGCCCTTCTGCTTCCATAAAATCCAAAATCATTCCGGGCAAAGTAGCAGTTAAAATTGCATATTTTCCTCCAAGTTTCGTTATATAGGATAAGCCAATAATTAAATATGCCACAAGCTCAGGTGAATACATCTGAATTTCATCAATAATAATTTTTGAATAAGACAGTGTAGCCAGCTTGGGTTCAAATCCTTTATAACGGTATACAAAATCAAAAATCTGATCCATAGTACAAATGGTTAATGGAAGCGATAACTGCTTTGTACTGGAATAATAATATTCCAGCCGGGAATCCGGCATTTCATCGTCATAATTCTCATTTTTTAATTTTTCTTCTTCCCGTTCCGAATATATTTTAAGTGTATCGGAATGAAGCAGTCCAACTCGGTTTTCGACATCTTTCACAACAATATTAGCCTCTATACGTTTGTATATTGCGTTGATGGCACTTTTTAATGGAAGTGTAAAAAATCCCTTATTGTCTCCAAGCCAAAGTAACCCTGCCTCAGTTTTACCCATACCTGTCTGCGCAATCACAATGACATTGTCATCTTGATGCTTAAGCATATATTCCTGCAAGGAATTCCATCCACTATCCGGATTTATTTCTTTCCATTTGCTTAAAAGCCCCGCCATAGAAGCCATAAGAAAATTATTCCTTTGTTCCACGGATATCTCTGCACTTGCCGCATAATCAATCCGATTTAAAAGACCTTTCAGCATAACATACCGAAAAAAATAGGTATCATCCTTATCTTCGTATAATCTCTGACCCGGTTTAAAAAACATCCGGTCAAATTCAGGATCTAAAAAACTGGTGGGAAGCTGTGAATATTCAAATTCCTTAAAGATATCCTTAAGTGTCTCTATTTCATCATAAATATCATTCAGAGTGAAATTTATATCTCTTTCATGATGATATGCCACAGCATGAAACAATGTCCTGATATCTTTTTCATCATATCCTCTTGCTTCCAAATATTCAACATCAATAAACCCCAGACTTAGCAAACCATGGGGTATGCCTGTATTATTACCTTTTCCGTGAACTGCCGCTTGAAATCTTGCATTCATTTTTCCAAGATCATGGTAGATACAGGCAAGCCGCAGCATATCCCAATCTGTTTCCAGATTGGGATATAACTCTTTTAAAAGTTCCAGGTTCCAAAGTAAATCATCTGTATGCTCCTGAATATCTTTTCTATATGGTCTGGTTTTAGCAATAAATTTCTCATCCATAGGCATTCTGTTACCTCTCACTTCTTTCTCTATTAAACCTATCAGACCAGAAATACAAAGTTACCTTGTTTATCCTTAAAGAAAGGTTTCTTGCGGTTCATTGTAGCAGTGCGAGAATATAGTACCTCTACTACTTCCCACTTTCTGAATATTTTTGGAGCTTTATCCGTTCCATAATTAGTTAATTCATAGGTTTTGTTCAAACTGTATTGTGTACCCGGATATGGTATACCTTCGATGATAGAATCATTGTCTACATCACTGTTCTCCAGATATGAAATAGGAATATATGCACCATATCCGCCGGGTAAATTATCACTTTTCCCAATAACCTCCTGCTGGATTTCAACAAGCTTCACTTCTTCAATAACAACCAAATCTTCACGCCTTCCCAAGGATGGATATTCCGGCGGCTTGATAAAGCAATCATATATTTCCTGTATCAAATTCAAATCCTCCGGTACAATGTGCAACATCAGTTCCACATCTATCAGAAGTTCAGCTGTGGCAACTCCTCTTGAAACGCCAAATGCATCTACTTTTAATTGGTGTCTTGCAGAGTCATATGTCATACCGTTTTTGAATTCATATCTTGTAAAAAGATCATTGACTTTTGAGAAATGTTTTCCCTGCACACTGATTTGCATCGGATGATATTCCTTGAATCCGCACAGGTTATGAATCATACCGATAACTGTTGAATATGGCGGCAAAGGATAGGTTTCCTTTAGCTGAAAGCTGGAAGGCTTTTTATAATTCACCATATCCTGGCTTAGCTTAAGTCTAATTCCCTTCATAATACGCGTCCACCTCATTTTTCAGAGCAGTAAAAAATTCAGGTACAGTTGTAGCTTTTATGACCTCCTTCACTTCATTTGTATTATCAAACCGCCCATCAACAATACCCGAACGAGTATGTTCCTTTATTCCGTCATACATAACCCCAATGATCTCATCCAATGTAATACAATTATTTTTTATCGAGACCACATTTTGAAACACCGGGTTTTTAATCTCATAAATACCTCCGATTATAAATAACGGTTTCAAATCTTCCCTTCTGCCCCGGATATCCCTATATAAAAGCGAAACGGTATCCAACAGCTTCTTTACCCGTCTTGCTCTTTCATTGTTCTCAAGCTCTATGCCATATTCCTCATCGCTGCCTATTTGATCCAGGTCCGCTACAATGGTATATCTGTAATAGGATTTATGGATTTCGGCCTGCGCAATATTCATATCGCTTTTCATCTTGTCAGCTTGACCTTTATTGGTCAAAAAATCCAAGTCCCCTTTAAATGTTTCCAGGGAAATCGCATTGGAAAGCCTTACCTTGGCACTTCTCTTTTTTCCTCCTGTTCCCTTTGCAGTTTTAAGATAACCAAAGAAGTCCACTTCCGGATATTTGTCTATTGTTGCATCTTCGCTGAATTGTATTACCTTTTTATCCCCACTGCCCTCTGCTGCTACAGGCGCTGCAGCCTCATCTAGTTGTTCTGTAATGTTATATCTTATTGCCTGCCTTGATATGTAAGTATACTGCTCTCCTTTATTTCTAGATATTTTTTTCAAGGAGGCAACATTACCCACACTTTCTCCATAGTTTGCGCTTTCTGCCTGAAAAATTATGGTCATCGTCAAACCCATTGTTTTTAATTTATTCATACCCGCAACTCCTCTCCATTCGTTATTCTTTTATTACCGTTTTCACTATCATTTCTTGTATCCTTTTCTCCTTCGATAAAGCAAGCTACAAAAGCATAGCCTATCGTGGCAAATATTGCATCATCTTCCCTCAAAACCTCGGTAATAATGGATGGTACCTCTCTTCCTACGTACATATAGCAATTAAGTACCAGATCCATAAACATATTCCGATTTCCAGTTTTAAGAGCATTGAGCAACCGGTAGCTGATACCGGGAATTTTACCGGTATTAGGATCCTTTTTCAAATAAGCGTCCCTGAGGTAAAATCCTGCTCCTCTGGCTTCCTTCAAGTAATCACGGTTCTTATCCATATTTCCTATCCCTCCTAAATTCCGAATTAACTGGGCATTGATTTTCAACATATTTAAAATATGTCTTATACCAAAATAACAATCGTTTGGTGAAGAAAGCTTATAATGCAGAAGTTTATTAATTAATAAAAATAGATTTTGATTGTTAAAAATATAATTCAAAACCTGCTCATATAAACTAATGTTTTCATTTCCTTCCCGGTACCCTGTCCGCAACAACCCAGTTATTTCATTACTAAAATCATCAATCAATTTGATTGTCATTTCGGGTAACAAATTGAATTTATAGGTTTCCTTCTCATACCGGACAATTTGAACATCAGCCAATTCATACCTGCTTTTTTCAATCTGTTGTTCCCTTAATGCATTTACTAACACCGCATAAATTCTTCTGCTGGAGTATTCCTCTTCACCTTTACTTAAAATATCTGCCTTTAATTTTGTGTTTACTTTAAAGTTATATTTCATATTAATATTAGCATTGACATATAGCCCGCTTCCTCCCACATAAACAAATCCTGCCGGAAGACAGGAATAAACCAGCTTGCATACCGGGCATAAAGCAATATCATTGACAAAATTCCATACATGGGAAGGCTTTCGTGCCGTATCAAAGCCAGATTGATTCAGAAAACTCATATCGGCATCCAAATCTTTTATGGGTTCCCCACAAGTATAACAACAATACTTATTCTTTTTGTTTTTGGTCTGTAGGTATTCTCGGGCTGTTTCTACAAAATACATCCTATAATCCTCATAGATATCTTTTATCTTGGTCTGTGGGTTTAAAAAACACACACCATTCCAGCCATTTTTAATTATGCTATATATTACATTTTTAGCTCCAATATAACGCTTACTGTTTTCACTGCCGCAATATTCTATTATCTCCTCAAGGATCTTGAATTGTTTTTCTATTTCCTTAATAATATTGCATCTTTCTCTTTCAAATGCATTTTCATCTTTTGGTTCTTTGATTTTCTGCAGACTCTTTTCCAGCTTTTCCATCCGTTCTTTGCTACCCATTAATTCAAACGCAGCCTTAAAACTGTTGCTGCTAAGATATCTTTTTGCAGTATCTTTTATGAATTCATTGATTAATTTTAAATCTTTCAGACTCAAAGAATCATAATTGTTCTCTCGATAATATTCGATTCTATCCTTATAATTGACTATCTTATACCAAGGAATCACTTTCTTATAGGTATTAATAAAATATCTGAAGTACTTTTCCTCAAAGTTCTCAAGGCAGTCTATCGGAATTTCAGCTGTGGCACCTCTGTATTCAACATTTTCTTCACCTACAATATTGATAAAACCTAATATAGCCGCATTCCATATCCAATCGCCTAATGTCAGCTTTATCAGATTGTTTTCCATATAAATTCACCTCTATTCCAATCATGTTATAGAAGCTCCAGATATCCAAAACAAAGGCTCCGTTTTCCGCCCAACCCACGTTGATACAGGTATTGAAGCAAATATGGTTCTCCTTCTATTTTTAAGACACCCAAAGAACTTGCGATTTTCATTTCATAACAACTAACAATCACCTTTTTCATTTTTACAGGTATAATTTGTAAATTTTCAATATCATAACCAATATCTCTATCAAACTTTCCTTCCAGTTCACTCTTAAGATTTCTCTTTAAGATGCTTTCTGCCATGTCATCTTCAAAAGTATAAAACCAGTCCTTTCCCGTATCCCGATCGTGATCTCTTATTACAATCGGGGACAGGGTATTAAAAGTGGCTTTCCTCCCGGTTATTACCTTTTCTTTCTCACTATGGATATTAACAAGCTTGATTTCATTATTATCCGAGAACTTGTACCATACATACTTTTGACTGCATAGAGCATTGTACAGCTCTATACCTAAACAAGAATCCGTTGTACATAGATTCAATACCATTCTTTTACCCTTAACATATATGTAGTCTTTATAAAACTGGGTTTCAGGTACAAAATATACCGACATAGCAAAATCTTTGTTATTATTTTTACCATTTCCATATAGTTCCTGATAAGTATTCGGGTTACTTCTTTCCATACAAAATTTTAGGTATGAAATAATTTTTCTCCGATAATCAAATGGTACCATTTCATTTCGCAGTTCAAATGTAAAATGAAGTCTCATTTTCTCACGTATAATCCAATTATCTTAGATGGTAATTGGATTTTTCCTTTCTCCCAGATTCTCTGGGCATTTTAATCCATCTCTGATATATTTTGAAAAGGCACTGTGGATCTGTATCTATTTTTTTACAG
>JAEWAK010000039.1 GCA_023391695.1 Bacillota bacterium
TTCCACTTTGTGGGAGACAAGGAGCGATTTTGGGGGCGTAGCGGGTCTACGTTCCCAAAATTGCGACGCAGGATTCCGCAAAGTGGGGCGTTCAGAACGGTGCAATGAGTTTTCAGACACGCCCTAACTCACACAGAGTTTTTTAGATAAATTCTTCGATAATTTTGCAAGGGAAAAAGCCATATCTTCATTCTGGACCAGAACATTGTCCGGCACATTCAAAGTTACCGGGGCAAAGTTCCATATGGCGAGGATGCCGCTTTCCACCATTTGACTGCAGATATCCTGGGCATATGGTGTGGGTACCGTTATGATTCCGATCCTGACTTTCATCCGGCTGCACAAATCTTTTAATTTATCGGAAGAGAGTACTTTTTTACCGTTAATGGTAGTGCCTATAATCATCTCATCCACATCAAAGGCCGCAATAATATCAAGGCCGTATTTTGAAAATCCGTCATAGGAGAGCAGGGCACGGCCCAAGCCTCCGGCACCGGCAATCACGGCAGAATCTGCATTGCCGTAACCCAAGAAGTTTTCTATATCGGAGATCAGGTTTTTCGTCAGATATCCGATTTTCGGACGGCCACCGGAACTAACCAGCGCCAGATCCTTTCTTACCTGTACGTCATTCAGTCTCAGGGCTTCGGCAATGGTTGTCGCTGAAATATTTGTAAACTTATCCGCAGGCAAAGATTTCAGTAAATTCAGATAAATTGGCAGCCGCTGTAAGGCCTGTGCAGAGATGGGTTTATAAATCATGACCGGTTCCTATCCTCCATAATGTACTGATCCATTGCAGAAGCGGCAGCTTTTCCGGCTCCCATGGCAAGGATGACGGTTGCAGCACCGGTAACCGCATCTCCTCCGGCATATACACCCTTGAGAGAAGTTAAGCCGGTTGCTTCATCTGCAATAATTCCGCCCCATTTTTGTGTTTCCAGACCCTTGGTTGAGGATTTGATCAGCGGATTGGGCGAAGTCCCGATGGACATAATCACGCAGTCCGTTTCCGTATCAAATTCACTTCCCTCAAGAGGTATGGGTTTGGCACGCCCGGATTCATCCGGCTGGCTTAAGGTCATTTCCTGACCGCGCAGCCCGGTAACCCATCCGTTTTCATCTCCGGTGATTTCCAGGGGATTTGTTAAAAATAAGAAATGAATGCCTTCCTCTTTGGCATGTTCCACTTCTTCGAGCCTTGCCGGAAGTTCCTTTTCCGTACGGCGGTAGACAATGGTAACATCGGCACCCAGACGTTTGGCGCATCTGGCAGCGTCCATGGCTACGTTTCCGCCGCCGACTACCGTAACTTTATTTCCCTTCTGGATCGGAGTTGTACTGTCCGGATGGTAGGCTTTCATAAGATTTACCCGGGTTAAGAATTCATTGGCAGAATAAACACCCTTTAAATTTTCTCCCGGAATATTCATAAATCTCGGCAGTCCGGCACCGGAGCCGATAAATACGGCTTCAAAACCGTATTCCTTTTTTAATTCTTCTATGGACAGGGTTTTACCGACGATAACATTGGTGGCAATTTCAACACCCAGTTCTTTTAAGGTTTCGATCTCTTTCTGCACGATGGCTTTTGGCAGACGGAATTCAGGAATGCCGTATACCAGTACGCCTCCTGCCAGGTGCAGCGCTTCAAATACGGTTACGGTATAACCTTTCTTTGCCAGGTCCCCGGCACAGGCCAGGCCGGAAGGACCGGAACCGATAACTGCCACTTTATGGCCATTTGATGAGGGTTTTACTGCTTTAGCGGCACTGTTCGCATTGTGGTAATCCGCAGCAAACCGCTCCAGTCTGCCGATGGCAACCGGTTCTCCTTTAATCCCGCGGACACATTTCTGTTCGCATTGGGATTCCTGCGGACAGACGCGGCCGCATACCGCCGGCAGGGAACTGGAACGGGTAATTACGCCATAGGCAGCTTCAAAATTACCCTGGGCCATTTCAGCAATAAAGGCAGGAATATCAATCTGTACGGGACATCCGCCGATGCAGGGCTTATGCTTGCAGTTAAGGCAGCGCTTTGCTTCATCTACGGCCTGTTCTTTCGTATAGCCTAATGAGACCTCCAGAAAGTTTTTATTACGGATCTCCGGTTCCTGGGAGGGCATTTCATTTTTTTTAAGGGACATGTTCGGCATATTATTTCACCTCCGTCTGGTAAAGATGGCATAAAGCTTCATGGGCTTTCCGCTCAAATGGTTTATAGATTAAGGAGCGGGTAATCGCTTCGTCAAAGTCTATTTCATGGCCGTCAAAATCCGGTCCGTCCACACAGGCAAACCGTATTTTTCCTCCCACGCTTAAACGGCAGCCGCCGCACATGCCGGTTCCGTCAATCATAATAGGATTCATGCTGGCAATGGTTTGGATTCCGTAAGTTTTTGTTAAATTACATACAAACTTCATCATAATAAGAGGACCGATGGTTATAACAAGATCGTACTGATTGCCTTCCTCAATTAATTTCTTTAAGGCATCGGTAACAAGTCCTTTTTCTCCATGGCTTCCGTCATCTGTCATTAATACAAGGTTGCTGCTGGCATTTTTAAATTCTTCTTCTAAAATAACCAGGTCCTTATTGCGGAAACCGACTATGGAATGGACTTCACAGCCCTGTTCATGGAGTTTTTTTGCTACCGGGTAAGCAATGGCGCAGCCTACTCCGCCTCCTACGACGGCTACCTTTTTTAAACCGTCCGTTTCGGTGGCTTTTCCTAAGGGGCCCGCAAAATCGTGGATATAATCCCCTGTATTTAAATGGTTTAAGGCCTCGGTGGTTGCGCCGACAATCTGAAATATAATGGTTATGGTACCTTTTTCACGGTTATAATCGGCAATGGTAAGTGGAATCCGTTCCCCGTTTTCATCGATACGGAGAATAATAAACTGGCCCGGTTCCGCTTTTTTTGCTATTAAGGGCGCATCAATCTCCATAAGTGTAACGGTGGGATTCAATATTTCCTTTTTAATAATCTGATTCATAATGGACTCCAGTCTGGATGCCCGGCACACTGTTTTACAGGGCGCATCGGCAATCATATTTTCTTTAGTCATATTTTATCGTTATTATTTTAACAAAGTTGGATTTTATCGAGTAATATAAAGATGGAATATCGATATACTAATATCGATATGTTAAATGCAGTATGTAAATGGTAATTATTAAAGGATTTATTTATAAATAACTGTTCCGGAGACCGTTTTTATGATAATTGGACCAAATCTGAAATTATATGAATAAACCGGTTTTTGAAACCTTTGGATGTGATTTGTGTTACGAGTCGGCCGACCCGGGAAAAGGGCTCATAAATTTGCTGGTTCGTAAGAACCGCTGTGACCCGGATTATATTATTTCGAACAGGCAAGCTATATAAGAAGAGGCATATCGATAATGTGATATCGATATGCCTCTTCTTATATAGGTAAACATTTCCGGTTACTGGAACATTTTACGGATCCGGTTATAAATATAGAATTAATTATATTCCTGATAAGCCACTTCATTTTTTGCTTCATAGAGTTTATCAATCAGCTTTTTATCAAGGGCAGTAAACTTATATCCCTTTGGATAAATCAGGACGTCTTTACACTGGTGGTTTGGTACAGGACATTTTCGCTGAACCAGATCATACCGTTTTAATAACTCCTGGGGGATGGGGGAAACCCACATATAGGTGGAGGGAATATGTGAGAGCAGGTCAAATTGGATACAACGCTCATATACGTAAATACGTTTGTTCACAGGGTTCGTTTCCTTTGTTTTTTTCGATTCGACGGCTGAGATATAAGGAACCGTCACATCACCATGGACGATTTCCATATATTCGCTTAACTCGCAGTGGCGGACTTCTTCTAAATCAGCCAGTGGATGTTTTTTTGACATTACCGCCAGATACTCATACTCCCAGATAAGGTCACAGCAAAGATCCTTATCAGCCAGATAATCAAGAAAATAATTTTCATAAACCGTCTGATATCTTATGATACCCAGGTCAAACTTGTCATAGATGATGTTATTGATTGCCTCCATGGAGTTTGTTTCTTTTATATTGACGGATATTTCTTTGTCCTGATCCAGCTCGGAAACAAAGTTTATAAAGCCGTTGGCGATATAGCTTCCATGGGGGATGGAGATGTTTATGCATTGGTGGATCGAATTTTCCGTATTGTTTAAAGCTTCCATTTTATCGATCTGCACCAGTATATTTTTGGCATATCCTAAAAATTCGGCTCCCTTCCCGGTCGGGATAACCCCTTTTGAGGTCCGTTTGAAAATAGTAATTCCAAGACTGTCTTCCAGTTCTTTGATTGCCTTGCTTAAATTCGGCTGTGCCATATAGAGGTTATCTGCCGCCTGGGTAATGGAACCCGACCGTTCCACTTCAACGGCATACTTAAAATATAAGGTATTCAATTTGAGTGTACCTCCATTATTATGTGTGGTTTATTTTATCCTGCAGATGCTTTGACAGCATTGCAAGGGAAGCAGCCATATTTTCATTTCTTATGAGAATATTTTCCGGGGCGGACAGATGTATGGGGGCAAAATTCCACACGGCCAGGATTCCGCCTGCCACCAGCTGGTCACAAACTGTCTGGGCACTATCTGCCGGAACGGCTATAATGCCGATATGGATGTTCAGCCGTCTGCACATACCGCTTAATTTGCTTACGGACAAAACTTTTTTGCCGCAGACCTCACTGCCGATCAAAGTCTCGTCAATATCAAATGCAGCCACAATATGCATACCGCTGTTATCAAAGCCTTTATAAGAAAGCAATGCCCGTCCAAGGGACCCTGCGCCTACCAGTACTGCATCCTTTACGTTATGGTAGCCCAGAATATCCTCCATGTTATAAATCAGCTCCTCAAGGATAAATCCGGCTTTGGGCTTTCCTTTTGAAGTGCTGACGGCGGACAGATCCTTCCTGACCTGTACCTCATTTAGAGCCAGGTCCGCAGCAATTGCCGGTGAGGCTATGACAGTCAGCCCTTCTTTCTGCAATTGTTTTAAATACTGGAGATAATAAGGCATCCGTTCCAGAGCCTGGGTTGAAATTGTAATGGGAGATTCTTTTTGTCCGTTCATAGTACTCCTTTTTTATCGGTATCTGAATATCGATATTATAATACCGGACTCATTGCCTGTCAAGTAAACTAAGAGATTCCCATGGTAAAGGCATATGGAAACATTATACCAGCAGGGAGGCGGCTTTATCCTGAGACTGCTCTATGGCGAATGCCTGAAGGAATAATTTATAATTATATGACAATATCCGACGGTTTATGGAATTATATTCTTACTGATACCTTGACATTACCAGAGAAAAAATCTTCTTGACAATTATTGATACTCAAACTATACTAACTGTATTAATAATATTAGTACACTTAGCATAGAATATTATGAAAGCGGAATGAGGTTTCACAAGCTTGTTTGTATTCTGATTGAAACAATAGGGTCATAAACATGCTTTTGGTGAGGAAAACGGAATATTACAAGTTTGCTGCACAAGCATTGGTATGCATTAGTTAACAGAGTCAGGTAAATTAAAGGAAAGGAGAAAGGGCCTATGATTATTATTGATTATAAAGACCGGAGACCAATCTATGAGCAGGTGGTGGAGCGTTTGGAAGAATTGATTTTAAAGGGTGTCCTGGAACCGGGCAGCCAGCTTCCATCCGTACGGAACTTAGCGATGGAACTGTCGATTAACCCCAATACGATCCAGCGGGCATACATGGAACTGGAACGCAGGAGATTTATTTATTCCGTAAAAGGAAAAGGCAGTTTTATTGCGGATAATGAAAACCTGATTGACATCAAAAAGGAAGAGTTACTTGATAAACTGGGTGCAGTTATAAAGGAAGCGAAGGAAATCGGGATCTCGAAAGAACAAATTATTGCTAAAGTGAACGAGGGCTATATTTAAGGAGGGATTGAAATGATAGAAGCTGTGGAGTTAAGCAAGCAGTTTGAAAAAGTAAAAGCATTGGACCGGGTTACGGCTGGTATTAAGGAAGGTAATGTATTCGGGCTGGTAGGTACCAACGGCGCCGGGAAAAGTACTTTTATCCGTATGTTGTGCGGTATATTAAAACCCGACACCGGAACGGTAAAAATCGACGGCATGGAGGTATTCGAGAATACAAAGGCAAAGGACTTATTTTACTATATTTCCGATGACCAGTATTATTTTAATAATGCAACCCCAAAAGACTTAAAAGCATATTACCGGGTAATCTATAAGGGTTTTGATGCCAGGCGGTTTGATTCCTTGATGGACCAGTTTGAATTGGACCAGAAACGTAAGATCAATACCTTTTCAAAAGGAATGAAAAAACAGGTTTCGGTTATCTGCGGAGTCTGCGCAGGCACCAAATATCTTTTCTGTGATGAAACCTTTGACGGGCTTGATCCGGTCATGCGTCAGGCAGTCAAGAGCATATTTGCCAGAGAGATTTCGGAAAGGGGCATGACACCGGTTATTGCTTCCCACAATCTTAGGGAACTGGAGGATATCTGTGACCATATCGGGCTGCTTCATAAGGGTGGTATCTTATTATCCAGGGATTTATTCGACATGAAACTGAGTATACATAAAATACAATGCGTATTTAAGCAGGAAACAGACATAACGCAAATATTTGAAGGTCTTGACCTGCTAAAGATAGATAAAAGGGGGTCCCTTTATACTATTACAATCAGGGGGACCAGTGAGGAAATAACCGGCTGTTTGAACCAGGCAGATCCTTTATTTTCGGAAATACTTCCTTTATCTCTGGAAGAGATATTTATAAGTGAAACGGAGGTAGTCGGATATGACATCAAAAAACTTATTCTTTAAACTGCAGAAAGAGGATTTAAAAAGAAGGATATGGACCATTGCCCTGTCGGTTCTGGCATTCTTTTTGTTCCTTACGGTAGCATTAGCCATAAGCATTGGCAATTACGATACCACCTATCTGACAAAAGAGCAGATAGCCAGGTATTTGGAAGGGGTAATAGGCTCACAGTATCTGCTCGTAAGTTTTATTACCGTTGCCGGTGCGGTCATTTGCGGTTTAAGCAGCTTCTTTTATTTGCATTCCAGAAAAAAGGTGGATTTATACCATAGCATACCGGTTCGGCGCGAGTTATTATTTGCGGTAAATTTTCTGAACGGCGTGCTGATTTATTTAGTGCCTTATATTGTCAATGTCATATTGTGTTTTGTCATATTGCAGATTAACGGCTATATGAGTACGGCTATGTTTGCTACGGCTTTTACGGCGGTGGGAATTAACTTATTGTTTTATTGTCTCATTTATACCCTGGCGATTATAGCGGTTATGCTTACCGGAAATTTTATTGTAAGCTGTTTTGGGACCGCGGTTTTTCTTTTATACGGTCCGGTTTTAATGGGTGTAAAGATAATGTATTGCCTGGATTTTTATAAAACTTATGGAGGTGACAGATCAGACAGCGTAATCTTTAAATTTTTATCACCGTTAGGAAGCTATTACACTATAATAAACCCAAGAGAATTGAATGAATTACAGGCGGATCCCGCAAGTATTTTAAAGACTATCCTTGTTACCGCGGTGCTGATCCTGTTTTCCTTATTTTTATATAAAAAACGTCCTTCCGAAGCGGCAGGAAAGGCCATGGCTTTCTCTGTTTCGAAACCGGTTATCAAGTTTTTGCTGGTTATACCCGCAGCTTTGGCAGGGGGAATCATCTTCAGACAGATTGCGTCCAACGCTTCCACCGGCTGGTTTATTTTCGGATTGGTCTTTATCTTTATCATTTCCTGCGGAATCATAGAAATTATTTATGACTTTGATATCCGGAGTATTTTCAACCATAAAAAACATATGTTGATTTGCGGAGCTGTCGTGGCTGTAATTGTAGGTATCTTTCAATTTGATTTATTTAAATATGACCTTTACATACCGGATAAAAATAAGATAGAAAGTATGAGCATAGCCGTATCCGGACTAGACGACAATCTGGATTATCTGGAACAGGATTCCCAGGGGAACGGTTTCAGATATACGGACAGAGATACTTATCAGTTAAAATATATGGAATTAACGGATATCAGGGCAGCTTATACCTTAGCCGGCCAGGGGATCGAGAATGTCAAGGATGACGGCGAAACTGATTCACAGGATTATTTCACTTACAGGATAAAATATAATTTAAAAAATGGCCGTACCGTATATAGAAACTATAGCCTGCCCCTGGAGGAAAGCAATGGCCTTTTAAAGGAGCTCTTTGCAAGCGAAGAATTTAAGAAAGGACATTATCCCATCTTTAACTGGGATGCCGGTGACATTACGGCCATATCCTCCTATAACAGGATGGAGAATAAGGACTTCGGCCTGGATGAAGGGGAAAAGCAGGAACTATTAGACATTTATAAAGCGGAATTAATGAAGCTTTCTGTGGATGAAATAACCGCTGTACAGCCGGCTGCTACCGTAGTCTTCTGGCTAAAAGAAGATAATACGAAAGAGTTAAGAAGCGGCCGTTCGGTCGATTATTACGTCTATCCCCAATTTGAAAATACTATATCGTTTTTGAAAGAGCATGGTTTTGACCCGTCCAAACAGGCTGGTGTACAGGATGTTAGATCAATCAGGATAAATAATTACCAGTCCCTGACGGATAAATCACAAGTCTACCAGACCGAATATGCAGTTGCCCAGACTGAATATGCAGTTGCGGCGGAAGAGGTGAATAGGACCGTAACCTATACGGATAAAAATAAAATCGAAGTGATCCTGCCCTATCTTATTGACAGCGATTACTGCTGGAACTTTAGAAGTATTTTAAATTGGGAAAAGGATATGGAAGTAAGGCTGGACCTGAGTAAAGACGAGTATGGCAATGAAGAAAGCTATAACTATTATTTCAGGGAAGACGTACCGGGCTTTGTAAAACAGGCCGTAAATTATAGGGAAGAAGAATAAAAACAGTATATAACACGGTTATACCGTATAACAGGAAACCTGCCGGTCTTATGGCAGGTTTTCTGTTACTGTTCACTGCCTGTACACGCGACGTGTTTTTTGTGAGTGAAGCGGAGCGAAAGTCACAGAAAACCGGAGAATTGCCGCGCCAAAACGCTGTCTTTGCGTTTTGTGTGCATCGCGAAGCGCGT
>JAEWAK010000041.1 GCA_023391695.1 Bacillota bacterium
TATTTTATTAAAGTATTGTAGGAGGTACATATATGAAAAGCACAGGAATAGTAAGAAAATTGGATGAATTGGGAAGAATCACTCTCCCTATTGAGCTAAGAAGGACTTTAGGCGTAAGCGAAAGAGATCCTCTTGAAATTTTTGTTGATGAGGATAGAATCATATTAAAAAAATATGAACCTACCGATATCTTCAACGGTTCAAAAGATAATCTTTATGATTATCACGGTAAGAAGATTTCGAAAGAATCCATCGTAGAACTTGCTAAGTTAGCAGGAATTATTGAATAATAAGCTCAAAGGAAAGAGCCTGTCCACCGGACAGGCCCTTTTACTTTTTCAAATCCAGCAGCAGCTGATATATTTCTCTTTTCGGAACCCCCCTGTCGGCAGATACGGCTTTCATGGCTTCTTTTTTGTCCATTCCTTTATTAAGGTAAATATCCATATGTTCCTGTACTGACAAAGCCATCCACTGCTCCCGGTCTTCTTTTTCCATGTCTTCGTAATGCCTGCCCTCGATCACAAGGACACATTCCCCCTTGGGTTCCTGTTCGTCGTAATACCGTATTGCTTCCGATACGGTGGTGCAGAGGGCTGTTTCATGTCTCTTGGTAAGCTCCCTCACCAAAGTCATCTTACGGTCCCCCAAAGCTTCCAGTAATTCCTTTAAGGTCTTGACCAGTCTGTGGGGCGCTTCATATATAATAATGGTTCTTGTCTCATTCTGAAGTTCTTTTAATATCTGCTGCTTTTCTTTTTTATCCGCAGGCAAAAAGGCTTCAAAAGCAAAACGTCTGGTAGATAATCCGGATAAGGTCAGTGCCGTGATACAGGCTGCCGGCCCCGGCAGGGAAGTAACTTCAATGCCTGCCTGGTAAGCCATCTTCACCAGTTCTTCCCCGGGGTCCGATATGCCCGGAGTCCCCGCATCGGTGATCAATGCTATGTTAAGGCCGGATTTAAGCTGTTCAATGAGATATTTACCCTTATCTATTTTATTAAATTCATGGTAGCTGGTCATAGGCGTATTGATTTCAAAGTGATTCAATAATTTTATACTGTGCCTTGTATCTTCCGCCGCAATCAGGTCGGCTTCCTTCAAGGTCCGGATAACACGGAATGTTATGTCCTCAAGATTACCGATGGGAGTGGCACATAAATATAATTTCCCTTCCATATAACAAAGCCTCGTTTCTTTTATAATGAATAATTGCTATAATTTTTAATTCTATCTGTATTTTAACTCATTTGTATCTGTAATTACTGCCACGGATTATTCTTTTAAAGCTTTATATTTAATAAGAATAAATTAATCCTGACGTTTACTTGTTACCATATATAAATTTAATACCCATAAATATCGTATATTTCGTCCGTATACACATTCTGTTCCTTATAAACAATGAGAGGGGCTTCCACTTTAATCATGGACCCGCCGCCCTTAATACATTCTATCAATACCATATTAGGTTCCTTATCAATAAAGGGATGAACCATTTTCATCCGCTTGGGCTCCAGTTTATATGCCGCTAAAGTATTAATAATTTCTACCAGGCGGAAGGGGCGGTGTACCATGTAAAACCGGCCTCCGGGCCTTAATACTTTTGCCGCTTCCCGGATAACATCTTCCAGGGTACAGAGAATTTCATGCCTTGCTATGGCTTTGGGCAGTCCGGGATTGGTAATGCCGTGGCTGTCGTTCATATAGGGCGGGTTACTGGTAACTACGTCAAAGGAGGCCGCACCGAATATCCCGGAAGCCTCCTTAATATCACCCGATACGATATCAATTTTATCCGAAAGCCGGTTCATGGCAACACTCCTTCTTGCCATGTCCGCACTTTCTTCCTGAATCTCCAGTCCGGTAAAGTGTTTTCCTTCCGTTTTTGCTTCCAGCAATATCGGTATGATACCGGTTCCGGTCCCCAGATCAAGCGCTGTTTCATTCACTTTCACTTTTGTAAAACCTGATAATAATACGGCATCCATCCCAAAACAAAACTTGTTGCCATTTTGTATGATTTTATATCCATTCCTGTGAAGTTCATCAATTCTCTCATCCGGCAGCAGGTTGTCCTCAAAATTCACATTTATCCCTCTCTATCCATAAGGGGCTGCTGCAAAATGATAAATTTACTGTACCCGGATCACTCCCAGGTAAGAGATTTTAAATTTTGCAGCAGCCCCTTAATTATCTTTTATTTACTCATCGTCCAGATGGGATTTTACCTCTTTCATTTCAAGCATTTCAAGAGCTCTTAATTCCTCATCGATGGCTATTTTTTCTTTCCGCTTTCTTGGTTTAAATTTTAAATCCGTCGTTTTGTATTCCCTGACTTCCTTCTCGTCGTTTTCCAGGGTCACAATCACCTTAACCAGCTGTTTTAATACGGTAACGCTTTGTACTTCCCCTTTTAATCCGTCACTGGTGGTCACAAAGTCACCTACATTTGGCAACGTGCTGTTCAGCTCTTCGTAAGCCTCTTCTTCATTCTTAAGGCAGCACATTAAACGTCCGCACACACCGGATATCTTGGTAGGATTTAAGGACAGGTTCTGTTCCTTCGCCATTTTGATGGATACCGGGGCAAATTCCGATAAATGGGTGTGGCAGCATAACGGCCTTCCGCAGATGCCGATACCGCCGACGACCTTGGTTTCATCCCGGACACCGATCTGCCTGAGCTCGATACGGGTTTTGAATACACTTGCCAGGTCCTTTACCAGTTCCCTGAAATCAATTCTGCCGTCCGCCGTAAAATAAAACAGTACCTTATTATTGTCAAAGGTATATTCGGAATCGATTAATTTCATTTCCAGTCCATGCTTCTGGATTTTCTCAAGGCAGATGTTAAAAGCCTCTTTTTCTTTTGCTTTATTCTTTCCTTCTATCTCATCGTCTTCAACCGTTGCCGTTCTGATTACAGGCTTTAAGGGCTGGATGATCCGGTTCTCCTCCACATCCCTGGGGCCGATCACAACCTTTCCGTACTCTACGCCTCTGGCGGTTTCCACAATGACATTGTCCCCTTGCTTTATCTCATAACCGGCAGGATCGAAGAAATAAATCTTGCCTGCTCTTCGGAATCTCACTCCTATTACATTAACCATTCCCGTTCTCCTTTATAGTAAATAACATTAATTCTATAGCTATATCAAAATTAACATTAGCGTTTAATCTTATTTTTGCTTTTTCAATTGCCGCTATGATTTTCTCGATCCCTTCATAGCTTCTTATGCTTGCCTGTCTGGTTATATCCAGATACTCATTTTTATATGTCAACAGATTTAAGTCATTGGTAACCTTATACATCAAAACGTCCCGGTACCAGAGAACCATTAAATCCAGGTAATCCTTTATTTTGTCTTTTTTTTCTGAAATCCTTTTCAAGCCATCAATAATCTCATATAATTCCATTTCGTCGATATACTTTAAAAGATGGAGTACATCGTTCTTCAGTTCCATAAATTCGTCGGAAGAAGCGTATTTTACAGCTTTTCCAACATTGCCCTGGGCAAACACGGCACTTAATTCCGCCTGATAATCCGGCACCTGATAATCCGACATAAGAAATTGTTTTATCACATCCTGGTCGACTGCCTTTAATTTAAGGGTTACACATCTGGATAATATGGTTGGCAGCAATGCGCTTAAATTATTGGTAAGTAAAATTATGACAGCATAAACCGGTGGTTCCTCAATTGTTTTCAGCAGGGCGTTCTGCGCTGCTTCCGTCATTTTTTCCGCTTCATCAATAATATATATTTTATAAGGGCTGCTGTAAGGTTTTACCTGGATGTCATTGTTTATCCGGATCCTGACATCATCCACACCAATGCTGGCCTTTTCATGAGTAACTCTTATAATATCCGGATGGTTCTCGGAGGCTGCCTGGATACAGGATCTGCATTTGCCGCAGGCGTCTGGCCCGTCTTTTTTGTCTTCACACTGCAGGCTCATTGCAAATGCATTGGCAAGCAGGTTCTTCCCGGCACCGTCTTCTCCTGAAAGAATATAGGCATGGGACACTTTACCCGACCTGATTGCTTCTTTCAAATGCTGTATGATTTTTTCATGCCCGACAATATGTTTAAAATTTAACATACACAGCACCTCACTTCCATTACGCAATAAGATCCAATAGAATACCTCTTATCTCATCTATCTTATTTAAAATTGTTATGTTATCCTTCTCCTCCTTTATCAATTCCAGTGCTAATTCATCCAGGTTCTGGTCGATGAGTTTAATCATACCGTATACACGGTGCCTTCCCCTGCGGTCCAGAAAGTTCTCCCTGCTGAATTTGTGGGAACGGTTCACGATTTCATTCATGAAATTCTTGATTAACTGACGATACCGTTTCATATCCCGGACATCCATATGCTTGGACAAACGTTTCCCCTGCTGGGTAATATCCTCCATCATGAGCTTTAAACGCGCCTGTAATTCCTGTTCCTCAATGTTGCTGATGAGGGTAAACTTAAAAGACCCATCTGCCTCTGAAAGGGGTGCCTTTTGTTCCACCTGATTTACAATCGGTATCTGGTTGACCTTAATATCCATAAGAATCACCGCCTCACTTTTCCCACTTTAAATTCTCGAAATTTATAAGTGACCTTACAAATTCCTCATTACACTATCATTATACCAGGAACAAAACCCGTGTTCCCGGTCTTGTTGCTCCACTCGAAATTTACAAGTAAACTTGTAAACTTCTCATTACGCTATCATTATATCATATATTATTTATAATAAATAGAAAAATTTTATAAGCTGTTTATTCTTCCATAGCTGCCAATTTTATGTCATTCATAATTTCATATAAGCAGATATTGATATCTTTATTTTCATATCTTTTTTTTATGTTTAATTTATTCAGGTTCACTTCTGAAAAATCCTCTTCATCCGCTAAATACCTGCGGCACAGCTCGGCGAACTTGGGATTTTCCTGGCTTTGTTCCCTGTGTAATGCCCGCTTTAAGCGCAATCCGTCTTCCACCTCGATGTATATGGGTACAACTGCTTTTTCACCGTAATAATTCCGGATCTGTTCATAAGCCTCCAGGGTGCCGATCATAATGTAATCCGACCGGCTAAGGTCTATCTGTCCGTCATCGGCCGTAAAATAATTCCATACGCCGTGGATGGTATGGTAAGCCCTATGTTCAATTATTTTATTGCTTTGTTTTAATTCCCGGAGTTTATCTTCATTTACAAAATAATATTCCACGCCATCCGTCTCCCCATTCCGGATCGGCCGGGTCGTATACCCTACCACGGATTTTAAATTCAGTTCGGGATTTTCTGATAATCTTTTGAAAATTGTATCCTTACCCGTAGCGCTTTTTCCCATAACAATAAATAATTTGGACATGTTGCAATTCCTTTCCTGTATCAGCTTGTCTTTATAACCACTTTAATTAATTTTCCCTCCTTATCCTGCAGTCCCTGCAGGGATAAGCCTGTCTTTTGATATTCAAACATCCGGGACAAAAGTCCGGTACTGATCCGCTCCCCCGGTACAAGCAGCGGAATCCCCGGCGGATAAAGGTAAACATATTCCGCCGAGATCCTGCCGGCGCTTTCCGATAACAGAATAACTTCAGCAGGCCTCTTATATGCATCATGGGATAACATTACCCTCTCAGGAGCTTCATATGGAAATGGGGATTCCTCCCTGGCATTCTTCCAAACTTTAGTGTTTCCGGTATACTTTATGTCTTCCGGCAAAACCGCTTCACACCCGGCGTCCAGCTTAAACAGGGCATCCCCCAGCCTTTTAAAACCTTCATCCGTATCCCCGATGCTTGTCATACCCAGCACATAATCTCCGGAAACCATCTCCATCTGTATCCGATACCGGTTTAAAAGGTTCTGATATAAATCATTTCCCGTCAAGTCCGTGCCTTTTACGGATATAATGATTTTAGAGGGATCAAAAGCATAAAAACCGGCATCCTGCACCGTTTGTCCGGTAAGTATTTTCAGATGCTGCAATTGTTTCATTCTATGGTAAAATAATTGCAGCCGTTTATCAAAAGCAGTAAAAAGTTCCTCTTTCCTTTCCTCCAGTAAGGCAATACATTGCTCAATACCTGACATTAAGATGTAAGACGGGCTGCTGCTCTGGTAAATGCCCAGGTATCTTTTAATTTCTTCACAGTCCGCCAGATTCCCGTTTACATGGATTAAGGCAGTCTGGGTAAAGGCCGGTAAAGTTTTATGGAGACTGTGGATTACAATATCCGCCCCCAGGCTTACCGAATTATCCGGAAATCCCGGATGGAAGCCGAGATGGGCTCCATGGGCCTCATCCACCATAAGAGGAACTCCATGGGCATGGGCTGTCTTCGCTATGGTCCTTATATCGGAGAGGATTCCTTCATAAGTAGGGGACGTAATCACGACCAGTTTAATATCCGGGTGCTTTATCAACCGTTCATCAATTATTTCCGGAGAAATTCCACCGTTGATACCAAACCGGGGCTCTAACCCCGGATAAATATAAACCGGCTCCAGTTCATTTAAATAAATGGCATGATATACCGACTTATGGCAGTTTCTTGCAACCAATATCTTATCGCCTTTATTGGTACAGGCAGAAATACCGGTTAATATCCCGGCGGTGCTTCCGCCGGTTAAATAGCCGGTGAACCCGGAGCCGTAAAGCTTTGCCGCACGCTCCATGCCTCTTTGCAGGATTCCCTCCGCATGATGCAGGTTATCAAATCCGTCGATTTCCGTAATGTCAACGGAATAGGGATTTACCATCTGAAACAGGTCCGTATTCCTTTTATGCCCCGGCATATGCATGGGGTAATAATCCCTGCTGCCGTATTCTAATAAATTCTCATATAGATTCATCCCGGATTCTGCCTTTCTATATTATTCGGCTCTTATTCAGGTTTTATTAACCATTTCCGTATTCCTTTCCGAAAAGCCCTTCTAAAACCGGCTCATTGCCATTTCAGAATTATTTTTATTGTACCCAATGTAGTTGGTTTATTCAACTATTTTTATTTTTGGGTGGGCTGACGGAGGGTGGTTGGGGATGGACGCTTTGCCTTTTGGGGGGGGGTGGAAAACAGGAGCAGGGGACATATTATATCTGCGTTCGTGAAAGGAATCCGGCCGGGTTCTAATGCTGCGGGAATTGCTTAGGGCATCTTTGAAAAACAGAAACTCACCATGTGCCCCCGTTTTTTGTGTAGATGTTAATTTTTTTGGCACATGGCTCAGACAGTCTGGTTTTCAAAGATTGGCGCAATTTCCGCGGCATAAGAACCGGACGGATTTCTTTCAATTCACGCAGATATAATATGTCCCCTGCTCCTGTTTTACGGAAGGCTGTGAGGCAAAGCTGATTTTGCGCCGGCAGGCGAGGGCATGGTTCATACCAGAGTGTTTGTTTAAAAAATGCTTGTATCGGACTGAAGGCTCCACTTTGTGGGAGGTGAGAAACTCGTTTTGGGGATATTGTATACGAATATGGTATAAAATTAGTTACTACTTTCCTTTTGGATACTATCTATAAAATTAGTAAGTACTTTCTTTTTTTAATTTATTGGTTTATACTATTAATAAAAGTTATCAATAACACTGCAAATATGGTTGGAATGAGGTGCGATTATGAAAGTTTTACTTATTAACGGGAGTCCTAATGTTCATGGATGTACTTATACGGCTTTGGAAGAGATTGTGAAGGTACTGGAAAAAGAAAATATAGAAACTGAAATTTTACATATCGGCAAAAAACCCCTGCGGGGCTGTATGGCCTGCGGAGGCTGTTTTAATGACTCCGGCAGATGTATCTTTAATGATGATATCGTAAATGTTGCTTTGGAGAAAGCAAAGGTAGCGGATGGATTTATCTTTGGTTCCCCGGTTCATTATGCCGGTGCTTCCGGTCATATAACTTCTTTTTTGGACCGCTTTTTCTTTGCGGGAGACGGCTATCAGTATAAGCCCGGTGCCGTTATTGTAAGCTGCCGCCGCGGCGGTTCCACTGCTGCCTTTGACCAGTTGAATAAGTATCTGACAATTTCCAGTATGCCGGTGGTTTCTTCCCAGTATTGGAATATGGTCCATGGCAATACACCGGATGAAGTGAAACAGGATCTGGAAGGTTTACAGACCATGAGGACCCTGGGCAGGAACATGGCCTGGCTGTTGAAATCCCTACAGGCCGGTAAAGAAGCCGGTATTTCCTTACCGGAACAGGAAGAAAGAGTAGCTACGAATTTTATCCGGTAAAGAAGAATCCGGAGATAAGGCAGGATTGTTAGGGTATGTCTGAAAACTGCTTATGCCGGGTTGGACGTTCCACTTTATGGGAGACGTAGTGGGCTGCGTTTCCCATAATCGCGGCGCAGCCTGCCGTAAAGTGGAGCGTTCAGAACGGTAATGCGTTTTCAGACACACTCTAGCTAAAATACAGGATTTTATCTTTTCCGAACCGGATATCGATTTCCTCCTGCAGCCAGGCTTCGCCTTCTGCTCTTAGCTCCTGTCTGTAAGCGTATTTTCCCAGTCCTCTTCCTTTCATCCGCTCCTGGTCATACAGTTCAATGGCTTCGGGAAATGCTTCATTATTGATTTTCCTGTGGACAAAGCTATACGTCATGAATATGATTTCAATGAACATCTGCTTCTTCACCTTCCCGGATAGTCCCTCCTGTAACTGGTCCAGCAGTTCGGTATAAAGGTCCTTCCAATTCTCTACCAGAATGACGGGCGCAATGAGTATGCCGACTTTATAATCTGCTTCCGCCATTTTATTAATGGCTTCTATACGGTGTTTCAGGGAAGCCGTTCCGACTTCCGCACTGCTGATGATATACTGTGGATTTACGGACATCCTGAAAATCACACGGCCCTGGTGTGCCAGGGGCAGCAGCGGGTCAACCATATTAAATTTTGTGGGAAATGTAAGTTTTCCTTTTTTACTTTTCAGGAAATTATCAATGGTCCAGGGAAGGTTACCGGTAATGGTATTCTCCAACACCAGGTCGCTGTTACTGCCGATTTCAAAGGTCAGCTCCTTCTCACTTTTATTGGATATACGGATCAGCCGTTCCAGCATCTGCTCCCGGTTCACAAAGAGCCTGAGATAAGAGCATTTATTATAGTTGCAGACCAGATAGCAATACAGGCACATGGCCGTACAGCCTGAGGAAGTATAGGGTACCAGGTAATCGGATACCTTATAATTTTCCGTATATTTATGTGTTTTACGGACTCCTATAATCAACAGCTGCTTCATGTTTGCAAATTCCGTGTTTTCTTTTTTTCTTAATTCCTCAATGTTATTATGATTTTCAATCGGATTCCATTCTATATCCCGGAACTGTTCTTTTAATTGTTTTCCAAGGGTATAACCAAGTACTTCAGGTTCATAATATATTTTATCCGGACGCATATTGACTACCTCACCTTTTATTTTAATACATTATCAGGGACGCTATTGTAAGATAGATTAAAATTATCTTATCAGTAAATATTATGAATAATATTCTATCTAATTATGATACTTTTCTAAACTTTTTATATTAATAGTAAAATAGATTGCAAATATCGGCTTTGACTCTGGGTACAGGTATAATACAGGATGAGCAGAAAGCAAACGGGTTTTATAAAAAAATCGGTATAGCAAAGTAAGCGGATCAGGTTCGTCTAGAAAAGAACAGATAGTTTAAAGGGTAGAAACCCTGTACGTTCATTAAAAAAGAGAATCCGATGTATGCAAAGACAAATAATTTTGGAGGACATTCTCTTATGGATGCCCCTTTACCTGGTAAATAGAAAAGCCTTCCTGCACATAGTTGAAAACTATGTGAGAAAGGCTTTGAAGTCCTGTCTGTCATTTATTAAATAAAAGGGTTCTGTCCCCAAGTCTTATTTCATATAACCGCCCTTCATAGGGGATACCGCATGTTTCGCAAATATATTTAAAACCCCGGATTTATATTTCTCTTCTTTCGGAGTCCATTCTTTTTTACGTTCCGCCAGTATTTGATCAACTTCCTCCAGGGAACAGCGCTTGCCGTCTATACCTACGATCTGTAAAATACGGTTTTCAATATCAATTTCAATTATGTCATTTTCCTTAACCAGGCCGATCGGGCCCCCTTCTGCCGCTTCCGGGGAAACATGTCCGATGGCAGGGCCTTTGGACGCTCCGGAGAAACGTCCGTCCGTAATTAAAGCTATGGATTTGCCCAGCTCCGGATCCGAGGATATGGCTTCCGTGGTATAGAACATTTCCGGCATACCGCTTCCCTTTGGTCCTTCATAGCATATAAGTACCGCATCCCCGGGTTTGATTTGTTTGCTTATAATCGCCGCAATGGCATCCTCTTCGCATTCAAAAGGCCTCGCCCTTAAGATGGCCTTATGCATTTCTTTTGGTACGGCGGAATGCTTAACCACAGAACCTTCCGGGGCTAAATTACCTTTTAATATGGCAACCGTGCCATCCGTTCCGATAGGGTTATCAAAAGGTCTTATAATTTCTTCTTTCTTACGTCCTGCTTTCTTAAGATAGGAATAACATTTCTCATAATAACCGTTTTTCTTTAAATCCCCCAGATTTTCACCCAGGGTTTTACCGGTCACCGTCATGACATCCAGATGCAGCTTATTCTTGATTTCCTCCATGATGGCAGGAACCCCGCCGGCATAATAGAAATACTGGGCAGGCCATTTACCCGCAGGGCGGATATCCAAAAGATAATGGGCTCCTCTGTGGAGGCGGTCGAAGCTTTCACTGTCCAGTTCCAGCCCGAACTCCCTGGCAATAGAGGGCATATGGAGCAGGCAGTTGGTAGAGCCGGAGATGGCCGCATGAACCATTACCGCATTTTCGAAAGATTTCATGGTAACCATATCCCTGGGTTTCAATCCCATTTTAGCCAGATTGACCACCTGCTTTCCTGCTTCTTTGGCATAAATAGTAAGGTCCTCGCACATGGCAGGCATTAAAGCACTTCCCGGAAGCATCAGGCCTAAAGCTTCCGCCATAATCTGCATACTTGAAGCGGTTCCCATAAAGGAGCAGGCTCCGCAGGAGGGACAGGCATGATGTTTATAAAAGGTCAGTTCTTCTTCCGTTATCTCTCCCCGCTGGTACATGGCACTGTAAGCACCGATCTGCTCTAAGGTAAGCAGGTCCGGGCCTGCATCCATAACGCCGCCGGTAATCATAATGGAGGGGATATTGACCCGGCCGATTCCCATTAAATGTGCCGGAACCCCCTTATCACAACTGGCCACAAATACACCGCCGTCAAACGGTGTTGCACCCGCGTGGATTTCAATCATATTGGCAATGGTATCCCGGGATACCAGGGAATAATTGATTCCGTCGTGTCCCTGGGACATGCCATCACAGATGTCAGTGGTAAAATACCTGGCTGCTTTTGCCCCCATTTCACTGACACCTTCCACCGCACTATCCACAAATTTCAGTAAATGTGCACTTCCGGGATGGCTGTCCCCAAAGGTGCTCTCAATCATAATCTGGGGCTTTCCCAAGTCCTCTACGCTCCAGCCCATTCCTCTTCTTAAAGGATCCAGTTCCGGTGCGATTTTCCTTAACTTCTGGCTGGTTAAGTCTTCGTTTTTAATCATAATACATTTCCTCCGGTAAACGTTTTCATGATGTTTTAGTATTATTTAGTTATTACTACTTGTTTTTATTATAGCAGACTGTCCACGGAATATAAAACCCTAAATTTAAATTCATTTGTTTTAGTTTACCATATTACATCAAAATAACAATCTATCCGAATATAGAACTCCGCTTTTAAGATTTTAATAATGGGAGAAAATGAGGGCATAATTATTATATATCAACGGAATCTGTTTCATTTACTAAGTTTCCGTGTTTTATTTAGTAGAGCAGATAATTATCAGCTATACCACTCATGACTTAATTAACTGACTGGGAGTATTTTATATGGAAAAACAATATTTTAACCGTGAATTATCATGGCTGGCATTTAATAGTCGGGTTCTGGAAGAATCCACCGACCCACGTATTCCATTGTTAGAAAGGCTGAAATTCCTTTCTATTTTTGCCTCTAACCTGGATGAATTCTATATGGTGCGGGTAGGCAGCCTTTACAGTCTTTCCTTAGCAGACAATACGGCAACTGACAATAAGACCAATATGACACCTTCCGAACAGCTCCATGCAATCAATGAAGAAGTGAAAAATTTATACCCTCAGAGGGATAAATCCTATACAGATATTATGGAAGGCCTTTCTGCCCTGGATTTACACCATATCAAATGCAAAGACCTTGATAAAATTAATAAAAAGGATATTAAGAATTATTTTAAAAGCCATATCTTTCCCCAGTTATCCCCCCAGATTATTGATGCCAGGCATCCCTTTCCGCATATTGAAAATAAAGCTCTTTATGTAGCCCTTCATTTAAGATCGGAAAAGGGTGATAAGTTTGGTGTCATACCAATTCCGAAAGAACTGCAGAGAATTTACATGGTTTCCGATGGAAAAAGCTTTCTTCTTGCGGAGGACATTCTATTGCTTTTTTCCCATCTTATTTTCGAGTCCTATAAAGTCCAGAACAAAGCGGTAATACGCGTGACCCGGAATGCGGATATTGAAATTAAGGATGATTTTTATGATGATGATATTGATTACCGGGTCTTTATGCAGAATATAATTAAAACCCGGGGAAGGCTCCATCCGGTGCGTTTTGAAATCAGCAGCTTCGAGGACAGTTCCATATTGGAATATTTTTCGCATAAACTGGGTTTAAAAAAGTCTCAGTGTTTTAAATTAAAATCCCCTCTTGACTTAAGCTATGTCCGTATACTTGAAAATGCGTGTGACCCGAAAGCGAAAAAAACCTTGCTTTATCCCCCTGTCAGGCCTTTATGGCCAGTTCGTTTTCCTCACCATAATATCCTCAATCATATCTTAATAGAAGATTTCCTGCTATCCCTCCCTTATGAAAGCTTCCGGCCTTTGCTGGAATTAATCCGGGAAGCGGCTGAAGATGAAGATGTGGTGTCCATAAAAATCGCCTTATACCGGGTCGCCTCCCAATCCCAGATCGTACAGCACCTTTGTACTGCTGCCGAAAATGGGAAGGATGTGACCGTGGTCATGGAGCTTAGCGCAAGATTTGATGAACAGAATAATATACTATGGTCCAGTCTTATGGAGGAATCCGGCTGCAAAATCATCTACGGTATTGAAAAAGTGAAAGTACACAGTAAAATACTGTTGATTACAAGAAGAGGCCGGGAGAGTTTTGATTATATTACCCATATAGGTACGGGCAATTATAATGAAATAACTGCCAGGCTATATACGGATCTTGGTATCATTACGGGTAATAGAGAAATTGGTGCGGATGCCGCCGCATTTTTTAACAACCTTGCCATATCCAATCTGGAAGGGGATTATACTCATCTGCTTGCATCCCCGGCAAGTCTGAAAAGAGGAATCATCGACCTGATAGAAGAAGAAACAGAAAAAGCCTTAAACGGAGAAGCCGCACGGATTATAGCCAAGATGAATAACTTAACCGATAAAGATATTATTGACAGCCTGCTTAAAGCGGCAAAAGCAGGTGTTAAAATAAGCCTTATCATCCGGGGCATCTGCTGCTTAATGCCTTACACAGCAGATACTGCGGCTAATATTGAAGTAATCAGTATTGTGGGGAGGTTTCTGGAACATTCAAGGATCTACAGCTTTGGTGACAGACAGAAAGCCAGAATATATATTTCCTCGGCAGACATGATGACCAGAAATACGGAAAAAAGGGTAGAAATTGCCGTGCCGGTATTAAGCAGGGAGATTTCCCTTTGCATCATTGATATGCTGGAAATTATGTTAAAAGACAATGTAAAGGCAAGAGTACTGCAGCCGGACGGTTCCTATATTTACAAAAATAATGGTGAAAACCCTTTCGACAGCCAGATGTATTTTTTTGAAGAATCCTATCGGAATAATAATTTCAGTCCGGGCTAAATTTAAATTTAGCTCTCCATCTGCATGCAATACAGGCTCCATTTTTCATCTTTACAGTCAAAACTGTCTTCCCGAAATTTTTGGTCAGTAAATCCAACCGATTTGTAACAGTTATGAGCTGATCAAAATCAGCGTTCCGTACAATCAAAATTATTTTTTCAGGTATTGACCGAACCGGTTTACAGGACTATAATCGGTGTGTAAACCGATTCGGCCGAGAAAATTAAAGAGGTGATGATTCTGGATAAATTTTTAAGTTTACCTGTTGAAAAACAAACTGCTATTATTGATGCCGCCCTGAAATCTTTTGGTATAAACGGTTATAAAAAAACTTCCGCAAGCGACATCGCTGCCGCCGCCGGTATTTCAAAAGCAATGGTGTTCCATTACTTCGGCACGAAAAAAGCGTTATACCTATATTTAATTCATTACAGTATCAATATTATTATGAAAGAAGTCAATGAAAAATTTGATAAAACCATTACGGATTTCTTTGAACGGATTATTCAATCCTCCAATATTGAAATTGCGGTGCTGAAAAAACACCCTGCCCTTCTTTCCTTTATAAAAAGTGCATATTTTGAGACCGATGAAGAAGTGGCAGAAGAAGTCAAAGCCCTGTATCTGGGCAGCGAGGGAGAAAATTTCAGAAATAAAATTGCTTTTGAAGGCATGGATGCATCCAAGTTCAAAGACGGTATTGACATAAAGCTTGTCATGAAAATGCTTCTCTGGCTTGCCGAAGGATTTATGAGCCAGTTTCCGACGAAATCCGATCTGGACCCTGACCGATTTTGTGATGAATTTTATCAATGTATGGATTTGCTAAAAAATAATCTCTACAAGGAAGAGTACCTGTAAATAATACCCGCAGATTATACTTAAGATTATTTTCTTTCAATCTCTATTTCCGGATATGGAGACACCGCTTTATCAAGCAGCGGTTCTTCCATACCCTTCAAATGCCTGTTAAAGAAAGCTGCTATATTAAGTATTCATAATTTCCGTCTGGCGTTTTCCGCCAATTGTACCTAATAAATACTGGGTGGCAAGGGATTCTTATCCCATGCCGCCCGTCGGCAGTTCGGCTTGAATCGGTCAAGTACGTACTTATGTTTTCCCCGTTTTCACAACTTTATTTAAATAATTTTCTTCCTTTATAACACTATCATACCGGTAAGCGGATAAAATAATTCCTACTAAAACCATATTGGTGGTAATGCTGCAAAGTCCCTCTGAAATAAAAGGTAAAGTACTGAAATATCCATACTGGTAACCCAAATTGCCAAACAGATACAGTACCATCTGGACGGACAGGCAGACACTGCAGGAAAGGGCCAGGATATGCCCAAGTTTATTATTTATTTTTTTGGTAACTGCAAACAGCAGTCCATATAAGCTAATTATAAAAGCTATTAGAACCAGGGCCGGAATCCATCCATATTTTAAGATCCAGAAAGCAAACCGGTAATTATTGTGATAGTGCTGGGGTAAAATATCCTCTAAAGTAACCTCCGACTCGTCATAGTTAAGATAACGTGTAATATTATCCACTTCTTCCTGGTTAAAAAACCAGGCACCCGTACCGTAATGCATCAGTTCTTCCTTCGACAGCCTGATTGGGCCGGCGAGTTCGGCTTTTTTTAGTAAATCCTTCATTAAAACACCATTATACCCGTCCTGCCAATGATTATCCGCCTGTTGTTCCGGGTTTAAAAACATCCGGATATTTCTTTCCTGTTCCTTAAGGGACACAGCACCAAAAATACCAAGTGTAACTAAAATCCCTGCTAAACCGCATAAAATCAAGTTTCTCTTATCACCGGGAATCAGTCCTTTCATTATTAAAGAAAATAGATTGACCATACCGGTTACCATCAGTATCAGGCTTGCTGTAAGGACAAATTCATGGTTACATTTATACTGGATCAAGAGCATGGCAAGGAGTAAAGCCATATGTACAATAATTACTGTCCTTCCTTTCCTTCTCCATTTATAAGCAGCCAGTGCAAGTACGGGCCCGGCTAAAAGCAGCCAGTTAAAACTTAATACATGGCCGGAGAAAAGGATACCCCCAAAGATTGGTAAAAAATCTTGAAAAAAAATATTAAATCTGCTCAATAACACTGCCGCCAGGCCGGTAAATACAAAACCGGCCAATATGAATCCCGAATGCTTTACCATAAAGGTATATCCTTTATGATAAATAACAGTTAAGACGATCAGTCCCCATACAAAATAATATAAATTATCTATCAGGACAGAAATTCCATATGGTAAGCCCTCCGACCAGGTCAGCCTGTTTTCGGTAAAGTTGCCTGCTATCCCCAATAGAACCGCTGCCAGTACCATGCCCGATAATGGCCTGTAATTTTTCACATGCCTGGCTTCATTCATCATGATTCCGATGGAAGAACCGTCTCCCATATGTTCCACCGCCCTGTGTAAAGCTTCCTTTTCTTCCAATCCCATTTCCATATATTCCTTTGTACGGTCTTCAATATGGGCTTTCATCTCTTCTTCGATCTCAGGCCGTATGGGTTTATACTGAATCTGTTCTTTTACATCATTCAGAAACCGGTTCATTTCATCGGACGGGGACTCTCTATTCATAAAGAATACCTCCCATAACCTTATTTACGGCCTTCCGATAGGTATCCCATTCCTCTGCTTTTTCCTTCAGCAGTTTTTTTCCTTCTTCGGTAATCCGGTAATATTTCCTTAGCCTTCCCGTTTCCGCCACCTGCTCAAAACTATCTATTGCCCCCTGCTGCTCCAAACTGTGTAAAACCGGATATAAGGTTCCTTCCTTTAATACAAATACCTTCTCACTTTGCTTCTCCAATTCTTTTATTATCTGATAGCCGTACATTTCCTGCTTTTCCAGTAATTTAAGAACCATCATGGAAGTACTGATTGCCATTAACTTCTTATCCATATGCATGCCTCCCGAATAAATATACCTAGAATATCTATGCATGTAATTATACATAGGTATTCTAGGTATGTCAATAAAAATAATATTTTTTATTTATCCGGATACATCAGTTCTTTTATTATCCAGATAACGATCAAATTCTGAAATGAGTTCTTTATCTTCCGGATAAACCATTACCTTTCCTAAAAACTCAAAAATATATAATTTGTCTTCAATCTCATAAGTTTCGCCATAATTGTCAATCAAAAATATATATAAATGATTCAGTGCCTGAAACAGATTATCGTATTCCTTATATGACGTAGAATGAAATATATTCAGTGCATCATTAAGATTAGATACTGTTTGATAATAGCATCGTACTTTTTCATTTGTACTGATTCCACTATAATCCAAATTTATTCCATTCATAGAGTCGGAGATCGCATTTGTAAAAACAAGATCTACATTTTTTTGTAATACATCCTTTTCAGATTTAACTATGTATAATAATGTAAAAGATAATAATAGTAATATTATTAAAATGGGTACAATATTTTTTCTTAGTTTTCCCATAGATTTCTCCTTTTTTCTATAGTCGGATACACGGCGGTAAAGAACACCGCCTTTTATCAGATGTTTGAAAAACAACTTCTGATAAGTTATACAATAGGAACAAAAGACATGTTCCTATTGTCGGATGCACGGCGGTAAAGGCACCGCCTTTTATCAGAAGTTTGAAAAGCAACTTCTGATAAGTTATACAATAGGAGCAGAAGACATGTTCCTATTGTCGGATGCACGGCAGCAAAGGACACCGCCTTTTATCAGATGTTTGAAAAGCAACTTCTGATAAGTTATATTACATACTATCATAGATGTTATTTATTGTAAACTTAGCAGTTTTTCCTATTTGTAAATATCAATAAAGATGGCATCTCCGCTTAAAAAGTTTATTTTGCCAGAATTTATAAGTTTAAGTGATATAAGAATTTTTATGACTATAAAGAACAGTAAAAATAAGAAATATTAAAAAATCATAATCTTCAAGATGCTTCAAAGACGAATCCTGAAAGCATACATATTGGCACATTTACTTAAATGACTTTAAATGAATAAGTTGTAAAAATTAAATATATAAATGACGGGAACCATATGGAAGTTTCACGAGTCTTATATATAGAAAGCATGCTTCTAAAAAAATATCTGAAATGAGGTTGTTGTATGATAAAATCATATTACTTATATTTTTTAGTTTAGAAAGAATCCCAGTTCCATTATAGTTAACGTGTAAGTGTAAGGGGTACCGGAAGATGAAATATAATGATGATAAAAGTTAGGTGGATAAGAAGTTGAATAAGATAGAAGAAGCAAATTTTATAAGGCTTATTCAAGAAAATAAGCTTGGGATGTACCGCTTGGCTCTTAGTATCCTTCATAATGAAACCGATGCAGAAGATGCTGTTTCGGAAACAGTACTAAAAGCATATGAGAAATTGGATAAATTGAAAAATATAGATAAGTTCAAGTCATGGATTATGATGATTCTCGTGAACCAATCAAGAACAATGCTTCGTAAGAAGAACCGTATTGATTTGATGGAAGATATGGGACAGCTTGAGATGTCTTTTGAAAATCAAACAGGTGAATTATGGAGTGTAGTTGCTGAGCTCGAGGAGGATTTCAGAAATGTCGTTATATTATTCTATTATGAAGATATGACGACCAAGGAAATAGCAAAAACCCTTCGAGTTGCCGAAGGGACGGTAAAATCCAGATTATCCAGAGCAAGGGAAAAGTTAAAGCTTAAAATTTGATAGGAGGACTACTATGGAAAATAATTTTGACCAGAAGATCAAAAAAATGGTTAGTGAAGAAAAAGCCATACTTCCATCCAGTTATAAAAATAAATTAAATGCAACATTTGAAATATTGGAGCAGGTTCATGAACAGAGAAAATGGAATATCTCAAAATATAAAATGGCAGCTATGCTGGCAATCATACTGATAGCAGGTATTTCGGCATCAGCGGTTGCGGCTGTAAATCTATATTATGAACGAATGGAACAGATGTCTGAGCAGGAAAAGAATAAACTGAATGAGGATGTCCAGAATTCCGAAGCAAATGCAGATTCCTATTCAAGAGAGATAACTTCAAGTGAACAAGAGAGACTGGAACAATTGACGAAACAATATGAGGAATCGGAAGTTTTTCCCCAGTCTTCGCTGCTGCAGGTGGCAGCCATAGACCAGATTGACCAAGACAAAGTATGCTTTATCAGTGAAACGAGTACATTTTACTTCCCTGAACGGGAAATGACGGATGAAGAGCTGCTTGAGTTAATTGATTTTCGCCATAAACGTGATTTCAGCATAACCGAAGCGAATCAAAGTATAATCGAAGAACAAAAAAAGGCGACGAATTCAAACAGCAATCTAACGAAACAGGAGGCTGAACAACGGGCAGCAGAATTCGTATCCGGGATCTTAAAGGTAGATACTTCCGGATTTGAAAAAGATTCTGCGTTTAACACAACGACGGATTCAGAGGAAAACAGCTTATCTCAGTATATGGTTACCTTGAGCAGTGAAGAAAGTACAACAAAATATTACGTATTAATCGATGGTTTTACCGGAGATCTGATTGAAATCCGGTTAATGGATTCAACTAAAGTAGATTCAGCTAACAGTGATTATAAAGACGGTATTGAATTTAATAAAGAGCTGTGCATTCAGAATAAGTCCCTGGTCGATGTGATTCTAAAAGACGGGCTGAATGTTTCCCAGGAGGTTGATAAGTTTTATCTTGGCTATAATCTTGACTCGGACGGCAAATTGGCCAAAGGAATTGTGACCTATACCGTAAAAATTACGGATGACAGCGGATATGCATTCCGTTATAGTTTTAATATGGATCGTATCTATGATATTTTATATATTTCAAGCTTTCAGGAATATGAAAAATTAAATAAAATAATCAAAGAGAAACAGGCGGAATCCGGAATTGTTCATAAGTCTTTACTTCTTGAGTAGTGAGGTAACTAATAAGGATAGTACCTATACGTTATGCATCATTATATTTTTATTGAGAGTAGTACAGTATTATATAATAATAAATTATTATGAATTACAATAGCACGGATTATGCTTTTCATAGAAATGAATAATTATAAGTGAATACGGCATGTCTTTGGAAGAAAATACAAATTATAACGGAAATGTAAATAAAAAGTTCCATATCAACTTATTTTAGGTTATATGGAACTTTTCAGTATAAATATTGTTAATTATGATTAATTAATTTTATTTATCATAAAAACGGAAGCTGCCAACTTCCCATTGACAGCTTCCTTAATGTGTGCAATTATACAATTAAATAAAGAAACCAAAGTAAACCATGATATTTTTCATTAATCTAAGGGTTTTACACAAAATACTTTACACTCTCTCATCATAAAATTTCCACTTTTCTTTAACCAATTTTTAAACTTTAGAATCTTGTACGTTATAATTTAATAATATCAAAGTAAAATAATATTTCATTTAAAAAATATACCATTAAGAGAATAATTATTTGTGTAGTTACTCTTAAAGCTATAGTATACTTCTCAAAAACATATCCTTTTATGCCCAAACCAATAATCGAGAAATACAGCAGTATTATTAATGTAATCGATTGCATTACATTTCTTATAGTTTCATTGTTAATATTTTGACAGAAATATATGTCTATATAAAATAAATAACTATAAATTATTGATACGCCTACTAACTTAGCAATTTTTTTTACAATATCCATTAGTTCACCTCATTTTTATACTTAACAATTGTTTTATGTAATACCAGATAATCTCCGGTATATTCTAAATTCTCAAACCAGGGAGTGTCATCAAAAGCAGAACTTGAAACTTGTCCTATTTTATTATTAAATTCTACTGATGACAAATTAACACTTTTATGAAATGCTAAACTTCCTAGCACAAAAAAGCCCCTACCCAGCAGCTCATTCGTCTGCCAAACAAGGACTTTACAGTGCGCCTCCAGGGGCTCGAACCCTGGACACCCTGATTAAGAGTCAGGTGCTCTACCAACTGAGCTAGAAGCGCTTACGTTATGTTTTGAACGCAAAAATCATTATACTTGATAGTTTAACAAATTGCAAGCATATTTTTTATTTTTTTTAAGCTAATTTAATAATTTAAATTATTTGTAAATAATATGATAATCTTCTTCCTTTTAAGACATAATAAACTGACAGAAAAGTATATGATTTGACAGATACAGTATTGATAAATTATAGCATACTAAACCATAATTAATAACGGTATGAATATCAAATGGTTTTAACATTCATACCGTTAAGTTAAAAAGGCTATGCTGCTTGGTTAAATGCATACACTATTTATATTGGTTCAGTTTCTCAACAACCTTGGCTTTGGGAACGGCACCTGTAATGTTATCCACTACTTCCCCGTTTTTTACAAATAATAAGGTTGGTATTGACATTACCCTGTATTTACTGCTGATAGCCGGTGCTTCATCCACGTTCAGCTTTCCGACTTTAACGGTACCTGCATACTCGGAAGCCAGTTCTTCAATGACCGGCGCCATCATTTTACATGGTCCGCACCAGTCCGCATAGAAATCCACCAATACCGGCAGTTCTGATTTAAGTACCTCTGTTTCAAAATTCTCATCTGTAAATTTTAATTCCATTGTATTTCCTCCTTCGACTTACAATCTGGTTTTTAAATGATTCTCCTGATATATAGAATGCCTCCAACAAACCAGAATATGCACCGTTGACTTATCCCTTTACCTGTCAGCCCTTTGGCTTTTGCCTGCCCTTACTGATTATGGCAGCTACTTCATCCCAGGAACGTTTAATCCGTACCGCGGTCTTATTCAGTTCCAGGTTTCCGCCTAAAACCTTGGAAAGCTGGAATTTCATCGATTTTTTCATACTGTCTCACCCAATTCAAACCAATCTTGTTATAGCTTATTAACAGGCAAGACATAATAGCACATAATTTATTTTGGCTGCTGCCGAAAAGCTACCAGCCTGTGGATGGGATTTCCCATAGCCGAAAACTTCTCTTCATATTCGGTCATGACATTACCGGCAGCATACTCACTGTGGTGTAAGTCATAAGTAAAATTTTTCAGTTTCCATCCTGCTGTTTCCACCTGCTCCAGGGAAAATGCAAATAAATCAGTGTTATCCGTTTTAAAGATTACCTCTCCCTCTGCTGCCAGAAATTTATCATATCTGGCAAAAAACTCCCTGGAAATCAGCCTCCTTTTGGCATGACGGTCTTTGGGCCATGGATCGGAAAAATTCAGATAAATCCGTGAAACTTCATTGATATCAAAAATGTCTTTAATGTATTCCGCGTCAAAGCGGATCAGCCATAAATTCTTTATCTCCAGTTCTTTCCTCTTCTCCACGGCACGGATTAATACACTGGAATATTTCTCGATACCAATATAATTGATATCCGGATTTTCCATTGCGAGCTGAATCAAAAACCTGCCTTTTCCCATACCGATCTCAATGTGTATGGGATTATCATTTCCGAAAAATTCTTTCCATTTTCCTTTTAATTTTTCAGGCTCATGTACTATAAATTCATTGGCAGCAATTTCTTCCCTGGAGCCTGTTACATTTCTTAACCTCATTTAAACACCCAGCCTTTCAAGCTACATTCTGTTTAAAAACGGACCGGACAAATCCTTATCCTAAAAACGCTGAAAATCAGCTTCTTTACCGTTTTACATTATAACACAGAGATTAATAAATACAATTATTTTTTTATCACGCAAACACAGTAAAGGCAAAACTTTCAAATTTAGGAAGTTTTCAGGTATGGCTGTAAACTATCAGCGTTGGTAGGTTCCCATGCCAAGAATGTGAAGAGGACTTTTTCAGCAGTCTAGAGCGTGTTTGAAAAATGCTTAGTGATTCTTACCGAACTAAACAATGAATAACAACTGGTCGGTATACTAGTTCGAGCGAAGCGGGCTTTACTCATTTTCACACATTTTAAGTATTTTCCGGAGTTTTTTAGTAACATATGTGATCTTTCCTGTAAGAAATTAATATTTTTTATATTATGAACTGTAATTTTCCTTTCATTTGCGCAATTTGTACAATTTCACTATAGCATTTTTGTGAAATTGTAGTATTATATAATCTAGTATATTATACATTTTGCTGAATTTGTCAAATATTGTTTTTTTATATCGAATGAAACAATTGTGACTGTTAGTTACTGCAGCATGCCGGACATGCGGATAGGAGTTAAGTTGAAAAAACAAAAAGCAGTTTTTTCAACATCCTGATTTGTACGTGCGCCAGAGCGCACAGATGGGAGTTTAGTTGAAAAATTTATTTTTCAACCGCAAGTTTGTGCTTGCGCACCACAAACTTGATATGCACAAAGAGCGTGCGCAAGAATAGAGGTTAAGATGGAACGTGTGATTAATCTTTTATATGATATAGAAGAAAAAGCCAATCAGATTGTAAAGCGGGCAAATGAAGAAAAAACCAGTCTTTATGGGCAGCTGCAAAAAGACATGGAACAGCTTGACCAGGAAATCGTACTTCAGAATTCCACCAAACTGGAAGCCTTAAAAATCCAGGTGGAAAAAGAACTAAACCTGGAAAAACAATCCTTAATTGACGATTGTAACAAGGAGCTGACCCGTATGGAAAAAGATTACATGGATAAACATAATGAACTGGCAGAGAAATATTTTCAGGAAATCATACAGTCATAGACATTTCGGGAGGTTTCTTATGGGTAATTTATTAGCTTACAGCGGAATCGTCACCAAAATAAAAGCAATGGAAGCAAACTTAATGCGTAAAGAAGAATATCAGACAATTGCGGAATTAGAATCAACTGCGGATTTCTTCGCTTTTCTTAAGAATCACTCCGGTTATGCGGAAATATTCACTAATTATGATGAGCACGGATTACACAGAGGCCAGGCAGAGCGGGTTTTTATTAACGGTTTATACCTGGATTTTTATAAAATTTATGAATTTGCCGGTCTGGAGCAGAGAAAAAGTTTAGACCTGGTATTTTTCCGCTATGAGGTAAATGTGTTAAAAGCCTGTCTGCAAATGGTTTACAATCATACAGAGGATTATGACCTGGATTTGTTTACGGCCTTTTTTAACCGACATTCCGGCCTGGATGTAAAAGCCTTGTCGGCTTCCCAATCCATGGAGGAGTTTATCAATCATTTAAAAGATACCGAATATTATTCTCTTTTATATAATTTGCAGAATACCCCGGATGTGTCTCCTTTTGATTACCAGATGCAGCTGGACATCTATTATTTTAAGAAAACCTGGCAGTTAAAGGAGAAACGCTTAAAAGGTGATGACCTGAAAGCTCTGACTCACGGTCTGGGTTCGGAAATAGACCTGCTTAACATCATGTGGCTGTACCGCTCTAAAAAGTTCTTTTCCATCCGCCCTGCCGATTCTTATGCCTATGTTATACCGATTACCTACAAACTAACCGGTGAAACCTTAATGCGGCTCATGGAAACAGCCACCGACCAGGAATTTATTGCTGCAGTGAAAACCACTTATTATGAAAATTTAAGCTCTTCCCTGGCAGACGGAACCATCGAAATTACCTGCCAGAAACTTATCGCCAAAATATATAAAGATAATATGGCCAGATATAAGGCTTCCATGTCCCCGGTCAATTACTATCTGTTTAATAAACAGAACGAGATCCGCAGCCTGACCACTGCCCTGGAATGTATCCGTTATAAGCTGCCGCCCCAGGATACATTAAAATACATCCTGCCATAAAAGGAATCGGAGGTGAAAGTATGATTGAAAAGATGAAGTTTTTAAGTATTACAGGACCAAAAAGCGATTTTGACCGTGTTGTCAGCGTATACCTGAACAAATATGAAATCCATTTGGAAAATGCCTTATCCGAGCTCAGATCGGTCCACGACTTAAAACCCTTTATTGAAATTAACCCCTATAAAGACATATTACAAAAATCGGACGAACTTTTAGATAAGTTTGATAAAAAAGTACCGGCAGCAACACACAGCATGACCCCCAAGGAAGCCTCCGATCTGATCAGCGCGATGATTCTGGATATGGAAGAACTGGAGGTAAAGAAAAAAGCTTTAAAGGCAGAAAGAGATCACTTAAGGGACTTAATCAGCAAAATACAGCCTTTCCGGCACCTAGATTACGAGATCAATAAAATCCTGGATTTTAAATTTACGAAATTCCGCTTCGGCAGAATATCCCATGAATACTTTAACAAGTTTTCAAGGTATGTATACGATAATTTAACCACCCTGTTCTTTGAGTGTGACAGTGATACGGAATATGTCTGGGGGCTGTACTTTGTTCCTGCCGCCTATTCCGTTAAGATAGATGCCATCTATTCCTCCCTTCATTTTGAGAGGATTTATCTCCCGGCCGAATACGAAGGCACCCCGGAAGATGCTTATAGATTAATAAACAGCAAGCTTGATACCATAACCGGGAAAATAAAAGAATTATCCGTAAAAGAGAATGCACTGTTAAACAGCCGGTCAGACGACATACTTTCAGCCCATGATACCTTAAGTATTTATTCCAAAAATTTTGACGTCCGGAAATTGGCTGCCTGTACCAAGTCCTCTGACAGTGAATTATTTTACTTTATCCTGTGCGGCTGGATGACCGAAGACAATACAAAAGTGTTCTTAAAAGAAATTGAAGACGATCCCAATGTCTACTGCCTTTCGGAAGATAAATACGAGGACCTGACGACAAAACCGCCTACCAAGCTTAAGAATATTAAGTTATTTAAGCCCTTTGAAACGTTTATAAAAATGTACGGCCTTCCGGCTTATAACGAAATTGACCCGACTTCCTTTGTTGCCATTACCTATTCCCTGCTGTTCGGCATTATGTTTGGGGATGTGGGCCAGGGGCTCTGCCTGGTGATCGGAGGTGCACTGGTTTATAAATTAAAGAAAATGAATCTGGCCGCCATTATAGCTGCCGCCGGTATCTTTTCCACCATAATGGGCTTTTTATACGGCAGTATATTCGGCTTTGAAGATATCATACCCCATCTTTGGTTAAAACCTATGGATAATGTAATGACAATCCTCATGACCGCCGTCGGTTTTGGTGTTTTGTTAATCATAATTTCCATGATATTAAATATTGTGAACGGAATCAAAGCCAGGGACGCGGAGAAGATCTTCTTTGATACCAACGGTATTGCCGGACTCATTTTCTATGGGGCCGCCATTACCTGTGTCCTGTTGCTGTTTACGGGAAAAACCTTGCCGGCAGCCATAATATTGATCCTGTTTTTTGCAATTCCGCTGCTGATCCTGTTTTTCCGGGAACCCCTGGCTCACCTTGTGGAAAAGAAAACGAAAATATTTCCGGATAATAAAGGTATGTTTTTTCTGGAATCCTTATTTGAATTATTTGAAATTTTACTAAGCTATGTGACAAACTCCATCTCTTTCCTCCGTGTAGGCGCCTTTGCCTTAAGCCACGGGGCAATGATGGGCGTCGTTTTATTACTGGCAGACGCCGAGTCCGCCGATCCGAATATTCTTATACTGATACTGGGCAATGTCTTTGTAGCGGGCATGGAAGGCCTGATTGTGGGAATCCAGGTCCTAAGGCTTGAATATTATGAGATGTTCAGCCGCTTCTATAAGGGCACCGGCAAGGTATTTAAACCATATAAAAATAAATAGAAAACTTTAGGAGGAACCTATTATGACAATAAGAATTATATTCGCAGCCGCTTTGATTTTAAGTATAATCATTCCCTTTGGGGCATTTCTATTAGGTGAAAAGAAAAAGGGGAATTTAAAAGCAGCGCTTGCCAGTAATGCCTTTTTCTTCTTCGGTACCTTAATAATTGCAGATATTTTATTATTTGGCGGTAAGGTATCCGCTGCCGGGGCGGAAAATATTTCCGCCTCCGCCGAGGGCTGGAGATACATGGCTGCCGCCCTTTCCACCGGGCTCTCCTGTATCGGCGGCGGTATCGCCGTCGCTTCTGCCGCTTCCGCTGCCCTGGGAGCTTTAAGCGAAGATTCCAGTATTATGGGTAAAGCCTTGATCTTCGTTGCCCTGGCAGAAGGGATAGCCTTATATGGGTTAATTGTTTCCTTTACGATTTTAGGCTAAAACTATATTTTGGAGGTGATCCCTATGCGCATGTATCTGATCAGCGATAACGTGGATACTTATACCGGAATGCGCCTTGCAGGTGTCAACGGCGTTGTCATACATTCAAGGGAGCATTTAAAGGAGCAGCTGGATAAGGTAATCGCCGATAAAACCGTTGGCGTTATATTAATTACGGAAAAGCTCAGTGCCGAATTTCCCGACATTATCAATGATGTCAAATTAAACCGGAAACTTCCGTTGATCGTGGAAATACCCGACCGTCACGGAACCGGACGTAAACCGGACTTCATTACTTCCTATGTCAATGAAGCCATCGGTATTAAAATATAAACAGAGGTGATTTCCCATGACCTTAGATGAAAAATTGGATCAGTTCTATCATGCTGCCATTGAAAGTGCCACCGGCCAAAATCTCCAAATCGTTGAGGAGTACCAGAAATCTCTTCAGGCAGCCTATGAAGACCATAAAAAAGAAGCTTTAAAAAAAGCAGAGGCGGCTTACCGGGCAGAATCCGAAAAACTGCTTCGGGAGAAAAACCGCGAACTTTCTGCCGAAGCCATCCGGTTAAAGCGTAAAATAAATGAAAAGTCTGTGGAATTGGCAGATAAATTATTTGGGGAAATAACAGGCAAACTGACGGCATTTATGGCCGGCCCCGAGTATTTTGATTTACTGTGCCGTCAGATAAGGAATGCGGTAAATTTTGCAAAAGGCGATAGCATGACCATATATATTAATCCCTCGGACAGCAGTTTAAAGGCTGCCCTGGAATCCGAAACGAAAGCTGCCCTCACCGTCAGCACCAGGGATTTTACCGGCGGTATCAGGGCTGTGATCCATGACAAAAATATATTGATTGATCATTCCTTTTTAACGAAACTGGAAGAGTTAAGGACTTCCTGCGGCAACTATTCGGGTGCCTCAGGGAATCTGTAGAATTTCGTGTAAACTACGCCATAATATCTAAGAAAGGGGAGTTTTCTCCATTATGAATCTGACTGGAAAAATATCCGGTATAAACGGACCAATTATATACGTAGGCGGTAATCAGGGCTTTAAAATGGGCGAAATGGTCCTGGTGGGAAAACAAAATCTTGTGGGTGAAGTAATCGGCCTTAAAAATACGGAAACCACCATCCAGGTATATGAGGAAACCACCGGTTTAAAACCGGGTGAAGAAGTTACCGGAACCGGTGCCGCCATATCCGTGACTCTGGCTCCCGGTATTATCAGCAATATCTTTGACGGTATTGAACGCCCCTTAAAAGAGATCTCCGCCCTCTCCGGAGCCTTCATATCCAGGGGAATGCGTGTGGACGCTTTGGACACGGCCAGGCTGTGGAAGGTTCATATTACCGTGAAAGAAGGGGAGGAGATTTACGGAGGGGCCATCATTGCGGAAGTGCCGGAAACTCCTGCAATTATCCACAAATCCATGGTTCCGCCATCCCTTTCGGGAACCGTTACAAAGGTTGTTCCGGATGGCCAATATACCATCAATGACCCGATCGTTACAATAAAAGATGCCGCCGGTCAGGAAAAGGTCCTGACCCTTACCCAGAAATGGCCCATCCGTATCCCTAGGCCAACCAATAAACGTTATGCCTCCGACCGGCCTTTAATTACCGGCCAGCGTATCCTCGATACCTTATTCCCCATTGCCAAAGGCGGGACTGCTGCCATACCGGGAGGCTTTGGTACCGGAAAAACCATGACCCAGCACCAGCTGGCCAAATGGTCCGATGCGGATATCATCATCTATATCGGCTGCGGCGAACGGGGTAATGAGATGACGGAAGTACTGGAGGATTTCAGTAAACTGGTGGATCCCAGATCCGGCAATCCCCTTTTAGACCGTACCACCTTAATAGCCAACACCTCCAATATGCCGGTAGCAGCCAGGGAAGCCAGTATTTATACCGGAATTACTTTGGCGGAATATTACCGGGACATGGGGTATCACGTGGCTATTATGGCGGATTCCACCTCCCGCTGGGCAGAGGCCTTACGCGAAATGTCCGGCCGCCTGGAAGAGATGCCCGCCGAGGAAGGTTTCCCGGCTTATCTGGCCTCCCGGCTGTCCGGTTTTTATGAACGGGCCGGTTTTATGGAGAATTTAAACGGTACGGAAGGCAGTGTCTCCATTATCGGGGCCGTATCCCCCCAGGGCGGTGATTTCTCGGAACCGGTAACCCAGAATACCAAGCGGTTTGTCCGTTGTTTCTGGGCATTGGACAAATCTTTGGCTTATGCAAGGCATTTTCCCGCGATCCAGTGGCTTACCAGTTACAGTGAATATTTATCGGACCTTGCCCCCTGGTACACGGCCAACGTGGGAAGTGATTTTGTGGACTGCCGCAACCAGCTCTTAAGTATCTTAACCGAAGAAAGTAAACTGAATGAAATTGTTAAATTAATCGGAAGCGATGTCCTTCCCGACGACCAGAAACTTATCCTGGAAATCGCAAGAGTCATACGCCTGGGCTTTGTCCAGCAGAATGCTTACCACCCTTCCGATACTTATGTGCCTCTGAGCAAACAGCTTAAGATGATGCGGACCATATTGTACTTAAACGGCAAAGCCAAGCAGTTAATTGCCATGAATATGCCTATGTCCGTATTAAAGCAGGAAGATATATTTGAAAAAATAATTTCCATTAAATACGATGTGGGAAATGATGAACTGGATAAATTTGCTAACTATCAAGCCATGATTGACAGTTTTTATAATCAGGTCCTGGCTAAAAATGCATAAGGAGGTATCCTATGTCAATCGAATATTTAGGACTTAGTGAAATTAACGGGCCCTTAATTGCCCTGGAGGGTATCCGGGATGCATCCTATGATGAAATCGTGGAGCTGTCCGTGGAAGGTAAGAAAAAGCTCGGCAGAATCATTGAAGTCTATGAAGACAGGGCTGTCATACAGGTATTTCAGGGTACGGAGGACATGTCCCTGCACAATACCCATACCAAGTTAACGGGACACCCTATGGAAATAGCACTTTCCGAAGATATACTGGGCCGGATTTTTAACGGTGCCGGCAAGCCCATCGACGGCCTGGGTCCCCTTGCCGCCGGACTGAAACGGGATGTTAACGGGCTGCCTCTTAATCCCTGCACCAGGGAATATCCCCGTAACTACATTAAAACCGGTATTTCCGCCATTGACTGCCTGACTACCTTAATCCGGGGACAAAAGCTTCCCATCTTTTCCGGCAACGGCCTGCCCCATGACCAGCTGGCAGCCCAGATAGTCAGACAGGCTTCTTTAGCGGAAAACAGCAATGAGGAATTTGCCGTCGTATTTGCCGCCATGGGGGTAAAACATGATGTTGCCGACTTCTTCCGCCGCAGCTTTGAAGACAGCGGGGCAAGTTCTCATGTAGTCATGTTTTTAAATCTTGCCAACGATCCGGTGGTGGAACGGTTAATTACACCCAAAGTAGCCTTAACTGCTGCGGAATACCTGGCTTTTGAAAAAGGCATGCATATCCTGGTTATTTTAACGGATATGACTTCTTTTACGGAGGCAATGCGTGAAGTTTCCTCCTCCAAAGGAGAAATTCCCAGCAGGAAGGGTTACCCCGGCTACCTATACAGCGAACTGGCCACCCTTTATGAAAGGGCAGGCATAATCAGGGGTTCCAAGGGTTCCGTGACCCAGATCCCCATCCTTACCATGCCGAATGACGATATTACCCATCCCATTCCTGACCTGACCGGATATATAACCGAAGGACAGATCGTTTTGGACCGTACCCTTCACCAGAAAGCGATTTATCCTCCCATCAGCATCCTGCCTTCCTTATCCCGGCTTATGAAGGACGGGATCGGCGAAGGATATACCAGGGAAGACCATCAGGATCTTGCCAACCAGCTTTTTTCATCCTATGCCCGTGTCGGGGAAGCCAGAAATTTAGCCAGCGTAATCGGAGAAGATGAATTATCTCCCGTGGATAAAAGGTATTTAAAATTTGGCGCCGCCCTGGAACAGGAATTCATAGCCCAGGGATATAATGAGGACCGGCCGGTGTTAAAATCCCTGGACAAAGGCTGGAGTCTTTTATCCATACTTCCCAGAGAGGAATTAGACCGTGTGGATACCAAAATATTGGACCGGTACTACCAGGCTGCCCCGGAATCAAACAAGCCTGAAGAATCAAGCAGGCACGATGAACCAAGCGGACACGATGAATCAAGCAGACACGATGAACCAAACAGACACGATGAATCAAACAAGTGACTGATTACAGGATTTCTTACGATTTAACACATTTATGCGTCTACGCAACGGAGGTTTTATGGATCCTAATACATTTCCTACCAAGGGTAATTTAATAGCGGCAAAAAACTCCCTGGCCCTGGCAAACCAGGGTTATGACCTGATGGATAAAAAGCGTAACATCCTGATCCGGGAATTGTTGGAATTAATCGACAAAGCTAAAAACATCCAGTCTGAAATAGACGTTACCTTCACTGCTGCCTATCTGGCCCTGCAGCGGGCCAACATTGAAATGGGGATCCGGAATGTGGAAGATTTAAGCAGTACCGTACCGGAGGAGAATTCCATCGTAATCAAACAACGCAGCATTATGGGTACGGAAATTCCTTTAGTAGAATTTAATGAGTCCGACAGCAAACCGACCTATTCTTTTTATAATACCCGGTTATCCTTGGACGAAGCCACCAACCGTTTTAAGAAAGTAAAGGAACTTACCCTCCGCCTTGCCATGATTGAAAACTCTGCCTACCGTCTTGCCACCAATATCAAAAAAACCCAGAAGCGGGCCAATGCTTTGAAAAACATAACCATTCCCTATTATACGGAATTGGTCCATGATATCCAGAATTCCCTGGAAGAGCGGGAACGTGAAGAATTTACCCGGCTTAAAGTAATTAAAAAGAGACGTTAGCAAAGACAGCCGGTACAAAGTTATGATCCGAATGCCAAAAATCCGGTCCAGTCTATATAATGAATACAGGTGCATATACAATTCATTTGGCCGCCTTTCCTCATATGAATTGTAAATGCACCTGTATTCATACATTGTTTTATAAAAGACTTCCATAGGAATTTAACCTTACAAGGTATGAGCAAACGGCACAGTGGATTGCGAATATCCGCTTTGACTAAAATTATACTTGTATTTACAACTTGGGAGTTTTATTGTAAAATTAATGGTAGCGATTTGGTTGCCAATACCGCAAGGTGTTTTTGCAACGCAAAACCTGAGGATTTCAGCTTCGAAATCACAGGTTTTTATGTAATTTCTGCGCAGAAACATAACTTTGTAACTTTCAGGCGGTACGACTGAATAGTTACAATTAATGTAATTATTCGGTCGATACGGAAAAAGACCGCTGAAAAACACAAATATTGAATACCAAAACGGATCAACGCTGAAAAAACGTATTTTTTAAAAAATTTTTATACCAGAGAAAACGGGGTTTATATGATTAATAATGAACAATCCAAACATGCTGTACTCAGTCAGTGGATAAAAGAAAATATAGAAAATTCCACTTTTAAAACAGGTGAGAAAATTCCATCCGAGAACGAATTGGCTGCCCGGTTTACGATCAGCCGCCAGACGGTCAGACAGGCCATCGGTACACTGGTCGCCGAAGGTATCCTTGTAAGGGAACATGGCAGCGGCACCTACGTAAGCCTGCCGGGGAAAAAGGCCTCCTTCGAAAAAACCATGCGGATCGGCGTTATTACCACCTACCTGGATGACTATGTCTTTCCAAGTATTATCCATGGAATTGAGGAAGTTTTAACGGCTAACGGTTATACCCTGTCCCTGGGCATCACCCATAATAAACCCTCCGATGAGGAAAAAAGCCTGATCCAGATCATGCAAAGCGGTGTGGACGGGCTTATTGTGGAAGGCACCAAATCGGCACTGCCAAATTCCAACCAGCGTTTATATGAGCAAATAAAGGAAAAGAATATCCCCACGGTTTTTATTAACGGCTATTACCGTGACTATAAGGGTTCCTATATCATATTGGATGATGTAAAAGCCGGGGAAATGCTGACAGATATTTTAATCCAGAACGGCCACACTTTAATAGGCGGTATTTTTAAATCCGATGACCTGCAGGGAATCGGGCGGTATGAAGGCCTTTTAAAATCCATGAAAAAAGCCGGTCTTACCGTAAATGACAACTCGATTATATGGTATACCACAGAGGACTTCCAGTACTTTTTCGAAGGCGGCATGGACAAAATCATTCTGGACCGTTTAAAAGATGTTACCGGTGTGGTTTGTTATAACGACCTGGTTGCGGCGGCTTTAATCCGCCTGTTAAAAAGAAACGGAAAGTCCTATCCGGAAGACTTATCCATCGTCAGCGTTGACAATTCTTTTCTGGCGAAACACATGGTCTTTAACCTGACTTCCATTGTATATCCTGCAAAAAAAATAGGAAAAAAAGCTGCCCAGTTATTGTTGCAGCATATCAATAATTCCCGGAAACCGGAGCATATTATATTGGATCCCTATATTAAAATCAGGGATTCCGTAAAAAAATTATAAAACAGTTGAAACGGAGTGCCCCAAATCCAATACTTTGCAGCTCTGCAAGCCCATACCGCTTATACCACGCTTACCGTATATGGTGCCTGCCGGATGTAACGGATTTTGAATGCACTCTTTTTTTAACGGAAAATTTAGATTATTTATGCGAATTGCCAACGAGGGCATTCGGATTTCTCGGGGCAGCGGAATAGCAACAGAATAGTAGCCGAAATAGTAACTGAATAGTTGCCCTTATTTAACCATGATTAATACTTGCTTTTTTTAATGTTTTCATATAGAATTAAATTATATTAACTTGTACGTACATCTTTTATGCCGTACTGTTTTATGCCCTGTTGACAAGGAGGCTCCTGCCTCCTTTACACTACAAAAATATAATGATATTAGGAGGTATTCATAATGCCAAAGTATTCAATTGGTGTTGATTTTGGAACATTATCCGGCCGCGCTTTACTGGTTAATGTGGAAACTGGGGAAGAATTAAGCGACGCAACTTTAGAATATCCCCATGGGGTAATGGATGAAACCCTACCTGACGGTACTAAGCTTAAACCGGACTGGGCGCTGCAGCATCCGCTGGATTATGTGGAAGTATTTAAGACTGCCATACCTGCCGTGTTAAAAGAATCCGGCGTATCAGCGGAGGATATTATCGGCGTCGGCGTTGATTTTACGGCATGTACCATGCTTCCGGTCAAGGCTGACGGCACTCCCCTCTGCCTTCTGGACAAATACAAAAGTGATCCCCACGCTTACATAAAGTTGTGGAAGCACCATGCTGCCCAGGATAAAGCCAACAAATTAAATCAGATTGCAGCCGGGATGAATCAGGACTGGCTGGCAAGATACGGCGGTAAAATATCTTCCGAATGGATGTTTCCGAAGATCTGGCAGATTTTAGACGAAGCACCGCATATATACGAAGAAGCCGATTATTTTATGGAAGCAGCCGATTGGGTAATCTGGCAGCTGACCGGAGTCCAGACCCGAAATTCCTGTACGGCCGGTTATAAAGCCATGTGGCATAAGCAAAAGGGTTATCCGGACAAAGCCTTTTTTAAGGCCCTGGATCCAAGGCTTGAGAATGTGGTGGAAGATAAATTAAACTGCCCCATTACCCCCTTAGGCACCAAGGCCGGGGAAATTACGGATAAAGCCGCCGGATTTACCGGATTAAAGGCCGGTACGGCAGTAGCCGTAGCCAATGTGGATGCCCATGTTACCGTTCCCGCCGTTAAAATAGACGGTCCGGGAAAACTGCTTGCCATTATGGGGACCTCAACCTGCCATATCCTTTTAAGCAACGAAGAACATACGGTGCCTGGTATGTGCGGTGTAGTGGAAGACGGTGTCTGCCCGGGATTCTTCGGATATGAAGCCGGCCAGTCCTGTGTAGGTGACCATTTTGCCTGGTTCGTAGAAAACTGCGTCAGTGCCGAATATTACGAAGCAGCCAAAGCAAAAGGCCTTAACATACACCAATATCTGACCCAAAAAGCAGAACAGCTGAAAGTCGGACAGAGCGGATTGGTTGCCCTGGACTGGTGGAACGGTAACCGTTCGGTTTTAGTGGATGTGGATCTGACCGGCATGATATTGGGAATGACCCTTCAGACCAAACCGGAAGAGATCTACCGCGCCTTAATTGAAGCAACTGCCTTTGGTACCAGAAAGATTATCGAAACCTTCCGGGCAGGCGGAGTACCGGTAGATGAATTTTATGCTTCCGGCGGAATTTCCCTGAAAAACCCTATGGCTATGCAGATTTATGCGGATATTATTAAGATTCCTATTAAAATCGGCGGCACCACCCAGGGACCCGCATTGGGCAGCGCTATTTTCGGTGCCGTTGCGGCCGGTCCGGAAAAAGGCGGATATGATGATGTATTTAAAGCCGGCAGTGTCATGGGTAAACTGCGTGATACAATTTACACCCCTATCCCGGAAAATGCCAAAGTATACGATTTACTTTATGCCGAATATTCCAAACTCCATGATTATTTCGGCCGCGGCGAAAACGATGTAATGAAGCGCCTGAAGGAAATCAAAAAACAGCAGAGTAAATAAGTTAACCTATCAATGAATATACAGCAAAGCGGTATACGAATATCCGCTTTGACAAGAAGGAGGATTGTCAAATGTCATCAATGAAACGATATGAGTTCTGGTTCATTACCGGCTCCCAGCACCTTTATGGACCGGAAACCTTAAAAGCGGTAGCCGGGCATTCCCAGATCATGGCGAAAGGATTAAACGAATCTGCTGTTATTCCCTGTTCTGTTATTTATAAGCCCATTGTTACCACACCGGATGAAATAACAAAGATAATCAAAGAAGCCAACTATGATGAAAACTGTGCCGGCATTATCACCTGGATGCACACATTTTCACCCTCTAAAATGTGGATTAACGGTTTATCCATCCTGGAAAAGCCCTACTGCCATTTCCATACCCAGTTTAACCGTACCATCCCCAATGAAGGCATCGATATGGATTTCATGAATTTAAACCAGTCCGCCCATGGGGACAGGGAACACGGATTTATCGGCACCAGAATGCGTATGCCCCGTAAGGCGGTAGCCGGTTACTGGGAAGATGAAGATGTACAGGAAAAAATAGGCAGCTGGATGCGTTCCGCCATAGGAGCCCTGGTAAGCAGGAACTTAAAGGTAATGCGTTTTGGTGATAATATGCGCCAGGTAGCCGTAACGGAAGGGGATAAAGTAGAAGCCCAGATAAAGCTTGGCTGGCAGGTAAATACTACGGCCGTTGGTGATCTGGTGGAAGAAATTAACACCGTTACCGAGGAGCAGGTGGATACATTATTAAAGGAATACCAGGAAAAATATATAATTGCTACCGATAACATAGCCTCAATCCGTTACCAGGCCAAAGCAGAAATCGCAATGAAGAAAATGCTGAAAGAAGCTGGCTGCGGCGCTTATACCAATACTTTTGAAGACCTCCACGGCATGGAACAGTTACCGGGACTTGCAAGCCAGAGGTTAATGGAAGCCGGTTACGGTTACGGAGGCGAAGGTGACTGGAAAGTATCTGCCATGACCCATATCATGAAACAAATGGCAGAAGGTTTGGAAGGCGGCACTGCCTTTATGGAAGACTATACTTATGATTTAACAAAAGGCAATGAACTGTCCCTGGGTGCCCATATGTTAGAGGTATGCCCCACCCTGGCTGCCGATAAGCCCAGGATCGAAGTACATCCCCTTGGCATCGGCGGCAAAGCGGATCCTGCCCGTCTTGTATTTGAAGGACATCCGGGCAAGGCAATCGTGGTATCCCTGGTAGATATGGGGGGCCGCTTCCGCTTAATCGTACAGGATGTAGAAGCTGTAAAACCTATCTATGATATGCCTAATCTCCCTGTTGCCCGGGTTATGTGGAAAGCCATGCCGGATCTTAAAACCGGCGCAGAATGCTGGATTTTAGCAGGCGGAGCACACCATACCGTATTTTCCTATTCCCTGACTGCCGAACAGATGCAGGATTTTGCGGAAATCATGGGAATTGAATATGTTCATATCGGTAAAGATACCACTATCGAGGGATTAAAGCAGCTGCTATTCCTTCAGGATATTGCCTGGAAGTTAAAATAATCTCGGAAAGGAAGACTGCAATGTTAGAAAGCTTAAAGAAACAAGTATATGATGCAAATATGTTATTGCCGAAATACGGTCTGATTACCTTTACCTGGGGGAATGTGTCCGGTATTGACAGGGAGTCCGGTTATATTGTTATTAAGCCCTCCGGTGTGGAGTATGATGACATGAAGGCAGAAGATATGGTTGTTATCGACTTGGACGGCAACCGCATTGAAGGAAAATTAAATCCCTCCTCCGATACGGCAACCCATATTGAATTGTATAAAGCCTTCCCAGGTATCGGAGGCATTGTACATACCCACTCCCGCTGGGCAACCACCTTTGCCCAGGCCGGCCGGGGCATTCCGGCCCTGGGTACTACCCATGCCGACTATTTTTACGGGGAGATTCCCTGTACACGCCAAATGACACCGGAAGAAATCCAGGCTGCTTACGAGAAAGAAACCGGTACCGTTATCATAGAACGTTTTAAGAAAGATAATATTCAGCCCGAAGACGTTCCCGGCGTAGTCGTATACAGCCATGGCCCCTTTACCTGGGGCACCGACGCACACATTGCGGTCCATAATGCGGTTGTCTTGGAGGAAGTTGCTTTTATGGCCTGGCATAACCTGGTACTGTCCGGAGGATCAATCCCGCCCATGCAGCAGGAACTCCTGGATAAGCATTATTTACGTAAACATGGCAAAAATGCATATTATGGACAGGGAACTCCCTCCGGCCATTAAAGGGATAAAACGGTTTTGTCTATGCCGGATTATTGAGGACCGTATTAACACACAACAATTTTTACAATTATTTTACCAACAAAATACTGTACTGTGATTATTAAAAAACTAATATACCATAATTTTGACGCAACATATTAACACACAACAATAATTGCACAATAACTACTATACAACAATTATAACACAACAATGCCACACAGCATTATCACACAGCATTATCACACAGCAATTATCACACAGTAATTATCACACAGTAATTATTTCACGGTAATTGATTCACAATAATTGATTCACAATAATTAATTCACAGTAATTGATTCACAATAATTGATTCACAGTAATTTATTCACAGTAATTTATTCACAGTATTATAACACAACAATATTAACAACTATATAAATAAATTGGCCTGTATACAACTGTACAGGCCAATTTTTATAAATAACTTATGTTCTGCCGGCATAAAAATATGCCTCTGCCGGTGTATAAACGTGTCGGTTAAAAATTACCGCCAGAATAAAAGTCTCCGCGCCAAAGGAGATATTCGCAATTCCCCTAGTTACATACCAATTACACAGCACTGCTGCTTATTCAGCGGAATCCCCAGACCCCACTGAAAAATTAAGTCAACTTCCTCCGACCAGGCGGAAGACTTCCTTAATAGGTTAAATTATAAATAAAAACTTATTTTTAATCACTATTTAACGAAATATAAACTCTTAATTTTTTATTAAGCTATTATTTTTTCTTGATACAATAGAGGAAATAATCTATAATATATATATTATTTACATATACTACGATTTGTACAACAATTTTATTTATTAAATAGAGACAACCCCTACATTAAAATTTATAATCTTTCATACTTAATATTAAATTAAAAATTATACCATTAGGTTTTATATAAAGGAGTTATTATGAAAAAATCGATTGCGCTGCTAAGCGTTATATGCTTATTATTTATAAATACAACAACGACCTATTCCCAATCCATATTAAATACCGTAACAACCAAGGAAAACAGTAAATCGGACGATTCCAAATCTTCCAAACCTAAATGGCCTGACAATGAACCCAGTGTAAACTCGGACGCAGCAATTGTAATGGAAGCTTCCACAGGAGCCATCTTATATTCTAAAAATATCCATAAAACTTATTACCCTGCAAGTATTACCAAAATTCTGACGGCATTACTTGCAATTGAGAACTCTTCTTTAGGGGAAACCGTAACTTTCTCCAAGGAAGCTGTCTATGACGTTGATTTGGACAGCAGCCGTATTGGTATAGATGTGGGTGAAAAACTCACCATGGAACAATGCCTCTATGGAATTATGCTGGAATCTGCCAATGAGGTTTCCTACGCAATTGCGGAACATGTATCCGGCAGTGTGGAATCTTTTTCCGAACTTATGAATAAGAAAGCGAAGGAATTGGGCTGTACGGATTCCAATTTTGTGAATCCCCATGGCTTACCGGACGAAAATCATTATACTTCCGTCTACGATATGGCTTTAATCTCCAGAGCGGCCATTAATAACGATACGTTCCGGAAAATAACCGGTACAAGGACCTATGCCATTCCTCCTACCAACATACAGGAAGAAACGAGATATTTAGCAAATCACCATAAATTTGTGAACAGGGGAATTCATTTTGACGACGCTATAGGCGGTAAAACCGGCTATACCTCCAAGGCCAAATATACCCTGGTAACTTTTGCAGAACGGAACGGTTTAACTCTTATCAGTGTTATTATGCACTGTGACAGCATTCAGAATGAGTATTCCGACAGTGCGGCCCTGCTTAACTATGGCTTTGACAACTTCTCCATTTATAATATTGCTGATAAAGAAGACCCTGATTCGGAAGATACCAATCCGCTATTTACCAAATACAGCCCTCTGTTCAGCAGATCCACTTCACAGCTTCAAATCAGCCCCAAAGGCAATATAGTCCTGCCTAATTCGGCGAATTATAAAGATGCCAAGAAGGAAATTAAATTAACGCCGCTGGATAAAATAACGGACGGTGAGAATGTTATCGGTACCATAAAATATACGTATGGCGATACTTTTGTCGGCTCTGCTGACATTATATATGATAATACTGCTTCCAGTTCCTTTTTAAAAGGCTCATATATACCAACGCCTGCGGCTTCACCTGCTCCAAATGGCAATGATGCTTCCGGCCGTTCCGAAGATTCCGGCAATTTAAAACCCATCATAATCGGAATTATAATCGGCGGAATTATATTGGGATTCATATTATACATCATCTTTGTGGAATTGCCTTTTCGAAGAAGAAGAAATTCCTATTTAGAAAAAAGAGGACGCAGTAAGCGTTATCATAATAAAGACTACGTGGATTTTTAATATACACATATCAACCAAAAGAACAGGCTGCCGAATCAGTAACTTTCTTCAATGATTTGGCAGCCTGAAACATACCTATATAAAAGGGACTTCCCTTAATATAGGAAAGTCCCTTTTTGTATATGCACCTAACTGGATTCGAACCAGCGGCCTACCGCTTAGGAGGCGGTCGCTCTATCCTACTGAGCTATAGATGCATTGACTACCTTATGGCAGCAAAACTATTCTACTATTTTATTTCAAATAAGTCAACCTTAATTCAAACATTTCTCCGAATTAAAATCAATATTTCCCTGTAACCATATATTTCCCTTAAACCTTCTGCCTATAACCGGTTCTCCAAGTAAATCCTTTTTATTAATGACAACCTGAAAAATAACGTCATTGCAGGAAATCATAAGGCTGTATACTTCTTCTTTTGTATATTCGTTCGTAAGAGTATCCATATCGATTATGGTTCCCAGCACCGTATAGTTATCGGACTCCGAACCATAAGGGGTAAAAGAAGTTTCTACTATAGTATAGATATCCTCCACCTTAGCCCTTCTTGAAATCATGGCATACATATCAATATCGTCAATTGTTAAACTATCTATCGCTTCCTGATTCCCTTTTTTGGCTTCTGCTATCAGCTGCCTCCTGTATTGTACATCGGCACTGTTGTTCTTAGCCAGTTTTTCATCAAATTCCATGGGAAGGATGATCTTTCCGGAAATAGACAAAGCGGATAAGTAAATAGGCAGCAGCCGGTCACTTTGATTTTTATTCTTTCCATCTTTTAAATAATCCACCACATTCTGCAGGTAGAAAATCAGGGAAACACCAAGTCTTATATCGTCGCACATGCCAGTGTAAGCTTCCGTATCTACTCTCTTTATAATAGAAGTCTCTTCTTTCGTACTCATATACTGGCTTTTAAAATAAGGAAAATAATGCTCCATATAAAATTTCCCTTCGGAATCAATTTCTCCGCGGAGGGTAATCCCCATTTGTTTTGAATACATTTTAGTGATTTCAGTGAAAATTTTATCATTCGGCATATTATATATCTTTTTCTCTGTCGGCTGATCTATGATTATGCCTAACAATCGCTCTAATTCTATCCTATCAATAACTTCACTAAATCCTATGGCTCTTAAATAACTATGCACAATCATCCACCACCTAACTATTATGATACTAGATTACCTCATTATATGGAGTCTAGCTTATTTAACATACCCAATATTTTAAATATTATACAAATTAATATTTATCTATTACTTATAACATATTTTTGCGCTACTGGCAAGAATTATTCCATTGTCATAAGTCGTAAAATGTAAATTTAATAATTTCTAAATGTTTACATAATAAAACTGATCGGAAATTGGTTTTTAATTTCCTTAAATAGCATATACTTCCTTAATAAAAAATTCTCCCATCCCAAATTATTCAAAGGACGAAAGAATTTAGCGGTTTCATTATTATAAGTCAACCGTATCTTCAATTAATACAGTTAATTCCTTATTTAAATCTTTCTCAACCCAGGTTGTATACTTTTTCCCATTGGCGTCAGAAATCATATGCAGCACCGGCCTTGTCGGGCATTTTGCATTTTGTCTGATTACGATACCTTTTTCACCTTTATTCGTTACAACCACGGTACCGTTCGGATAGGCCGCAACGGATTCTATAAAAAAGTTAACAATGTCAAAATCAAACTTTACTCCTGCCTGACTGACAATATAATCGATTGCATGATGAACTTTCATTTTGGGGCATAAAAAACCATAGACATAACTGTCAAAGGTGTCACAGACTGCAACGATCTTACTGCCTATTTTAATTTTATCCGCCTTTTTATGGAACGGATATCCGGAACCGTCCAATCTTTCGTGATGGCATAATATAATATCTTTCGAAGCCATAGTCAGCCAATCTTCCTTTATAACGGAAGAATAACCATAGACAACATGCTTCATTAATTCCTTCTGTTCCTGCTTATTAAACTGGCAGTAATTATTGTTTATATAATCAAACTGCATGGAATTGTATCCTATATCATGCAAAAGACTTCCAACAGCTATTTCATGAACTTTAACTTTTGGAAGCTTCATTCTTAAAGCCAATAACACAGATAAGGCACATACGTTAATGGAATGGGAATATGTACTTTCACTTTTTCTCCGGACCCCTGATATGTTAAATAAAACCTCCGGCTGTCCGATCATGTCACCTATAATTTGTTCGGCAACTTCCTGTATATTTTCCAGATCGCCATAGCCCTGGTAAGAATACCGGTCAATAATATCCCTGACAATATCCTGACACTGCTCTTTGATCTTTTCTTCCATATTATCTGTATCTAATATTCCCATGGATAGTTCATCTTCGACATAAACATAATATATGTCTAATTCTGTAAGCCTTCTGACATATTCCTTTTTAATAACCGACCCTGCTGACATGATTACAATCCCACTGTTACTTAGAATATCTCTTGCAAGCAATTCATGTCCCTTGATAGAATCAAGTAACATTCTTCTCATATAAAACACCTCGTAATTTAACATTTGCGGATAATGAGCATTTAGCGTAATTGTAATTCTAATTTCCCGAGGCTTAACTTATCCACTTATATAATACAATATCCAATAATATAATTAATGTCAATATTATGATTGATTAAAAATTTATTAATATTGTTATAATTTTAACATTTAGTTCTAATTACTCATTTGCTTTTGTAAAATTTATATAACAAAATTTAGCAATTTGTATATTATGTATAATTTGATAGAGTTTAATGTAATATTTTTTACGTCAATTTGTAGGTTTTTTATAAAATAAAGTTTGACAAATTTCGAAATCTTTGTTATATTCTAATTGTAAATTTAATATGAAGTTAATTGTTAAGAAATTAACACACTAAAATACATTATAGGAGGATTTATAATATGAGTGAAAAAAAACAACCTACACCCCAAGAGCATGTAGATTTACTTGTTAAAAATGCCCAGGTCGCTTTAAAAGAATTCATGAATTATGATCAGGCTGCAATTGATAACATTGTTCATGAAATGGCCTTAGCCGGTCTTGCGAAACAACAGGTATTGGCAAAAATGGCTGTTGAAGAAACCGGAAGAGGTATTTACGAAGACAAGATCACTAAGAATATATTTGCAACTGAATATATCTGGCACTCTATCAAATACCAAAAAACAGTTGGTATTATTGAAGATAATGATGAAGAAGATTTTATGATGGTTGCTGAACCAATCGGTATCGTAGCCGGTGTTACTCCTGTTACAAATCCTACTTCAACCACTATGTTTAAAATCATCTCCTGTATAAAAACCCGTAACCCGATTATTTTCGGTTTTCACCCAAGTGCACAGCAGTGCTCAAAAGAAGCTGCCCAGACATTATTAGAAGCTGCCGTTAAGGCCGGTGCCCCTAAGCACTGTATCCAATGGATTGATTATCCTTCCGTGGAAGCTACCTCCGTGCTTATGAATCATCCCGGTGTGGCTTGTATCCTGGCAACAGGCGGTCCTGGCATGGTAAAAGCCGCTTACTCTTCCGGAAAACCGGCACTTGGTGTAGGTCCCGGAAACGTTCCATGTTTTATAGAAAAATCAGCGGTTTTAAAAAGAGCGGTCAACGATCTGGTATTATCAAAATCTTTTGACAACGGTATGATTTGTGCTTCTGAACAGGCTGCTATCATCGAAGCTCCTGTATATAAGGAAGTCATTGAACTAATGAAAAAAGCAGGCTGCTATTTTGCTACCAAAGAAGAAATTAAAAAACTGGAACCTGTTGTAATTAACCTGGAAAAAAGAGCTGTTAATCCTCAAATAGTTGGACAATCACCTGAACAGATTGCAGCCCTGGCCGGATTTACAATTCCAAAAGATACAAAGATTCTATGCACCGAACTTGATGGTGTCGGATCCGATTATCCGCTGTCTATTGAAAAGTTATCCCCCGTTTTAGCTGTTGTAAAAGCAAAAGATGTGGAAGATGGTTTGGTATTATGTGAAAAGATGTTGGCAAATGGTGGTATGGGACACTCCTCCGTATTACATTCTACGGATAACAGCGTAATTGAGGAATTTTCCAACCGCATGAAGACCGGACGTATTATTATTAATTCCCCGTCGACCCATGGAGCTATCGGTGATTTATATAACACCAACATGCCTTCTTTAACTCTCGGATGCGGATCTTACGGCGGGAACTCCACTACCCATAATGTATCTGCAGTTGACCTTGTTAACGTTAAACGTGTGGCTAAGAGGAGAAATAATATGCAATGGTTTAAAGTTCCAAGTAAAATATACTTTGAGTCCGGTTCAACTGCCTATTTATCTAAAATGCCGGAAATAAACAAGGCTTTTATCGTAACAGATCCGTCAATGACTCAATTAGGATATGTAAATAAAGTTTTATACCAGTTAAGGAAAAGGGAAGAATATGTTCACTGCGAAATATTTGACCAGGTAGAACCGGATCCCTCTTTGGAAACTATCATGAAGGGCGTAGATTCCATGAATAAATTCAAACCGGATGTAATCATTGCATTAGGCGGTGGTTCTGCTATTGATGCTGCAAAAGGTATGTGGTTATTCTACGAAAATCCGGAAGCTGATTTCAAGAACATGTCCTTAAAATTCCTGGATATCAGAAAAAGAACTTATAAATTCCCTCAGCTCGGTAAAAAAGCGAAATTAGTTGCAATCCCAACTACTTCGGGTACAGGATCTGAAGTTACCTCTTTCGCAGTAATATCAGATAAAACAGAAAATAAGAAATATCCTTTGGCAGATTACGAATTGACACCTGATGTAGCAATCATCGATCCTGATTTTGTAATGACTGTACCAAAGAAATCTACAGCCTGGACAGGTATGGATGTTTTAACCCATGCAATTGAAGCATATATTTCCATTTTAGCATCTGACTATACGGATGCACTTGCTATCCATGCAATTGAGATGGTATTTAATTATCTGAAGAAATCCTATGAGTTCGGAGAAAAGGATCCGGTTGCACGTGAAAAAATGCACAATGCATCCACCATTGCCGGTATGGCCTTTACCAATGCTTTCCTCGGCATCAATCATTCCTTAGCTCATAAACTTGGCGGACAATACCATATTCCTCATGGATGTGCCAATGCAATCTTGTTACCTCATGTAGTTCGTTACAATGGTACCTCCTGCCCTACCAAGTTTACTTCATGGCCTAAATATGAAAGCTACATCGTTGGTGACAAGATTTTCGCATTGATGAACAAGCTTGGATTTAAACCTAAAAATAATGATGATGCCGTAGAAATTTTGGCAGCAGAAATTGAAAAGTTAAATGCATTCCTGGAGATTCCGGCAACATTAAAAGAATACGGCATTGATGAAAAAGACTTTTTATCAAATGTAGGCAGCCTGGCTGATTTAGCATTCGGTGACCAGTGTACCACTGCCAATCCACGCTTACCATTGGTATCTGAACTTGAAGAATTATATTTAATTGCATACTATGGCAAAGATAATGTTCCGACAAAATAGTAGTTATAAAAAGTTTTTTAACAATGCATTAATATAAACCGAAATCAGATAAGCAGGTATTCCTTGAAGTTATAGATATCAGGAATACCTGCTTATTTATATTATAAAGTTATCTACTTTATATATAGACCATCATTATAAATTGACCATCAGTTTTATTGATTTCTCTATTTAATATTTACAATAGACATAAGTCAAGACAATAGTCATAGTTGCTACATACATACTTAACTATTTAATAAAGTTAAGCGAATATTTAAAAAGTCTCTGTTGTCTGCTATTTAACAGAAACAAAGACTTTTATCAATAATACAGCATTTTATTATTTAACATATCCGGGTAAATCTTTTAATTACTTCATATAATCTCCCGCTTTTTTTGCTTCTTCCAATGCCAATCTTTCTTCTTCTGCCAATACAACAAATGCTTCCCCTTTAATTATTTCTTTAATATAAGTATAGCAGCCTTCTCTGCTGGAATGCATTGAGTTAAGTATGAATCCATCATTATTATCATTTAACAGGGCCAGTGCAAAACTGAGTTTTCCACCCATTTCTTTAAATGCGTCATATTTAACGATACCAATTTTTTGATAAGTAAGCAATAAATTTTCACTAATTTTTTCTAGTTTGGATTTTACTTTTAAGCTATCCAATTTGAGTTCATCAACTTCCGCAAATCTAGTTATGAATTGATTTTCCAGGCTTTTGCCATCTGCACCACCCATGAATTTTCTATATCTTTTATTTACTTTACTCAATTTTGCCATTAATACTATAATAAATATAAACAATATAAGTGAAAATCCTGTAACGCCGATCAAAACATACCCCAAATCTATTCCTAGTGATTCAAATACTTGCATTTGTACTTTATCTCCTTTAATTAATTGATTCAAATAACTCAATAATTCTTTCTAACTCTTCAGTTGAATAATACTCTATTTCAATCTTACCGTTATTATTGGCCTTTTTCTTAATGCAGACTTTTGTACCTATTATCTTTTTCATTTTTTCTTCCAGATCTCTATATATAAACAAATCTTCCTTTGTAGCTGCAATTTCTTTTTTTGTTTCATTTTTTGCATTTAAAATGCTTTTAACTAATTTTTCTGTTTCTCTTACACTTAATTTTTCGTCAAACACTTTCATGGCAACTTGATATTGCATGTCCGGTTCTTCTATTGCGAGCAATGTTCTGGCATGTCCGCTTGAAATCATAGCATCAATTAACATTTGCTGTACTTTGGAATCTAATTTTAACAATCTCATGGAATTCGTAACAGCTACCCGGCTTTTTGAAACTCTTTCTGCAACTTCATCCTGTTTAAGATTAAATTCTTTAATCAGATTCTGGAAAGCAATAGCTTCTTCAATGGGATTTAAATCTTCTCTTTGCAGATTTTCAATTAAAGCAATCTCCATGATTTCCTGGGGAGAATAATCCTTAATTATAGCCGGAATTTTCTTTAACCCAGCTATTTTTGCTGCACGCCATCTCCGTTCACCTGCTACAATTACATAATATTTGTCTTTCTTTTGAAGAATTAACGGCTGTATAACACCGTATTGTTTAATAGAATCTGCTAATTCCTGTATTGCATCTTCATCAAAATTCTTTCTGGGTTGTCCTTTGTTTGGTTCTATTTCATTTATATTTATCAATGTTTCACGTGAAACATCTTCATCTAAATTTTTAACAGTTTCCGGCTTTTCTTTAATTACTTTTTCCGGTATCATTGAATCCAGGCCTTTTCCTAATCCTCTTTTTGCTACTGCCATACTATAATCCTTTCACTAAAAGACTTTGATTAATCACTGGTTTGGATAATGAAAGTCTATTCCGCCGTGCATCTGACTATAAGAACACGTTTTATATTCCTATAGTATATATTTACGATAGCATATAATAAGCCGATTCATTCAGAATACTAATTGGTCTTTCTCATCTAAACCATTGTTGATATATCAAAAGTCAAAAACTACTATTGATTCCTCTATAAAATTATATTTATTACACCATACTCTATTAATTTAAATAAACTGTTTTACCGGTTATTATAAGATATAATCCTTCATTTACAGGATAAAAAATATAAAATTTTTATTATATCATCAACCCTAGATATTCACATCCTGCTTTGCAACATGCTTATAACCTGTTACTCAGCTATGCACAATTCATGGAGACACCAATCTACACACATTTAAATCATTTCATCCCTTTCAATCACTTCATCTGCTAAATCACGGTATCCTTCCGCACCAGCTGATTTCGGATCATATAAGCTAATCGGTAGTCCATGACTTGGAGCTTCAGCTAATCTAACGTTGCGGGGAATAATGGATTTATATATAGTTTGTTTTAGATTTGTTTTCACATTTTCTACAACCTGTAGTGATAAATTCGTCCTTGCATCAAACATGGTGAATACTACACCTTCAATTTCTAAATTAGGATTTAATCTCTGTTTAACTAAATTTATGGTATGTATCAGCTGGGTCAAACCTTCTAACGCATAATATTCACATTGAATAGGAACTAAAATTGTATCTGCAGTAGTCATAGCATTAACAGTTAAGGTATTAAGGGAAGGCGGACAATCTATTATCAGATAGTCATAATTATCTTTTATTTTTTCTATCTCTTTCTTTAAAATAAACTCTTTTTCTTCAATTCCGATTAATTCAATTTCGGCCCCAGCCAGATTTACATTAGAAGGCAATAAAGATAGATTTTGAAAAACATCTTTTAATAAACATTCTTCTATCGTACATTGGCCGATTATTAGTTCATAAATCGTATTTTCTAGATTATTTTTATCTACTCCTAATCCACTGGAAGTATTACCTTGTGGATCTATATCAATGGTCAAAACCTTCTTTCCTTTTTCAGCTAAGCAGGCAGATAAATTAATTGTTGTCGTTGTCTTTCCAACGCCACCTTTTTGATTAGCCACAGCTATAATACGTCCCATGCAATTCCCCCTTTACTAAAAAATCAAATCGGATTTTCACTATTCTCTTTGCTCCTTAGCATACCTAACATCTGTTTTACTGGTTTTACAGTTAAAACTTGAACCCGGCTGAAGCAAATAATTCTCTAACCACCGCTTAAAAAGAAATGGTGACTTACTTATAAAATCAATTTCAAAAAATTTTAATCAATTAATTATAACACTAATTTTAACATATATCTATACTTTCCGACAAGTTTTAAAAATGTTTCACGTGAAACAAAAGCGTACAACCCATTTTATGGAGTAGTACGCTTTACTTTTCTTGTTTATCTATCAGTTACCAGGACGAATTATAAAATTTCCACAATGTTATTTTTAATGGCATACACCGCAGCCTGAGTACGATCAGAAACACTAATCTTTTTAAATATATTTGAAACGTGATTTTTAACTGTTTTCTCACTAATGGACAATTGGTACGCAATCTCCTTATTGAATAATCCTTCTGTTAAAAGTTTAAGTACTTCCATTTCTCTTTTTGTCAGCAGATTATCTTCAGTTAATTCATCTTTATCCGAATTTTCTAATTTTTCTTTTAATATAGATACTAATTCACTTTGAATATAACTTTCTCCATTTTTAACTGAAAATATCGCTTTTCTTAAAATATCGCTTTCAGAATCTTTTAATATATAGCCATCTACACCAATATCAACAGCTTTCATTAAATATTCAATTTCATTATGGATTGTTAATATTAATATTTTACTTTTACATTTATTTTCTTTCAGTTTCTGAAGAACCTGCAGGCCATTCATCTGAGGCATGTTTATATCGAGCAGGACAACGTCCGGATTTAACTTTTCAATTATATCTAAACAGGAAACTCCATCTCCAGCTTCCCCAATAACTGATATATCACCATCCAATTCCAGCAGCTGTTTTAACCCCTCCCTTACCATACGGTGATCGTCCGCAATTACAATTTTAATAGGTTCCATTACTTATATGTCCTCCTTGCATGATTTAGTGGTACCTTTACTAAAATCTTTGTTCCATTGTTTTCACTTGATTCTATATTAAAATCACCCGATAAAAGTAGTACTCTTTCTTTCATCATTGATAATCCATATCCCGAAAACATATTTGCCTTTGTCTCCATATAAGTATCTTTTTTAAATCCTATACCGTTATCCGATATAGTCAAAAAAATAAAATCATCATCATAGACTAAGTCAACTATAATACTATCCGCTTTGCCGTGCTTTATTGCATTGTTGGATGCTTCCTGAACAATACGGAATAAAGTCAAATTAATTACCGGCAATATACTTTTTTCTTCATTCTGAAGCTTTAGAATTATATCAATTTCGTGGTTTTTCTTAAAATCACGAATATATCTTTCAATCGTAGCAATTAATCCCAAATCATCCAAAGACATAGGTCTCAGCCCAAAAATAATATTCCTCATATCATTAATAGTTGATTTAATTGTATTGATCATCGTCTGGAGTTCTAACTTAGCCCTAACCGGATCGATGTCAATTAACCTTGTACACAATTCGGTTTTATGCATCATATTTGTTAAATTCTGTACTGTTGAGTCATGTAAATCCCTGGCAATCCGTTTACGCTCGTTCTCCTGGGTTTCCAGGACATTAATCCCCATCTCCAGGCTGATTTTATTTTCAATATTGTAACCAATACTTTCGTGAACTGTGCCGGGTTCTTCTATACAATTACTTTTCATTGTATAAAAACAATTAATTAAATTATCAAGGCTGTTTTTTCGGTTAATAAAAAAAAGAAAGTTTTCCTCTGCTTCTTTTATCTTAGCTTCAATGTGCTGCTTTTCAGCTATCAAAAAATTTATACGATTATCTTTGTCGTTCTTTATGGACGGAGAAAACAAATCAGCATTCGAATTATTTTTATTAATAACCGTTAAACTATTATTAATTTCTTTTAATTCCTCTTCAAGACACTTGATATTAATATTAATTTGATCAAGCTCTGTCTGGGTCTCTTCCTCATTTTGCGTTAAAAAATCCAGAGCATCACTTAATTGTTCCATAAACCCCATATTATCATCCTGATGAATCATAATAATGTAACTCTCCCTATTTTTTAACTATATAATATAACAAATTTTGCTTTTTTAAAAGACTAAAATGAAAAATAAAAAATTATTTTTCTTAAATTTTTCTAAAATAGTTATTTTTTGTCACATTTTTGACAAAAAGTACTAAGTTTCGCTATCATTTTGATATGATCTATGCCATCTTCTTTAAAAATTTCACCATATGAATAAAATCCAATTTTTTCGTAAAAAGGTATGGCTTTAACTTGTGCATCGATAACAACTTCTTCGGCACCTGCCATAAACGCCTTATTTACTAAAAGCCGCACAACAAAATCACCGTAATATTTTCCTCTTTCTTCCTTTAAAACCGCAATTCTTCCGATTCGGTAATTTTTACCATCATGATAGACTCTACCGGTAGCTACGGGTTTTTTATTTTTCACATCATACACAATTGCGTGTATGGAAAGATCATCCATATCATCAAATTCAGCTTCTTCTGGTATATCCTGTTCCAGCACGAATACTTTTCTTCGGATATCGAAGGCTTCCGACAGATCATCGCCGTAATAAAGATATTTTCCCTGTACCATAATTTTCACCGCCTGTTATCTTTTTCTATTATTATATCATTATAAACCAGTTTGATAAATAATCCGAATTTTTTATTATAATACAAATTATAATATACGATAAGTATAATAAGGATTAAAAAATTGTAATTAAATTATAAAATTATAAATGCTGTAAATCCTTATTCTATATAAAAACGCTTATTGGATTGTTCCCTATATAAAGCGATACAAAGCGATGGAATGAGTCGCAGCAATGACAATAACATACATGCTGCACTGATTAACAACATTTCCGCAGAGACAGTCCAACAAACATATATGTAAAAATATATATAATTTTTAAGATTAACGGACTATAATTTCAAATGATTTAAAGTGCCAATCATCCTTCTAATTTGCCCTGCTTGTAAATTATACAACTAGAGGATGTTTGAAAAATGCTTATGCCGGATTGGATACTCCACTTTGCGGGAGGCAAGAAACGATTTTGGGTGCGCAGCGGGGCAACGTTCCCAAAATTGTGACGCAGTATGCCTCAAGGTGGGGCGTTCAAAACGCACAATAAATTTTCAAACACGCTCTTATGCTTAATTTATAGACAATAGATGATCGACACTTTTAATGCAAAATCATAGATAAAAATCATACTCTTATCAATTTTATATAATAGGATCTTTTCCGGGTTTACCGGCATTTCTTGGATAAGCTTTTGGCGTTATCCCTACCTTCTTTATTTTAATTAAAGTTCTTTCCATATCAGTACCAGGTAATTGAAAGCTTTTAACCTGTTCAAGACTTCCTCCTAATATACGGATTGCTTTTTTGGATTCCTCTAATTCACTTTGTATATTCCCGGCTTTATAAGGGATGAAATAACCCTTTATTTTTACATAGGACATACAATATTCGGACAAGGTTGATAATTTTGCAACCGCCCTGGAAACACAAAGGTCAAAACTTTCACGATAACCTTCCATCCTTCCGAAATCTTCCGCCCTTCCATGTACCGCAATTATATTTTTCAGTCCCAATTCCTTAATTACATCATTTAAAAAGTTTACCCTTTTATTCAAAGAATCAAGCAATACGATATCCATTTCCGGAAAAGCAATTTTTAACGGAATACCCGGAAATCCTGCCCCTGTCCCCATATCAAGTGTCCTCAGGCCCTGACCGATTTCATATATCTTAACCAGAGAAAGACTATCGGTAAAATGTTTTTTCAGAACTTCATCATAATCCGTAACTGCGGTGAGATTCATAACTTTATTCCGCTCGATTAACAATTCATAATATTTTAAGAACTGCTCCGTCTGCAAATCCGACAAAGTTATATTCAAATCGTTTAATAATGGGATAAATGCAGTTTTCTTCTCCATATAATTTCATCCTTCTAAATTATTAGTAATTATCACCTGGTATTTCCCAGTTTAATATATCCTGTTCTCTTTATAAATATCAGCATTTGAGTGTATTAAACATCCAATATATAAACATGTCATTCAGTTTATATAATTGTCATTCCATTTATATAATTATCATTCCGTTATATATCATAATCGGACGACTTAGATTGCAGGTTTACTAATATTCCTTTTAAACTGTTCCAGATATATCAGCAGTACGGATATATCAGCCGGCGAAACACCGGATATTCTGGAAGCCTGTCCTACAGATATGGGTTTTATCAGTTTAAGTTTTTGTTTTGCTTCTATTCTTAAGCTGGGAACTTTTGCGTAATCCAGATCTTTTGGAATTAATTTTCCTTCCAGCTTCTTAAAATGCTCTACCTGCTTTAACTGCCTTTGTATATAACCTTCATATTTAATATTAATATTAACCTGTTCAATTACATCTTTAGGCAAAGGCTGTCGGTTTTTATCAATTGGAGCGATTATTTCATAAGTCAGCTCAGGCCGTCTTATTAACTCTCCCAGAGTAGTTCCTGTTTTTAAAGTATTACTGTTATTTTCCTCCAGTAAAGCCTGCACTTCCTGATTTGCACCGATTAAAGTATTGTTTAGTCTTGTAATTTCCTCTTCAATCAGCTTCTCTTTTACCAATAAATTCTCATATCTCTCTTTGGAAATGAGTCCTGCCTGATAGCCTATTTTCGTAAGTCTTAAATCCGCATTATCCTGCCTTAACAAAAGACGGTACTCCGCACGGGAAGTCATCATCCGGTAAGGCTCGTGGGTCTCCTTTGTTACCAGGTCATCAATTAATACACCGATATATGCCTGGGAGCGGTCCAGGATTACCGGATCCCTGCCAAGTAATTTCATGGCTGCATTCATTCCGGCCATTAATCCCTGTGCCGCCGCTTCCTCATATCCGGAGCTGCCATTAAACTGCCCTCCGCTGAATAAACCTTCGATGTTTTTAAATTCCAGGGTAGGCTTTAACTGCATGGGATTAATACAATCATACTCAATAGCATAGGCATTTCGCACTATCCTGGCATTTTCCAGGCCTGCCACACTGCGGTACATCTGGTATTGCACATCTTCCGGAAGAGAACTGGACATACCGCCCACATACATCTCATTAGTATAATTGCCTTCCGGCTCAATAAATACCTGATGCCTGTCTTTATCTGCAAATTTTACTACTTTATCTTCAATGGAAGGACAGTATCTGGGACCGGTGCCTTTAATATTACCGGAATATAAAGGAGACCGGTCAATATTGGCCCGGATTATATCATGTGTATTCTCATTGGTATAGGTTAACCAGCAGGAGACCTGTTCTTTCTTAATACTTTCCGCTGTGTTGGTAAATGAAAACGGTACAATTTCATCATCCCCAAACTGCTCCTCCATTTTACTGAAATCAATGGACCTTTTATCGATGCGGGCCGGTGTTCCGGTTTTAAAACGGTACATTTCGATACCAATGGATTTCAAAGATTCCGTCAAATGATTTGCTGCCTGTAATCCATTCGGTCCCGTAAAAATGCTGACATCACCGTAAACACACCGGGCATTCAGATAAGTACCTGTACACAAAATAACTGCCCTGCAGGGATAATTTCCACCGGAAAAAGTTTTTATCCCCACAACCTGTCCGTCTTCCACTAATATTTCAGCAACTTCTGCCTGTTTTAAAGTAAGATTCTGTGTATTCTCCAACACTTTTCTCATTGATCTGCTGTAATCCTGTTTATCTGCCTGGGCACGGAGGGAATGCACGGCCGGGCCTTTTGAAATGTTTAACATCTTTGACTGGATATAGGTCTTATCAATATTCTTTCCCATTTCCCCGCCTAAAGCATCAATCTCCCTGACCAAATGTCCTTTTGATGTTCCTCCTATATTCGGATTGCAGGGCATCAAAGCAATACTATCCATGCTGATCGTAACAATTAATGTATTAAGAGATAATCTTGCACACGCTAATGCCGCTTCACAGCCTGCATGGCCTGCACCAACCACTGCAACATCATAAGTTTCATAAGTATATGACATCATATCCTCCTTAAATCTTAAGTTAATCTTTCCACAACTTTTCTTACCCTCAGGTAATACCCCGGATAATGGAGCCAAAAACACGCTCAATCAGATATTTATTTACCCATACAAAATTCACGAAAGATTGTATTTACCAGATCTTCATCCACAGCTTCTCCGATAATACCTCCCAACAGTTCATAAGCATGCATCAGGTCAATGGAATAAAAATCCTCCGGCATATCATCTTCTATGCTTTTTATCACCATCTCAAGACTCTGAATACTTCCGGCAATGGCTTCCTTCTGCCTTATATTGGTTATATATATTTCATCGTTAAAATTTAACTGACCCTGAAAGAACTGATCCATAATCCATTCTTCCAGCAAATCAATTCCTTTATTTTCTTTGGCAGAAACGGAAATCATATCTTTACCGGTTAATGTTCTTATCTGCCCGGAATCTATTACGGCAGCAAGATCCGATTTATTTAATAATATAATTGATTTTTTATCCTTTATTAAATCGATTATTTCATAATCGTTCTCATCCAGTTCCGTTGAGGCATCTACTACATATATAATTAAATCCGCATCCTCAGCTGATTTTTTTGCTTTATTTACACCAATCTTTTCGACAATGTCTTCCGTTGTGCGTATTCCAGCCGTATCTACTATATTAAGGGATATATTGCCCAGCTGTATGGTTTCTTCCAGGGTATCCCTGGTTGTCCCCGCTATTTCAGTAACTATGGCCCTGTCTGATCCGACCAAAACATTTAACAGTGAGGATTTGCCTGCATTGGGCTTGCCTAGTATGACGGTTTTTATTCCTTCTTTCAGTAATCGTCCGTTTTCTGCGGACTTTAATAATAATCTGAGCTCAACTAAATTATCATCGATATGAGAACTTAATTCATGGTTAAAACCAACTAAACTAATATGCTCCGGATCATCCAGGGCAGCTTCGATAAAAGCCAGGTCATGGATAATGCTGTCCCGGATTTCCTTAATTTTATTTAAAACATTGCCTCTTAACTGGTTAATGGAATTTTTAAGAGCAAATTCATTTTTAGCGGTAATTATATCACTGACCGCCTCAGCCTGTGATAAATCGATCCTGCCGTTTAAAAAGGCACGTTTCGTAAATTCTCCCGGCTCAGCTGTCCTTACACCGTGTTTTAAAACCGTCTCCAGAATACGCCTGGTTACTACGATACCCCCATGGCAGTCTATTTCTACCACATCTTCTTTCGTATAACTTTTTGGCCCTTTCATAATTAATACCATTACTTCATCAATTATGGCATCTTTATCCACAATATAACCGTAATGAATGGTATGGCTGGGCATAAGTGACAGCTTTTTATCACCTGACCTGCTTTTATAGATTTTATCCATGACCGGCAAAGCATCTTCTCCGCTTATGCGGATGATACTGATTCCGGCGTTATTCATTGCGGTAGCAATAGCAGCAATCGTATCTGTATTCATATCCTGCTCCCATCTATGCACACTTGAGGACATATTTAGAAAAGAGTGTATCAAAGCAAATTTATCTTTGGTACACCCTCAACCTTATCCTTATTACACTTCACTATGCTTTTGACTATATTCTCTGTTTTTATTATTATTCCCGTTATATTCCTTATTTGTCCTGTCACCGTGTGAATACTTACTGTGATTATTATATTTATAATCCCTGTTTATCGCACCTTTTTTTAATGTAACTACGACTCTTCTGAAAGGCTCTTCCCCTTCACTGTGGGTTTCAACAAATTTGTCATTCTGCAAAACAGAATGAATAATTCTTCTTTCATAAGGATTCATAGGTTCTAGAGAAACGGATTTTTTTGTTCTTTTTACTTTATACGCAATGTTTTTACCTAAGTTTTCAAGAGTTTCCTTTCTTCTCTGGCGGTAATTTTCCGTATCTAACTTAACCTTTAAATAATTTTCACTTTCCTTATTTAATACAAGACTTACCAAATACTGCAGGGAATCCAGGGTTTGTCCTCTTTTACCGATTAAAACTCCCATATCGTCACCAACAATGTTAATGTCCATCGAGGAATTTTCTTCATCGTATTCCACTTCCAGTTTAGCATCGATACTCATGGCATTGAATACTTTACTTAAGAAATCCTTTGCGATATTTTCCACGCCGTCTTTTAACTTTACACGGATCCTGGCGGGTTTGTTAAATAGTCCTAAAAAACCACTGCTTTCTTTTTCAACAACTTCATATTCAACTCTGTCGCTGGTCGTTTGTAATTTGATCAATGCTTCCGTTAACGCTTCATCCACAGTTTTCGCAGTAACTTCTAACCACTCCATACTTACTTTTCCCCCTTATTATTATTCCTGTTTTTAAGAAGATTCGCATTTGCGGCGATACTGCCTGCTTTATAAGACACATCGCTCTTCTTATAATCAGAAGGTTCATAGTTCTTTTTAACAGAATTTGCATAACTTGTTGTAGAAATATCAGTTGCTTCCGCGGATGCCTCAATTGATCTGGTCTGTTTTTTTGCTAACTCTTCCATGGAAGCATTCGGATCAATTCCCAACTTCGCTTTCCGTTTATTAGCCTTCATTACATTTTTTTCAATTAAAGTATCCACATCTACTTTATCCATATATTTGTTGATTATTAATTGCTGCAGGATAGCAAATACACTGCCGGCAACCCAGTATATACCAACACCGATCGGAAGCATGAAACAGAAAAAGCCTGACATAATAGGCATTACCGTATTCATGGCATTCATGGTTGAACTCATAGGGTTATCTTTATCTGCCGGTGGTTGCAAAGCCTGGGTCTGTTTACCCTGAACAAACTGTAAACCTGCCGCCAGAATGGGAATGAGAATTCCGGGGAACTTATAACCCGGAGGATCTATAATATTTAATCCGCCAATAAATTTATTCACATTTAATATGTCCGCATAATTCGGGTCAATTACGGATTGTAAGGTAGGAAATTTATTACTCAGTTCAGCCCATTCTGCGGACCGGAACTTAACCAAAATATCTATGATATGGTTCACGGATATAATTCCGTCCGTCGCAACTTCATTAAAAGAAGAAGTCTTAACACTGACTTTCGCTGCAAGATCCGTAAGTATATCAACATAGCCGCCGGTACCCCTGACTGCTTCCGCAATATTACTGTACATGTGATTAATGTCATTTACATATGCAGGTATATTATAGATAACGCGATACAATGCAAACATAATTGGCAAAGTTATTAATAAGGGCAGGCATCCCGCTGTGGGACTTGCACCGTATTTCTGATATACTGCCTGGGTTTCCGTCTGTTGTTTCCTTAAAGATGCTTCGTCTTTTTTTCCTTTATATTTAGCCTGAATCTTCTGTATTTCCGGATTCATCTTTGATGACAATTTTGAAAATTTCTGCTGCTTTATCGTCAAAGGAATCATGAGACCCCTAACGATAAATGTAAATAAAATAATAACGATAGCTACATTTTGTATGCCAAATAAACTTAGGAATTCATATATAGCATTTAATATCCATCCCAATATCGATTCAATCGGCCCTAATATGCCGCCTTGCTTTGTTAAAAATATATTAAACAAATCATTTTCCTCCTTGGACACACTTATTTAGTGCCTTTTTCCTGGCTTAACTTATTACGGAACCGGATCATACCCGCCTGTTGCAAAAGGATGGCATCTCAAAACTCTCCTAATAGCTAAATATGTTCCTTTTAGCGCACCATATTTTTCCAGTGCCTGAAGTGCATACAAAGAGCAGGTAGGTGTATAAATACAACTGGACCTTCCCTTTATAGGAGAAATAAATCTTCTGTAAAATTTCACTAAAAATATTAAAATTCGTTTTATCACGACTTTATCATCTCTTTTAAAATTTTATGCATTTTTGCCAGATGAAGTAATGCACTGTTTATTTCGTTATAATTTTTTCCCCTTGCACCTGCTCTTGCTATCACTACTATGTCCAAACCACTATTAAACATAGCTTCATTCAATCTGTAACTTTCACGGATTAATCTGGTTAATCTGTGTCTAATCACACTATTTCCAACTTTTTTGCTTACAGAAATTCCGACTTTATTCTTTTCTGTGTCATTCTTTACTACGTACATAATTAAATACGTATTTGCATAGGATTTTCCATTATGATATACATACTTAAAGTTGGTATTGCTTTTCATTGATTCTGACGATTTCAAAATCCCACGGCCCTTTCTCAAACCATTCTACAACACTGCCTGCCCGCTGCAGGCTCTTTGTTAACAAAAGTTTTATAAGAGAAGAAAAGGCCACAATAATGCGACCTATGCTGATAATTTGTGTCTACCTTTTGCTCTTCTGCTGGATAAAACTTTTCGTCCGTTTGAAGTACTCATCCTGGCTCTGAATCCGTGAACCTTAGCTCTGGATCTTTTCTTCGGTTGGAATGTCATTTTCATTATCGCGCACCTCCTTCTAAATATACCAATATATATATGGTAAGCGTATTTGTTCTATTTTAATTAAATTTAAAATATCATGTTTATTATATTCGTTAACTGCTTGTACGTCAAGTAGTTATTTTATTATTCTTCATATTAGCATACGCTTGATTCTATTATCCTGCTAAATTGCTGATTTATTCAAAAACTCAAATAAAAACCGGCCAGTTTGCTATATTTTCATAATTTCAGAATAATATTTACAGTAGTAACTTATTTTAGAGGAGGTATAAGATATGGAAAGCAGAGCATTAAAGATTTTTTCACCCATGAACAGCAACGTTTCTTTAAAAATTATACCGGGACATTTCGCCACGGGTTATTCCCATGTCAATTTCTATATTGATATGACATCCATGAAGACTCGGCTGAATGAAGCGGTGGAAGCTGCCAAAACAATGGTAAAGTTAAATAACAGCGATATGATTGTGGATACCATAATATGTATGGACGGCTGCGAAGTCATAGGTGGCTTCCTCGCCAGGGAATTATCCAAAGCAGGCATATTATCCATGAATGCCCATAAAACAATTTATATCATCTCTCCCGAATACAGCAACGGACAATTAATTTTCAGGGATAATAACCTGCCTGCCGTTCTGGGTAAACATATCCTGCTGCTGGTCGCATCAGTTACAACAGGAAATACCGTAAGGAAAAGTATAGAATGCATTAAATATTACGGCGGAAATATACAAGGTATCAATGCCATATTCAGTGCAGTTGATAAAATAGAAGGCTTTCCGGTTAATTCCATATTTAAATCAAAGGATCTGCCGGAATATAAAACTTATAATATTAATAACTGTCCCTTCTGCAAAGCAGACCAGAATATAGAGGCAATCATAAACGGTTACGGTTATACCAGACTAAAATAAAGGTTAAGATTCAGCCACTGCGTTTTTAACGAACCGTATCCGGCTAAGGGAAACCTGCAGCCGGATGCGGCTTATCGGACTTTACCTCTCCTTTACAATGATCTGATTTTCCATTCATATCTTCTCTTTTTTTCACTTTTCCAGCTAAAAATATAACAAAAATTCACCGATAAAAATTAAAAACAATCGTTTCACACATAGTTATCCACAAATTGTTGATAATTTGTGGATAACTATGTTAATTGGTGTGAATATTTTAAACAATTGTAAATTTAATCCCCACGAAAACTAGAATTTTTTGATGTTTATACTTTTTATAATTTATTCACACAATTGTTGTTAAACGGAATTCGCATGGGGATAACCCCTGCCTGGAGAGATTAATTTACATATTAGCATTGAAATATCCACAATTTTGTTATATCATATAAATTAGGTATGTACGAAATTTTATATTAGGGAGATTAATGTAATGAATGAAATTCAAGATAAATGGGACGAAATACTGGAATATCTTAAAATCGAACATTGTGTAACCGATGTTTCTTTTAAAACCTGGTTACTTCCTTTAAAAGTATATTCCATAAAAGATAATTTAATTACTATTTCTATAGATGACAAAATGATCGGCCCTGACAGTAAAAATTTCATAAGCAGAAAATACGGAATTCCGTTAAAAGTTGCAGTTACCGAAATCATGAATCAAAATTATGATTTGGAATTCATACTGGAAAGCCAGATAGAACCTGCCAAAACCAAAAGCGCAGCTGCAGCTGACAGTAAAAATAAAAATCAGAAAAACGGACTATCCTTCTTAAATCCAAGGTATACCTTTGACACCTTTGTAGTTGGTGCCAATAATAACCTTGCACATGCGGCATCCTTAGCAGTAGCCGAGTCCCCGGCTGAAATCTATAATCCGCTGTTTATCTATGGAGGCGTTGGATTGGGTAAAACCCACCTGATGCATTCCATAGCTCATTATATATTGGAACAGAATGCTAACAGCAAAGTTATGTATGTAACCAGTGAGAAATTTACCAACGAATTAATTGAATCCATCCGTAATGTGAATACAACCCCTACGGAATTCAGGGAAAAATACAGAAACATCGATGTTCTCCTTATCGATGATATTCAATTTATTATAGGAAAAGAAAGTACCCAGGAAGAATTTTTCCATACCTTTAACACCCTTCATGAATCCAAGAAACAGATCATCATATCCAGTGATAAACCGCCTAAGGATATTTTAACCCTGGAAGAAAGACTCCGTTCCCGGTTTGAATGGGGGTTAACCGTTGATATCCAGCAACCGGATTATGAAACCCGTATGGCAATCCTTAAGAAAAAGGAAGAACTGGACGGACTGCAGATTGACAATGAAGTAATGAAATACATAGCAACGAATGTTAAATCCAATATTAGAGAACTGGAGGGCGCCTTAACAAAAATAGTTGCCCTTTCCCGTTTAAAAAAGCAGGAAGTTAACGTCACCCTTGCGGAAGAAGCTTTAAAAGACCTGATTTCACCGGATGATAAAAAGCAGATAACACCGTCCTTGATTATAGATGTTATTGCGGAACATTTTAATATTACAACCAATGAAATCTATTCTGTTAATAAGAGCAGGAACATAGCTTATCCGAGGCAGGTTGCCATGTACTTATGCCGTAAACTGACTGATTTCTCCCTTTCCGATATCGGGAAGATTATGGGCAACCGGGATCATACAACCGTACTCCATGGTATTGATAAGGTTGAAGCCAATATTAAGAAAGATCCAAGCATGCAAAATACAATCGAAGTTTTAACCAAAAAAATCAATCCTTAATAAAGGTTTATTTTTTTCCACAGACCGTTGTTAGTAAGATGTTATTCCCATGTGATTTGCCGTTGGATAACTTAAAGATAATTTTTATGCTGATTTTATCATACAAATTTGGCTTTCATTCTTTCACAAGGTTATCCTTTTCTTAAAACCATGGTTTTTATGGTATTAAAGTACTTATACACAAATTAACAGCCCCTATTACTACTGCTAAAAAATTTTATTATAGATATTTATATGAAAACCGCGAAGGGAGTTATACACAATTATGAAGATCATTTGTTCCAAAACCGAACTATTGAATCGTGTTAATATAGTTTTAAAAGCTGTTCCGGCAAAATCTACCATGCCTATCCTGGAATGCCTGATTATTGAAGTTAAGAATGATATTATTAAATTAATTGCCAATGATATGGAACTTGGTATTGAAACCCTGGTAAAGGGAGAAATTTCAGAACCCGGAACCGTTGCTGTCAATGCTAAAGTATTTTCTGAGATCATCCGTAAATTACCGGATAATGACGTAACCATAGAAGCCGACAGTAATTTCTTATTAACTATTTTATGCGAAAAAGCAAAATTTACCATATCCGGTAAAAGCGGAGAAGAATTTCCCTATTTGCCCAAGGTTGAGAAAAAAGACGCGGTAATATTATCGCAGTTTACCTTAAAAGAAGTTATCAGACAAACCGTATTTTCCATATCCGATAATGAAAGCAATAAAATAATGACCGGTGAATTATTTGAGATAAACGGAAGTGAGCTTAAAGTTGTTTCTCTTGACGGCCACAGGATATCAATCCGAAAAATAACTTTAAAAGAAACATACAGTGATATAAAAGTGATTGTTCCTGGTAAAACTTTAATTGAAGTAAGTAAAATTTTGTCAGGTGAATTTACGGATGAAGTAAATTTATTCTTTACGGATAAGCATATTATTTTTGAATTTGACGACACCATTGTTTTATCCAGGTTAATTGAAGGAGAATATTATAAAATTAATCAGATGCTGTCCAGTGATTATGAAACGAAAGTAACGATTAATAAAAAAGAATTGTTAAGCTGTATTGACAGAGCTACCCTGTTAATCAAAGAGACGGAAAAGAAACCGATTATTGTAAAAATAGATGACAAAAACATGGAACTTAAAATAAATTCAACCATCGGCTCCATGGATGAAGAAATTGACATTACCAAAGAAGGCAAGGATATTCTGATCGGTTTTAATCCTAAATTTTTAATTGAAGCCTTAAGGGTAATTGATGATGAAGATATTGATATATATTTAATTAATCCGAAAGCGCCCTGCTTTATCAGGGATAAAGAAGAATCTTATATTTACCTGATCCTTCCTGTTAATTTTAATTCGGCAGTACAGTAGTTATTCATTCCTATGAGACATTTGGATTATGGATTATTGACATTTTTTTATATTATAATAAAATTGGAGCAATTGGAGCAACAAGATCTGGAACATGAACATGGTATAATGTCTGTTGACATTATACCAGCACCGAACGTAGTGAGTGCGCATCAACGCCGCAAAGCGGCGCATACCATGGGAGCCTGCGAACATGGTATAATAAAACGGCTGATGTTCACCTGTTTACTTAAAATTACAAGGAACTTAAAGCCTGGAAAGGCATGGATTTTATAATGCAGACAATCAAATTAAGGGAAGATTTCATAAAATTGGGTCAGGCTTTAAAAGCTGCCGGTTTAGTTGAATCCGGTGTAGATGCAAAATTTTTTATACAGGACGGTCTGGTTAAAGTAAATGGGAATACGGAAACACAAAGGGGAAAAAAATTATATGACGGTGATGTAGTCGAATTCAACAAGGAGACAATCAAGATTGAAAAATAATCGGAATAGTGGTGCTTAAATGAATATCAAAACCCTTGAATTAAAAGATTACAGGAATTATGATAATCTTTTTATGGAATTCCATAATGGTATTAATATATTATACGGTGATAATGCCCAGGGAAAAACCAATATTTTAGAAGCAATTTATATATGCGGCACTACGAAGTCTCACAAAGGAAGCAAGGATAAAGAAATCATCAAGATGGACAAAGAAGAATCCCATTTGCGGATCCTGGTGGACCGTGATCAGGTTATCCATAAGGTGGATATGCATTTAAAGAAAAATAAACCCAAGGGCGTGGCAATCGACGGAATGCCAATAAAAAAATCCAGTGAATTATTTGGCATAGTTAATATTGTGTTTTTTTCTCCCGAGGATTTAAGCATAATAAAAAACGGGCCATCGGAAAGACGCAGGTTTATTGACCTGGAATTATGTCAGTTAGATAAAGTTTATTTATATAATTTAACGAATTACAATAAAATCATCAGCCAGCGGAACAATTTATTAAAACAGATCAGTTTTAATAAAAAATTACTGGAAACACTTAGTATATGGGATATGCAATTGGTGGAATATGGAATTCAGATTATTAAAAGAAGAACTCTTTTCATTCAGCAATTAAATGAAATTGTATACGATATACATAAAAAATTGTCCGGTGATAAAGAACAGCTGGTGATAAAATATGAACCGAACGTAAGTACAGAAGATTTCAGCAATAAACTTGCCGGTTCACAGGAAAGAGATATTGCTTTAAAAATGACAAATGTAGGACCTCACAGAGATGACATAAGTTTTTTAAACGGCGAACTTGATATCCGTAAGTTCGGATCCCAGGGGCAGCAGAGAACTTCAGCTCTGTCCTTAAAGCTTGCGGAAATTGAATTGGTAAAAAAAATAACCCATGATAAACCGATTCTTTTGTTAGATGACGTGTTATCGGAATTAGATAGAAAAAGGCAGAATTATCTGCTTGACAGTATTTATGGTATACAGACTATCATTACTTGTACAGGCCTGGAGGAGTTTATAGCAAACAGGATGGAATGTGATAAGATTTACCGGGTTGTTGAAGGAACAGTTAGAAGCGAGAATACATTTACATTGGAATTTATCCACAGAAAAACAGGAGGCAATTTATGAGTGCAGAATACGGTGCAGATCAAATCCAAATACTGGAAGGTTTAGAAGCAGTCAGGAAGAGGCCGGGTATGTATATTGGCAGTACTTCATCAAAAGGCCTGCATCATCTGGTTTATGAAATTGTTGATAATGCGGTTGATGAAGCTTTGGCAGGAATTTGTGATAAGATTGAAGTAATTATAAACGAAGATAACTCCGTTACTGTAATTGATAATGGACGTGGGATACCGGTAGGAATCAACCATAAAAAAGGGATTCCTGCCGTTGAAGTTGTGTTTACAATCCTTCATGCAGGCGGAAAATTTGGCGGAGGAGGATATAAGGTATCCGGTGGTTTGCACGGTGTAGGTGCATCCGTTGTAAATGCATTATCCGAATGGCTGGAAGTAATGATTTATTTAGACGGTAAAATTCATAAACAAAGATATGAAAGAGGCAAGGTAGTCAAACCCTTAGAAGTAATTGGAGATACTGACAGAACAGGTACAACAGTTACTTTTTTACCGGATAAGGAGATATTTGAAGAAACGGTTTTTGATTATGAGGTTTTAAAGCAGCGACTGCGTGAAATGGCCTTTTTAACTAAAAATTTAAAAATAGTCTTAAAGGATGACAGGGTAGAACCTGCTGTAGTCAGGGAATTTCATTATGCCGGCGGCATTAAGGAATATGTGGAATATCTAAACCGGCATAAGGATCCGCTATATACGGATATTGTTTACTGTGAAGGCAACCGGGATAATGTGTATGTTGAAGTTGCCATGCAGCATAACAGTTCCTATACGGAAGGCTGCTACAGTTTTGTTAATAATATAACCACACCGGAAGGCGGAACCCATCTTGCCGGATTTAAAAATGCATTGACCAAAACTTTTAACGATTATGCCAGAAATTTAAAATATTTAAAAGAAAATGAGGCTAATTTAAGCGGAGAAGATATCAGGGAAGGTTTAACCGCAATTATAAGTATTAAAATTCCGGATCCCCAATTTGAAGGACAGACGAAACAAAAATTAGGAAACAGTGAAGCCAGGGGTGCTGTTGACAATATAGTAAGTGAACAGTTAACCTATTACCTGGAACAGAATCCAAATGTAGCAAAAATTATATTGGAAAAAGCCATTCTAGCCCAGCGTGCCAGAGATGCGGCAAGAAAAGCCAGGGATTTAACAAGAAGGAAAACTGCTTTGGAAGGTATGAGTTTACCCGGTAAATTAGCAGATTGTTCCGATAAGGATCCTAAAAATTGCGAAATCTATATCGTTGAGGGTGATTCAGCGGGCGGATCTGCCAAAACGGCCAGATCCAGAGCAACCCAGGCGATACTTCCGCTAAGGGGGAAAATTTTAAATGTTGAAAAATCAAGACTGGATAAAATATTAGTCAATAACGAGATAAAAGCAATGATTACTGCTTTTGGAACAGGAATATCAGATGATTTTGATATTTCTAAATTACGTTACCATAAAATTATAATTATGACGGATGCCGATGTGGATGGTGCACATATAAGCACTTTGCTCCTTACTTTCTTTTATCGTTTTATGCCGGATTTAATAAAAAACGGGCATGTTTATATGGCGCAGCCGCCTCTTTATAAAGTTGAGAAAAATAAATTTGTCAAATATGTTTATAGTGATGAAGAATTAAATGAAACTTTAACTGAAATAGGACGTGATACAAATAATAAAATCCAGCGGTATAAAGGTTTGGGTGAAATGGATGCGGAACAGCTCTGGGATACAACCATGGATCCTGAAAAAAGGGTGCTTCTTCGGGTAACCATTGATGAAGAGGAATCCTCTGAAATTGATTTGACTTTTACAACCTTAATGGGAGATAAAGTTGAACCAAGAAGAGAATTTATAGAGACAAATGCAAAATATGTTAAAAACTTAGATATATAATACATGATTTTATACTATGTTTTAAACAGGAATTTAACAATAAGTTTAAAAATAGTTAGAAATTATGTTAACATATAATAGATGGAGGAGAATAAATGGACGAGAATATCTTTGATAAAGTTCATGAGGTTGACTTAAAAAAGACAATGGAAACATCTTATATCGATTATGCCATGTCCGTAATAGCAGCCCGTGCACTTCCGGATGTAAGAGATGGTCTGAAGCCGGTACAAAGAAGAATATTATATGCAATGATAGAGTTGAACAACGGTCCTGACAAACCGCACCGTAAGTGTGCACGTATTGTCGGCGATACCATGGGTAAGTACCACCCCCACGGTGACAGCTCTATCTATGAAGCATTGGTAAAGTTGGCTCAGGATTTTTCAACCAGATATCCTTTGATAGACGGTCACGGTAATTTTGGATCCGTGGATGGTGACGGGGCTGCCGCAATGCGTTATACGGAAGCACGTTTAAGTAAAATTTCCATGGAAATGTTATCGGATATTAATAAAGATACGGTTGATTTCACACCAAACTTTGATGAAACAGAAAAAGAACCAACGGTACTTCCATCCAGATATCCCAATCTATTAGTAAACGGTACTTCTGGTATTGCAGTTGGTATGGCAACGAATATTCCTCCTCATAATCTGAGGGAGATTATTAATGCTGTACTAAAAATGATAGATAATAATATTTTAGAAGATAGAGATACCTCTATGGAGGAATTATTAGAAATCGTAAAAGGTCCTGATTTCCCCACGGGTGCAAGTATTTTAGGGGTCAGAGGCATTGAAGAGGCATATCGTACCGGCCGCGGAAAGATCCGCGTTCGGGCAGTTTCTGATATTGAAACCATGGCTAATGGCAAAAACCGCATCGTCGTAACAGAACTTCCATACATGGTTAATAAGGCAAGATTAATTGAAAAAATTGCTGAATTAGTGAAGGATAAAAAAATTGACGGTATAACCGAATTACGTGATGAATCTGACCGGACTGGTATGAGAATTTGTATTGAACTTCGCAGGGATGTAAATGCCAATGTATTATTAAACCAATTATATAAACATACTCAGATGCAGGATACTTTTGGGGTAATCATGATAGCCTTGGTTAACAATGAACCCAGAGTATTAAATCTTCATGATATGTTGGATTATTATTTAAAACATCAGGAAGAAGTAGTAACAAGAAGAACGAAATATGATTTAAACAAAGCAGAAGAACGGGCTCATATATTACAAGGTTTATTAATTGCTTTAGATAATATAGACGAAGTTATCAGCATAATCCGGTCTTCCAAAAATGGTAACATTGCGAAAGAAAAATTAATCGAAAGATTTTCCTTAACGGATGTGCAGGCTCAGGCAATCATAGACATGAGACTTCGTGCCTTAACAGGTTTGGAAAGAGAAAGACTTGAAACCGAGTATGCAGAGTTAATGGATAAAATTGCGGAATATAATGCAATATTAAGTGATACGAAGAAGTTACTCTCTGTAATAAAAGAGGAGATAACTATAATTCGCGATAAATATGGTGATGACAGAAGAACTTCAATTGGATTTGATGAATATGATTTATCCATGGAAGATCTGATTCCAAACGAAAGTACAGTTCTCGCTATGACCAAATTAGGATACATAAAGAGAATGACGGTAGATAATTTCAAGAGTCAGCACCGCGGTGGAAAAGGTATTAAGGGAATGCAGACCATTGATGAAGATTTTATTGAAGATCTGTTAATGACAACAACACATCACTTTATTATGTTTTTTACGAATAAGGGACGTGTTTATCGTCTGAAAGCTTATGAAATCCCGGAATCCAGCAGGACTGCCAGGGGAACGGCTATTATAAACCTTCTTCAGTTATTGCCGGATGAGAGAATCACTGCCATTATTCCACTGAAAGAATATCAGAATAATAAATATTTATTCATGGCAACAAAAAAAGGTATTGTAAAGAAAACCCCAATCCGGGAGTATGAAAACATCCGCAAAACCGGATTACAGGCAATTAATCTCAGGGAAGACGATGAATTAATCGAAGTTAAGGCAACAAATAATAAAAAAGATATTGTTTTAGTTACCAAAAATGGCCAGTGTATCCGTTTTAACGAAAGAGATGTAAGAAAAACCGGCCGGGCATCCATGGGTGTAATCGGTATGAATCTGGATGATAACGATGAGATTATCGGAATGCAGCTAAGTTCCCAGGGGGATTATCTGTTATTCGTATCGGAAAAGGGTATGGGTAAGCGGACCAGCATGGAAGAATTTTCGGTACAAAGAAGAGGCGGTAAAGGTGTAAAATGTTATAAAATTACTGAGAAAACCGGATATGTGGTAGGCGTAAAAGCGGTAAATGAAGAAAATGAGATCATGATCATTACAACGGAAGGTATCTTAATCCGCCTGATGGTAAACTGTATATCCAATTTAGGAAGAATCACTTCCGGTGTGAAATTAATTAACATGGATACGGATAAAGATATTACAGTTGCCAGCATAGCAAAAGTAAGAGATAACAATACACAGACCTCCGATGAAGATGTCATCAAACAGCTGGAACAGGAATTAGAAGAAGAAATATCAGATAGTCCCTTGACCGATGAAAACCGGAATGAGGAAGAGGAAGGTTATGAGGAGGATTCGGAAGAAGATAATTTATCCGGAACAAAGGATGAGGATTCCGATGAAGATTAACAGGAAACGAATGTAAGATAAAAACAGCTGTAAGAAAGTTAGTCAAAGGGAATATTGCATTCCGCTTTGCTACATGTTCATAGCTTATTATAACGGCGGCCATGCTGCTTTATAGTTGATAGGTTAAAAAATTGTCCATGTATTAGTTATAATATAGTTAAAATAAGCCTGGGCCTTAATACCATAAATTATTTTATTTAAATTGATTTTATGGTATTTTGGAATTAGGCTTATTTTTTAAAACCATGTATTCTTAATTAATAACCCAAAATTATGATTTCAGGTTTTTTGATAAAATTTTTTAACCGGATAAAAATACAGATTGAATAAAATTCAAATAATTTATATTTGTAAAAGAAAGGGGAAGTAAATGAAAACAATCCATACTGACACAATAATCCGGAACATAAAAGAAATGTGCATAGAGGCTAACTATAATCTATCCGCCGATATGGAAGAAGCCGTCAGGAATTCCGTTTCAAAAGAACTTTCCACAATAGGAAAACAAATTCTTGAGCAATTAGAGGAAAATATGTATATAGCTAGGGAAGATAATATCCCTATCTGCCAGGATACGGGAATGGCAATTATATTTATGAAAATCGGACAGGACGTACACATTGAGGGAATGAATCTGGAAGATGCCATTAATGAAGGTATCCGGCAGGGCTATGATGAGGGATATTTAAGAAAATCCGTTGTCGGCGATCCACTTCTCAGAATTAATACGAAGGATAATACACCCGGTATCATACACTATGAAATAATATCCGGTTCCAACATTGAAATTACGGTGGCTCCAAAAGGATTCGGAAGCGAAAATATGAGTAGAGTTTATATGCTGAAACCTTCAGACGGTATGGAAGGAGTGAAAAAAGCAGTAATGGAGACTGTCAGGCTGGCCGGTCCCAATGCATGTCCTCCGGTTGTAGTAGGTGTGGGGATTGGTGGAAGTTTCGAGAAATGTGCTATTCTGGCCAAAAAAGCATTAACCAGAAATTTAAAGGAACATTCTAACTTAGAACACATAAAAAATCTGGAAATAGACTTATTGGAAGAAATAAATAAATCAGGAATCGGGCCCGGAGGCCTTGGAGGAAAAATTACCGCATTGGGGTTGAATATTGAAACATATCCTACCCACATTGCCGGTTTACCCGTAGCAATTAATATTTGCTGCCATGTTAACAGACATATATCCAGAATATTATAGTATAAGCAATAAGGAAAACCTAAGAAAATTTCTTGTACAGTTAATTGTTATATCAACAATATAAAATAAAAATTAGAAATTTATCAACAAAATAGAACGATAATTCGAAAAAATGTGGATAGATTTTAAAAAAAGGAGGCAGCAAGTGGATAAACATATCAAAACACCCATAACTGAAGAAATTACAGAAGATTTACATGCAGGGGATTATGTCTATATAACGGGCATCATTTATACAGCCAGGGATGCAGCACATAAAAGAATGTATGAAAGTATGATACGCGGTGAAGAGATTCCCTTTGATTTAAGTAATAATATTATTTATTATCTTGGGCCGACACCGGAGAGGGAAGGACAGGTTATAGGTTCTGCAGGACCGACTACCAGCAGCCGGATGGATAAATATACACCGCTTTTATTGGAATATGGCTTAAAAGGAATGATCGGAAAAGGAAAAAGAAGTCCGGAAGTTATTGATTCCATCATAAAAAATAAAGGCGTTTATTTTGCAGCGGTAGGCGGTGCGGGCGCCTTATTATCCAGGAAAATATTGAAATCAAAAGTAATAGCGTATGAGGATCTGGGAACAGAATCAGTCAGAGAGTTATATGTTGAAGAATTTCCTGTAATCGTAGTGATTGATAACCGTGGTAATAATTTATATGAAACTGCTTATAAGGAATTTTATGTTGGAGATTAAAATAGAATAATACAAAAAAGGAGTATTATTACCATAAGAATAGATGATATTTACCGAAAAAGTTAAAATTTGAAAAAGAATCAAATAATTGTTAAAATTGTTTTAGAAAATTGTTGACAAATGAAAAAGCTTTTGCTATACTATCTAATGCACCTGACGAGAAAAGCCAGATGTATCAATAATAAAATATGAATCAGATAAATTCAGATCATGGAGAAATACTCAAGAGGCTGAAGAGGCGCCCCTGCTAAGGGTGTAGGTCGTTTGCGCGGCGCGAGGGTTCAAATCCCTCTTTCTCCGTCATGTTTTTTATTAATACAAGCTTTTAGCTTTTCAAAATCAAGTATTTGTCGGTATTAAAAAAATAGAATTAATTGATACAAAATTGAAAATATTTTTTTAAAAAAGTGTTGACAAAAAATGAATGCTGTGATAGAATAATTTTTGCTGACGCGATGACAGAACGTCAGAAATGAGAATGTATCTTATGTGTTTTTATGAATAAGATATGAAAAGAACCTTGATAACTGAACAGTGAAACAACCCTGAAAATTCTAATAAAATTTTCATAGATCACTTCTTATTTAAATAGGAAGTCATCGATAAGAACGGTATCTGGTGTAACAGTCAGATACAACC
>JAEWAK010000012.1 GCA_023391695.1 Bacillota bacterium
CCTTTAAGTGCAAGAATTGCTGGGGAGAAAACTTCCCTCTTGATAGAGAGCGAAGTTTCTCATAGGATGTAGAATTCATTCGAGCTATCTTTTCAGCAGAGCCATAGTTCTCAAGAAGATACAAAGCGGTCTTAGATAATCGCTCATGAAAGAATGGTTTAAATTCAGGGAAGGTGTGATCCAGTACATTTGTAATCTTCACAAGGTAGAAGGAACGCTGTCTTACGAGACGGCCACGTAAACGGGTTAGTGACTTTAAGGAATAAGCGTGGTAAAATCCTTTTGAATGGGGTTTGTACTCGACAGCCATTAACCAACGAGCTATTGATTCGCAGTCAACAGAGTCGGTTTTGGTTCGCCTTAGAGAAGTGGATTTCTTGTATTCCTTGATGAGAAGTGGATTAATTTCCATGAAGCTGTGGTTGGCGTTTTCAAGGAAGAGTTCAAGATTGAGGGCATAGTGGGCTGTTGATTCAAACCCTATTCTTATATCTTGTGGATTGGAGAAGGAATAAAAAATAGTGAGCAGCTGTTCAAAACCTGCCTTGTCATTTCTAACAGTAAACTTTGAAACAACCTTTTGATCAGCAGCTGATATAATGCAGCAATCATGTTTGTACTTGGAAATATCAATACCAACAAAGTAAATGGACATAGAGTTATACCTCCTGATATGTATTTTGGCACTGTTGTCTTCCACAGAGAATCCGGCTGTGTAATCACGTAAATAGAAACGTCAGGCGTTAACAAACTGATAAACAGTAATAGACGAAAAGCTGTGGTCTGAGTCACCTCGGAACAGTCAAAGCTGTAAAAAAATAGATACAGATCCACAGTGCCTTTTCAAAATATATCAGAGATGGATTAAAATGCCCAGAGAATCTGGGAGAAAGGAAAAATCCAATTACCATCTGAGATAATTGGATTATACGAGATAAAAATGATGCCGCTTGAATCTGGAACCCCCTTGGAGTTGGCTTGTTTTTCAAAAACTTAAGCTTATATTGATTAATTATGTGAATTCCTATTTAACTATACTTCTCTATCATGTTTATAATATGGTTATAATTATCTATGTAGCATTGAATTAGAAAACAATATTCTTTCATATTTAGATTATTCAAATCACTCTCATCCTCGTAAAATATGTTGTTAGTATTAAAGGCTAATAAAAGACTAATTACCTCTTTCTTCTTATCAATATCAGAAAAAGAACACTCTGTCTCTCTAATAAAGGCAACGTATGAATTTGCCATTGCTGACCATATAACAAATTCATGGTCGTAATCTAGGTCTCTAGCAAAATTAATAAGCATTTCTTGATATTCTGTATTAATTACATCGCTAAACAATTCAGCAATCAACCTTGTCGCAATTACCATATGTGTTGGTAAAGTCTCGTGACGTACTGGTGATTCTTTTAATTTTTGAAAAGGTATTTCTTTTATTTCCATATTAGCTCTGCTCTTATATATCTCAACTCCTATTTTTAAAAGAAGTTGAGAATTTAAGATGTCTGGACGTATTACCTGCATGATTTTTTCAATCATTTTGTCTATAGATTCTTCTGTAGTTAGTGACATGATATCCGATAAATATAGACTATGCCTTTGTATCTCATTTTTACTAATACCATACCATATAGGCAAAATAACCCTTTTCCCATTAATTTGTTTAGATATTAAGCTTTTCAATTCATAATCAGCCCATTTCTTTTCAAAAAATTTAGGACTTAAAACAATAATTCCATAGTTTGATTCAATCAATCCTTTATCAATGGATTCTGTAAGACTATCTCCTATTTTTAATTCAAATTCATCATACCAGACCTTTACACCATATTCACGTAATTTTTTTGCTAATGGCTTTACGAAACTTTCTTTATCCTCTGAGGCGTGCGAAATAAAAACATCCCACATTTTCTTATCCCTCCTTCCGTATATTATTCTCATATTTTATACCAATATCAATATATATCATTCATATTTATAGAATAGTTATTAAATTTCATAGCTAAAGCAATTATAAAATCTTGTCTAAGAAATACTATATGTTTCGTTTCAAATATGTCAAAGGAAAATCGAAGCATTGCATAATGTCTTAATATTTCGAACATGCTTCTTTTGCTATATGTTCAGAAATTTCAGCAATAGCTGCAAGCGCCTTCTTCCTTTTTTGCTCTAGTAAATTGATTATATAAGGCAACAGCTTCATCACCAACACTTTCCATTCTTTTCCCAAATACATTTTCTAATATAATTTGTTTAATCATCATTTTTCCTTTTTTAAATAGAATATAATATATTATTTACCTAATGGTTTAATTTGTCAATAAACTCTTTATTACCTCAATATAAAGGCTCAAGAATTAATAGTTTAAGAGCTTTATAAGTTTGTTTCATTTATTATAATCCACTATACTTTTTCGAGCTAATAAAACGCACGTTTCCTCATACCTTGAACGATCAAAAAGATGCCAATTAAAAACAGTATCTAAGTTCTGTTATTTTATTAAAATATCTAAAACACAGTGAAATTTTATTTTTACTGTTTAGAAGACAAACTACAGTAAAATGTACCCATTTACAATTTACATGAGTGCATTACAAAATAATTTATTTGATTTTATTAAGTATGCAAACTGTTTCTGTATGCCTTGAACAGTCAAAAAAGATGCCGCTTGAACCTGGTGCGGCCTTGGCAGCAAGGTATATTTCAGACAACAAGCTTTGGCTTTATCAACGCTGTAATATAGCGACAATAGTTTCAGATTTTTTCTTTCTCTGTAATGGAGAGCGCAGTTTCTCTCTTTTTGGATTTAGCGTCCGAATCTGCGCCATGACTTAAAAGGAATTCGGCAATTTCAGCATGGCCATAATAAGCGACATACATCAGAGCTGTATAACCATCCTTTGCTACTTCGTTAATTAGTGCACCCGCTGAAAATAGCAGTTCTACATTTTCTATTACACCACTTATGCACGCTGATATAAGAGGGCTGATTCCCTTGTTATTTTTGGTATTAACTGCTGCTTCATATTCCAACAATATTTTGATACATTCGGTTTTGCCCTGTTCGCTGCCTAATGTAAGGCCGTCATTTTATATCTATCTGTAATGTCGGGATTTACTCCATTCTTCAACAAAAAGCGTAACATTTCCACATATCCCCATATTAGCAGGTGTAAAAAATGCTGTTTGCTGATAACCACCACTGCTTTTATGGTTCAAATCCACCTCTGACTGAATCACAAGTTCCAATACTTCAATATTATCCTGTCTGGCGGCATAATCTAATACGGTTTCCCCAATCTTATCCTCTATATTCACATCTATGTTTTGTAACAAAGACGTTTTACCAAATCAGCGTCATTAATCAATGCCGCAAGTATGAGCGGTGTTCTTCCAAACTCATCCTGCGTATTTATTTCACTTTTTAACAAGTCTTGAATAGCTTCTTTTATATTTTCATTCATGTATCTCCAAAGTCTGTTTTCTCAGTTATCGTCTATCCCCGAAAGTAAGGAATTTCAATCATTTCCCTTCTAAAACACGCAAACATCTTTGCTTCAAAAAGCTATGGGAACATTGCTTTTCCCAGCTTTTCCTCGAAAGCAGACAAATGCTCTCACAATGTGCTGAGGAATTGAAAAAGATTCTCAGAAGATACAGTTGTGCCTTGGTGGAAAAGTTATCAATATTACAAAATCGGATAAAGTTTGAAATTTGAAGGTACTCTTTGTGTCTCTGTATACAGTTAAGCTGTATATCTCTTTAATCATTTCCATCTATCCATTCATCTTTTCCAACACTTCCCAAAATGTATTCATATTTGAAGGCATTTACATATTTTTCCTTTAATTGAATATACCCTGCACTCCGAAGCCTTTGTAACGATTTCTTGACTAAATTAATGTCTGCTTCTCCACTTGCCTCTCGAACCTGCCTATTAGTTATACTTCTGTTTGGTTTTTCTCTAAATAAATCCCTTATTACCTGTTCTAAAGTAGCAATTTTGGTATGCTTTATTACTATTACAACAGCGTTTTCTGTCTCTATAATTTCCGGAGGCACTAATCCAACTTGATGTAATTCATTTTTAACAGTATTCAAGCCCTCTCCAATATCATGATTGGGTGGATCCGGTAGCTTATGAAGCATACGGACTATATTGGGATTCCGAGAATATCTTTCTTCATATATATTTGCGATAGTGATAAACCCTGGTAGCTTTCCTGGACTCTTGATTTCTATTCTATTATCATAAATGATAACATGTATATCATCACTTAAGCTATAGTCTCGATGAATAATGGCATTAACCAATACCTCTTTAATTGCTATCGTTGGGTATTTACTTTTTTTGTACTTCCCATCTATATTATATAATGTGTCTTCTAACATATTATCTATAGCAATTAGAGTTTTATTTATTAATTCCTCCAAACACCCATTAATTGTTATAGGCATGGAATCTAAAAATCTCCTATCATATTCCGCACTTGTGGTTCTCATTCTATACAACTTAATCCCACATCGCGTATCTAATGTTGCCTGAGGCTCCTCATCAAATAGCAAAACACCACCGACATTTGGATATAGCTTTCCCTCAACATCTTCAACAAGTCTTTGCTTTTTTAAAAAATTTTCTGGTAACAAATTAGTCTGAATTTTTTCCATGTAATTTTGTAAATGTCTTGAATCAAATAATTCATTTATATCTGCATGCTTCACTATTTGCTTTTCATATTGATAGCTCCCTTTTGCATACCCCAATGCTAGTATTTTTTCTCCCTTAATTTCCTTTTTATTTGCATTCACTCGAATAAAACATTTGTTTTGGGCAGTAAAATGCACTTTTGAACTTTTAGGAATAAATATATGTAATACATAGCCTTTATCTTCAAAATCAATATATTCGATGTCAAGATTCTCTATTGATGGGATAGTCTGTTCTAATAATGTTTCCAAAATATCATTAGCATCTTCTATTTTATTAAAGCCATTAATTCTTTCTACTTTACACTTTTCATCTTCGATACCAATATACAATTCTCCCCCATCTGTATTTGCAAAAGCCACAAAGCTTTCTTGTAATTTTGCAGGCGTAATCAGTTTACTTTTAAAATCCAAAAAATGATCTTCCTGTTTTCTAAGTAATTCTTCCCCTTCATTTATAGTTGCTTTTCTTCTATTCATTTTTCCTACTCTCCTTATTTGCATATTAAATGATATTACTATAAACCTTCTTCATTTTCGACACAATTCAACACAAACTTCGCAGTGTTTAGTTCCCGGAAACATATCCACCGGAATCACTCTTTCCACCTTATACTTATTCTTAACCAAGTAGCTCAGATCCCTCTCCAAAGTCTCCGGATTACAGGATATATACACAATCTTCGCAGGAGCCAGGGCACAAAGAGATTTAAGGAATTTCTCATCGCTTCCAGCTCTGGGGGGATCCATAAAAACTACGCCGGCGGATTCACCCTGTGCTGCCAACTGGCTCATGAATTCCCCGGCATCTTTGCTGTAGAAATCCACGTTGGTAATTTTGTTTCTTATGGCATTGGTATTGGCATCACGGACCGCATCCGGATTTAATTCCACACCGATGATCTTTTTGGCATGTTCACTGGCAATAAGGGATATCGTACCAATACCGCAGTAAGCGTCTATGACGGTTTCCTTTCCCGTAAGGCCGGCCAGTTCGATTGCCTTGCCATATAGGATCTCTGTCTGGACCGGATTCACCTGATAGAAAGATTTTGGAGAAATACGGAATGTTTTACCGCATAAACTGTCTTCAATATAACCTGTTCCGTATATAACCTGTTCCTTTTCTCCTAATACCATGCTTGTCCGCTTATCATTCACATTTATGACAATGGTGGCAATCTCCGGGTGCTGTTTTAACAGGGCTTTGATAAAATTATTTTTGGATGGAAGTATGGGTGAGGAAAGCACTAATACAACCATGATCTGTCCGCTGCGGAAGCCTTTGCGGATCAGAACATGACGGAGCAGTCCGTAGCCCGTATCCTCATCATAGGTCTTTATCTTAAAGGATTTTAACATCCCCCGGATTGTTCCAATGATGGCATCTGCCTGTTGGTCTTCTATCATACAGCTTTCAACCGGAACTACCCTGTGGGTTCCGGCTTCATAAACTCCGGAAATGGGATTGCCCTTTCTGTCATGATCAAAGACGGCATGTACTTTATTCCGGTAATGGTAGGGATTCTCCATGCCGATAATTGGTTCCACTTTGGCAAATTTGCCAAGAAGCCCCTCCACCAGCTTCTGTTTTGTCCTGAGCTGGTGCTCATAACTCATGTCCAGTAACTGACAGCCTCCGCATTTTTTTGCTGCCGGACAGACGGAATGTTTATTGTTCGAGGGCTTTTGTTTTTTATATTTATCCGGGCCTTTTACATTCCGGGTTGCTTCATAACTCTGCACTTTTTCATTTCGGATTGCTTTATAACCCTGCGCTTTTTCATTCTGGTTTTCTTTATAACTCTGCACTTTTTCATTCCGGTTTACTTTATAACTCTGCTTTTTTTCATTCCGGTTTGCTTCATATCCCTGCGCTTTCCCATTCTTACCTGGTTTATTACCGCCCTGCAGCTTTTTATCCCTCTTTATCTCATTGTTTACTGGCATATTAAACTCCTTCTTCACTAAATTCCGGGATAAAACTTTCCGATGCTGTTTCTCCCTCCTGGATAAAACCATTTTCCACACCTAAATACAGTGCGTAATCCACCAGCTCGTCATATTCTTCTGCGGTTATTTTCCGGTTTATTTCCGGGTATGGTTCCACATGGGGGAGCGGGGTATACTGGTTCATGATACTGATATATATTTTATCGCCAAAGGTATCCTGCAAATATTCCAGGATATCCTTTGAGTCCTTCAGATACCCGGGCAGAGTCAAATGCCTGACAATGACACCTCTGGTCATGATTCCGTCATGATCAAAAACAGGCCTTCCTGTCTGGCGGACCATCTCACTGATTGCTTCGGAAGCATACTGAAAATAATTTTCCGCATTGGAATATTTTTTACTGATTTCTTCTGACATATATTTTAAATCCGGCAGATAGATATCCACATAACCCTGAAGCAGTTTTATGGTTTCAGCCTTCTCATATCCGCTGGAATTATAAACAATGGGCAGATGCAGACCTTTTCTTTTCGCTATCCTGACAGCCTCCAGGATCTGGGGCACATAATGACTTGGCGTAACCAGATTAATATTATTAGCACCCTTTTCCTGAAGCTCCATAAAAATGTCCGACAGGCGTTCTAAAGTAATTATCCTGCCGGTCAGACCTTTCGCTATTGTTTGATTCTGACAGTAAACGCAGCCTAAGGCACAGCCGGAGAAGAACACGGTTCCCGAACCCTTTTCACCTGAGATGCAGGGTTCTTCCCACATATGAAGCGCAGCACGTGCCACCATAAGTTCACCGCTTGCCCCGCAACTTCCTGTCTGTCCCCGGGTACGGTCCGCATGGCAGTTTCTCGGACATAAGGTACAGTCTTCCAGTAAATGTTTATCCATTAATATCTATCCTTTAACTTTCTTATTACAGTTATTTTAAATTAACCTCCATCATTTTACCTTAATTATATAAAAAATACAAATATTATATACAACAAAATACCGATTCCATATACAACCGCCGATTGCTTTTCTGATCAGAGTTCATAAGCCTTCATAATGCTCAAGCAATTTCCTTCACCATTTGAACCAGATCGGTACCGATTCCCTGATTTTCTCTTAGGCTGTCCAGAACATAATTTCGCACTCTCTATCCTTTATCCTTTATCCGGTAGTTTACCAATCCAGCCAGTAATCTCCTAAGAGTAATGATGGCAAGAAAGATTTTTATCGAATGAAAGCCTGGCAACCCCCGGCACTGACCCACTGTCACTTCACCGGTTGATTTCCATACACCAGGAGTCCATACCCGCCTGACAGAATTCCGGACACAATCTACGCCCCGATAAATATCTTATGTAATTTATTTCTCCGAATCCTCCTCCGCATTATATAAAATAATGGCATATTCCCAGGGCGACCGGTCAGGGGCAGGTACGGAATGAGCTTCAATATATTCCGTAACCAGTTTCATAAGCTCTTTGGAATCCTGATTCGTCAGGTGGACAACACCCGTCATAATATCTCCCAATTGCTGCAGGACATCTATGTCCGGGTTCTCATACCGGCTCATAATTTTTTTCTTTTGGTACAAAAAGCCGTCAAATGTCCGGGATATTCTATCCTGCATCAATACGTCTTTCTGTAGTATAGTATCATTCGTATGCTCCAGGCCAATCTGCACGGCTGCATAAGTCGGCTTATAGAAACTGGCGGTAATTCCGTTGATCAGTTCCGTATGATCCAACTCTATCAGCCCCAGTGACATGAGCTTCTTAATATGATGCTGGACACCGGAAGCGGATATACCCAGTTTATCCGCCAGCATCTTCGGAGTCATCGGCGCTTTTGCTATATCCAGCTGACGGATCAGCTGCTGCCTTACCGGATTCATATAAATTTCCAGTTCTTTTTTCGTAGTAAGCTTTACTTTTTTCGTAATAAGTTTTACTTTTTTCATGTATACTTACCTTCATTTCATATATTCTAATCCTTACACAAATTACAACATTACGTACTGTGTAACGTCAAGGGTAAAATTAAATCTCATTCCTGGTTTTTGTATCAGACTTACTGTAATTTAAGGCGATATTAGATAGAAATTAATCCGGGTTTGCTTCCAGTATGAAACGTATTATGGTAATAAAATAATTATTTTCAATTCAATTTTGACGGGCTATTCCAGTATTCTTTCCAAAACAGGAATTAATTCCAATGGATATTTATGTCCGTCGTTTTTTAATATCTTTATTGCAGTGTCCATGTCCCGTGGCTGTTTATAAGGCCGGCCGGATGTAATGGCATCAATGGCATCGGCAACCATTACAATCTTTGCATTCAGGCATATTTCATCCCCCTTCAGCCCATTCGGGTATCCGCTCCCATCCAGCCTTTCATGATGCTGCTGAACAATATCCGTGCAATTCTTGGGCAGATTATATGGTGCAAGAGAACTGACTCCCAATTCACAATGCTGTCTCATATAAATCATTTCCATTTCGTCCAGGGGACCGGGTTTTTGTATGATGGCTTTAGGAACCAGGAGTTTTCCTATGTCATGCATAAAAGCTCCCAGGCCAAGATTCCACAATTCTTCATCGTTGTAATTAAGTTCTACTGCCATCATCAGCGAAATCATGGCTACATCAATGGAATGGGTGTACATCCAGTCCACATAGTTAGTCAGGGCATTGACCAGCAGCCACCAGGGCTTTGTTTTGGACTCAAATATGATGGTACTTAATACCTTATTGGAATACTCCAGAATACGTGCATCGCGGATATTGATCCTTTCTCCGAGTTTTTTGGCGATCGGATAAGTTAACATACCCTGTTTCATATCCGCTTTGACCCGTGCAATCTCTTCATAGCTTGCACGGGTTTTCAATTTTGCTATTACCGCTTCTGAGGTTTTTTGGCCTTTGGCCAGCAGCAGCACCCCATTTTTATCATAGATGTTTTTCTTAACGAAATATTCCGGCATCTTTACAACTCCTTTCTATTGACTTGCTCTCCGGCCGCAGGTTCAGCCCGGGGCCGTATTTCTCCAATCTTCGGAAGTTTGTAGTTAATTATGTTAAATAATAGGATTATTTAACTAATAAAATGCAACATTCTCGTAATTTTGTTGCATTTTTGTCCGGGATGAATCCTTTTATTTCAGGCTTTTAAACATTTCTTTCTCATACTGCTGAAATTTTTATGTATATTTTGCAATATCTTTTTTGTATAATATAATATAAAAAAGTTGCATTAGGAGATTATTAAAAATGACAGTAGAACCGATCAGGGAAAAAGCTAAAATCAAACAACTCTATCAATATCTGAATGGAAGCGATCCAAAATATGCACTGATTTTTAAATTTGGAGTTAACACCGGCTTAAGAATAAGCGATATCATACCAATTAAAGCCAGTGATATATTTAATGAGAAATGGCAGTTCAGGGATTATCTTATCTTAAATGAAAGAAAAACGGCAAAAGAGAAGAAAATCAAATTAAATGACACTCTTCGCAGGTGCCTTCTTAATTATGTTAAGACCCAGCATCTTGATTTTAAGGACTACCTTTTTCAAAGCCAGAAAGGGGGGCACCTGGGAAGAATTCAGGTTTATAAAGTTCTAAAAGAAGCCGCCACAGTCATGGGAATAGAAAATTTCGGGACGCATAGTTTAAGAAAGACATGGGGTTATTGGACCTATAAAATATCCAAATACAACATCGGGCTTATTATGGATACCTTTAATCACAGTTCACCCGGCATCACACTCCGTTATATCGGCATAAACCAGGATCAGAAAGACGAATTGTATTCCATAGTTCAACTATAAGATACCTTTTGGCATAAAGTTATTGATATATTGACATTTCAGCGGTGATAGTATAGAATTACTACTAAATATAAATGCAACATAATTACGATAATGTTGTATTTCATGGTTTAATTTACCATCATTTCTACCGTTGTTTTCCATTTATTAAACCGGTTCTAACTCTTTTCTATGTTCCTTTAAGCTGTCTGATGATTCCATTTGTTTTTATTATTTAACTCGATCCGTCACTCCGCCATAATATGGACTGCCGAAATGTCAATCATATTTTTCATTTGTCGGTTACACAGTTTTTCATTGTCGGTACTCAATTTTTCATTGTCGGCTACACAGTTTTTCACTGTCGGCTACACAGTTTTTCATTGCCCGCTACTCAGTTTTTCACTGTCGGCTACTCAGTTTTTTCACTGTCGGTTACTCAGTTTTTCATTGTCGGCCACAGTTTTTCACTATCGGCTACTCAGTTTTTCATTGTCGGCCACAGTTTTTCACTATCGGCTACGCAGTTTTTCACTGTCGGTTATACATAAACCATTATACGAAAATACACAATTCCTCTCATCCAATGGAACAACATCGGTCTATACTCTTATTTTGCCGAAACGGATTATATCAAACTAAGCCACTCCAGGATCCGGTCAACTCCCTCCTTGTACCTCTGGCCTACCAGCAGCCCGGTATGGGTTGTTTTTTCAAGTCCCGTATATTCTGCGTTCAAATGCTCCGCTTCCGCCTTGCCACACCTTTCATCCTCCTCGCTGTTTACTGCCCTGATGACCAGGCAGGGACAGGTTATCAGGCTGCTGTCAACGGAAATCCCATCCTTTGCCCCAAAGGGAAATGAACAGGCACGGAATGCCATTGTGGATTCCATAGCCAGGTATTTTTTCTGAAAAGCAATGTCCTCCGCCGACTCATCCATACTGCTTTGCTCGGTACGGGCCGGGGCAGGCACTACGATTCCCGGCGCATCTGTATTCCTATTTTCATATGGGACTTTTTCATATACCTGCCTGCTGACACTGGAATCAATCAGTACAAGACCTTTTAAAGCTTCCGTCTCAGCCAGTTTCTGGCAGAGAATTCCTCCCATGCTGAACCCAAGGATTACCGGCGGTTCCCCCAAGTCATTTGTTATCTCGTTAATTACCTCCTTAATATCCTCCAGATAATCTTCAAAAGAAAGCCTGGTCATATCCAGAACCCTGCTTCTGTAATTGCTTCGCAGATTCATCACATAGCATTTCCAGCCCTCCCTTACAAAATGGGGAATATACTTGCTCCACATCCAGCTGCCCGTGTAGGCACCATGTACAAACAGCAAAGGAGGCTTATTCCCGGATTCACCGTTATGGGCTGTGCCTTCATAAATCTCCAGGAACAGGTCATTTTCACCTATATATTTTTCAATATGTTCCGGCAAGGTTTTCGTATAATCTTTCATAATTTCCTCTCTTTCCGCCGCCCCCGCGGCATAAAATTTGATGAAAGAAACCACATCGCGGGTTCCTTCAGATTAAAAGATGTTTTTTTTACTCTTGTGAAAGTGTTTTTCTTTACTGTTCTCTTCCCGCCGTCAGCGGCGGCACTTGTTATCTTCCGTACTTAGTTTGATATCAAACTATATGGGTAAATAAAATCAAAAATTTTGGTAAATCTTATTTAAAATCCGAAACAATTCCTCCTTTTCTTTTTCTGAAATGCCGGAATAAAAGATATCCAGCACCTCTTTTGATATTTCCTCAAATACGGGCTGCAATTCATAGCCCTTGGGAGTCAGGGTGACATAGATGATCCTGGTATCTAAAGTATCCCTTTCTTTAGTCACATATCCAAGCCTTACCAGTTTGTCGACAAGGGCTGTGACGGTAGACTTATCCCTGCCGATCTTAGATGCAATTTCAGCCATGGTCATTTTGGGCCTGTGATTCAGCGCATGGAGGATATCCCCATGGGAAGTCACGATCCCTCCTATCCCGTGCCTTTCCATCTCGGAAATAAGCCCCCGGTTTACCTTTTCCCTGATTTTTGAAATTAATGATATAATGTCATTTGCGTTCATGAATCTATTATAGTTTTATATCAAACTATTGTCAATAAGCCGTGACAAATTTATTTATCGATTTCCTCAACCATCCGGTATCCCACGCCGACTTCCGTTACAATATACTTTGGTTCCGCGGGATTTGCTTCCAGTTTCCTGCGGATATTGGCCATATTAACCCGGAGTGTCTGGTTTTCATTGGCATAAGGCCCCCAGATCTCCTTAATTATAAAATCATGGGTCAACACTTTACCCACATTTCCCGACAGAAGAACGATAATTTTATATTCTATGGGTGTTAAATGGACATCTTTTCCTGCCAGGGTAATGGTCCTCTTGGTATAATCGATTTCAAGTTCCCCAAGTATGAATTTCTGGGCTTCCGTTACGGAATTCTGAACTGCTTTTTGGCTGTGCCTTAATGCAGTACGTATTCTTGCTAACAATTCCGACGGTCCAAAGGGTTTTGTAACATAATCATCCGCCCCTAAGTCCAGGGCCTCCACCTTCTCCCGTTCATTTCCTCTGGCGGAAACAACGATTACGGGAATGTCATTCCAGGAACGGATATTTTTTAGAACCTCCGTACCGTCCATGTCCGGCAGTCCCAAATCCAGCAGGATAAGGTCCGGAACATGGGAAGCGGTCATGGTAACGGCTTCCCTGCCGTTAACGGCTTTTATCACGCCATAGGTATTCGCGGTTAATATGGCGGAAATAAAATTACTGATATATTCATCGTCTTCCACGATTAAAATCAGGACTTTATGATTCATGATTTTCACTCTCCTCAAGTGGCAGTACAAATTGAAAAACCGCGCCGCCCGTTGTTTTATTTTTTGCTTCCATTTTCCCCTGGTGAGCCTTTATGATTGACATACAGATGGACAACCCGATTCCCATGCCCCTTGAGGAATCGGAACTGCGCTTCCCATTTGGCACAAAACTTTCAAAAAGATACGGAAAGTCCTCCGGCAGAATCCCCGCCCCATTGTCCGCCACTTCAAAAACCGCCTCCCTGCCGTTTCTTTTTACAGTCACTTCAATGGCGGCATTGGACGGTGTATGTTTAATGGCATTTTCCAGCAGGTTGATAAGTACCTGGGAAATTAAAGTCCCATCCATGGGAACGATCAATAATTCCGCCGGAACTTTTACGGATATGTTCCGGTCCGGAAATCTTTTGCGGATGCGGCTGATGGCTTCCGCCACAATTTCCTCCGCTGCTTCCGGTGTCTTTACCACATTCATGGTGCCTTCATTGATGCGGGTTATGGACAGCAGATTTTCCACCATACGTATGAGCCACTGGGAATCTTCCTTAATATTAGATATCAGTTTATTCCTGGTTGCCATATCCAGGTTTTCACCGTTTTCCTGAATGACGGAACTTGCACCCAGAATACCGGTAAGGGGGGTACGAAGATCGTGGGAAATGGCCCGAAGCAGATTACTTCTCATCTTCTCCCTTTCGGATTCCACCAGGATACGCCGCTGTTCATCGGAGAGCTTCTGGCGCTCCAGTGCCATTGCAACCTGGGAGGCTATCATACGCAGAAACTGCCTGCTGTTATGGTTTACAAGACCATTGGCACAGGATATGCCAAGTACCCCAAGTACCCGGCCCTGTGATATCACCGGCATATAAAATCCTCCGGCGCCCATTAACGTATCCGTTCCGGCCCCGGCCCGTTTTTTATTGACAAACACCCAGTGTACTACAGCCTTCTCATCCTCCAACAGCATAAAAGAAGCATCTTCCTCACCGGATGCCTGCAGCAGGGTGCCGGCCGCTCCCTGGGCAGGGTCTTCCGTATAAAAGATAACCGACTTTTGAAACAAATTTATAATATGCTCATTGGTTAATGCTATAATATTTTCAAGTCCCCTGGTTGCCAGCAGCTTTTTGTTAATTTCATATAATACTTCCGTCCGCCGTTCCCGGTCCGCCGCAAGAATAACCTGGGTTTTGATCCGGACGGTAAGGGCACTGGTAATGAGGGCAACAAGGAGCATAATGATGAAAGTAACGTAATATCCCGGCTGGACCGCATAAAAGGTATATTCCGGTTTGGTAAAAAAGAAATTAAAGGTTAATACACTTGCCAGGGAGGCAATTATACCGTATATATATCCTTTGGTTATACGCGATACAATAAGCACCGACAGGATATAGACCATAATATCATTCTGGTCCTCGATATTTAAACTTCGCAGCCCGAAGGAGACCAGGGTAGCTGCCGTTAGTATCCCAATCGTTTTAAACGTATCTGTCCAGGAAAAATATAATTTTCTTCCCCAGGTTTTCTTTAATTTCACATAGGACCTGCGGGCCGCGCTTCCCGGGATGATATGGATTTCAACGGTCGGTAGGAGGGAGATCAGTTTATCTTCAAAATCCAGTTCAAATAAACTTTTTATTGTTTTTTTATTTCTGCTTTTTCCGATAACGATATTAGTAATTCCTGAAACTTTGGCATATTCGGATACTATGTTGGCAATATCATAGCCGCTGAAGGTTACGATCTCGCCCCCTAATTTAGAAACCAGTTCCAGATTCTCTTTCACATTTTTCTGCTGGGCTTCCGACAGAGGGTCATTCTCGGAATTTTCCACATAAAGAGCCGTCCAGGGTGCATGAAATGCTTCTGCCGCCCTTGCCGTCCACCGGATACATTTGGCGGAAGACGGGGAAGGCCCGAAGCAGACCAGAAACTTTACATTAGCCATTTTTTCAGCTAAACCGCGTTCATTCTGGTTCTCATAGCTGATCCGGTCCGCGGTTTTTCTCATGGCTATTTCACGGAGGATCCTGAGATTATCCTTGGTAAAGAAATTCTGCATGGCGGTCTGTGCCTGTTCCGGCCGGTATACCTTGCCTTCCTTTAAACGCTTTTGCAGTTCCTCCGGGTCAATATCGATCAGAACTACCTTATTGGCACGGTCAAATATATAGTCCGGAACGGTTTCCCGGACCGTAATTTTCGTGATATCCTCCACCACATTATTCAGGCTTTCGATATGCTGCACATTGACCGTGGTGTATACATCTATTCCCGCATTTAATAATTCTTCAATATCCTGGTAACGTTTTTTATTTCTTACACCACCCGTATTGGTATGTGCCAGTTCATCCACCAGGATAAGTTCCGGCTTCCGTCTTAACGCTTCGTCCAGATCGAATTCCTTTAGTTCCATATTCTTATATTTTATGCTTTTGGGCGGAAGCGCCGGCAAGCCCTTTAACAGAGCAATGGTGTCCGGACGGGTATGGGGTTCCACATATCCGACCAGTACATCCACCCCAAATTTCTGCTGTTGCTGCGCATCGTCTAACATTGCATAGGTTTTTCCTACCCCTGCCGCATATCCAAAAAATATTTTTAGCCTCCCGCTCCCCGCAGGTCTGGCTGCCTGTATTTCTTCCAGTATATTGTCCGGATCAGGCCGTCTCTCCATATCCATCCAAAACTTCACCACCTTTAATCATACAATAATTAATTTATAATAATCCGTCAAGTGCCAAATTTACTTTTAAAACATTGACTGCCGGATTACCGATAAAGCCAAGCAATCTTCCTCTTGTGTATTCATCAATAATATCTCTTACCGCTTCTTCCTTAATTCCTCAGCAATATCAGATAAAACAAATCCAACAATATAATATGACTCATAACTCCTCACCTCTGAATAAGACATAGAATAAATAAATAAGTAAAGCGAAACCGATAATTGCTGTAACCGCTAATACGACTCCCAATTGAATGACCTCCTGTCCTCTGATCGCTTCGGCTTATGCCTCTGGCTCCAAAATAATAATTATAAATATTGTGTATATTTTATAAAGAAAATATATCAAAAAAAGTATAAAAGTAGTGTTTATATAAAACCTGTTCCCATAAAGATTGTGTTAAGGCAGCCTTTGAATAAAATTCACCGGCAGATAAAAAAAAAGCCCTTATTATCCGGAAATAAACAGCCCCGCAAAATAACTGCCGGCAGAAGTTACAGCCGTATTTTTTCACAGAACTTAACTGATATTCCAAATAATAAGAACTTTTTCTATACCAATATCAAAGCAGATTACTTTTCAGCCCTATTCCTTCCTGATCCTGTCTAAACGTATAACAATAAGGAGCAGGGAGATCCCCAGAATAAGAAACAGCGGGCCAGATAGCCGGAGGCAGGCTCTGTGCTGTTCATAGCTTTAAATCCCCAGGTTGCCGGAAATATCTTTCCTGCTGCCCCAAAGGCTTTCGGCGAAAGCTTCCGGTTTCCTGCTAAAATATAGGTGGTAAGTTGCACAAAAGCCTTCCTGGCACTACGGGGACCGTTAATAAATAAAGGACATAACATCCCGTCTCATACTTCTTGGTGCTTGCTTGGCCGGCCTGCCGATACGTATTAGCATCTGGATGGTACTGCCGTCACTTGCATAGCTGCCATGGATTTGTTTATATACTGTCTCCATTTCCGGATATTCCTCCAGGGGCTGGCTTAAGGGCTGCATTACCAGGCCCAGATTATGGGCAGCAGCAATTAACCGGCTGTAGAGCATACCGCTTAATACCTGGCTGTCACGGCTGTTATCAACGGATTTTATTAAGATATAAGCCGGTGTGCTGTCTGCGGAAGTCTGTCCTGATTTGATAAATAAATCTGCGGACGCACTGCCTTCATTCAGAGAAGGGAATACCGTCACAAGCCCCTGCATCAGATGTTTCATAATGCCTGTGGTCCCCTGGCCCTCCATGGAAAAGCCATACCGGTATTTATTTTTAACATATTCATTGGGGCGGAATATGACTTCCGTTTCTTTCATAACACGTTCTGTACCGGATTCCACAGTAATGCCTTCCATTACGATGTTCCCTAATTTATCAAGATTTTCTTTATCGTCAAAGATTTCTATGGATAAAGAAGAGTCCGTATTAAGCTCCGCCAGCTGCTTCTTTTCTTCATCCGTCAGTTTATCCTCCTTATAAGCCGACCGGTTGGTATCCGGCAAAAATATGGAATCATACAGCCTGTTATCCGCCTGTTCTGACTTAGCCAGGGTTATTTTAGCTACCGGTAAGCTTTTCATGCTTTCTGCCAGATTTGCTTCGTCATAACTGCCTTCCGGGTATAATTCAATATTCGTTTTATATCCCAATTTATCCCCCGCTATGGAAACATACTCTAAAAAAGTACCCTGGCTGACCATCATCTGCCTGGCATAAGGATCAACCTGGTTCGTAAACCTTTCACTGTCCGCATATAAATAAAATACATCTGTGTCCCCTTTATCCGGCCTGATGATCCAGGGCTGCATATTATGGCCGTTTGCGGCTAATATGCCATGGGCCGCAAGCTGTATCCTGGGGTCGTCAAAATCCTTTGCGTAATCTTTCTGCCAGGGCTTTAAATATTCTGTCCTGACAAAAATTCCGCTTATGGATAATAAACCAATAAACACAACTAATATAACTGAGATAAAACCGATTATGATCCTCTTTAATTTATTCCTGTAAGTTTTTTTTCCTTTCATCTTTATACCTCCTTTTCCCTGTCTGTTACAATAGCCCGCATAATAAGCTTAAAAGCTTCCGAAATAAACTCTCCGGATGTTGTATTATGGTAATTCATAATATATTTTTCTTTCTTTTTTACCGTATTGAATACACCAAGCATGCAGGACCATAATACCAGCGCCGTTTTAACCACATCCAGGTCTTTCTGAAGACTTCCTTCCTCTATGCCTTCCCGTAATGCATCGGTCAAAAATTTGAGTATTTCCTCCCCGATCCGGTAACATTCCTCCCTGGATTTATCCGGTATGGTATTCTGGAAATCCAGTTCGCTGTTTTCATATTCCATAATGGCATCAAAATACCGCGAATATTCCAGGTCAAACTGATATAAAGTATCCGCAATCTGCTTTAACTTTCCGACTGCGTTCCTGTCTTCCTTTTCCTGCAAGTCTGCCTTTAACCTGTTAAGCAGTATCTTATAACCTTTTATCATGATTTCAAAATACAGCTGTTCTTTGCTGTTAAAATAAACATATAAAGTCCTTTTACTGAATTCCGCTTCTTTTGCCACATCATCCATGGTAGCCTGGGTAAAGCCTTTGGTAAAGAATATCCTTTCCGCTGCCTCTATAATGTCGTTCCTGCGAATATCTTTTTCTTTTTCCCTGCGTTCTTCGATTCCCATGAAATACCTCCTGCACTTCTGTTTCTTAAATTACACTACAATGTTATCAAGTAAACCGATAGTTTACTTCGATTATAATACAGGAATTAGGATTGTCAAGTATAATCTTGTAAAAGTTATGTTAACTAATTACATTATTAATTTCTATTATTAAATCCTGCACAATAATCTTTCTTATACTCATTGAATCTTGTGACGCCAGGCCATCAAGACTAACCAAACTAAAATAGCAGGACTGCTTAGTCATGCAGCCCTGCTATTTTAGTTGCCATACATCATAAATTTCTTTGCAATCTTCCGAACTTGTTTGGGGACTTTAAACCTTTTTACGGTATTTCCGTAAATTTCTCATAGCTTTTACCCATACAGGTTCCAGCAGGCCTGGAAACCATCGGTTCAGGTACCATACTAACCGGACGGAAAATGGGAATATAATGATTGATTTATTACGGGAAACGCCCTTTAGTATTATATTCACAGCTTCTGATACCTCCATTGCTTTTACGGAAATCTTATCAGTGACATATTCATCTGAAACATTAACAACGGTCGAAGATTTAAAGATGTCCGTTTTTACACGCCCGGGACATATCGTACTCACTTTTATCCCCAAATCAGCACCCTCATAGCGTAAAGACAATGAAAGACCTACGACTCCATGCTTACAGGTACAATAAGGAGCATTCCCCGGCTGCGGCAGCAATCCTGTTCCGGATGCAGTATTGACAATATGGCCGAATCCCTGTTTTGCCATGATCCGGTAAGCATAAATTGACCCATATAGACAACCGTATAAATCTACATTTAAAACTTTTTGCCACTGCTCTGCTGTAAGGTCACGTACATCCCCGCCAATGGCGATACCTGCATTGTTGAAAATGTAATCAAGCCGGCCATATTTTGCAACTGCCTCATCAATAAGATTTTTAACTTCTTTCTCCTTCGAGACATCAACTCTTACAGAATGGGCTTTCCCTCCGCCTTTTATTATGAAAGAAGCTACCTGTTCCGCATTATCTTCATTAATATCTGCTACGAATACAACTGCGCCAAATTTCGCCATTTCCATACAAAGTGCCTTTCCAATACCGGCACCTCCTCCGGTAATAATTATCACTTTTTCATTAAACTGATTCATGAAACCCTCCTTTTATATTATAACTTTATATTACAGGCTGCTTTACAATACCACGTATATTAATATCTGCCGTACTACTTTCTCACCTTCCACGGCCAATCTACCTGATTCCTGCCCGCTTTTTGACACGGCCCCAATAGCCCCAATAACCTTACTGTTTTTCCCTTTAAAATCCCAATCAGCGATCCTATTTCCTTAATCCAGCATTTTCATTAAACATTTGCTGAATGAAATGAGTAAAAAAAATGATCCGAAAGGAATGGCATTTTTACCATAATTAAAAATGCCAAGTTTCCAAAGTATAATCAACGAGTTTCTCCAGATAATTTTCCCGATTCAGGTCAGGTATAAATTCTGTCCCCATCACATATTCCTGCATGATAAAGATGGAAAGTGAACTAAAAAACTGAGTTGCCATCATTGACGGATCAAGTTTACAATTTGGATTATCCTTCACAAAAGATTGGATAACAGTAGTTAACTTATGGGTAAGGACTTTCGTTACATCATTATATAAATCCAAATACTTTTTTTCTATCAGATTCCTGTCCCTCAGCCAGATCAACATTAAATCTTTATCTGTTGTTGTAAAATTTAAAATCATATTACCAAAAAAGGTCAGTGATTCTTTGATCGAAAATTCTTCTTTATATTGCGTAAGTGCGGTAATATAGTTATTTCTTTTTTCCTCGATTGCCTCACTGACAAGAACCTGCAAAATTTCATGCTTTCCTCCCCGAAAATAATGATACATAAGTCCTTCCGTAATTCCCATTGCCCGGTTAATATCCCGTATGGTCGTGCCATGATAACCCTTTTGTGCAAATAATTTCTTTGCAGCCTCAATAAATTGCTTTCTTCTGTTTTCCGCCTGAAGATCCCGGCTTGTCATATGTTCTTTGGTTTTATTGGGGTAATTCATTTCATTCACCTCTTGTTTAATGAAATTATAATAACTCATATTATGCTGCTTGTCAATAAATAAGTTTATTCCTTATTTGAAAGACGGTTGTTACCGTTCAGCTTACGGCTGAACGGTAACAACCGGTTCTACCCTCTGACCCACTATCATTTCAACCGCATATGCATATTTTAAGAGTTCCCCGTCAGTTTTAGCTGTCAGCAGGATGCCAAAGGGCATACCGCTTTTGTACAGCCCGCAGGGCACCGTTATGCTTGGAAGCCCGGTATAATGTATAATGTTGGTTCCAATCAGCATAATACAGAAATCTATATTTCTTAATTGATTGCGTATCTCTTTATTTGTTATTTCCCTGTCCTTTAATATATCCTGATAGACTGCTTCACTAAGATTTCCCGAGGTATTCTCCTGTGCATCGATTAAATAAGTCTGCCCGTACCGCAAAGTAATATCGGGATGGTTCTTGTTAAAACTGATGATATCATCCAGGTTACGGACTTTAAACTCCTTCGGAAGCTCTGATAAATAACGGTTCATGGCATATTTGAATTCATATTTCATAAGGGTCTTCACATTTTTCGTTGCCGGGATTTCAATTCTTTTTATATTGGCTCCCGCACTTTCCAATTCCTTTATGATCCCATCCGTTTTCTGTACTTCTTCTTCCGTCATTACGTCTTTACCCCATTCATTAATACCAATGGTAATGCCGTTTAGATCCATGATATTACTTATATTTAACTGGGTATTGGTAAGTTCGGAGTAAAGAATGGCGGCATCCGTTACCGTTCTGGTCATGGGGCCTGCCGTATCCAATGTAAAGCTGATCGGAACAATACCCTGGCTGCTGATGGCTCCCATCCCCGGCCTGAAACCAACAAGCCCGTTTTTTAAACCCGGGGCAATTATGGAGTTGCAGGTATCGGTTCCGATCGCCGCCACACATAAATTGGCCGCAGCTGCCACTGCCGAACCGGAGCTGGAACCGGATGGATTCTCTGTCTTTTTATAAGGAGATTTTACCTGTCCGCCCCTGGAACTGTACCCGCTTGGCATATCCTGGGTCATATAATTGGCAAACTCAGTCATATTGGTCTTGCCCAGGAGGACAGCCCCTCTTGACCTTAATATTTTAACCAACTCCGCATCAGCCGTAGCAAAAGAATCCGCTAAGGCATAAGAACCTGCCGAAGTATGCATCTGATCTGCCGTATTAATATTGTCTTTTATTAAAATGGGAATACCGGCTAACATGCCCGCCCCTTTAAAGCCCCTCTCATCCATACGTTCCGCAATTTCAAAAGCTTCGGGATTTATCTCAAGTACGCTGTTCAACCCATTGTCCCCTTTATCCAGTAAGTTAATCCGGTTTACATAATGTTGTACCAATTCCTTAGCCGATATGGTTTTATTCCTTAACATGATTACAAGCTCTAAAATGGTTATCTCATTCAGATTTTTCATAACATCGCCCTTATGTTTTTTCTAAATTATACCATATTTTAGAAGGCAGTTACATACCTATTTCATATTAATGTTGAATTTAGCCTGTCAAGAAAGTTTCCCGCCTTCTGCAGGTGGAAGTCATACTTAATTTTTAATGGTGATCAAAACTTCCACGGTAATAGCAGCTGAACTGCATAATAGGTTATGAGATAAGCAAAGCAGAATGCGAGTACCTCTTTGACCGAAATTAATTAGAGCGTCAAAAATTCTTATGTCAAAGCGGATTCCCTATAGGTGAAATAAATTATATCTCATTATAGTATCCGTTTTATTTACACAAGGCTTTTTGACGCTCTAATCAGAATATCTTCTCTTGGATCTACGAATAGATTACCGTACTTATTTACAAATAAATTACCGTACTTTTATTAATTCTTCGTTGTATCCGACATCCTTTCCGGTCTCAAATATTAAATCCGTATAATCGTCCCTGTTGGTTACGACAACCGGGGTCAGCACCGAATACCCGGCCGCTTTGATGGCATTTAAGTCAAATTCGAGAAGTTCCTGGCCTTTTATTACTTTGTCTCCCTGGTTTACCTTTTTGGTAAAATACTTTCCGTTTAATTCTACCGTATCCATACCGACATGGATAAGGATTTCGGCTCCGAAAACTGTTTTTATGCCAATTGCATGACCTGCCGGTAAGAATGCGGTTATTTCCCCGTCAGCAGGGGCAACTAATTTTCCTTCTGCCGGCAGAATTGCAACTCCGCTTCCCAGTATCCCGCTTGAAAATGCTTCATCTTCCACCTCGCTTAACTGTCTTACTTCACCTTTTAAGGGACTTGTTATTGTTCCTATGCCTGCCTGGGCTTGTCCTTTTATTGTTTCATCCGGTAAAGATGTCCGGGCAGTCTCCTGATCGGCTGTTACGTCTTCAAATCCCAGCAGCCAGGTTGCAATAAAAGATACGGCAACCGATATTACTATCGTTAAGGCAGCCAGATAAAAATTTGTCATATTGCCGGACCCGTCCGTAGGTATGAAGGTCGGAAGAGCGGCAATTCCGGGGGAAACCACGGCATATTGTTTTACCTGCATGATTCCTGCAAACAATCCTCCGACTCCGCCGCCGATTACCGCACCAATGAAAGGTCTCTTAAAGCGGAGCAAAACTCCGTAAATAGAAGGTTCCGTAATTCCCAATACACCCGTTAATCCGGATGAAAAGGAAAGGGCTTTTACTTCTGTGTTCTTCGATTTCACAGACACCGAAAGGGCCGCCGCCCCTATCGCAACATTTGCCGCCAACATGCCTGTCATAACGAAAGCGTCATAGCCATATTCCGCCATAGATGCAAACACCACCGGGAACAGTGCCTGGTTCATTCCTGTCATAACCAATACCGGTGTTAAGGCACCGATAAGCCCGACGGATAACCACCCAAGCTTTGTATTGATAAAAATCAAAGCGGTCGCCACATAATTGCCGAGTATGGCCCCAAGGGGCCCCAGTGCAATCAAAGTTACCGGGGTAACGATCAATATAACCAGCAAAGGTTTTGCAAAAAATTTAATTTCTTTTGGTATGATTCTGTCAGCCCCTTTGTCTATCACAGCCATAAAAAGTACGCCTAAGATAATAGGGATGACCGAAGTATTGTAATTAGCCTGGGTGATAGGAATTCCCAAAAAATCAAGACCCGCGGCGCCGTCAATGGAACTGTGTACCAGGATGGCTCCCAGGTAGGCACCCATCATTGGATTAATACCGATTTTACGGGCTGCGCTGTATCCGATAAAGACTGGAAGGAAGTAAAACCCTGCGTTATTTACGGCATTTAATACGGTATACGTACCGGTCTCCGTCGATAAGCCGAAGAAAGTAACGCAGATATTTAATACGGCGGATACCAAACCTGCCGCAACCAGGATCGGTAATACGGGTACAAAAGTACCGCTGATAAAATCGATTATCCTTCCTAAAAGATTTTTCTTACCGTCCCCCTTTACCTTTCCGCCTTTTTCAAAATTACCAAGCTTTACAAAATCATTGTAAACATTTCCCACATCAACACCTATAACGATCTGATACTCATCCCCGCGGGTTACGAGTCCCATTACGCCCGGAATTTTTTTAATTTTTTCCTGATCGGCTTTCGATTTGTCATTCAAAGTCAGGCGCAGGCGGGTGGCACAGTGATTGGCCACACCGATATTTTTTACACCCCCGCAGGCATTCAGAATAGCTTCTGCTAACACCTTGTTCTTATCCATAAGTCATCTCCTTTTTACCAATTTTGTCCGTTGGATTTTATTAAATTGGAATACCAGTAGTAAGAATCTTTTTTGATTCTTTTCAAATCAAGAACTTCTTCATCCGTAGTATTAACGTATACCAGCCCATAACGTTTTGCCATGCCGTTGCCGGTACTTAATAAGTCCGTAAATGACCAGGGATTATACGCCAGGACTTCACACCCGTCACTGATGGCCATACCTACCTGATAAATCTGGTCTTTCAAGAAATCGATACGTGCCTGGTCATGTACTTTGCCATCTTCACCAACCGATTCATGACCCCCAAAACCATTTTCCGTGATCATCATAGGTAATTGATAGTGATCCCACATATAGCGAAGCATATAACGCATTGCAACCGGGTCAATTTCCCAATCCCAGTCCGTGGTTTCCACATAGGGATTGACCGTAAGCTGATAGATACCGGGGAATTTTGGATATACAAAGTTTCCCTTGACTCCGTTCTTATTCAATTGCTGTTCCACAAAAGCTTCATCAGGTTTGCAGTCTTTGGCAACATTACTGCGATAACAGTTCAATGCAAAGAAATCAATTTTGGCAGACTTTATCAGTTCCATGTCTCCCGGGCGGATATCCGGGTCAATATTAAATTCTTTCCAGAATCTCTTTATGAATCCGTTATATTCCCCATGGACATACAAATCGTTCCATAATTTCTGAGTCAGTTCTTCCGCATTCATGGCTGCAATCTGGTCTTCCGGCTTACAGCTTTCCGGATAAATCGGAACATAACCGGGAACCGGCCCGATTTTACCGCCTTCTACCAATTCATGGCAGGCAATGACTGCTTTTGCATGACAAAGATTCATAATGTGATTAATCTTCCATTTATCTTTTTCCCAGTCATCGCACCCCTTGTCCACACCCAGCCAATTGCCGTAGCAGATCTGCATATTCTGTTCATTAATGGAAAGCCAGTATTTTACCCTGTCCCCGAATTCTTTATAACATACCCTTACATAATAGTCGAATTCTTCAACTATATTCCGGTTACGCCATCCGCCGTATTTTTCATCTACCCAGACCGGCATATCATAATGATATAACGTAACAATTGGGGTAATATTTTTGGAAATCAGCTCGTCAATAAGTTTGTTATAGAATTCGACCCCTTTGGGATTTACTTTACGGTCCTCAGCAGGGATAATCCTTGACCAGGATAGGGAAAAGCGGTAGGAAGAAAAACCGCATTCCGCCATAAGTGCAACATCTTCCTCATAATGATGGTAATGATCTGCGGCAATTGAATTGTCGGTAAACGGTTTCTTTTTCTGGCTGTTTAAATCTATAATTGCCGGAGTCCTCCCGTCTTCTGCCGTGGCTCCTTCCACCTGCCATGCGGCACTGGATGCCCCCCACATGAAATTGTCCGGGAATACCGGCTTTGAATTGTAATACATAATTTTGCCTCCTTTATTTAATCGGATGAATGTTACCGTATTTTCTGACATAAGTGCTATAGATAATATCAAACATATAACTGATGCCGTATTTTCCGTATACCGACCGTCCTTCCGCCGTACGGTCCACAGCACTTAAATGATATACTTTATCGTACCATTTCTTAAAACTCTCATCACGGTTTATTGTAACCAGTACCTTATATGCTTCACATTTTGAGATATAATCTCTGGCCGCATATGCAAATGTCCCCGTGGCTGAAATTGTCATAATGATATCCCGGCTGTCTAAGGTCCGGATCAGTTCGTTATTTATATACATGTTTGATATCAGACGGATAATCTTACCGTGAAATATCATGGACTGCTGGAATTCTTTCATGATGGAGGAAGATGTATCGGAAGTCAGGAAAACCACATAACGGCTTTTATATATTATATCTGCGATTTTTTCAATTTCTTCCGTATTCATACGCTGGTCGAGTTCCTGAATCATGGCATTAATTTCATTCGTCAGCTTCTCACGGTAATTTTCACGGTTTGCATGCTGCATATAATAGGAGTATTGGTCATCATATTCACGGAACTCTGTTTTTAGATCAAGAAAATTATCATAACCGATGGACTGGCAGAATCTGCGTACACTGGACCGTGATACATAACAGTCTTCGGATACATCATAAATATTTAATTCCGATAATTCATGGTAGTGCTCCAGAAAATAATTTGCCAATACATAATTAGAATCATCTGATTCATTCTCATTTAACACTGAAAACAGTGCATTTAATAGACTTAACCGGTTAATTTTCATAATATTACCTCATGTGCAGGATATCGATACGCTATCACTGTATTTATTATATATTAATAATAAAAATGCTGGGGTGCAAAATTTGACACCAAACTTCCGGCTGTTTAACCGGGTGTTTTTGATTAAGCATTCAATTTGCTTAATACTTCATTATTATAACAAAGTGCCGGGGAATTATTTCAAAAACCTGTGTTTACAGAACGATTAACAGACATATAATAGAATGAGGTGATAAAGTTGAAAGAAATACATTTCAACCTTAAAAGTTTTGTGCCTGCGTAACCAAAGTGTTTTTGCACATTTGGCGCAAAACTTCAGATGCGCAAAAATCATGCGCAGAAATGGAGTAAAAGATGACAATAACCATAAAGGATTATTACAAATACACTCGCGGCTGGAACCTTGTTTTTTTATGGGAAATTGCTAAATAGCCAAAATAAACCCAGGCTAAAGGGGCTGCCACACGAATTATAATATGCCCCCCAGAGATTAGCAATGATTTTAATCTTTCATTGTCTATCTGGGCAGCATATCACAATTCGCATGACAGCCCCTTTCAATCGCGTAAAAATTTTGGGGACAGTTTCTGTCAATCTGCTTTTAACAGTCCCTGTTAGCATTTCCTTATAAAATCCAAAGGATGCGGGGTTTTATTCTGCGGTATCTTCCACATCAGCCCCTGCGCTAAGAATTTATTTATAACACTTACCATGCTCTCTCCCACCGATCATACGCATGTCAGGTCATAAAAGCGGATTACCCGCTGTCCCCAGTCATGGCCTTACCCCTCTTCATTTCTTCAAAATAAGCCGGTAAACTCTCAACCATACTTTATAACATCACGCTTTTTGGCAAAATAGACTGGCCAAAGGAACTATCTGTCATCTTTGAGGCTCCGCTTAAAAAACTCCGGAAACAAAACGCTTGTTCTCATCACTGCTCATATGGTATAATTATACTATACTGTTTTAAAAAAAACGGACAAAAATTGCTGGAGTCAGATATCAATGGATAATTACTTATTGGAAATTATTAAGAAAACAACGGAATATATCGAAAATAAGCTGCTGGAAGAACTCAATCTGGACAATATCTCTGAGAATGTGAATATTTCTAAATTTCATTTACTCCGGATATGGAAAGGTGCCACCTCCACAGGTTTAATGGAATATGTGCGGCGGAGAAGAATTGCCCTTTCACTTGGAGATTTAATCCGTGAGCCGAACAATATTGAATTTATTTCCTCCAAATACTCCTTTGGCAGTGAACGCACCTATAACCGGGTATTCAAGGATGAATTCCAGACCACCCCTGCAAAATGGCGCAAAAACCCTACCCCGTTACAGATTCTGGACCGCTTTAACGCAGACTTTATAAATCTCTCCGGGGAAGGGCTTATATTCTTTCGTTCTATAACCATATTGCCGGCTTTTTCCATAGCCGGTTTAGAATATCAGGTGGATATTGAAGACAACCGGATCAACCAGACTTCCAACCGGCACGGGGTTGACTTTTTCTATCAGCACCGTTTAAGTATTGCAAACCCCGTTAACAAGGATATTTATATCGGTTTTACCACCATTCCTGCCGGTCCGGCGCCTTATACTTTTTACCAGCCGTCCGTTCAAATTGATCATAACAGCATTATTCCTTCCGGCATAAAAGTAAAGCATGTTAAACCTCATAAATATGGTGTATTTACTTACATGGGTCTCCACCGCCCGGAAGATATTTCTTCCAAGACCCTGGTTGAAATCTGGGATTATGTAACCCATACCTGGAAACCTACCCTGCAGTTTCATCTGAAGGAAAATTTCCGTTTTGAATACATTGATTATTCCCGGTGCAATAAGCAATATTGTGAATGTGACTTATACTATCCGATTTCCATGCTGTAGACTTAAAATCCCCGGTTTTGTTAATCCTTATGCCCTAAACGTTTATTTTACTTTTAATACTTTTCTGACTATTCCAAGCATTGGCTTATATAATATACCTTCCATCTCCCTGCTTACGACTTTTAGCTGGGAACGAATTGCAATATTCTGAGGGCAGTGGGTTTCACATTTTCCGCACTCCACGCACTGGGAGGCATTGGCCGGTTTTACGGACATGGCACCCAGGGTCTGCATATATTTCCACCTCATGGACCTGTCATTTAGGAGATACTTTTCGTTATAACAGGAGAAACATCCCGGTATATCTACCCCGGCAGGACATGGCATACAGTAACCGCAGGCCGTGCATGGAATTTTCGTCTTTTCCCTCATTACAGTCTTTACTTTTTCAAAAATATCCAGCTCTTCCCTGCTCAGGGAATTTGCCTCTGCATTACTTGCTATTCGGATATTGTCCGCTATTTGCTCTTCGGTGCTCATACCGGATAACAGAACCGTTACCTCCGGGTGATTCCAAACCCACCTTAAAGCCCATTCTGCAGGGGAACGGCCGGCTTCATAGTTTTTAAAAGTTTTAAGTACTTCACCTGGTAAGTTATTAACTAATTTTCCTCCTCTTAAAGGTTCCATGACAATTACAGGTATTCCTAAACTTGCTGCAAGCTCCAGCCCCGATTTTGTCGCCTGGTTATTTTCGTCCATGTAATTGTACTGTATCTGGCAGAAATCCCAGGGATATGCCGTAACGATTTTTTCAAAATCCGCCTTGCCGCCGTGAAAGGAAAACCCGATATTCTTTATCGTACCGGCCGCCTTTAAGGATTCCAGCCATGCCATAACTCCAAGGGAGGCCAGCCGGTCAAACATGGGCTTATCCGTAAGCATATGTAACAGGTAATAGTCGATATAATCCGTTTTTAATCTGGAGAGCTGGTTTGCAAATATTTTTTTTGCGTTATCCAACTTATTCACCATAAAAGGAGGAAGTTTTGTTGCGATCTTAACCTTTTCGCGGTATCCTCCCGATAATGCCGTACCTAAAAAGGATTCGCTTTTGCCGCCATGGTATATATAGGCAGTATCAAAGTAATTAACGCCTTTCTCTATGGCATCCCGGACCATTGCCGTTGCCCTGGGCTCATCAATGTTTCCGCCCCTCGTCGGGAAACGCATACAGCCAAAACCCAATATGGAAAGCTCATCACCATTTTTATTATTTACTCTTGTCTTCATTATTACTCCTTATCCTTACTGTAGCCATATAATCATAACCTTTTGGTACTTCTGTTTTCTTAAATTCAAACGCGGCAATTTTGCCCTGATGGTCAAGAGAAAGCCATAAGTGAAATAAGGCAATGCCCGTATCGATCTGATTAAACTTTCCAAAAATCGGGGATGTTATCACATTTAAACTTTTACGGCTGACAATCAGCTCATCGCCGCTGCCGCTTATAAACCAGGGCTGTGAGTTGCTGGCAGAAGGCGCAAGCCGGACCGGCTCCAGCACATCCTCCATACCGGCTATGTTTGTTATTTCCCCAAGGCCTTTGCGCTTGAATTCGGAAACCCTGCTTCGATGTAACGGTTCCGCCGTTTTACCGAAAGCTATCATCATTATAAATTCCATGCCGTCTTTTCTTTCCGGTAATTCTTTCGACGGCTTAGCCATTCCCAGCCAGCAGCTTCCAATATTATTTGCGGAAAAATACAAATCCATCTGCTGAAGCAGAAATCCGGCATTCATGAAATGACCGTCCTTTTTCCCGGAATACAGGCAAATATAATGGGGAGCCTTGATCGGAAACAGATTTTTAACATCATCGGAGCTTAAATAAGTAAATTCATAAGGAATTCTTTCGTCCAGTGGTTTTATGCCTGAGGCATAATTTTTTATTTTGGTAATCGCAGCATCATCAAGAGGTGTCATGTCATATTTCCGGATTGACTTCCGTTTAAACATTGTTTCATACAATTGTGAATTTGTCATTCAATAACCTCCTTTTAATAAAGAAATATTTTCATAATAGTTGCCTGCCATTCTCATTCTACCGATCATTTATGTATTTACGTATTATACCATTTTATGGCCGGTATGTTAATACGAATCCGCGCGTATTGGAAAATTTAATAAAATGATTAGAAAAGATACAGATTTTTAACAATGTATTAATTTGTAATTTTATTCCTTATTTTGGTCTTTGGATCTATACTCGTAAATGTATTAATTTTTCCAAAGGTTACCGTATTAAAACAAGGGTTTCACAAGGAAAACCATTTTTTAAAATTTAAGGATATTCGCATATAAGCCGAGTGAAATAAGGAGAAAAGATAATAATAATATCAGTGATAAAATTTGAATTCAGGAGGCATGTATTATGAAAAATAAAATGTTTAAACAAATGAAATACCCCATATTAATTGCGAGCATTTTTATTTTATTATCGGGCTGCAAAAAAGACGGTCCGGATGATAAAGTAAAAAAATTTTCCGCTACGGCAGCAGGTTATGGCGGTGATGTTACCGTGGAAGTCACCCTGGCTGATACAGGCAAAATAGGCACCCTGAAAGTAGATGCCTCTAAGGAAACTCCTGAAATCGGCGGTGCAGCAGCTCCCAGGATCGCCAAAACCATCGTAGCCAGACAAAGCCTGTCCGTTGATTCCATATCCGGTGCCACCATTACCTGCGATGCCGTTTTAAATGCGGCCGAAACAGCTCTTAAACAGGCCGGCATGGATACGGAAGCTTTAAAAAATAAATAATACTTACCCTGTTATCTGTTTTTTAACGTAAATAATGCTTTACTTTACGACTTTGCCGTGTTAAAATTATACTGTTAGAATACACATATCAGGAGAGATGGAAATATGAGTAAAAATATCAGAACCTCTGCCGTGGACCATTTATTTGAAGCTATATTAAGTTTAAAAGATTCGGAAGAATGTTATACTTTCTTTGAAGATATTTGTACTGTAAATGAACTGTTATCATTATCCCAGCGTTTTGAAGTTGCACGTATGCTGCGTAACCATAAGACCTATCTGGAAATTGCAGAGAAAACGGGAGCTTCAACAGCAACCATAAGCCGGGTGAACCGTTCCCTTAACTATGGCAAAGATGGTTATGATATGGTCTTTTCCAGGATATCTGAGATGAAAGAAAATAACGAATGATGCAATATAAAAGATTAATGAAAAAACCTCCGGAAGGTACAACCGGAGGTTTTTTCATTAATCTTTTTTCTTTTCTTTTTTCTTATCTAATATGGACTCATCGATTAATTTTTCTATCATCTGCTTTTTCACATAGACATCAAAGCTAAGCATGCAGATAAAGGAAAAGGTATTTAAAAATTCCCTTTCTTCCTCTGAGCTTACATCCGAAAAGGTTTCCCTTGATTTATTAAACTTGCGGATAACATCTTTTAAAAGGTTATCCATCTGGTCCTTTTCATAACTAAATACCTCTTTATAGATTGCTTCCAGGCCGATATCCGAACCTTTACCGTAATATTTTTCCGTAAGGGGATTAAAGATATGCTGAATATCACTAATGGTTAAAATATTCTTGAAATAATATATAAAGATTAATAACAGAATATGCTCTTTAGAGTATTTCTTTTTATTCGGCGGTGGTAACAACTCATTTTTGGTATAGTTATTAATCATGGTCTTTGTAAGAAGCTTATCTTCACTGTAGCGCTTGGAAGATTTTAAATGATCATCCATGAATGTGGTAACCTGATCCATATATAAATCGATATTAGGAATTTCATCCGGATTAATATAATCCAGCTTTCTAATACTCTCAATTAAGCTTTGTAAGCATTCATCATCACTCATATCCACCGTTATCACCTCTTACTGTATATTATATAGTATTTAATACTAGATGTAAACATATTTTTGTCTCAGGTAAAAAAGTGGGTTAGGACCAATGCACTCTTAGGCTTTCGAAACATATATTAACATGGAGGTGATTCTATGTGTCCGGAAGAATTAGCTGCTTTGGCAACTTCCCTGGCAATTGCGATAGCAAAGGATAAGACAACGGAAGAAATTGACTTAATAGCCGTAGTACTGGCTCAAATAGGCACTACTTTAGGAACCATTTCCCTCCAGAGAGAAAGACTTAAGTCAAAAGCAGAGGGAGGTACCACACCATTTATACCGCCGCTCGTTTTGTAAATTCATAGTAATCCATGCCGCAAAAAGAATTAATGAAGTTTACCTTTGAGAGCTGGCCGCAAAAGATATGGGTTGTACAGACTTTATTTTCATGTTATAATAAACATATGTTTGCAATTGACCGGCAGATTGTTTTACAGTTTACCGGTTATCGTTATGCGGTTACAGAACATAAATAAGGTAAATACATAGGTCAGGTGGTAAAAAACATGAGCATATATGATACACTCAATAAAGAACAACGAAGAGCTGTGGAACATGATAAAGGCCCTTTACTTATTTTAGCCGGTGCAGGTTCGGGAAAAACCCGTGTTTTGACTCACCGGATAGCCTATTTAATGGAACATCATGATGTGAATCCCTGGAACATATTGGCTTTGACCTTTACGAACAAAGCAGCCAATGAAATGCGGGAACGTGTCGATAAAATAGTTGGATATGGCTCAGAAAATATCTGGGTCAGCACTTTTCATTCTACCTGCGTCAGAATTCTCAGACGTTGGATTGACCATATCGGTTATGACAGGAGTTTTACGATTTATGATACGGATGACCAGAAATCTTTAATGCGTGAAGTCTGCAAGCATTTAAATATTGATACAAAAACCCTGAAAGAACGCTCCCTGTTATCTGTCATTTCCTCTGCAAAGGATGAACTGATATCTCCGGAAGAATATGAACTTCGCGCTGTCGGTGATTTTACCAAAGTGAAATTTGCCGGAGTATATAAAGAATACCAGAAACGCTTAAAGTCCAATAATGCGCTGGATTTTGACGACCTGATATTTAAAACCGTAGAATTATTCCAGACCAGCAAAGAAGCCTTAACCTATTACCAGAACCGGTTCCGTTACATTATGGTGGATGAATATCAGGATACCAATACCGCCCAGTTTAAACTGATCAGCCTCTTGGCAGACGGCATCAATCAGGATGGTATCAGGGAACACAATCTCTGCGTCGTAGGTGACGACGACCAGTCCATATATAAGTTCCGCGGTGCCAATATTTATAATATTCTGAATTTCGAGAAAGAATATCAGAATACGGAAGTAATTAAGCTGGAACAGAATTACCGCTCCACAAAACGGATTCTGGAAGCTGCCAATGAAGTTATCAGTAACAATACCGGCAGGAAAGAGAAGTCTTTGTGGACGGATAACAGTGAAGGGGAACCCGTACGGTTTACCCAGTTTGAACATGATTATGAAGAAGCCGACAGTATCGTCAATGAAATCGCCAGGGTGGTTTCTTCCGGGGAAGCTTCCTATCAGGATTTCGCCGTCCTGTACCGGACCAATGCCCAGTCCCGTATTTTAGAAGAGAAGTTAATATTAAAAAATGTCCCTTATAAAATAATAGGCAGTATAAACTTCTATGCCAGAAAAGAAATAAAGGACTTGCTGGCTTATTTAAAAACCATTGACAACGGTCAGGACAACCTTGCCGTAAAGCGTATCATCAATATTCCAAAGCGTGGAATCGGCCTGGCTACCATAGATAAGATTGATGATTATGCCCTGAAAAACGGTATCAGTTTTTATGAAGCATTAAAACAAGCTGATTATATACCGGCTTTGGGACGGGCTGCCGCCAGAATTTCCCCTTTTGCCAGTCTTATTGAAATTCTGAAATCCAATTTGTCCTCACCGGATTACAGCCTGTCCGATTTAATGGATGAGATTCTGGAAGCCACCGGTTATATCAGCAGTCTGGAAGCCCAGGATCTGGAAGATGCTCAGGACCGGATTGAAATCATCGGAGAATTAAAAAGTAAGATAAAAACCTATGAAGAAAATGCATTGGAACAACCGTCCTTAAGTGAATTCCTGGAAGAAGTTGCGCTGGTTTCCGATATTGATAACCTGACGGAAGACAATGATATGGTAGTCCTTATGACTTTACACAGTGCAAAAGGCCTGGAATTCCCTTATGTTTATTTATGCGGAATGGAAGAAGGCATATTCCCTAGTTACATGTCCATCCATGCGGATGACCCGGTAACGGAAATAGAAGAAGAACGCAGGTTGTGCTATGTAGGAATTACAAGAGCCATGAAACACCTGGGCTTAAGTGCGGCGACCCAGCGTATGCTCCGGGGTGAGACCCAGTTCAACCGCCCTTCCAGATTTATTAATGAAATCCCCAGGTATCTATTGACCATGGAACGTAATCCATTTAAAACCAATCCACTTAAGAATAATTCCTATATGAGTTTATCCCCTGATAGGAATGACAGATTACGTCCTGCAGGGGGTATACCGGGCGCCGGATCCCAGACCGCTTCGGCAAAAAGGAGTGCGTCCACGGCCAAAGGTAAGTTAAGCGATACTATTTTCCAAAAACCTTATGCAGCTTCCGCTCCCAGGGAATTTGAAGGTAATAATATGGGAACTCTGGATTACGGTGTCGGTGATACGGTACAGCACATAAAATTTGGCGTAGGCATTGTTACAAATATCAATTCCGGCGGTAAAGATTATGAAGTTACGGTAGATTTCAGTAATTTTGGCATCAAAAAAATGCTGGCATCTTTTGCAAAATTAAAAAAGTTGTAGTAATTTCATGCATTTTCCAGAATTTCTATAGTAAAAAGCCTAATATCGTGGTATAATAGGATAGAACTCATTTTACGATGAAAGGATGTGTTATAATGAATAATAAACTTGAAGAATTATTAAATTCAGCTAAACTGGGTGATTTTCTTCACAGAAAAGAAGTGGCAGAGAAAAAAAGAACTAACTGCATACTTACGATATTGGCAGTAATTGGTGCGGTTGCTGCGGTTGCCGGTATCGCTTATGCAGTATATAGATACTTGACACCGGATTACCTGGAGGATTTTGAAGACGATTTTGATGATGATTTCGATGATGACTTTGACGATGAAGAAGAAAGTGCCTGCAATTGTGAATTCGGTGATAAAGCCACCAAGGCAGCTTCATTAAAAGAAGCAGCTCCGGAAGAACAATAAAGCCTTTCATGGCATATATCTTTTCATGAATAAAACTGCCATTTTAAGGCGTAATTTTTATTCCGGTATATTATTTTAATAAATAAATGAGCCTGCAAATTTTAAGACAGGCTCATTTTTATTTGATTTTTATATCCTTTATCTTTTTCATTTCTCTTGGGCTTTTTATTCCTTTCACCTTTTTATTTTTCTTTGGCTGATTTATTCCTCTCGTCTTTTTCATTTCCTTGGGTTTTATTTTATTCTTTTCGTTTTCTTATTCACTTGGCTTTTTATTTCTTCTGCCATCTTTATTACAATTGGTCTTCTTATTCTGGCTTTCTTTTATTTTCCGGAAGCCTTAGTTGCATATTCGGTATTAACCAGCTCCCCATAAGGAACCCTGGCTTTCAAAACACCTGCATCATCCAAAATATCCTGCAATAAAGTAAAGCTCTCCTCTTCAAAGACCGTATTTTCTTTCCAGGTATTCTGTTCATAGTACCTGGTTACGATGGTATTAACCGTATCCAGATCCGTCTCTTTAAACTGAGGGGCAATCACTTTAGCGATTTCTTCCGGTTTATGGGAATTCACATAATCCAGGCCTTTTTGAATTGCATTGGTAAATTTCTGGATTACTTCCGGATTTTTTTCAATATAACTCTTCTTGGCGGAATAAGCCGTATATGGAACTTTTCCGCTTTCCACACCCAGGGATGCCACTACCTTGCCTCCTCCGTCTTTTTCAAGGGCAGTTGCACCCGGTTCAAATTCTACCGTATAATCCCCTGTGCCTGCTGCAAAAGCCTGGGAAGTCAAGCCAAAATCAATATTCTGGATAATGGTTAAGTCGGATGCCGGATCAATTCCGTTTTTCTTAAGGATATACTCCAGTACCATTTCAGGCATACCGCCGGCCCTTCCGCCAACTACGGTTTTCCCTTTTACGTTGTCCCAGGTGAAGTTCTCGTTCTGATCCCTGGAAACCAGGAAGTTACCTGCACGTTGGGTCAGCTGGGCAAAGTTTACCACATAATCTTCTTTTCCTTCATTATAGACATAGATGGAGGCTTCCGAACCCATAAATCCGATATCCGCATCCCCGCTTAATACTGCTGTCATAGTTTTATCCGCACCTAAACCATTTACCAGTTCTACATCGAGACCTTCGTCTTTAAAATAACCTAATTCAATTGCTGCATATTGAGGTGCATAAAATATGGAATGTGCCACTTCATTTAATTGAACCTTTACTAAATCATTGCTTTTCTTACAGCCAGTTAAACCGATAACTATAAAAACCATGATAAGCAGCATGATAACTCCACTTTTTTTCATCCTGATCCTCCTTGCAAGACATCCACAAATATATACCAATATATCTATTGGTATATATTTTGTGCATGTCTATTACAGGGAAAAGGATAAATTTTATCAGTATTACCGGCTCAGGAGGAAGTAGAACTATGTAATATAGTCTATTCTCTCCTTTTTTCAAATTAGAGCTATTTTTTATTTTCACGAGCGTCTCTATTTTTCATATAAGTTTCTTTTATTAATTGTTGTATCACAGATAAAATCGCCACAATTATTACCAAAATTATTGATTGTTTAAAATCAATCGATAAATAATCTTCTGCTTTCATCAGCAACCGAAGAATTTCTTGTATTACTAGTAAACCTATTAGATACAATTCATTTTTTATTATATTTTTTATTATTTTCAAGTATCTGCCTCCAATCAATAATTAGAAATGCTTATCTATTAATTTTCATCATTACTAAATAGATGCGAGTCAAAGCGGATATTCGCAATCCGCTACGCTACTTGCTCATAACCTTCGGGAAGAGTATTAGCAGAAGCTTTTAATGGTGATACAGGAACTAATGCAGCTAATAGGGAAGTTATTATTACTTTTTAAATGTTTTTAAATATGTTTCATCCTGCTTTACCATTAATTGTTAGTAACTATTATTATATCATTAAGTAAATTAATATCAATAATTTTATTCCTTTTGCAATATTCACTACAAAAAAATCCCCCAAAGCAGTTTGAAATTGCCAGGAGGATTTTTTAGATTTTATTTTATTGTATTGTAGGAATACCGCTAATAAAAAAACAACAGGACCATCGCAGGAATAAATCCTGCAACAGTCCGTAATATTCTAGCCTTTAACAGCTCCGGCAACCATACCCTGAATGATTTGTTTACTGAATACAAAATAGAAAATAACAATAGGTGCCATGGTTATAAGCATAGCCGACATGATTTTTGTATAGTCGGAACTGAATTGTCCGGTAAATTGCGTCATTGCCAGAGGTACTGTCTGAAGTCTCGGGTCCTTGATAAGTACCAATGCGAAGGAAAATTCATTCCAGCAGCTGAAGGTCTGAATAATCGCGATTGTAGTAAGAATAGGCTTGCACATAGGTAAAATAATGGAGAACAAAGTCCTGCTGAAACTGCTTCCGTCAATTGCGGCTGCCTCTTCTAAAGCAACCGGAATACCTTTTACATAACCTTCTACCAGGAATATGGCAATGGGAAAGCCAAACGCCACATAGGGCATAATCAAAGTAAACCACTGATTGCCTAATCCCGAACGGGTAAATACTACATAAACCGGCACCAGTAAGGAATGGATCGGAATCAACATACCCATTAAGAATATTACATACAGCAGACGGTTGCCAGGGAACTTGATCCTTGCCAAAATATATCCGATAATAAAACCAAAGAGGACTATAAAAAATACGGATAAAACGGTAGTTCTTAAACTGTTCATAACAGATTCAAAAATATGATAATCCCTGTTTGTAAGAATATCTATATAGTTTCTAAAATTCGGATTTTTCGGTAAGCCCATAATATCCGCATTAAAAACCCTTTTTTCTTTTAAGGATGAGTAGAACATCCAGATCAGGGGAAAGATACAGGATAAGGAAAACAGAATCAGAATTAAATTCATAAATACGGATAATATTCTTGTTTTTATAACGGAACCAGTATCCCTGCCGGTATTTTTAGCAGCCATTAGCTTTCCCCTCCTTTATCCTTTGATAATACTTTTACTAATAATTGCGATGCTCCGATTACCACTAAGCTGGCCACAAAGATACCGATTGATATGGCACTGCCGTATCCCATGTTCTGTTGGGCAAATGAGATTTTGTAACCGTAAAGAGCCATTACCATAGAGGCATTACCAGGGCCGCCGGCTGTCATTACGAAGATATGATCGAAGGCTTTCATGTTACCTGCAACACAAAGTGTAACACAGACAAGCAATGTATTCTTAATTAAAGGTAATACAATATAGATGGCTCTCTGGAATCCATTGGCACCGTCAATTTCGGCTACTTCGAATATTTCCTTATCAACGGAAGAGATTGCAGATAAGATAATAACCATATAGTAACCGATAAACTGCCAGATTAAAGGAATGGATATTAATAACATAACCAGCTTAGGCTCATTCAGCCATACTTTCGTGGCGTCACCCTTGCCGATCAGATCCAGGAACCAGTTTAAAATACCACGTCTGTAATCGTATACCATGGTCCATATAAAACCGATGGATACGGCGGATACGGTACTTGGGAAAAATCCGAAGGTACGGTGGATACCTTTGAATTTAACCAGCCGTGAGTTAATCATCAGTACGAAAACAAATGCCAGTCCGATCTGGCCGATAATACAAGCTATTACTAAATATATGTTATGACTGAAGGATTTCCAGAAAATAGAATCCTTCAAAAGAGTCGCATAATTTTCAAATCCAATAAAGGTTTTATTAGGTCCACCTTTCCATTCAAATAAACTGTAAAATCCGGCAGTAATCAGAGGTATAAATACAGTGAATACGTACAATGCAATTGGTAATAATAAATATGCAAAAATTACTCTGTTTTTAGGTCGAATTGAACTTAACATTTTTCGCCTCCTTAAAAATACGTCGTTATTTATATAGGCCTTATCTGAGAAACTTTGCTCAGATAAGGCCTGTTTCAAATTATATTACTGACTTTTAAGTTTTAGACACCAGCGACTGTCCAGTCACTGGTTAAAGCGGATATTCACAGACCGCTTTTCTGCGGCTCTACCTATTACACAGCTATGCTGCTATTTCAGCGAAACCCCTAACCTACACTGAAAAGTTAGGTCCGGCTTCCGCCCACAAAGGCGGGAAACTTACCAGACAGGTTAAAATTAATAATTGTCCTCATATGCTTTTTGTGCATTGGCAGCAACATCTTCCGGTGAAAGTTCACCGTTTAACATAGTTTGAAGATCCGTATTTAACACATCCCAAACGGCACTGGAAATATAGGAGTCATAAATTTCGCAAGGTTTATTATCAACATATTGATAGTTATAGAAATCCTGAGTAAATTGATCGAATCCGCTTAAGTCAACGTTTTCAACTTTTGTTAAACCGCCTAAAGCATAGTTGGTAGCAACATATTTAGCAAAGGCAGGTCCCGTAAGTTCATAAGCCAAATCTACGGCTGCTGCTAATTTATCCGGATCATCTGCAACAGCGGGGCTGATTGCAACGGCATATCCAAGACCAAAATCATGTGTCTTGTATGAAGCGGTTGCATCTGCCGGCTGAGGAAGAACTGCAAATTTGGTATTGCCGTAAAGATCCGGATCTGATTCTCTTAATGTGGCCTGGATATAGGAAACATCCCAGTTGCCGCCGATGTAAGCTGCCGCATCACCGGAAATATAGTATTCTCTCGCATCTTCGTTGGTAATTGCATTAAAGTCCGGATTGAAGATACCGGAAGCAAAAATATCTTTTGTGAATTTCAGTGCATCTACAAATGGTTTATCCGTAAAAGCAGCACCTTTCTTCTCAATCAGGGAGTGAGTCCAGTCTGAACCTGTGAATCTGTCACCGATTGTTGCCAGGAAAGTGGAGTTAACCTGCCATTTGCTTCCGTTACCGAAAGCGATTGTATCCATACCCTGATCTGCAAAATAATCTTTTGCTTTCAGAACATCATCCCATGTTTCGGGGAAAGTATCGAAACCGGCTTCTTTCCATTTAGCGGAATCATATAAAACAACTGCGCAGGTACCGCCTGTTAAGGCCGGAAGACCGTAAACCTTATCGTCGGATGTAAATGGATAGTACATAGTAGTGTCATATTGTGAAGCATACGGAGATTTTGAAATAATATCCGTCATATCAAGAACAAGTCCCTGTGAAGCCCAGGCTTTGGTATTCATACCCTGTAATAAAAATACGTCCGGTAAATCATCTGCTGCAGCAAGTGTAGCTATCTGAACCTTATAGTCATCATTAGCCAATACATTCTGCACTAATTTAATATCCGGATGTACGGTTTCCCAATCCGCAATTACGGTACGGAAACCGTCGGAACCGCCATTGCCCTGGGATTCTTCTGATGTAGAAAAGTGCATAAGTTCGAGCTCGCCTTTGTATGTCAGATTTGTCTTAGCCACATCAGTTTTAGTTGTTGCTCCGTCTCCTGCCCCTGTATTATCAGTTGTTGCAGCATCCTGAGTTTGCGTATTATCTGTTGTTTCTGCCGTATTATTTCCGTCAGAAGCAGGTTTTTTGCTGCCGCAGGCGGTCAGCATAGTTGCAACCAACGCTGTTGCAAGTAATACGCTTAAAAACTTCTTTTTCATAAGCTAGTCCTCCATTTTTATTAATTATGTTTCATTTATATTATTATCACCACTACGGTAATAAAAATACCAAAATGCTTTTCATAATAGTTTTGGTCAATTATTTAAGTATGCTGACAGTAGCACCTTTTTCCAATTCTCCGGGTACAATTAAGTGCTCAATTAAAGTGGTTTTTGGTCTTTCAATTAAATCAATGAGTCTTTCCGCCGCATACTGACCCAGCTTCTGTGTATCCTGGTTGATTGTGGTCAGCTGCGGGTCAATAAACTTAGTAACCCGGATTCCGTCATAGCCTGCTACGGATATATCTCTCGGAATCTTAAGTCCTCGGGCTTTAATTGCATTGATACCACCTAAACTCGCAAAATCATCCGGAAATAAAATACAGGTAGGCGGGTCCGGTAGATCCAGGAGTTCATTGGTTAATTGTGCTGTCAATGCAGTATCCCTGTATGCTGATTCCCTGACATATTCATCCGGGATTACCAAGCCTGCTTCTTCAGCCAGTCTGTAAAAACTGTGCAAACGGTTTTTCGTTACTGCTGAATTCTCTTCTCCATGAATATAGGCGATTTTTCTATGCCCGCATTCATAAACGTAATGAAACAGATCTCTCATGCCTTTGATATTGTCCGACATGATCGATGTTCTGTCATTAAACAGATGATCAATGGTCACAACCGGCAAATCACTATGTACCAATTCGATTACTTCCACTTCATCATAATCGATACAGGCAATAACCACACCGTCCAGCCCTCTGTATCTGCAATGTTCCAGATATGACATTTTATCTTTTCTCTGCTTGCTGCCGCTGATAAACGTTATATCATATCCATGTCTCTCTACAGTAACTTTTAAACTTTCCAGTACCATAACAAAATAATCGTGGGTTAAACCACTGTGAGCTTCATCAATCAACAGAACACCGAGATTATAGCTGCGATTGGTCTTTAGGGCACGGGCAGATGAATTAGGGAAGTACCCCATCTCTTTTGCTGTTTCCCGAACCAGTCGTTTTGTCTCTTCACCAATGTCCTTATGTCCGTTTAAAGCCTTACTCACTGTTGCTACGGATACACCGCATACAGCTGAGATATCCTTCATAGACACCATGAATTTTCCTCCCAACCCTTACAAGTTAACGTTTAGCTAATAAATCATGTTACGCGTAATATGTATACATTTACTACTTAATCGTTTTACTTTAACGATTAAGTACAGACATAGTATATAACAATTCACCAATTAATGCAATACTTATTTTCACCTTTTTGTAAAATTTTATAATTATGCTAAATATCGTCGAATATATATGTTGATTATTACTTTTTTCATCCATGAAACATCCAACAAATTTTAATTTTATAGCAATATATTGACCGTTTTGTTCTATCACTGCTGAAAATCCGTTTAGAATTAGTAACTTTTACAACTTTTCTACGTTTTAGGAGTATTTTTAAGTAGATATGACCTGCATATCAAGCTTAATCGTTTTCTAAGTTCTGAAATACCTGGGTAATAAATCAGGAAATCTACGTTTCTGATAAAAATAAGATATATTTTAATGAGAAAGAGCCTTTTATTCATTTATTTCATAATTATAAATTAAGTAATAGAAATCAGCTTTTAACTTAATAACCTTCTAATCTTTATACGTTTTATTCACTTGTAATTATAGTATTTTATTAATTTTATAATTTTATAACTGGTGAGAAAAGGAAAATATTAAAGACCATAATCAGGATGCGGGAAAATACTGCTTTTAATCGGTTGAAATATAATCCACGATATTTGGAACTTTGTACCCGGCAGGAAGAATCGAAAATCAGGGTGAATTACTCCACCGTCTTGAGAATGACGAGCGAATTCAGATACGTGCGCATTATGAAGGTGAGACCGCAAAGCAGCGTTATGAAATCGAACCGGCTTTTCAAGGTATGCGGGATAATATGTGGTTATTAATCCTGCTTGGTATATTTGACAGAGATATGAGCCTGTAATTTATGATTTATATAAATACGCCTGGCAGCAATAAAATAATATAAAAAAGTACAGGGCCGCCCAAACCGGACATTTCTGCACTTTTTTATATATAAATTCTATTGTGATAATTTGATTCCGTATCACACTCAATTAGAGCTTATTTTAGTTATCCCTCTTCCATCTCTTTAAGGTGGGAAAAAAGGATAGCATGGCCTCCCTGGCCGTCTTTTCATCCGGATAATATCCGGCTTCCAGGGCAAAGGGGACACAGGTATCAATCATAGCCTCCATGGTTTCATCGGATGAAAATACACCATTTTCATAACAGTAACGGCAATACTCTTTGCTCTTGGTCTGATCCTTATTTGTTCCACGGTCTTCGTCACTGTTCATGGGCATGCCGCAGCTTTGACAGAAATAACTGCCCTTTGCAATAGGAAAATACAGTTCAACAACACCCGGATTACCGGCTTGGGGATAATGTTCGTGTACTGCACCGACCAGTTTCAGGCCGTTAGCCGGCATATATTCCTTGATGACAGCTTCAAATACGGTGCCATAGTCATCCTGGCTGCAGCCTGCTACCAGATAAGTCTGGGAAGGAACCTCCCATTTTACCCAGCCCTCCGGCGGGGCTGCCTCTGCCTTCACTTCACAGCAAGCCAGATACTTGCCTCCGGTATGGTCCCAGCGGGCAAAATTCTCGCAAAAATCACTCATAATGCCCCATATGGACGGACTTCCATTATCTTTCTTTTTCGCCAGTGGCTCAATTTCCGGGAAATTACCGTTAGCTTCATCCCAGGCCGGTTTAATCCAGTTCCAGGCATTCTCAGCCGGCCCTGCCACCAGCTTGCCGATTACTGAAAATTGTTCTTTGTAAACATATTCCATATCCATCTTTATCTCTCCTTTTATTCTTGATAAAAAGATTGTAACAGATGGAATGTGACATCTGCATGTCATATTCAAAACATTTGTTCGCACTTTGTGTTATGTTATCATTTATTTTACATTCTATTTGGGATAAACATAAGGATATGGGTGATGAAAGTAAAATAGATATTTTATTTTAACTTTCCCCGTAACGTCAGGTACTGATCAAAAATCAGGCGGCTTACTTTCGAACTAAAAACCGTGGCAGGGTGGTCGGGATAATAAATCGGATCGGTGAAATTCTTGTTAAACAGGACAATTACATACTTTCCATAAGGAGTGGATACAATTCCCCCGTCATTCCTGCAGGCGTTCATACTGCCGCTTTTGGAGGCAACATAGATTAATTCTTCCTCTCCCGTATCTTCACTGTCTAAGAAATACTGGGGAAAGCTTTTTGTAAGGGTTGAGTTATAATGCTGTTTTTTAAATATTTCAAGCATCTGTCTTGAGGCATCCCCACTGATCAATTCTTCCCTGCAGATCATTTCAAAAATCCGGCCGTAATCCTTTGGGGTGGTGGTACCAAGCTGTTTATATTCGGTAAAGTTTATTTTATTATGTAATATGGTATCGGAAAAGCCCTGGAATTGTATGAATCGATTGATAGTATCCAGGCCCAAATAATCAATCATCATATTGGTCGCAATATTATCACTGACTATAATCATGAGGGTTGCAATATTTTTAGCCGTTAATTCCACTCCATAGTCCAGGCTTTTGAGCACACCGCTGCCTTCAATTTCATTTTCCTTTGTGTAGGTCAGCATATCAAAAAGACTTTTATGTCCCTTTTCCACTTCATCAAATAAAGTACCTAAAATAAAGGTTTTAATACAGCTTGCGGTTTCGAATCTCTCTTCCGCATTGATTTCTATTTTATTTCCGCTAAAATCATTTACGTAGATTCCCATCAGACCGTTGTAACTGGCTAATTCCGCATTAATTCTGTCTTCCAAGGTTATCTCTTTCATAGTTTACTCCATTCCTGCGTACGTTTTTTGCAATTTTGAAGTTTGTACTTAAGTCCGGCTGGTACAAATACGTTTATATCATTTAATTTAAAACATCTTTATATACACGCAGCACATTTTTATAAAAAATTGCTTCTATTTCATGGTGTTTAAAGCCTTCCCTTTCCAGGACTTCTGCCAATAAGGGTAAATAAGAGGCATCCGGCATATCCCTGTGGACGGGTATACCGTCATAATCCGAACCCAGTCCGATGCACTCATATCCACCGACAGCCGTAATATATTTAATATGATCCACAATTATGGATATTGTACCCACAGCATCTTTTTCCTCTTCCACATCCATAAGGAAACTTGGACAATAGTTCATTCCCATAACGCCCCCCCGTTCCGCCAGTTTCCGAATCATATCGTCGGAAAGATTCCGGACGTGGTTACAGACTCCCCTTGCATTGGAGTGGCTTGCCACAAAGGGTTTCGTGGTATTATTTAAAACCTGGTAAAAACCCGCATCCGACAAATGGGAAACATCTATGATCATTCCCAGCCGTTCCATTTCGTTTATAAATTCCAGACCGAATTCAGTCAGTCCCTGTTCCGTATTCGGGGAGCGAAAATCCGGCTTTTCCCCCTCCACCAGTTTAAAATTGGGATAGCCGATTCCATTGGCATAATTCCAGGTCAGGGTAAGCATTCTCACACCCAGCCGGTAGAAATTCCTTAAATGGGCTAAATTACACTTGGTCACGCCGCCTTCTTCAATGGTTAACAATGCGGAGAGCTTTCCCGCTTTCCGGTTATTTATAATGTCTTCATAGCTTAAAGCCAAGGCTATTTTATCCTGATTTTTTCCAAGCTCATTATAAAACAAATCAATTAATTTTAAACAGTGCTCCAATGGGTCGGGATAATTTATAATACTTACAAACATGGCAAAATTCTGAACCAGGTAATCCCCTTTCGCCAGCTTTTCCAAATCAACATGTAAATTATTTTTGGCCAGACCGAAATCCTTACCGTCCCGTAATCCGTAAAAAATTTCGGCTATGGTGTCACAGTGCATATCTGCTGCTTTCATTTATTCCCCCTCACTTTCTGCAATCAGAAAAATCGTTCTTCCAGGTCCGCGTCAAAGCAGATATTCGCCTTCCGCTTTACTGCGGCTTTAACCCATTACGCTGCTATGCTGCTATTTCAGTGGAAGCCCTGGCTTACACTGAAAGTTAAGTCTGGCTTCCGCAGGCTAAACGATACTTTTTCGGTAAATTAAAATAAACTTCCGACCGCTTTTAATTTCTGGACTAAATCCTCCCTGTAATCTTTATCCATGGGATTTAAACTGTTAATGACTACACCGTCACTGCCGTTTTTAGCGGTAGCATGAACATACCTGCAATCCCCGATATACATGGCCACATGCCCCGAAAAGAAAATCAGGTCGGCCGGCTTCATCCTTTCATATGGAATTTCATGAATGGGAAAACCGTCAGCTATTCCGGCATCCCGGTAAATTATAACTCCGTTTAACATATATGCTGCCGAACATAAACCGGAACAGTCAATTCCAAAGGGACTCTTACCGCCCCAACGGTATTGGGTTCCCATATAGGTAAGGGCTGTATTTACGATATCACAGCGGAGTTTTTCTTCATTCTGAAGAGAATAGGACGTAATATAAGGGCCTATAAATTTTTCTTTTATGTAGCCGGTCCTGCCGTCACACAATAATACCTTGACCCATCCGTCTGCGTTGGCTTCCCCGGGGACAGCCACAAGACCTCCCTTTGTCAGGCTGATTAAGCGGTGCCCCTGTACTTTGGGCAGGGACAGGACATCGGCATAGGGCTGCAATACTACTTTTTTGTCAGCCTTATCCCATATTTTTATTTTTTCTTCATCAAAAAGCAGTTCCGAAACATGAACAAAACCGGTATAACGGTAATGTGTTTTTACTTCATACCATTCGTAATCCGTCTGTGACAGGATTTCCACTTTCATTCCATAAAAATCTTCATCTACCAGCTCGCTGTCCCAGGCCGTTTCCTTCATTAAGGAACCAAGGGTGTTATTAATAAGTGCATATTTCATGTATGCTTCGCCTTTCTGAATTAACCTTTTATCACTGATTTACAGTTATTCTTTCTACTTCTCTATTTAATTAATGCCTTATCTGCCTGTAATATTCATAAATTAATTTGGATACCCTGCCGATCCATTTCATGCCGTAAACACTGTCCGGGGCAGCCCAGACAAAAGCGCCGAAATAATAATCCGCCTCTTTCAGATAAAAGATTCCGGCATCATGATTTAAGCAATCAAGTTCTCCGGTTTTATGGGCAGCCTTGACTTCTCCGGTGATATAACGCATGGAATTCTGTTTATGGCGCTGCCTTAACAAAATACTTATGGCATAATCACATAATTCCGGAGTTAATATGGTCTTATTGTATAAGGCTTTATAAACCAGCTTCATGTCCATTGCTGAGGTGTAATTGTTATATCCGTTTTTTACGGCGTCCATATCCAGCATTTTCCTCTCCAGCTTCGTATTCTTTAAGGCCAGGTTTTTACAGGTCCGGTTGACCTCATCCGGTGTAAGCAGGTCGATCAGACAGTTTGTGGCCGTATTATCGCTGTTGATTATCATCCAGACCAGAAGTTCATCCAGAGTATACCGCCCTTCCCCGTATTCGAAAACTTCCGTGTCGCTCAGGATTGCAGCTTCCGGCACCGTAATAAGAGAATCCTTATTTAATTCCCCTTTCAGGATACGTTCCAATGCCGTTAACAGAATGGGGACTTTAATGATACTTGCCGAAACCACCGGGATATCTTCCTTATGGGAGATCAATGCCTCACCGGTTTTAAGATTTTCAACGAAAAGGGATACTTGGGCTTCTGCCTCTGTTATTTCCTTTTCCACGGCCTTATGTAATTCATTTTTATCCATAAATCCTCCTTCATTATACGAGGTTATCCATTTCCCCCTTTACCGGTTATCCGGCATTTATTATAATTGGCTCCCGGTCATACGTTACCTGCCATTCGCCTTCCGCCGACCATGCACGAGATTTTTTTGAAAGTTTAACATACTATAAATATATTACTACACAAAACCCATTAATCAAGTATTTATTTCTGATGCAAATAAAACGGACTTATTGGTATCTATGGCAATAAACCATGGGATAAATCCAATCATGTCCGTTTTAATCAGGGTAAGTTGATTATTTATATTACATATGATTTTAAGGAGATTCCAAAAGACTTTATCAACACTTAACCTTGATTTATTTCTTTAATAATTTCTTGTATTTCTCCAGTTCCGGACCATTGCACAGTACGAAGTGGTTCTCTTCTGCTTCCGCCCAGCTCGGTTTATGGACCGAATAATCATGCATGGACGGGTCATAGACCTTAAGTACTTTTTTCTTTTCCGCAATTGGATCCGGCATGGGGATTGCGGATAAGAGGGCCTGTGTATATGGATGGAGCGGATGGGAATATAATTTTTCCGTTTCTCCCAATTCCACCAGCACGCCCTTATGGATCACGGCAATACGGTCTGCTATAAAACGCATAACCGATAAATCATGGGCAATAAAGAGATAGGTCAAGTCTCTTTCCTTCTGTAAATCGGATAAAAGATTCAATACCTGGGCCCTTATGGATACGTCGAGAGCTGAGATCGGTTCATCCGCTATAATAAACTCCGGCTGCATAATCAACGCTCTGGCTATGCCGATACGCTGCCTCTGCCCCCCTGAGAATTCATGAGGAAAACGGCTGGAGAACTCGGGCAGCAGACCCACATCCTGCAGTGCTTTTTCCACCATTCGTTTCTTTTCTTCCCTGGAGTATTTCCTCTTTGTATTATAAAGTCCTTCCGATACAATATAATCCACCTTGGCCCTTTCATTTAAAGAAGCCATGGGATCCTGGAATATCATCTGGATTTTCCGGGTCACTTCCCGGTCCAGTTCTTTGGATATGGTACCGTTTATCTTTTTCCCGTCAAATATAATATCACCGCTCATGGTAGGATTGATGCGGATAATTGCCCTGCCTATGGTAGTTTTACCGGAACCGGATTCCCCTACCAGACCGAAAGTTTCTCCTTTATATATATTAAAACTTACATCATTTACGACCACGGTTTTGTGCCTGTGTTCTCCAAAGCTGACTTTTAAGTTTTTTACTTCCAGTAGTTTTTTTCTGTTGGTTTCCGTCATCTGTTAATCCCTCCCTGACTGCGAAGTTTCCTGATATGTTCCGGAGGGTCCACTTTCGGAGCCCTGGGATCCATTAACCAGGAACGTACCTTATGGGTAGGGCTAACCTCAAAGTAAGGCGGCCTTTCAAGGAAATCAATTTTTAATGCCTTCGGATTTCTCGGAGCATAAGCGTCTCCTTTTATGGTCTGGAACAGGTTGGGAGGGGTTCCTTTTATGGTATACAAATCTTCCCCCTTTACGCCCAGCTGGGGCAGGGAAGATAATAATGCCCAGGTATAGGGGTGCCTGGAATTGTAAAATACCTCTTCACAGGTTCCGATTTCAACAATATCACCGGCATACATAACTGCGATCCGGTCTGCCACATTGGCTACCACACCTAAATCATGGGTGATATATATGGTGGTGAGCCGGTATTTTTCCTTCAGGCTTTTCAGCAGTTCCAGAATCTGGGCCTGGATGGTAACATCCAGGGCAGTGGTCGGTTCATCACAGATTAAAGTCTGTGGCCTGCAGGCCACTGCAATTGCAATAACGACCCTCTGCCTCATACCGCCGGAGAATTCATGGGGATATTGTTTATATCTGCGCTCCGGTTCGCTAATACCCACATCCTCCAATATTTCAAGTACTGCCGCTTTTAAAGTGTCTCCCTTTAACCCCTGGTGCAGTTCGATGGCTTCACCGATCTGGGCTCCAATGGTTTTTAAGGGATTTAAACTGGTCATGGGGTCCTGCAATACCATTGCTATCTCACGTCCCCTAATGGACTGCCAGTCCTTTTCCGTTTTATAGGCCGTCAGGTCCTTACCCTTATATAAAATTTCACCGGATTCAATATACCCGTTCTTATCTAACAGACCCATAAAGGTTTTGGTAAATACGGATTTACCGGAGCCGGACTCCCCGACAATTGCCAGGCTCTCCCCCTTATAGATATCCAGGGATATATCACGGATTGCATGAAGCACTTTTCCACGGAGATGAAACTTCACATTCAGATTTTTAACGGATAATGCAATTTCTTTTTCCATAGTCTTAGGTGCCTCCTATACATGGTTTTTCGGATCAGCCGCATCAGCAAAGGTATTTCCGATGATATAAAATGATATGGTTACAATGGATAAGACCACGGTGGGAAAAATCAGCTGGTAACGCAGGGCGACACTTGCAAGCAGGTTACGTCCGGTTGTAATTAAGTTACCAAGGCTCGGTATATCTACCGGCAGTCCCAGTCCGATATAAGTAATGAATACTTCGCTTCCGATGGCTTCCGGTATGGCCAGTGCCATACGAAGCATAATAACGGATACCAGGTAAGGCAGGAGGTTCCGGTATACGATCCGGTTCGTCGGCGTACCCAGGCACCTGGAAGCCAGGTTATAATCCCGGTCACGGATAATCAGGATCTGGTTACGAATAAACCTTGCCATGCCGATCCACCTGGTAAGGCTCATTCCTATGATTAAACTCGTTACACTGGGTTTCATGACATAGGAAAATAATATTAAAACAATTGTGGATGGTATATTATCCAAAACATTATATATTTCCGTAAAAATATAATCCAGTTTGCGGACGTATCCCCACAGCACCCCCACGGTAATACCCACGGCTGCTTCAATCAGGGCAACGATAAACCCTATGGTAATGGAGGTACGGGTTCCCGCCCAGACACGGCTCCACAAATCCTGTCCGATGGAATTGGTGCCAAACCAGAAGGTTCCGTCCGGTTTATGGTTACTGATCTGCATACCGTTTTCATTATTATTGACCAGATTCGGGTCAATCTGTCCGGGTAAGAAAGGCTGGATACAGGTAAACAGTAATATAAATACAATAACTCCAAGTAAAGTTACGGCAACCCTGTTATGTAAAAATGCCTGTAATGTACTTTTCCAGTAGGAGTAATTAGAATATCCGGTTTTCTCTGCCGAAGTCTCATCGTACTCCGCAAATTGAAATAATTCGTTTTGTGCCCCTTTTGCCGCATCGGTCAGGCTGTTTTCTAATTTAACGGATTTATGTCCTAATATGGTCATTAGCGGGCACCTCCCTTTTTACTGAAACTGATTCGGGGATCAATGATTGTCATTAAGATATCGCCAAGGATCAGACCAAGTATGCCGACACAGGCAAAGAGAATAACGATGGCCTGTACCATGGTGTTGTCCTGACGTTTCACCACATCTACCAGAAGTCCTCCCATGCCGGGTACGCTGTATAAAGATTCCACATAAATCGAACCGACAATGGTATTTAAGAAAGAGCTTGGCAGGTACTGTATCATAGGAACAAAGGCATTCCGGAATACATGCTTTAACATGATATCCTTGCCGGAGACACCCTTGGCAATTGCCAGTTTAACATAATCCTTATTGCTTTCATCCACCATATAACGGCGCAGCCACATGGAATAATAAGCAGTATTACCTAAGGATAAGGAGATAATCGGCAGGATCCAGGTAGCAAAATTATCTTTGTCAAATAACATGGAAAAACCAAAAATATCATGTCCGAATACCTGGATAAACAAAAAGTATACCGCGGCGGGAACGGCCTGGATAAAGACAATGAAGGCAGTGCCGAACTTATCCCAGAACTTCCCCCTAGACCTTGCCATTAACGTGCCAAGAGGGATTCCGATACTTAAGGACAGAATTAAGGAAATACCTCCAAGGGTCAGGGAAATCGGTACTTTTCCGGCCAGTATCCTGGTTATGGGAACGTTGGCACGGTATATACGGGATACTCCCAAATCCCCATGTAACAATTGGATAAAGAAATTTTTTAATTGCACCGGTATAGGTTTGTCCAGTCCCATGTTAACGATACCCGTATGTATCTGTTCCTTGGTCAGCTTGTCAAAATTTTGGAAATACCCTTCAACCGGCATCAAACGAAGCAATATAAATACAATCGATATAATAATTATTAAAGTTATAACAGACCGGGCTAATCTTTTCGCAAGATATTTTATCATTGTACAGCTCCTTTATGTTCTTTCTTACAATCACCATATTATTGATATGGCCGTTACAATCAGCAGCAAGGATCTTTTTAACTAACTCCCAATATATATCCGAAACATCAGTTTAGGATACTGGCTATCATAAGCCTGCCTGCAGATGATTTACTACCATAAATCAGGGTGTGAATTATGCTTTTACAATAATTCACACTAACGCCCATGCTTTTTGGGCATAAATCCCGAAGAATTGCTGCTTTTGCTATTCTTCTAATGGCTCGCATGCCTTTCGCGAGACTGTTCACACTAACACCCATGCATATCGCAAGCTGGCTTGCGATACTGCCCAAATAAGAAGTGTGAAATGTCTTTTATTTCACACTATACACTCTGCTAGACAATACGATTGAAATACCGGACATGTTCTTGTTGTCAATCCCATTGCTTAACAGAGTCTTATAACTGTATTAAACAGTGATAAAAAGGTTATCCCCGGGTGGTTGTAAACCACCTTATGGGACAACCTCTTCATTGAACTATCAGATTCTATTTTTGATCTGCCAGTTTTTCACGGTCAGCTTTCCACTGTTCCTTGGCCGCATTGAATTCATCCATGGATATCGGTTTATCTAACAGGTGCTGCCCTTTATAACGCAGTACGGATACGCCGAAAGGAGCATACTGGCCTTCAAATACATTTTTCTTGTCTACCACGTAATAGGCACTACTGATGGAATAAGGTACTGCCAGGGCATGTTGTATTAAATAGGCTTCCGCCTTAGCAAAGGCTTCATATCTTGCATTGATATCGATGGGAATGGCTTTTGCGGCATCTACCAGGGAATAATATTCTTTTACCGTATCCACAACCCCGTCCCCGTTGTTCATGGCTTTATCCATAAAATTATAGGAATTTTCAGTGGTAAAAGGATCCGTCCAGGTCTGGGGATCCGCATAATCGGCACCCCAGTTACATAACATAAATGCATACTTGCCAACACGGCGTACCTGGGATAAGAAGTCGGTAGCCGGACCCGCTTCAACAATTATATCGATATAATCGGCTCCCAGTAATGCCTCCAGCTGCTGTTCCGCAACAACACTCTCTTTATCCCAGTTCGTGATACTTGGATTATAAGGCATTAATATTTTGACCGGGAAAGTTGCTCCCTGTGCGGTTAATTCTGACATAGCTTTTTCTTTATAGGATAAGGCTGCTGATTCATCAAAGCTGTCGCTGCCTGTAATTGCTGCCAGATCACCAAATTCCGTATAGTCCTTACCGTCAAGGTCTACGAAATTGGGAGGATTAATGGTATTGCTGATACGTGCCCCCGGATCCTGTGGTTCACTGACGGTAAGAACTTTAGTACGGTCTAACCCGGCTTTTAAGGATTGACGGAAGTTTTCGTTATTGACTGCCAGTTTCCAGTTATCCGGTTCATATTCTGCGTCAAACTGAGGGTCAAAATTAAAGCTGTAAAAATAGGAATAAGATGTTTTCATACGCATCTTGCTTACCATGGCTGACCTGTTGGGATCGGATAACCAGTCATCTGCGATATCCGATCCGATTTCCGCATAATCAATTTCGTTATTCTCCGCCATGATTGGTGCAAGAGTAAGATATTCCGCATTATAAGTTTCATCTATTTCGGTAATGTATACTTTATCCGCATCCCAGTAGTGTTCATTCTTGGTATAAACATGTTTTTCCTGAGGAGCGTATTCACTTAAAATATAAGCTCCGTTATAATACATTTTTGTATTATCCGTACCGAATTCAGCTCCTAATTGATCTAACAGGGGACCATACGCCGGCATATAACATACATAAGTTAATGAAGATAAGAAATACGGTGTTGGCTGAGCCAAAGTATATTCCAGTGTATATTCATCCAGTGCCTTAATTCCGACTTCGGAAAAATCAATGTCCAGATCATTGCCTTCCACTTCTTCTGTTTCCGGGTCATCCGTAACCTGGCTGTTATAGTATTCTTCCGCATTTTTAATAACACCGAAGTAATTTTGTACGGTACCGCTTTCATATGTAGGTGTTAATAAGTACTTTGCTGCACTTACAAAGTCATCGGCGGTTACGTCGCCAACTTCATTTCCTTCATAGTCATACCACTTCTGGTCCTGACGAAGTTTAAAGGTATAGGTAAGGCCATCTTCGCTAGGATCCCAAGATTCTGCGAGGGATGGTTTTATCTGTCCTAAATTATCGTATTCTACCAGGGTATCAATTACATTGGCTCCAATCGTGTATTCATTTTCTTTATCGGTCACCAGATAATTCATAGTGGTAACCTCACTGCCATACAGCTTCCTGTAAACGGAATCACCGTCCGACCCGCCCTTTTTACCGCAGCCGGAAAAAATTGATGCGACAAGGGATAGACCTACTGCTAAAGCTACTAGTTTTTTCTTCATAAACTTCCTCCTCTTTCTCCTACATTTTCTGCTTAAATTTACTGTTCTGTGAATAGCCGCATTTATTCTAATTCTTCCTCAATGTAAAACACCTTATCCGGCCTTCTGATTCAAGCGCCACAAAAAGAAAACAGATAACTATTTTTATTATAAATCAGTGAAATCCCGGTACTTCTTCAATACCGATACCCGGAGTTTCATTCATATGTATCCGGCTTCCTTCGTATACAGGGCCTCCCGGGAACGGATCCGTTTTGCAGAGGGAAGGTCCGTCTAAGTCAGCTCTTGTAATGACTCCCCTGGCCGCTGCCAGGTGTGCTGCCGCGCTGACGGATAACTTGCCCTCAAGCATGCAGCCGATCATACATTCCACACCGTAGATTTCCGCTATATCACAGATTTTCAGGGCATTATGAATGCCGCCTGTTTTCATGAGTTTTATATTAATCAGGTCTGCCGCTCCGTTTTGTATCAGATGGATTGCATCTTCCGCGGAAAATACGCTTTCATCCGCAAGAATAGGGGTTGCCACATGGCTTGTTACATACTGCATCCCTTTAAAATCATGAGCGGGAACCGGCTGTTCCACCAGTTCAATATCCAGGCTCTGATCCTCAATGGCAGTAATAATCTGTACGGATTGTTTTGCATTCCAGCCCTGGTTGGCATCCACCCGGATTTTGATATCCTCTCCGACGGCTTTACGGATTTCCGCTATGCGCTCCACATCTTTTAATCCTTCTTTTCCGACTTTTATTTTTAATATCCTGTATCCTTTGCTTACGGCATCCAGGCTGTCGGCTACCATTTCCGGAATAGGATTGACACTGATTGTAATATCCGTTTCGACTGTATTCTTATTGCCGCCTAACATTTTATAGAGCGGAGTCTTGTGTTTTTTGGCAAATAAATCATAAATTGCCATATCCACCGCCGCTTTGGCAGAGGTGTTTTTCACCATGCAGGCATCTAATTTACGGAATATACCATCCAGATCATCGATTTCCATGCCTGCTAAAGCAGGGGTAATAAAATCTTTAACTGCCGTAATAATGGACCCCTTAGTGTCACCGGTTATGACCGCTGTGGGAGGAGCTTCGCCAAACCCTATAAGTTCCGTATCCGTTTCTATTTTAATCACGATATCTTCTACATTATTAACGGTCCGAAGGGCCGTTTTAAAAGGTTTGGCCAATGGGATGAAAATTTCACCCACTTCAATATTTTTAATAATCATATATAGACTCCAGTCCGCCCCCATGTACCGACAAGCTGATATCTGTATCAATTAACTTGCCTGAATTTCCGTCTGCTGTGCTGTCGCCCGCAGACGCAGCATACTTGTTACTGCCACCGCTGCGCCTCTCTCCTCTGCCTTGCAAACTGAAAATTAATTCTGCACCAATAATAAAGACTTCAACTTGCCGGTAAACTCTTAAGGCTTTTATATCTATCCTAATTCCAAACCTGCTTCCTGGCCGGATCTTTACCGGTATAAACGTTAAGCAGGGGGGTGTCAAAACAGTCACAAACCATAGGGTGCCTGTTTATTATATTTTATGTACAGGCCTGTACCCCTATGACTGCATTTGCAAAAGTAATAACGTAACCTCCTGCATAAACCTTTCATAAACCGGTACTTCTACTTCGTTGCCACAGAAGCATACTACAAAAGGCTGGGGAGCATATACAATACCAACGTCATGTGTAATTTTGTCATCTTCACCGGTTTTATGGGCTATTTCCGTTTTGCCATGGATGAAAAACGGAATTTTTCCGTTCAGTCTTTGATTCTTGAGGATACGAATCATCTCTAAAGACGATTCCGGGGATACCATTTCGCCAAAATACATTTTTTCCAGCAATGTGCCGATCTCTCTGGCAGATATATAGTTCTGTACTCCCAGGGCCGATTGCCTTGAATCAAACAGCAGCCGGTTGATTCTGGTATTTCTTAATCCAAATCCCTGCATGGTTTTATTGATACTTTCCATGCCCAGGTGTTTAATCAGCAGATTGGCGGCAGTATTATCACTTAAAATAATCATCAGGGTGCAGAGATCCTCAAAGGTTACCGACAGTCCGTCATGCATATAAGTCAGGGCGCCGCAGGAGGGTAATTTATCTTCTTTCTTGATTGTCACCATGTCATTTTTATTCAGGGTACCTTCCTGTATTCGGGAAAAAGCTTCAATTAAAATAGGAATTTTTATTACACTGGCCGCTTCCAGCGGAATATCTTCCTGAAAACCCAAGGTATCACCGGTTATCAGGTTTTTGTAATAAAAACTCACTTTCCCTTCCAGTGATTTCAACTGTTCCAGTATTTTTTCTTTCACGGGTATTACCTCTTTCATCCTATAAGATAAAAATGGGAGTAATCCCATGACTACTCCCTCGTTCATTATTTGTTTCATATTATAGTAAATAGTACCTATGATGTCAATACTTTTTCGTGAATCACTTATATTTATAGTTACTGTGTAACTATTTATACACAGAAATAATGAAGTCTACCTATTTCGGGTGCGTTAAACTCGGGTTTTCTGCGACTTCGTTCCGTTTCACTTACAAAAAACACCTGACTGCCTCCTTGGCTGAACCGTAATTATTTATTCATTATTGTAATAATTCACCAAATCCGTTTCTTTATTCTTAACCGTCTATCCAGCATTGGTTATTATCAATTTCTTCCGTAAATATTTTCCCCTGATTCATCTCGTCTTTTGATTCATGGTATTTAAATAGCATCGTATTATCTTTTAACATACCCAATATCTCTATCTTGCCGGCTCTGTTGGATAAAACATACCGGAAACACTTGCCCTGGCCGTTTAATTTTGCTTTCGCATCTTCAACGATTTTATAACCCTTTTTTAATGGTAATTGAAACTGGTTTTTGATTCCTGAAACCGGCCTGCACTGAAATATATAGTAAGGGATAATTCCCCATCTTGTCATCTTATTTATCAAATCCGCCAATACTTTGGAGTCGTCATTCACACCTTTTAATAAAACCGTCTGGTTTTTTATACTGATCCCGCAGTCCATTAATGCATTAATCGCGTCCTGGGACTCTTTTGTTAACTCATTGGGATGATTATAATGGGTTACGATATAAATTTTTTTCTTCTTATTATATTCTTTTAAAATATTTAAAAGTTCACTGTCTTTCGAAATCCGCATGGGAAAGGTTACGGGAACCCTTGTCCCAAACCGTATAAAGTCCAGATGTTCAATTTCCGATAACTCTTTCAGATATTTTTCTATGACAGAGTTGGTATTGAGAAAGGAATCTCCTCCTGAAATTAATACATTGCTGATCTCTTCCTGGCTTTTAATATATGAGACAATTTCTTCCAGATGTTTTATAATCTCATCACTGCTTAACCCGACCAGTCTTTTCCGGAAACAATGTCTGCAATACATGGCACACCGGTTTGTTGACAAAATCAATGCCGTCTGTTTATATTTATGCTGCAATCCTGTTACGACCGTATTATCTGCTTCGCCGCTTGTATCAAGACTTCCGCCGATATCCGTCTCCCGTACCGTTGGAATACACATTCTGCGTACCGGATCCTTCTCATCATTAACATCAATTAAAGATAAGTAAAAACGTGTGATAGACATAGGATAAATATTTAATAGCTTTTTTAGTTTATCCTTTTCTGCTTCCTCGAAATGAATCATTAGTTTTTCTTCCAATTCTTCCACCGTTGTTAAATTGCGTTCCAGTTCTTTCACCCAATCCATTCAGTACCTCCTGACAAAAAAATAAGCTGAAATAATTACAGCGATCAGATTGCTACCCTTTAACTTTAACATTTATTTACAACAAAGTCAAATTGCGTGCCGCGCACAACAAACGCATGGATGGGGTTGGCAGAGCTCTTCCTGCCTTTAAGTATCCTGTTCCGTACGGCTGAATAAAATATTTTGTTTCACCAGGGCAGCTTTCATCTCTTCTTTACCTAACAGCATTTCATCCGCAGCGTAATGCAGTCCAAATCTATGCTGGGCATAATTAATTCCCTGGGCCAGATTTAGTTCCTCCAAAACCAAAGCCGCATATTCCTCACCGTTTACAGCTCTTGCAGCTTCATAAATCCGCTTTTTCTTATTTTCATCCATATAAATCAGATTTCCCTTATATTTTGCCCGATACATCTTAAGTATCTCCTCATCGGAATATGGATGGTAGTACCCATCATGAACCACATCGCCGGCTTTCAGTTTAGGTGAAACCGTTGTTTTACCGCCTTCCTTCGGATATCCAAGGCTAAGCAGGACTACCGGAAATACTCCCTGGGGCAGTCGAAACCGCTCAATTAAACTGTCATTGCAATCCAGGGTGGTACCTATATAACAGGAACCTATCCCAAAACTGTCCAATGCGGTACAAATGGTCTGGGCACAGATAATTACGTCCTGGAATGCCACCCAAAAATGCTTATGGGAATGATTTGCACCAAAAGGTGCCTTGCTGACCTTAGCCCATTGTTCCAGGCGGTGAAAATCCAGGCAGAAAAGAAGATTTACCGGAGCTGTCCCGACAAATTTCTGCATCCCGCATACTTCGGTCAGATATTTCTTATCTTCTTCCGAAGTAATTTTTATGATGGAAAAGGGCTGTAAATTACCTGCACTGGCAGCATGAACGCCTGCCTGGAACACCTGGTCCAAAATTTTATCCGGAACAGGTTTTGTATCAAAAACTCTTAAACTTCCTCTTTCTTCTAATAACCGTATCACTTCATTACAATGTTCCATAACATACTCCTTTCCCATGAAACCGAATTTCCCCGTATGAGATAAAAAAGGTATTTTGAAAAGTCCCCTCGCAGAAGCGGAAACTTCTGACTATAATATGTTAGATTATATCATGATAACTTTTCTTGTCAATATTCCATACCTGAGTGTTTTTTTTTAAACGCACTGGATTGTGGTTTGAAAAATGCTTGTGCCGGGCTGGATGTTCCACTCTTCGGGAGGCAGGAAACGAATTTGGGTGCACAACGGGTTACGTCCCGAAATTGTGACGCAGCAATGCCGCAAATTAGAGTGTTCAGAACGGTGCAAGGATTTTAATAGCTCTAAGTCTATGCATTGCGGCGCAGGAAGGAACAGTTGACATTATTTCCTTTAAGATATATGATATGGAAAAATACTGTATTAATAAAAACGTATAGCTAAAAGCTAAGAGCAGCTGCAAAGGAATACCTGACCTTTTACTGTATGTGCGCAAAGTACGCAGATAGGAGTTTTATATGAGTTACATCCCAACCGTTTTAGAAGCATATGAATTATTGAAACGATATAACAAAGACGAATTCCATTTAAAGCATGGAAAAATTGTATCCGGGGTCATGGGTTATTTTGCCGGGGAATATGATCCGGAGAAAGCAGATTACTGGAGGGTGGTGGGTATGCTCCACGACCTGGACTTTGAGCTTTATCCGGAAGAACACTGCATTAAGAGTCAGGAATTAATGAAGGAACTGGATTTAGAAGAGGGTATCATCCGGGCCACCGCCAGTCACGGCTATGGCATTACGGTTGATATAAAGCCGGAGTTATTTATGGAAAAGGTCCTTTATGCCGTGGATGAATTAACCGGCTTAATCGGAGCCGTGGCAATTATGCGCCCGTCAAAAAGCGTATCGGACCTGGAGGTGAAATCCGTAATGAAAAAATACAAAACCTCTAATTTTGCCGCAGGCTGTTCCAGGGAAGTCATCAACAACGGCGCTGCCATGTTAGGATGGGAGCTGTCGGAGTTGATCGGCAAAACTATTCTGGCAATGAGAAGCCTGATTCCGGAGATGGAAATTTAACAATAGTAAAATCCCAGGCGGATGATATTAGCGGCACTTAAAGGGTTATGTTCCGTAATATCATCCGCTTGGGATACTGATACTGTTTATTTTACCGGGTCATATCCGATTACGGTCCAGATACCGGTTGAATCCTGCCTGATCAGGCGTTTTAAATAGACACGGCTTACCGTGGTCTTATCTCCTTTAATTTCCGCAATGGCAGTTTCCCCATTATTCTGAAGGATACTGATATCTTCATAGGTGATAGGGTAATCCCCGGTGATCCCTTCCGGTGAAATCAATAAACTGGCAAAAACCTGGGTTACAAATACAGGGTCCAGCTTCCAGGGTGAATGGCCGGCATCTGCGCTTTTCTGTTCATTTGTTTCAACTTCCAAATCAACCGGAACTTCAACCTGGGGTTTATCCTGCAATTCCTCTTCCGCTTCCGGGATCTTTACTTCTCCGGAAGATATACTTTCTGCAAATATTGATAATTCCTCGAGGGTAAGCTCACCGTATACCGTATATTCCATGCCTTCTTCCTGCCAGCGGATAGAGCTTATGCCTTTAATTCCTCCATAAGCACCGCTGCCTGCAGTTCCTGGGGTTTCCTCTGCGTCCGTCAATATTTCCGCCTTATGACTGTTGACGGTTCCCAATATGGCGGCTGAATCCGGCGTAAATTCCCTGACTGCTGCCTGTTGTGCGATAACGGCAGTTTTTTTCTTATTCCCGGTGGTATAATACATTTTAATTACTTTTTTCTCCGGTTCTGCGGAAATGGCTGATAATGTAAAGCCTTCCGGTACGGTTTTTATTGCTTTCGGAGAAAAACCGGCTAAATTTAAGGCTTCAGAAACATCATTTACAAACTGTTCCCCGTACGTCTGAATCACCTCGTATTCTTTCGGAAACTCATAAGCCAGAAGGTCTTTTGGTATGGCTTCGCTGAAAGTGATTTCCTTATAAGTCACCTTGTATTGTATGGCATTTTGCAGGGCAGTTTCTTTCTGCAGAGGCATATCGGTCTCTTTATCCACCCACAGCCGATAGGTCTCTCCTCCTTTGGGGGTCACCAAGAGAATGGAAGCCATTCTTCCGGCTATTTCCTCTTCCCCGGTGACTTTTACTTCCAAAGCCTTCTTTACATCCTCAACCTCGCTGCCAATTTCAAAGGTAAAGTGGTAGGCATCGGGAAATGCAGGAAATAGATTAACTTGTTTTAATTCCGATTGTACCTGCCACTTCTTCTGTCCGTTATTTACGGTAATCATACCTGTTCCGGAACCCTCCAGTTCTTTTACATAATAGCTTCCGTCCCTGTCCGCCCATACTTCCCGCACTGCCTGGGTCGTTACTTCCCCTGATGCATTGGACTGGGTTATTTCAAGAATTCCATGATAAGCCTCTACCTCCCTGTAAGCCTGTTCCATGGCATAGACGATATCAGGGTTTACCTGGGGAATTATAAAGTTTAATATGACAACCACCGTCAGTACCGCTGCAATGGCCGCACCCGCAGAGATCCAGATCTTTTTACGTTTATGGGGTACTGTTTTACCCGCATACCGGTTCGTGAATGAAGCAGCCAAACGCCTTGGAAAATCATCCTCCGGATACACCGTCTCCTTTTGGCTTTTTAATAATCTCACGGTTTCCATAAGCCCTTCATATTCTTCGTTTTCTTTAACCGAATTATGCTCCCTTGGCTTCTTTTCCCGATTTAGCCGGTCTATATAAACTGATATTTTCTTTTCCTGATTCTTCATCGATTATCCTCCTATATATTTTATAAACATCATCCTGTTTGGCATATCACCGGCCTTTTCGGATTACTTAAAATCCCCTTCCACCTGCTTATGTTTTAAAAACCTATGTCCATCCGGTTATATAACCTTATTCATGGATCTTTCCTTGCTCTTATAATGCCTGTTATAAACTGCTTTTTAATATGTCCGCCAGTGCCTTAAGGGCACGGTATTGTATTACCCTTATATTGGCTTCTTTCTTATTTAAAACTCTGGCGGTTTCCGCTGTTGTATATCCCTTCATTATCCTTAATTCAATTACCCTGCGCTGTTCAACATTCAGGTTATCCAAGGCCGATTCAATAAGTTCCCGCCTTGCACTGGCTTCCGCAAAATCCTCCATTGTCAGTTCCTCCCTGTTTATATCCTCTATATTAAGCTGTACTCCCATACGTTTCTTTTTACGCCATTGATCCCTAAGTATATTCATTGCAACCGTCTTTAAAAAATTACTGTAATTATCAATTACAGCCGACTCTCTTTGCAGAAAATCCAGGGCTTTTGCATAAGTTTCCTGTGTGATATCTTCCGCTTCTTCCCTATTGCCGACTTTATAATAGATAAACCGGTAGACATCCTTCCAGGTACTGGCGCAAAGTTCTTCTATAAAGGATATGTCCGGGCCTGTTTTTAAACTTACGTTATTTAATTTCCTGGCTCCCGTTTCTTTCTTTCGCATCCGCAGCGATTCCTCCCTTCTTTCGTTCTAAAATGTCTTTCATAAATATAGACGATAAAAAATACAAAACGTTACAAAAAATTATGTAACATTTTGTATTTTGATATGTACTGCTTATTTTTTGCCGGCTCAAACCAGGCTTTTAATGCTCATGTTCATTGCTGCTTTGATTATTTTCCTGGTCATTCTCCCGGTTTTCCCCGTTGTTCTGCTCATTGCTGCTCCGGTCGTTTCCCTGGTCATTCTCCTGGTTTTCCTGCTCCTTGACACCCGGGTTGCTTTCCTGGTTATTCTCCTGCTGATCTATATTTTCTCCGCCTGTTTCCCCATTATCCGGTGGAGTTTCGTCCGTATTATGTCTTATATTATTGTTTATATTTTTATCTTTATTCTGCAAATATATATCCACTGCCGGATCTTTTATTTCATAAATACGGTTCCATTCTTTTGTCTCCGCATTTTTTACGGTCTCAGACCGGTTCCGGTAAAGGAATTTGATTATGTCATAACAGTCGATCCAGATTTCATTTACTCCTTCTTTCTGGGATTCATCAAAAATAAGCTGCATGCCAAAGTGTAAATGCGGTGTATCAATATTATTGACATTTTCATTGGCACTATAACCGGTCCTGCCAAGATAGCCGATTACATCCCCTGCCTGTACTACACTGCCTACGGCCAGGGATTTGTTATAGGGGAAATTCTTTCTCAAATGGGCATAATAATAATATCGTTTGCCGTCAAAACTCCTTATTCCGATACGCCAGCCTCCGTACTGGTTCCACCCTAAGGCTTCCACATACCCGGACTCCACCGCAATAACCGGAGTACCGACCTGGCCCATCATATCATGGCCCAAATGCCTCCTTCTGTATCCGTAACTTCTGGATACTCCAAAATCGTCATAATCGCTGTAGGGGAAAAATTTTGCTATGGGCAAAAAGGCCTTAAGCCCGTACTTTTTCACCCAAACCTTTTCCTCCGGTTTTTCTTCGTTTGGAACCTCGATCTCATATTCTCCTACTAAACCGCCAAGTACCGCACTGTAAGCTTCATAATAATAACTATAATATTTATTATCAGCCGTCAGGGTAGCTATTGTTTCTTCCTTACTCTGCAGTTTTATTACCAGTTCATTTAAATCCTTCTCCTTATATCTGGAAAACTCTCCTCCGTATTTTGCCCCTAAATAGGCAAGCAATTCAATCCAGTTTAATTTTACTTCCTGTGACTGGGATTCAACATCATATTCATAGGCTTTTCCCATAGCAAAAGAGCTGACGTCAAAATCCACCCATTTTATATAATCTGTTTCGGATTTAGATAAAAAAGTATCTATGGATCCTTCCTTATAATTTTCATAAAGCAGATAAGAAGCCACAACTACTAATAAGATGAGTTCACATAAAATACCGTATTTTAATTTAACCCTTTTAATCATGAATACCCTCGCTTACAAACTGTAGTATAATTTTATGTGTTAATGAGTGCTCATATTACATATAATACAAATTCCCTGTCTCTTTTAAAGATTATTTCATTTGCCCTTAAACACCGTAAACAGAATGCTCCCCCGGCAAAACAAAGGAAAATGCATGAAGGAAAATAAAAAAACTTTTTCCTTCTGGGAAAATATGTTATACTATGTTTATTGTGTGTAAACACAAAAGGAAGCACGAATAACAGGAAGGGATAGGAAAGCTTCCGAAAAAAATCCCTTGGAAAGAGGTTTCAATGAATTCAGAATGGTCACTGGATATACTTTATAAAGGTTATCAGGATGAGGCCTTTAAAAACGATTTAAAAAAAATGAAAGAACTAATCCAGACAATCAAAGAATATGTATCCGAAATAAGTAATTATACTCCGGAGAAAGCCGTACCGGCACTTATCACTTACCTTGAGGAATATACCGTACTTATATCCAAATTAAGTTCTTACCTGTACCTCCGTCAGTCCACCAATACTACGGATAGTGAGACAACGGCTTTACTTGGGAAAGTTGAAGAACTTGGCAGCAAATTATCCAAAGAAATTGCAATCATAAAAAAATATATTGCCAAACAAAAGAACCTGGAACAGCTGATAGAAAAAGATGAGAAGCTTAAGGGTTATAAATACTTCTTAGAGGAAATCAAAAAGGAAGCCGGTTACACATTGAGTGACGAAGTGGAAGAAGTCATAGCAAAGCTGAATCTGTCTGCCGGGTCCGGCTGGTCCATGATGCAGCAGTACTTAACCTCCACCCTGGAAGTTGATTATAACGGGGAAGTAATGACCCTGTCCGGTATCCGCAACCTGGCTTACAGTAACGATCAGGAAGTCCGCAAAAGTGCGTATGAGGCAGAATTGACATCCTATCATAAAATTAAGGATGCCGTGGCATTTTCCCTGAATAATTTAAAATCCCAGGTAAACACCGTAGTGGAATTAAGGGGCTATGAGTCAGCATTATCAATGACTTTATTCCAGTCCAAAATGTCACGGGAAACCTTAGATGCAATGTTTACCGCCATTAAGGAATATTTACCGAAGTTCCATGCTTATTTAAGAAGGAAGGCAGAATTATTGGGCCATAAAAACGGGCTTCCCTGGTATGATCTGTTTGCTCCCCTTGGGGAATCCAGCCGCACCTTTACCACGGAAGAAGCCAGGGATTACCTGGTAAACCATTTCCGTGGTTTTGCAGCTGATCTTGCGGATATGATCGAAGAGGCTTTTGACAACGAATGGATCGACTTCTATCCCCATGCGGGTAAAGTAGGCGGTGCTTTCTGCGATAATCTTCCCTATGTAAGACAAAGCCGCATTTTAACCAACTTTGACGGTACCTTAAGTGATGTCATTACTTTAGCCCATGAGCTGGGCCATGCCTATCACGGTCTTAACATCCAGGACCATCTGCCGTTAAATTGGGATTATTCCATGCCGGTTGCGGAAACTGCCTCCACCTTTAACGAAACCGTCATTATGAATGCGGCAATTGCGGAAGCAGTAGGCAATGAAAAACTAGCCCTGTTAGAAAGCCAGCTCCAGGACGTTACGCAGATTATCTGTGATATTTATTCCCGCTTTTTATTTGAAAGCGCCGTTTTTGAAAAACGGAAAGATTCCTTCCTCTTCTCACCGGCGTTGGAAGAACTGATGCTTAAAACCCAGAAGGAAGCTTATGGGGACGGACTTGACCCTTCCTGTCTCCATCCGTTTATGTGGATATGCAAGGGCCATTATTACCGTGATTCCCTGAATTTTTACAATTTCCCTTATGCTTTCGGAGGTTTATTTGCAAGGGGCTTATATGCCCAGTATCAGGAAGAAGGCGCTGCTTTCGTTCCAAAATACCGCGCCCTGCTTAATGCGACCACCATTTGTTCGGTGGAGGATGTTGCCTCAATGGCTAACATTGATCTAACCTCTCCTGATTTCTGGAGGCAAAGCCTTCAGACGGTATCCGATTCCATTGACTTGTTCCTGGACTTAAGCAGTAAATAAGGAAAGAAATTAAAACCCGTACCTTAAGCAACAGCCGGTACGGGTTTTATTATAATAAAGCAGAAGTTTTACTTTTATATGCAGTTCAGAACGGTGCAATGAGTTTTCAGACATACCCTAATGTATAAACGAATGGAGTTTCCATTTGCCGCTTACAAACCTTATGATAAAGCAGATTCCACGGAACAGCCAGTCAATTGTCATGGCAATCCATACTCCCAGGACTCCAAGTCCTAAAGATTTTGCCAGGATATAACTGAACCCGATTCGCCATACCCACATGGAAATAATGGAAATAACCATGGTAAATTTTACGTCATTGGCAGCTCTCATGGCATTGGGCAAAGAAAAGGCTGCGGGCCATATGGTACAGCAGCATATACTGTGGTAAACAATTAACTGCAGGGCGAGGGAGGCGGTATCCGAAGATAAATTATATATGCTGACAATTGGATTCCGGATTAAAATAACTCCCAGATTAAGGATTAGCATGATTACATAGGTTATCTTCATCAATTTTATGGTGTATTTTTTTGCCTGCCGGTAATCACCGGCACCGACACACTGCCCCACCACGGTAATCATGGCAAGGCCGATGGCGGAACCGGGAATTACTTCCAAGCCCGCTATATTGGATGCCACTGCATTGGCCGTAAGGGCAACCGTACCAAAACTCGCCGTCAACCCCTGGACTAAAATCTTTCCGATTTGAAATATACTGTTCTCAAGCCCGTTGGGTACTCCGATATGTAAAATCCGTTTGATCATTGGCAGATCAAAGTCTAAGTGAAATAAATCATTGATATATATGGGATTCTTCTTATTGCGGATTAGGATGAGCATTATCATGGCCGCAGAAACCCTTGCCAGTAAGGCCGGTATGGAAACACCCATTACTCCCATATGAAATCCCATAACAAGGATGGCACTGCCTGTCATATTAATGACATTCATGATAATTGATGCAAACATGGAGACCTTGGAATTTCCCATAACCCGGAATAAAGCGGCACAGGAATTATAGATGGCCAAAAACGGAAAGGAAAAAGATGTTACATAAAAATAAATTCTTGCATTCTCCATGACATCCGCATCGATATTCCCGTAAATTAACCTTAATATGTGATAATTGCCGATTAATGATATTATCATAATAAAAAGGGCTATAACAGTTGAAATAAGCAATAGCTGTCTGGCCGATTTACAGGCATTATCATTTTCCTTGTGTCCCAGATATTGGGCTGCCACGACTGCTCCCCCCGTAGCAAGGGATGAAAATATGGTTATCAGCAATACATTTAAAGTATCTACAAGGGATACGCCGGAAACCGCAACTTCACCGGCCCTTGCCACCATGATTATATTTACCATACCGACAGTAACTGCCAGGATCTGTTCAATGATAAGGGGTACAATTAATTTATAAAGTTGTTTATTTGTGAACATGCTCTTCTCCTCGGTAATCTACAGGACTGACTCAGACCCTGTTTATGCCTTGTTCATAAGGCGCATGATAATATGTTTGGAACCAAAAACCTGTTTCTATTTTAATTCAATATGTATTTTATTGAAATTCCAAATACGGTTTATTATAAATTTACGAAAAGAACTTAAAATTTATGTGTATGTTTTGTATCATAACACAATAGATATATCATGGCAATGTTTTATATTGTATAATTCCATATTATTGTTAATTTGCATACGGCAGCACTCAAAAATCCTTAATACCTGAAAGAAAACTAAATATTGGATGAGACACAAAAATATTCTGCATAACCTTCATATAAAAATCTCAATATATAAGATCCCCGGATAGTACATGAAAAATTTCAAAAATTTTTAAACTTTAGATAGTTAGTTTTTAAAACAGATACAAACAGGTAAAAGTTGGACAAAATAAGCAAAATAAGGTTTTATTAAGCAATCAAGCAAAATTTTGCAAATCATAAGAATTTTGCAAATCACGAGAATTTTGCAAAATCAAGCAAAAATAACCTATTGACATTAACGCAACGTAATAGTTTATCATAATATCTGCAAGAAGTTAATATAACTGCCTGATAACAGTTATACCTGCTGATTTGCAGCGCGCGCTTAAACAGAAGGGAAAAATTATGGAATATACAGTGCATAAATTAGGGAAACTGGCAGGAGTCAGTACAAGGACTCTCCGGTATTATGATGAAATCGGGCTTTTAAGGCCTGCAAGAATCAATTCTTCCGGTTACCGGATATACGGTGCCGCAGAAGTGGACCGGTTACAGCAGATTCTATTTTACAGGGAATTGGGTGTCAGCCTGGACAATATCAGAGACATTGTAACTTCCCCGTCCTTTGACGGAAGGAAAGCATTGGCCAACCACCATGAAAAACTTCTTGAAAAAAGGGAACAACTAAACCAATTGATTGCCAATGTTGAAAAAACCTTGGCAGTAACCGAAGGGAGAACAACGATGTCCGATAAAGAAAAATTTGAAGGTTTTAAACAAAAGCTGATAAATGAAAATGAAATGAAATACGGTAAGGAAATCCGTGAAAAATACGGTGATGAAACCGTGGAAAAATCCAACAGGAAACTTAAAAATATGACACAGGAACAGTATGAAGAAGTCACCCGTCTGTCAGAGAATGTAACGAAGAAATTACAGGAAGCCTTTAAAACCGGGGATCCGGCCGGAGAACTGGCACAGGAAGCCGCAGATTTGCACCGCCGGTGGCTGAGTTATTACTGGGACAGCTATTCTAAGGAGGCCCATGCAGGACTGGCACAAATGTATGTAGATGACGAAAGGTTTACCGCTTATTACGATAAAGAGCAGCCCGGTACGGCAAAATTCTTAAGGGATGCCATCTTTATCTATACCGGCACTCCCCTTTAAGCCTGCCTGCGGGATAATAATCCGCCAATAACTGAGACAAGTAAGCCTAAGGATCTGTTACCAACAGCCCCTAAGGCTTACTTGATTGGTTAAACCAGGGCCTCTTCCTGTACTTTAAGGGGCTGATAAATTTTCCTTCACATTAAGTCGCTTTTACATAAATCCATAAACTCTTTCGCTGATTTGGTATGCAGTTTATTTTTATGATAAATCAAATAATAAGAACGTTTCAAGATTATGTCCTTGATCCGGACCATCCGGATAACCCCGTCGTCCAAATCCTGCTTGATAAGCTGATAGGGAAGAACAGATAAACCGAGGCCCTCGCTTACCGCTTTCACAATAGCCCTGGTACTTACACTTTCCCATATTGGTTTTATCTCTATATTATGGATTAACATCGTGCTTTCGAATAATTCCCGGCATCCGCTGCCCTTTTCCCGAAGTATGAAATCATAGTCCGGCAATTCCGTCAGATCAAGCTGTTCCTTATTCGAAACAGAATGATTATTTCCATAGATTAAAACCAGCTCATCTTCCATAAATTTTTCACTCTCTATCTGTGAATTATGGGTTATTCCCTCAATTAACCCAAAATCAATATCATTTGACATGACACGTTTTTCAATATCCACCGAATTCTCGATTATAACCTGTACTTTCACCAAAGGATGTCTTTCATTAAAAAGCTTTACATAACGCGTCAGCAGATAATTTCCGATCGTAATGCTTGACCCGACCCGAAGGGTGCCTTTGGTATCCCAGTTTCTTATTTCTTTTTCCATATCATCAAATAAAGACACGATATGAATGGCATAATCCAGAAACTTGCTGCCTGCTTCCGTTATATATAATTTCCTGGATATCCGGTCAAACAGCTTTATATCATAATATTCTTCCAGTTCCCTGATGGCAAGACTTACCGAAGGCTGTGCAATAATAAGCTTTTCCGCAGCTGCTGTGACACTGTTGCATTGACAAACGGTTACAAAAATTTTCATATGTCTTAATGTCATGGTACTCCTTTCTGAATAAAGCCAATAATATTTTTTTCAATATGACTTATCCTGGTAATTAATATTTATAGCAAATCCATTATGTATTTCATGAAATTATACCATTTTTATTATCTATGTAGAGGACGTAAAATATAACTGTCCGATAGGATCGTAACCAGTGAATCAAAGTTGAAAGAAAATATGATTGAAGAAAGGAGCCGCGCAGGGTTTCTTTCAACTAATTTAACTGTCAGGGAAATCTTCAGCCTGGCCGGCAGAAGCTAAACTGAGTGAAATAAGAGCTGATCTTTACAATAAGTTATTGCCGATGTCTATGCCCTTCTTAGCCGGAGCAAGCAGGGAACGATCGTTTATAATTTAACAATTCTTATTATGCCGGTTTTAAATGCAACTGCCGTACCTCCTTATAAACGGTCGGAACAGAAAGGAATGTAAATGAGTCATTATATACTTATATTACTAATAATTAACGATATACCCGATAAAATCAGCAGTATAATAACCGTATTCTTCACAAACTTCTCACCGGATTTTTTGGACAGCAGCATACCGGCCGCAAGCCCGATTACCATAAAGGGCATTAATAAAACAGCCTGTTTTAAAATTCCAGGATTGAGTATGCCGGTCAAAGAGTACAAAATAATCCGGACCGTATTTTCAACAAAAAACACGATACATAGATTCCCCTTAAACTGAGCCAGATTATCTGTTGTCCTGCTTATGTATGCCACGAGAAAAGCGCCTACGCCAAACAAACCGCAAAGAACTCCGGATAAAAAACCGATTAAAAAAAATGCCAGTTTCGAGCTTTTCCCCTTACCCGGCTGCCTTTCCCGCAAAAGCATTTCAAGTCCGGTAAAGATAACCGCAAGCCCAAAAAGTATTTTAATAAAACCGGTATTACCATTTTTCAAAAATAAAATACCCGGAACAATTCCGAGAACCACCAGTAACGACAGGGGGATACAGACCTTGGCCGAAATCCCTTTTCTCTCTTTCCAGGCTATATATATGTTGGAGGGATACCCGATTAACAACTCCAAAGGTGTAATATTAATATTACTGGCATTAAAACTCATTATTGTGGTAAACACCAAAGTATTGGCAAAACCGCTCATGCCTTTAATTATAAATGCACAAACTACAGCGAAAACCGCGATTCCATTTTCCATCTTCCTAATCCTGTCCGTTTATTCCATCTCATCCTTGCCTATCTCAAACTTCCGGCTTTTTAAAAAAACGTTAATTAGCTGTGTAAAAGATAAGATAAGTGTAGTAGTTGAAATAATCTTATACCGTCTCCATAAAATCTCTAAATTGGATTTATCATAACACTTAAAACTTAAATAACTGATAACCAGAAAACCAAAAACCTGAATAATTTCAATAATTACAATAAATCTAACCGTAGTAAACTGCTTTTTGGTCACATCACTGTATATTTCCAGAATAAAATAAACGGTAAACAATACGCATACACCAATCAGCATTCCGGATTTTAAATCTTCGGAACGGAGCCTGTTTCTTATAAAAATTAAACCGATAGCCATAACAATAATAAAAACCGGTGATGTAACAAATGATTTCAAAAATTTAATCAGCTTCATACTCTCCCCCTCTAAAGCCAACCTTATCTGCAGTATTCTACAACCCTTATATCCCATATACTATACTAACACAAAAAAATAAATTACGAAATCCCTATTTTCATATATTATATCGCCCAAAAAACACCATTACATTAACTTATACCGCTAAATTAACTTAAAATAATAAATAAACATTTGAAAAACATTACCCTTAAGCATAATAACTACTTTTTAATTAAAATTGACAGAAAAGATTGGCCGGAGCACGCTCAAGATTTTTTTACATAGATCAAAAACTTAAGCGGGCTCCGGCCAAATCCCGTCAGCCAAACCCTTCAATAAACTTTGTCAGACAAATTATGCTCAGAAGAGTTCCGTCTGTACAAATTAAGCTGTCTGTTCAAACTGCGAATTGTAAAGACTTGCATAAAAACCATTCTGTTCAAGAAGTTCTTCATGATTACCCTGCTCAACAATATCGCCGTCTTTCATAACCAGGATCAAATCGGCGTCACGTATGGTGGAAAGCCTGTGGGCAATTACAAAGCTGGTTCTGCCCTTCATCAAATTATCCATGGCTTTCTGGATTCTTACCTCGGTTCTGGTATCCACGGAACTGGTTGCCTCATCCAGGATTAAAACCTTTGGATCCGCCAGGATCGCTCTGGCAATGGTCAATAACTGTTTCTGGCCCTGGGAGACATTGCTTGCTTCTTCATTTAAAACCATGTTATAGCCGTCCGGCAGGGTGGAAATAAAGTGATGGGCATGTGCTGCCTTTGCTGCCGCAATGACTTCCTCATCCGTAGCATCGCTTTTGCCGTAACGGATATTCTCCATAATGGTACCGTTAAATAACCAGGTATCCTGCAAAACCATACCAAATAACTGCCTTAATTCACCGCGGTTAAAGTCCTTTATATTATGGCCGTCTATTAAAATCTCTCCTTCGTTCACATCATAAAAACGCATTAACAGCTTAACCATTGTAGTCTTACCGGCACCGGTAGGTCCGACAATGGCTATCTTCTGTCCGGGCCTTACCCTGGCGGAGAAATCGTTGATAATAATCTTATCCGGGTTATAACCAAATTTAACATGCTTAAATTCTACATTACTGCTTAAATTCTCCGTAGATACCGGATTGGCAGCAATTTGTTCTTCCTCTTCTTCCCCCAGGAACTCAAATATTCTCTCCGCCGCTGCGGCAGTCTGCTGTAGCTGACTGGATATTTGGGCAATCTGGGCAATGGGCTGGTTAAAGTTTCTTACATACTGGATAAAAGACTGGATATCACCAACTGCGATACGGTTTTTTACGGTCAGATATCCGCCAAGGATAGCGACTGCCACATATCCGATATTACCGACAAAATTCATGATGGGAAACATCATGCCGGATAAGAACTGGGACTTCCAGGCAGAATTATAAAGCGTATCGTTGGCTTTGTCAAAATCCTTAATTACCTGTTTTTCTCCATTAAACACCTTGACTATATTATGTCCGCCGTATACTTCCTCCACCTGTCCGTTTACATGGCCTAAATATTCCTGCTGTTCCTTAAAGTATTTCTGTGATTTCTGTACGATAATATTAATAAGCACCATGGAAAGGGGCAAAGTGAGTATTGCTACCAGAGTCATTGTTGCACTGATGGTCAACATCATATATAAAATACCGATTATCATGGTCACGGACGTAATGATCTGTGTAATGCTCTGGCTTAAATTCGTGCTTAAGGTATCCACATCGTTGGTGACTCTTGACAATACTTCACCATGGGTCTTAGTTTCAAAATAATTCATGGGCATCCGGTTGATTTTTTCGGAAATCTCTTTTCGGAACCGGTAAATTATCTTCTGGGAAACACCGGTCATAATAAGGCCCTGTATAAAGGATAATAACGTGCTGATAATATATAATCCCAGTAAGATCAAAAGAGTCCTTCCGATACGGTCGAAATCAATACTGCCGATGCCGTTGATCTTATTCATCAGTCCTTCAAACAAATCCGTCGTTACATTACCGAGTATTTTGGGGCCGATGATGGTAAATACGGTACTGCCGATAGCAAATATAAAAACAAAGAATAAACTTATTTTATAGTTACTCATATAAGATGCTAATTTTTTAATAGAGCCTTTAAAATCCTTTGCTTTTTCACCGCCCATGTCACCCATGGGACCTCCGCCCATCGGTCCCCTTCCTCTGGCAGGACGTGCATTATTATTTTCATTACTCATATGCCAATTCCTCCTTAGACAGCTGTGATAAAGCAATCTGCCGGTAAACCTCACAGTCTTTGAGCAGTTCTTTGTGAGTTCCTTTCCCCACAATTCTGCCTTCATCCAATACTAAAATCTGGTCTGCATGAAGGATGGTACTGATCCTCTGGGCAACTATGATAACGGTACTGCCGCTGATATCCTCCTTTAAAGCTTTTCTGAGGGCAACATCCGTTTTATAATCCAGGGCTGAAAAACTGTCATCAAAGATATAGATTTCCGGATCCTTGGCTATTGCCCTGGCAATGGATAATCTCTGTTTTTGACCCCCGGATACGTTGCCTCCGCCCTGGGATATGGAAGTTTCGTATTTTTCCTCTTTTTCTTCAATAAAGTCGGCTGCCTGTGCGATTCTTGCCGCCCGCAGGATTTCCTCCGTCGTGGCATCCTCTTTGCCGTATCTTAAATTCGAATCAATGGTACCTGAGAAAAGAACTCCTTTCTGGGGAACATATCCTAATTTATCCCTTAAATCATGCTGACAGACCTGCCTGATATCCACACCGTCCACCCGGATGCTTCCCTCGGTAACATCAAAAAATCTTGGAATCAGCTGCACCAGTGTGGATTTACCGCTGCCGGTACTTCCAATAATGGCTGTGGTCTCACCCGGCTTTGCGGTAAAGGTAATACCAGATAACACGTCATCCTCTGCTTTGGGATACTTAAAGGATACATTATCGAATTCCACATAGCCTTTTTTATCCGGTACAAACGGTTCTGTCTTACCCGGATCATGTATTGTCAAGTCCGTATCGATTACTTCCATAATTCGTCCTGCGGAAACGGAGGATCTGGGAAGCATGATGGAAACCATGGAAAGCATTAAGAAGGACATGATAATCTGCATGGTATACTGGATAAAGGCCATAAGGTCACCTACCTGCATATTGCCGTTATCAATACCGTGTCCCCCGTTCCAAATAATTAATACGGTAATGCCATTCATAATTAACATCATGATCGGCATCATAAATGTCATAATACGCATTACAAATAAATTGGTTTGTGTCAAATCCCTGTTGGCAGTATCAAATCTTTTTTCTTCCTGCTTTTCTTTATTGAACGCACGGATTACGGACAGTCCGGTTAAGATCTCCCGGGTAACCAGATTCAGCCGGTCTACTAATTTCTGCATCAATTTAAATTTGGGCATGGCTACCGCAAATAAAGTACCCACTAATGCCAGTATTAAGACAACTGCCAGTGCAATAATCCAGGTCATGGATACATTGGTATTCAAAACCTTGATAATACCGCCCACAGCCAGAATCGGCGAGTAGAACACAATCCGGACCAGCATGACCAGCGTCATCTGGATCTGCTGGATATCATTCGTACTCCTGGTTATAAGGGATGCCGTTGAGAATTTATCAAATTCCGAATTCGAGAAGCTTACGACCTTTTTAAATACTTTTCCCCTTAAATCCCTGCCAAGGCCTGCCGCAATCCGGGAAGCTAAAAATCCTACCAGAATGGTTGAAATCATGGCCAGTAAAGCCAGCCCCAACATCTTAAGGCCTGCCAGAAAAATATAGCCGGTCTGAAGCTTTCCGGTATCCAGGCCCATTGCTTCGTATTCCGCTTTCACTGCCGAAATGGCTCCCTGAGCCATAATGTTTTCCGGCATTTCAGACATTTTTTCATCTATGGAAGTGAGGATCTGCCTTGCCTGTTCCTCCGGCAGCTGTGTTAAAATTTCCATTAAACTTAATTCAGCCATTTCCGGAGGCAGCTGTGCCGTCAGCCCGGCTTTCAGCTCCTTTATCTGTTCCGTATCACTATCTAAGGTACTTACCAGCATAAGTGCCTTTCCCATAATATCCTCCAGCCCGTTTTCCGTGTCCACACCTGATTTTAATACATATATGTTTTCATCTGCTAAAACCGGATATTTTTTCGCATAAGTCTTATAATCCTTATCCGAGGAACTCTCCTTTGATATTAATTCATAGGAATTTACTACAGTTTCCCTGTCGGCTGTGTTCATGGTAAACAAAATATTATTCATCTGTCTTTCACGGACAGCAGTTGGTACCGCATTTTTAATACCGCCCTGTTGGATACCGATATCTACAATATCGGATGTATAGGAAGGCAGGGATAAATCACAAAACGCTTGTAATGCTAATAATGCAATAACTATAATTAGTGGTCCTATTGATGTTTTCAGTAATCTTGCAATTTTAAGCATCATTATCTCCTTTCAATTTCTTCTAACTTTCGTCCTATTAATTTTCCGTATTCTCTTTCTGCTTCGTATCCCCGGATTTTTCAGTTATTTCCGTAATCAATGCATCATAAAATTTATTTAAGATACGAATTAATTCCCTGGCATCTTCTTCACCCAGCCGGTCAATGGTACGGTAGGCAATGTCATGCATTTTGGCAAATGCCTCTTTTATTTTCTTTTCACCGACAGCGGATAAGCGTATATAAACCACTCTGCGGTCCTTTTTATCAGGAATTCTTTCAATATAGCCTTTTTCCTCCAAAGCAGCTAACATTTTTGACGTTGCAGGTTTCGTGGAATGGACAATACCACTTAATTCGCTTACTTTAACACCAGGTTCTTCAATATGATTCTCTCCCTTTTCTTCCATACAGTTATGAATCGCACCTAACATCATAAATTCACCCTGATGTACCATATCTTTATGATGGTGTTTATGAGTCAGTTTACGCAAATTATTCATAATTACCAGGAAATCATGAGTAATTGTTTTTTCCATATTAACCTCCCATCTGTGCGCTCTGGCGCACCCTGACTACCTTCTGACTCAGTTTTAATTAACCTCTATAATAGTTGAGTAGGTTAACCATTATTATAAATTTATTTTTTTGAAAGTCAATACACAAAAAAATATTTAAGTATATCGTAATAAATCATTTATAATTTTTTTATGATTGATTAAATTCTGAACAAAAAAAAGTCTGCCTAAACGGTTTAGACAGACATTTTCACGAATGACCCGAATATAAAATTTTTCCATTTAACTTACCTGCTAATTTATATATTCAGGACATGAGTTTTCAGACACGCCCTAATGTAATCCAAGTAATTTTTTAACGATCGTTACGGTTTCACCGGCATCTTTGGCATAACCGTCGGCGCCGATTTCATCGGCATAACTTTGGGTTATGACAGCCCCGCCGATTATTACTTTTGCTTTCAAACCCGCTTCCTGCTTTAACTTTATAACCTGTTTCATTTCAAGCATGGTAGTGGTCATTAAGGCGGATAAGGCAATGATATCCGCATCTTCTTCTTTTGCAGTCTCTATTATTTTCACGGAAGGTATATCCTTGCCGAGGTCAATTACCTGAAAACCGTAGTTTTTTAGCATTAACACCACCAGATTCTTGCCAATATCATGTACGTCCCCTGACACGGTGGCAATGACAACAGTACCAAGCTTTTTCTCGTTCCCATCCTTCTTAAGCCGGGGCTCCAGATAATCAATTGCAAGCTTCATGGCTTCTGCGGAGGATATTAACTGGGGCAGAAAATATATTTGCTTGTCAAACAGCTCTCCGACTTCATTGATAGCCGGGATCAGGAGATTATCCAATATATATGACGGTTCATTCCCTTCTTCCAGGGCTGCGGTAACCAGCTGTACGATATTTCGCTTATTACCCTTTATGACTCCTTCATAAAGCTCATGATTTACCGTATCGGAACCGGCAGGCTCTGGGTTCCGACCGTTATCCGAATTGGGACTGCAGCAGGGGCCATGTCCTGTTACGGCTTTTTTCGTACCGGAATCCGCTGCAGCCTGTGCCGGTTTATCTCCCCTTTTACTATCGCTTCCGCCGGTTTTCCGATATAATTCATCTTTGCTTATAATCACAGAAGGATTTTTGGTAACCCGGTTAATATATCTTACGTCGGCTTCTTCTTTTCCTTTTAACAGATCCGCTGCAAAAGCAGTATTTACCAGTAAATCCTGGGAAGGATTGGCGATTGCCATAGTAAGTCCCGATTGTATGGCAAAAGCCAGAAAGGTACTGTTAATAAACTGCCTTTCCGGCAATCCGAAGGATATGTTGGATAATCCAACAACTGTAGCAAGTCCTAAATCCTCCCTGCAGTAGCGGATGGTTTCCAGGGTCTGGACAGCCGCATCCTTATTGGCACCAACCGTATTTACAAGGCCGTCCACAATAATATCTTCTTCGGTTAATCCCTGGCTTTTTGCTTTCTTTAATATGGTTTGAATGATTTCTTTCTTCTCCTGTATATCTTTTGGCAGTCCTTTGTCTGATAAAGGCAGGAGAATAAACATGGCTCCATATTTTTTCGCAATAGGAATCAGTTTCTCAAATTTTTCCTTTTCCAATGAAATAGAGTTGATTAAGGCCCGGCCAGGATAGATGCGGAGGGCAGCTTCGATTACACTGATATGACTGGAATCAATACTCAGGGGAACATCCGTTACACCGGTTACCTCTCTTACCGCCTTAACCATCATCTCTTTTTCATCAATACCGTTCATCCCCATATTGATATCCAGGATATCAGCCCCGTTTTCCGCCTGTTCCTCCGCCATGTCAGAAACCGTGTCCAGTATTCCTTCCCGTAACTCAGCCTGTAATGCCTTTTTGCCGGTAGGATTGATACGTTCCCCTATAATCATGAAACGTCCGTTAAGGTCTATGTCCAGGGTCATGCGTTCCGTTGCTAAAGCCCTTATTTTATCAGGGTTAATGGCATGGGGCTTACAGGTCCGGATTGCATGATTCAAAAGTTTTATATGTTCCGGTGTTGTACCGCAGCAGCCTCCCACCATACTGGCTCCTGCTTCTGCCAGTTTCTTTACCTGAAGGGCAAACTCCTCCGGGCCCATGGTAAATACGGTTTCACTCCCAACCAGTACCGGAAGTCCTGCATTAGGTTTGGCTATGATGGGTATATTGGCGTATTCTTTCATGGCAGCAACTATCTGACACATTTTTTCAGGACCGGTGGAACAATTTACCCCCACTGCGTCTACACCCATATTCTGCAGTACCACCACGGCGGTAGCCGGGTCTGTTCCATAAAGGGTGCGCATATTATCGTTAAAAGTCAGGGTAACCATTACCGGCAGGTCACAGGTTTCCTTAATAGCCAGTACCCCGGCCCTGCATTCCTGCAGGCTCATCATGGTTTCTATGACAAATAAATCCACGTCTTCCATGAGCAGATAGGAAACCTGTTCTTTATAAACCTCCACCAATTCTTCAAACTCCAAAGTGCCGATTGGGTATAGCTGTTCCCCTGTCATGGTTAAATCACCGGCAATATATACTTTATGCCTGTCCTTTCGTACCCCGTATTCCCTTACCGCCTGTTTTGACAGTTTCACCAGTTCCCGGTTGATCCTTTTCGTCTCCTCAGCCAGGCCGTATTCCTTCAATTTAATACGGTTGCTGGTAAAAGTAGGCGCATACAGGATATCCGAACCGGCTTCTATATAACCTTTCTGTAAATCGATCAGGACATTGCCATGATCCAGAATCCATTGTTCCGGGCATACACCGGTGGGCATACCGCTTTTTTGCATATTGCTTCCCGTTGCCCCGTCCAGAAGGACTATTTTACTGTTAATTAAATCTGAAAATTCATTCTTTGTCATAGTTGCTCCCATTCCTATCCCAGGCCAGCCCGGGATACTGCCATAAAGAAACAGTTGAAAGAATCCATTTATGGCATTCCTTTCTCTTCTTGTATTTTCTTTCAACCCCGTATAGAAAGCGGCTCGCGGGGGCGGCTGTGTCGCCGCCCAAATTTTGAATATTTTAAAGCTGCTTACCATTATACCGTTACTATTATATTTTTATTTTGCCAAAATACCATCCGGTGATCCCGTTCTTTTTTATAAGAAAGCCGTGTTTTGTTTTTTCCACAATGGAAACCCGCTCCCCTGCCTTGACCGGAATCTGGTAGTCGGTTGAATCTTCGCAATGATAACCGTCGTTTTCTTTATAAATATATTTATTTAAAATCCACATCCTGTATTTTGTGGAACTATGTTCACAGTAGGAAAATTCTTCATCTTTTTCTAAAATATCAATTTTATTATCGATCCAATGGATCAACCTGGAATTTAAACTGCCCTGCCTGGCGGGTGCCTGCCGACCCGGTGCCCAGGGAATGTAATGGGATTGCCCGATTTCCTCCTGGGAATCTGCAATAATCCCGGTCCTTAAATCGTCCTGGGCCAGGAAAGTAAATTCTTCCGAATGTATGTGAGGGATTATAAATGCATTAAGCTGACCGTTTCTTTTCAGTATATTTCCCCCATCAATACTGATTATTTTATGCTCTTTATCAATGATCGGATTGCAGTTTGGAATGGCCTCGGAATACAGAATTACCGGCCAGTGTCCTACAATGCAGTATTTGTCAAAATACAGCCCTTGCTTTAAGAAAGCATCCGTACATTGGACTTTGGCTGCGATCTGATTATTCAGATCCCTGGACGCCAGCCCAGCATGGACAAATGTTAACTTCTGGGTGTCGATTATGTCCGGAAGTGCGTAAATCCACTGTAATTCTTCGTTAAAATTACGTGTCAGTGCTTCCTTTACCTTCATCATATCGGTTTCTTTTGTTACTTTTATGGACAAGGCATCACACATTTCATTGAGAAGGCTCTTCTTTCTCCACAGCATATAATTTAATAATTCCCTATGTGCCCTGTCATGGAATATTTCCGCCGAAACGGAATCGCAATTGCCGTTTAGCGGGTGCACATTGTAGACTTTGCATAATTCCATTATATACCTTAGAGTATTAAGGCTCTGGGGCCCTTTTTCAAACATATCCCCCACAATAAAAAGATAATCCTCACTGCTTAAATTCACTTTCTCCAATAAGCGTTTCAATCCGTTAAGATTTCCGTGTATATCACTGACAGCAATAATCCTTTTATCTTCCTTAATTTTTAATCGCTTAACTCTGGCTAACAAAATGACTTCCCCCAATCGCATGATCTTTACTCCGATTGTATATTGTATTATTTCTATACAATTTTTATCTTATCCATTAAGCTGACCCGGTTAAAGGGAAGCATAAAATAATAACCGTCCGCACAGGAGCTTAATTTAGCAATTATCTCACTGGCTATCCCGGCTCCGGTCCATTCTGCCTCTTCCCTGGTCATATCGGGGGTATACCGGTCAATTACCCAATCGGGCACATTAATTCCCGAAATCTCATTTTTTATAAAATTGGCATTGCGGAAACTTACCAATGGCATAATTCCGCATAAAATTTTAGTATTTACTTTATTTTTAATATACCGGATACGTTCTATGTCCCCGTCGGTAAAAATAGGCTGGGTTAAGAAATATCTGGCACCTGCTTCTATCTTCTTTTCCATTCTCTCAATTACTTTTTCTACGGGTCCCCTTCCATAATTTAAGGCACCGCCATAGTATATGGGCTCTTCGCTAAAATGTTCCCGGTTCATTTCTTTCACATAATTCATTAATTGAACGGAGTTGTAGTCAAAAACTCCCGTTGTCGACTGGCGGCTTTCACTGGGAATGGGATCGCCCGTAACGATCAGAATATTGCGGATCCCATTGGCATAAGCTCCAAGGAGTCCGGAACGCATGGCAATCATATTCTTATCCCGGCAGCATACATGGGGCATTACGGCCATTCCGGTTTCCCTTATAAGTTTAACACTCATAAGAATGGAGTCCACCCGGCTTCTGCCCATCGGTGAATCGGCCATGGTTATAATATCCGCACCCGATTCTTTCAGTTTATGGGCACAGGCTAACAGATTATCGTCCTTTACATCATAAGGAGGATCCAGTTCCACGGCTACTACCTTTTTACCGGCTTCAAACAGCTCATAAAAATCATTGGTACGGAGTTCTTTGGATTGTGTCTGCTCCAAGGCAGGTTTTACCCGGATTCCCCTCACCTCGTCCCGTAAGTCGGCTTTATCCGTAATCTTCTTAATATAACCGGGTGTGGTACCGCAGCAGCCCCCGATCATATCCACGCCAAGGTCTGCAATCCGCTGCATGTTTTCTTCAAAATAAGCTTCGTTATCCATGAAAATCATGCGGTTCTGAAACTGTTCCGGATACCCGGCATTGGGTACCGCCGCAATATATTTGCCTGCCGGAAAACTAAGCTTCTTTAAGATGTGGTACATATGCCCCGAACCGATTCCGCAGTTAAAACCGCCTGCGTCAATCCCATCGGTTCCGGCTATTTCTTCAAGCAGGGCTCTCCCGCTGATTCCTTTGCTGGTATAACCGTTTTTATTTAAGCAGAAATTCGTTATAATAAAAATCTCAGGAGCCACCGCTTTGATATAAGGCACCAGTTTCCTGATATAACTTATTTCGGAAAAAGTTTCAAATAATATAATTTCAGGTTTCTGCCTGAGAAAGGTATCACAGATAAACCGGTATTCTTCCAGTATATCTTCCTCTGTCCTTCCCCCCAGTTCCGGAATCGGACCGATATCACAGGCTATATAGACTTCTTTGCCCGACTCCCTGACAGCCTGTTCGGCAAGTTTATAAGAGGCATTAATGATGTCAGCCTGCTCTAACGGCGTTATATTTAATACCTGCTGGTTGGCAGCGAAACTATTGGTACGGATCAGCTTTGCACCGGCCTTAATATAGCTTCGGTGGATATTAATTATCTTTTCCGGGGCAGTCAGATTGGCATATTCCGATACCGCATTCTGATTATTTTCAATCCTTGAGTAATACGTGCCCATAGCTCCGTCAATAATTAATTTATGTTTCTTTAAGTAATCCTGTATTCTCATGGTATTCTCCTATGCCTATAATGGGTTTTTTCTGTAGTTATGATTCCGGCAGCCTAAAGCGCCCGGTTAATTTGCGGGCGATATATCAGGTGCCTCCCCTTTTACCCATTCCGAAATTTTCTTATTTTATATCATAGCAAGAAATTCATAAAAATAAAAGAGGAAATAAATAAAACAGGGTATTGTGTATTTTTATAAGGATACCCTATTTACATTAATATGTAAAAACCTTTAAAATAGTGTCAAATTTCCGCAAAAAACCGTGCCTTATTTAGGCACGGTTAATTTTAAACCTGGGTTATGTTATAGCGGTAATTTTAATCTTGATCCTTTATTTAACCGCTCCCGTAATACCTTCCGCAAAGCTCTTCTGCAAAAGGAAGAAAACGATAACGGTAGGTATGGTACAGATAAGTACCCCTAACATTACCATGCCATAATCAATTACATAACCCGTAAGCAGGTTAGCCACCATCATAGGCATGGTGATTTTTTCGTTGGACAGCATAATTACCTTGGGCCATAAATAGTTGTTCCAGGCATTCATAAACAGAATGGTCATAGCTGCCGCATAGGTAGCTCTCATGGTAGGTATAAATATCCGGATAAATATTCTAAATTCATTCAGGCCGTCAATCCTGGCTGCCTCAATTATGTCGTGGGGAAAGGATCTGGCACTCTGCCGGAAAAGCATAATCATAAACGGCGTGGATATGGAAGGCAAAATAAAACCGATGGTACTGTTTAACAAACCGATCTTTGAAAACATCTGAAACAGCGGAATGAGGGTTGCCACAAAAGGAACCATCATGGCAAGCAGAAGGATGGACATTACGGTATCTTTTGCTTTATCATGGTAAATCTCAAATCCGTAACCGGCAATGGAACATATGGCCAGGCCTGCCAGGGTAAGTATTATGGAATTCCTTAAGGAGTTGACCATAGCTCTGCCCACCTCCTGTGCCTGTAAAAGGTTTTTCAGGTTTTCAAACAGATAGGTTCCCGGTACGAGCCTGCCGGCAATTACATCAACACTCTTATTCGTGGCTGATACTGCCATCCAGAACAGGGGGAATACCGAAAAAAGTGATACCATGGTCAAAATAAAATAGGTAATAAAACTCTTTAAATTTCTCACCGTTTGTCACCTACTTTCATCTGGATGAAAGCCAGTACGGCAACCAGTACCAGTACGACAAAAGACATTGCCGTTGCATAACCGAAGTTAGGTGAATATTCAAAGGACATTTTATAGATATAGTGGGACATGGTTATGGTTGTATTTGCCGGGCCTCCGTTGGTCAGGTTATAGGATTCGTCAAACAGCTGTAAGGTGCCGTTGGTTGACATAATGGCAGTTAATAAAATCATGGGTTTTAGCAGGGGAACCGTAATCCTTCCAAAGGACTGGAAAGGGCTGGCCCCGTCAATTTTCGCCGCCTCATAAATGGTATATTCAATATTCTGCAGTCCGGCCAGGTAAAATACCATGTTATAACCGGTCCATCTCCATATCAGAGCCAGTATGATGACCGCCTTGGCTGTTCCGGGATTGCCCAGCCAGTTAACGGGCATCTCTATGATCCCCAATTTTAAAAGCAGGGTGTTAATAAATCCGTCCAGGGCAAATAAGGCCCGGAATATAATGGCATAGGAAACCAGGGAGGTTGCACAGGGCAGGAAAATTGCCGTCCGGAACACTCCCTTAAACCTTAAATTCTTATTATTCAGCATGGATGCCAGTCCCAGCGCCAGGATCAGCATAACCGGCACCTGGATGATCAGGTAGAAAAAGTTATTCAACAACGCCTGGATAAATACCTTATCCTGCAGCATCCGGATATAGTTATAGAAACCTGCAAATTTCATATGTACACCGACACCGGTCCGAAAAGATAACAACAGTGCCCTTGTCATTGGGTAAAAACTCATCCAGCAGATTAATAAAACTGCCGGCAATAGAAAAATCCAGCCCATCAAATTCCGTCGCTTTGATAAACCCATCCTTTTCTGCTTGCTCTCCATGGTACGTAGCCTCTCTTCCTGGTTTATTTATGCGAAAGGGGCAGTTTTATTGCCCCATCTGGAATTTGACGGTGTCCTCCGCATTCTTAAGTTCGGACTCCAAGTCAGCCCCGCCCACTACGTTGGTCATGGCGGTTCCTACCGCATCCCTGGCTTCATAATAATAAACGCCTGTAGTATTGCTTGGAACCTTTCCGGCAAATTCCGTAATGTCCGTATAAATTGTCTGACCGCCGAAAAATTCCGAAGGTTGTGCATATACGCCGCTATCCCCTGCCGGTAAATAAGTTGCCAGGGCACCGGAAGAAGGAAGGATGGTTTCATACAGTTCAACGCTGGCGGCAAAGGTTTTAGACAAGAAATCAACTGCCAAACCGGTATTCCTGCAATTCGAAGAAATTGCCCAGCTGGAGCCGCCGTTATTGGTATAATTCGTCGCACCCGAAACGGAATTTAAGGAGGGTACGTTGGTTAAAGCCCATTTTCCGGACTGGTCTTTTGCTGTCTGTATGGATGCCAGAATCCAGCACCCGTTAATCGTTCCGGCCACCGTTCCTCCTGTAAAGGTTGCAATATACTGGTCCCAGTCATTGACTTCCACTAAAATGCCTTCCTTAACCAGAGTGGTATATACCTTAATTGCTTCCGTCAAAGCCTGATTCCCGACAATTTTGGGCGAACCGTCTTCCTGAAATAAACTTTCTCCGCAGGATTGCAGCATTTCCATAATTAAGTCCGGTGAACCTGCCTGTGCGGATAATAAAGGCTGCTTTGTTTCAGCCAGTATAGCTTTGCCAAGTTCAATGTACTTATCCCAGGTAATATCCGTAAAATCATCTATTGTATAACCAGCCTGTTCAAGTATATCCGTTCTTAAACAATTGATGCCGGTGCCATTATCAAACGGAACACCGTAATTTTTCCCGTCCACTACGGAATAAGCCACTTTAGCCGGTGCAAAGGAGTCAAATGCAACGCCGGATCCGGTTAAATCCGTAAAAACTTCCGGAAAATTAACATAGTTTTTTTGGAAGGCATTATCCTGCATCAGGAAAATATCAGGTAAAGTATCCAGATCTCCGGAAGACGCCGCCGTCGTCAGTTTGGTCTGTACATCATCCCAGGGAGTTTCCACTATATTTAATTTAAAATCGGGATTGGTTTTTTGATAAATTTTTTCTGCTTCCTGCATCGCATAAATATTAAAAGCAGGATCCCAGCACCATACCGTAAGGGTGTTTTCATCTTCCGAAGCGGATGCCGGTGTATCTGCTGCTTTTTTATCTTTGGTGGAGTTGATATTGCCGCCGGTTTCCTTGTCCGCATTGCCGCTCCCCGTACCGCAGGCGGTTAAAGCGGCAATCATCAGGAAAACCAGAAGGCAGGAAAATAATTTCTTCATAAATCTCCTCCTATACATTATAAAGTCGTGACTATTCAGTCCGGGGCCCGCTGAATCGTTGCCAAAGTTTTAAAATACCATATTCAACCATGTCCGCAGGCTCCCTTGGTATGCGCCGCCTTGCGGCGTTGATGCGCACTCACTACGTTCGGCGCGGGTATAAGGTCCGCAGACTCCATGGTATTCGGTACTTCGTACCGTTGATGTGCATCATTTTGTCCGGCCATGAAAAAACAGAATAATCAATTTCTATAACACAAAAAACAGCTACTTCGTCGATCTTCTCAGTACGATCTCGTAGTTAACCCAGGTCTTTGGTATTCCGGCTGAGCCGGATATTATATCAATCACACTTTTCGCCGCCGAAATGCCCAATTCCTTCGGATTAATATTCAGTGCCGTAACCGGCGGATTATAACTTTCCAAATGTGCATTATTGTAAAAAGAAGCCACTTTCACATCCTCTGGAATGGAATAACCGTCTTCATTTAATTTGGCAAGTACCCTGGAACATATTAAATCATCGGAACATACAATGCAGTCTGTATGCCGGTCCATGGCCGCTTTCACGGCACGGTCGATTAATACGCTGTTATTCATGTCCAAGAAAACGAAACTGTCCTCCACACTCCGGTTCAGATCCTCAAAGGCCTTTGTAAAACCTGCATACCGGTTCCGGTTTACAATATAATTCTGATTGCCTGCCAGCAATGTCAGTGAATGACAACCGGATATTAACAATATGGAAGTAAGTTCACAGCAGCCTGCAACGTGGTCATTATCAATCTGAATAATGTCCCTGTCTTCGCAGGAACCAATTACTACAAAAGGTATCCCGGCTTCCTTTAAATAACCTTCCGGTTCATCCTTCACCAGGGACCTGGTTAAAATAACACCGTCCACTTTCCTGTTATGTACCAGTCTTTTAAGAAATGTCAAATCGTCTTCCTTAACCGTTGTAACCACAACATCATAATCCTGGCTTGCCGTTTCTTCACAAATGCCCATTAAGCAACTCTGGAAAAATGGTATTTCGATAAGATTTGCATCTGCAGGCAGGACGACACCTATATTATAAGTTTTGGACTGGGCTAATCCCTTCGCAATTACATTCGGTTTATAATTATGCTCCCTGATATAATCCTGAACTTTTAACATAGTGGATTCGCTGATTCTGCCTTTACCGGATATTGCTCTGGATATTGTTGATTTGGATAGTCCCAATTCTTTAGCAATATCACCAATAGTAATACTCCTTGATGCTCTTATTTTATCGCTATCGTCCATCAAGCGCCTCCTTTCCATTGTGCAATCGGTTGTTCATATATATATTGTCATTTGAATTTTATGTTGTCAATGTATATTTTATGTGTGAATTTTTTATATTTCTTATGAATTATTGACAATAAAAATATACACACGCTGACTTTATCAATCATTTTTAGAGCAATCGGTTGCGCTTTTTTTGTTTTTAAATGTGAAAAAACAGCATATCCCATTGGAAAATGCTGTTTTTCCGATATTATTTATAATACCTGCCTGTCTTTTATTTTCTCACAAAACCTAAATACCTGGTGCCTTGAAAGGTCAGTTTCCCTTCATCCCCTTCCGCAAGCAGTCCATACTCGGTCCCGGTGACCTCCAGCTCCATGCGGTCCCCGCTTTCGACCTGGAATGTGGCATAATACCAGGTAGAAGAACTGTAATGATCGATGGAATTCTCGCTTGCAGTATTGTGGTGATAATTCGAAACATCCGTCCTTTTTGCCGTAACTACGGCATCTACCGTCAAGACAGGTGAATGATTGTTCCTGTTATTCTGCTTTACCTTCTGGCTGAAACTATAGACAGCTAAACCGATAATCAAAATAAACACCAGAAAAAAGATAACAGGAAACACATTAAACATTAGATCAAATGTATTAAACTGATTTGTCCCAAATGGATCCATTTCTTACCTCCCAACTTTATATAAGTTATTATAACATAAAGTCCGGGGAGTTAAAAACCGTTATTGGGAATTTTAATCCATTTATAACTTTATAACCGATCTTGTAAAAAATCGGTTATAAAGTTACTTAAAGCGGCAAGACAAAAGGCAGTACCGTAAAGTACTACCTTTTCTGATTGATTGGGCCAATGCCTTCTTCCACAACATTATGGGTCTGGTTTTGATTTTCTACTTTAACCTTATTTGTGATGTTGTTAAATTTCTCGTTTTCTTTCTTTTGCTGCTGTTTCTCTCTTTTCGATTTATCCATGATTATCACCTCGGAATTAGTTTCCGTAAAAGTAAATGAATTATGTATGGGTTTTTATTCCAAAGCTTTCCTGACAGTGCATGATAAGGACATGCATCGATGCATTTCGTACATTCTGCAGGATACCTGCTTTTTGTAACCGGAGTTCCTTCCGGCAAACCATAATCCAATAATATTGCTGACATTCTAATTCTGGGACCATATTCTGCTTTTTTCTGATAAAATATTTTTATACTCCGATTTACAGCTCTTCCAAAGCCGTTCTGGCTTCGCGTATCTTTCCTTCATCCGTTTTCCAGATTACATACTCATCCAGGAAGGGCAGACCCATACTTATCCCTTCTTTTCTGAATTCCATAGCGCTGTCCATGCTTACTTTTCCGGACATATGGTAGGCTTTTGCACCCGTGAGGGGCCCGATTTCCCGGATAACAAAAGCATCCACTCCGCCCCCTACTAAAATTGCAAGCTCCCCGCGGCTTAGTTCTACCAATTCTTTAATTAACCCGCTTCCGGCCGTACAGGTATTCTTCTGTCCCGATGTCAGAATAGAGCTGGCTCCAAGTTCTTTCGCCTGTTCCAGGGCTTCATACGGATTGATGCAGACGTCAAACGCCCGGTGCAGGGTAACCTCCATCTCTCCGGATAATTTTATCAATATATCCATCTGCTCCAGATTAAGGGCTCCGTCCGGCCTTAAAATCCCCAAGGCTACGCCGTCGGCCCCTAATTCTTTAAACATTAATACTTCTTCCTTCATTATATTAAATTCATAATCCGAATAACAGAAATCGCCGAACCGCGGCCTGATCAGTGCATTGATTTTAATATCCGTATGTTTGCGGATTTCTTTAAACAGCCACTGGCTTGGAGTTGTACCTCCTATGATCAGGTTACTGCAAAGTTCCAGCCTGGTTGCTCCGCCTTTACTGGCCCCAAGGGCGGATTCCACCGAATCCACACACGCTTCCAGAGTATAATTCACCATACTTTAATTCTCCTTTCGATCCGCTGACCGATTTCTATTGCAAAAGTATAAAGGGATGTGGCACCGGTTAAGCGGACTAATTCGCCGATGCTTACATATTTACTACTTACTACTTATGGTTTAATATAGCATACTACTTCTTTTTGTCAAGCACAAAAGTCAAAGCGGATACTTCATTCCGGATTCCTTTCCCATATTGTTAAATTCATAATGTAATATGTTGAATCTTGGTATAATAGAAAAAATTGTTGCATATTTTTTTCTATGTCATATTAGGGTGTGTCTGAAAACCTGCGCAGAAATAGAGGTTAAAATGGAAAAAGTTTTAAAAATAACTTATGCCTTATTAATACTTTTAATGATATTCTATTTTGTCAGATATAATCAAAAAACTTCTTCAGAAGAAAGCAAACCCGCCAGTACCATAGCGTTGGGAACGGTAACGGAAGCCCCGGTGCGGGAAGAGAATTTTACCATTGGCTGGTCGGTATACAACAGCTCCTATGAATTCTTTCGGACCATGCAGGATGGCGTACTCGCCAGGGCAGCGGAACTTGGCATCAATGTAATAACCCATGACCAGAACAGCAGTACGGCGGAAATGATAAACGGAGTAAGCAATTTAATCAATCAGGGGATCGACGTATTGGTTATATCTCCTTTTAATCCCAATGCAATGCCCATTGTGGTTGATCTGGCAAATCAGGCCCGTGTCCCTGTAGTGGTAGTGGATATCGGCACCGGCGGTACGGATGTGGCTGCTTTTATTATTACCGATTCTTTTGCAGGAGGAATACTGGCAGGGGAATATGCCATGGAATTAGTCCGGGAACATTCATTAACCAGCACCAATACCGCAATCATAAAGGTTGAAGAAACTGCGGCCCATGCCAGGCGCCGCGGTGAAGGTTTTAAAAATGTCATGCTGGAAAACGGTTATAATGTGGTTGCAGAGATCACTGCTAATTCCGACCAATCCCAGGCTTATGAGGCCATGAAAGAAATTTTAGCCGGTTACGGTGACGATTTGGCGGTCGTATTCTGCGAAAATGACAGAATGGCATTAGGTGCGGCACAAGCCATTGATGAAGCCGGAAAAAGAGGCCAGATAATGGTAATCGGTTTTGACGGGGACACTGCTGCCATTGACGCAATTAAAGAAGGCCGGATGCAAGGCACCGTAGCACAGCAGCCATTTGAGATGGGTGAACTTGGCGTAGATGTAGCTTATGCATTATTGACAGGAGGGAGGATCACTTATGATAATGTGGAGGCCAAAGAATTGTATGTAGAAATATATTTAATTGATGAAACAGGCAACCCAAGGAGATACTCCCAATAATAATCACTTTATAGCTCTAACCATGAACTGTCATAATTGCTTAATATATTAATTAATCCGGTTATAAAACATAGCAAATGCACTTTTTCATCATAGAATAATATGGAAAGAAATATGGAGACAATTATGGTATTAAATAAGGATTTTTCTCGTCAGTCATTAGAATTACACTTGTTTTTCGGAAGAATTATGAAAGAACATTCTTTTTTTCTGGAATTAGGTTTTATGCCAAGAGACAGTAACTACACGCAAGAAGCCGATATGTTCCGAAAAGAATTTGATCAATTGCTCTGGGATGTCATATCTATCTCGAATGGTGTTGTAAGCAGTGATGTCCTTCAGTCCGGAGAAGTCTATACCCAGTATACCAACCAGGCAGAATCAGCATCTTCCTACTACACAGGCATTATAATACCTACTGAATTAACGAAGGCGGAAGAAGAATTATCCGGCGGGAGCTGCCTTTGCATGAATTCTATGCTGGATCAAAAAGTATTCTCGATTAATAAAAGAGCAATTGATTTAATTTCCTCACTGATAAAGTTTAAAGCCGATATTTTATCCAATGTACTGTCTTGTAATATGTTTACCGTAAACTATCCGTTATTAATTGACCATATCATGCGGGAAGCCAGACTTTATTTACAATTTGTACAAATTCTGCAAGGCGGTGAAGATTTTGATATAGAAAATATAGCTTTGGATCAGGAAATATTCTGGAATCGAATTATGGCTGAACATTCAAAATTTATACGCGGATTACTTGATCCGACAGAAAATGATTTAATAAACACCGCAAATAATTTTGGCAACGAATTCGACCAATTAACCGAAGAAGCTCTGAATGCCATGGATATGACTGTTCCATTTACAAAAGTTACAAAAGACAGCCTGAATGCTACAAAAGCAATCAGGGACTTTAAAGCACAAGGTACACAGGGTCTATTAGAATGTAAAGTCAGATCGATTATCATCCCATTATTGGGTGACCATGTCTTACGTGAGGCAAACCATTATTTAAGGCTGTTAAAAATATTTAACAGATAGATTGAACAAGTCACCGGCTTTTTGGTGGCTTGTTTTACATTTATAAGGGACTTTTCCCTGCTTGATACGATCTACTTCCCTCAACATTCCCACACCAATTTAAATGTATCATTACAGAATGTGTCAAATTTACGCAAAAAATCAGGACAGATTATCTCTAACTCTGCCCTGTAAAACTTCCAATTATAGATACAAATATTTAATGGATAAATAATAGTAGATCTAATAATTTGTTTTATATTAAATTTATGCTACACAAACATTGGCAGCCTTGATTTTCCTACTTTTAGGATCTTCTTCGATATCAAAAGTTACCCTTTGACCTTCTTCAAGACTCTTAAATCCATTGGACGAAATTGCAGAAAAATGTACGAATATATCTTCTCCTCCATTATCGTTAGTGATGAATCCATAACCTTTTTGCGAGTTAAACCATTTTACTGTGCCGTTATTCATTTTAGAATACCTCCATCTTAATATTTGTATCTTCATTAAATAAAAAAAAGCTGCCACAAACACAAATCATTAAAAAGAAAGACTTGTATTCTATGTCAACTCCAATAATTTATTGATTACTTTTTCATAGTATCACATATATCAGATAATGTCAACTAAATTTTTACAATTTTTACAAATATATTTATGGTATTGCTTCCAGCCAGTAAGGCACACATGTAGTCCTCATACAATGTTATTCCGTATGGAGACCTCAAGAACTTGGATTATTAAAATTTGAAAATATAAATCTTGATGATTGGACATTTACCGGTAGAATGAAGACAGATGCTGGTCCCGGTAGAATTGTACCAATCCATTTGAAAAACCGCCATTTGATAAATAAAAAATATAAAGAAGCAGAGTTTCTTGGAAGTCAATATCTGATAAATTGTACTGATGCAACGCCCCATCGAAGTAGTATAATGTTTACCTGTGACAAATATCAAAAGAGATTTATCAAAATAAGAGATGGATTGAAACTTAATACTTAACATAGAGCTCATAATGGAAGAATACAATTCATAACTGCGGCTAAAAAGTATGGAGTTGATGAATATGCAATCAAATAAATGGTAGGACACGCGATAACCGATATTACTGAGAGAGTATATAAAAAAAGAGAAATTTACTGGCTAAAGACCGAAATAGAAAAAATAAAATAACATGTATTCAGTTTAGGAATATAAATATAGGAGTGGTGTAGGAATAATATATGAATTACATACATTTACCTGCTTTTTACCACTCCTGATCACTTCTTTAAAGTATTGATTTTACTTAATTCTTAGAATTTCCCTGCATCAGCAGCTTCTTGTATAGCTACAGCTACTGCTACTGTGGCTCCGACCATAGGGTTGTTGCCCATGCCGATAAGTCCCATCATTTCTACGTGGGCAGGAACCGAAGAAGATCCGGCAAACTGTGCGTCGGAATGCATTCTACCCATAGTATCGGTCATACCGTAGGAAGCAGGACCTGCCGCCATGTTATCCGGATGAAGTGTTCTGCCTGTACCGCCGCCGGAGGCTACGGAAAAATACTTCTTGCCCTGTTCTAAACATTCTTTCTTATAAGTACCTGCAACCGGATGCTGGAACCTGGTAGGATTGGTTGAATTACCGGTGATGGATACGTCAACACCTTCCTTATGCATGATAGCAACACCTTCTGTTACATCATTGGCACCATAGCAGTTAACTTTTGCTCTGTCACCCTTAGAGTAGGATTTACGGAATACTTCTTTTACTTCACCTGTATAATAATCCATCTGAGTTTCAACAAAAGTAAAACCGTTGATTCTGGAGATAATCTGTGCAGCGTCTTTACCAAGACCGTTTAAGATTACTCTTAATGGCTCTTTTCTTACTTTATTCGCAGATAATGCGATACCGATAGCACCTTCTGCAGCAGCAAAAGATTCATGTCCTGCCAGGAAAGCAAAACATTTGGTTTCTTCTTCCAATAACATCTTTCCTAAGTTACCATGGCCTAAACCAACTTTTCTCTGGTCGGCAACGGAACCCGGAATACAGAAAGCCTGAAGGCCTTCCCCAATTGCAGCAGCGGCATCTGCTGCTCTTCTGCTGCCTTTTTTAATTGCAATCGCAGCACCTATGACATATGACCAACAGGCATTTTCAAAACAGATAGGCTGAATACCTTTAACCTGATTATAAACATCCAGGCCGGCATCTTTCGTAATCTTTTCAGCTTCTTCAATGGAAGCAATTCCATAGCTGTTTAATACTTCATTTATTTTATTAATTCTTCTTTCATATGATTCAAATAAAGCCATTTTATGTATCCTCCTCTATTATTCTTTCCTAGGGTCAATAATCTTAACAGCATCCGCAACACGGCCGTATTGTCCCTTGGATTTCTCATAAGCGGTATTCGGGTCATCACCTTTTTTGATGAAATCAGTCATTTTTCCTAAGTTAACGAACTGATATCCGATGATCAAATCTTCTTCATCCAGCGCAATACCGGTTACATAGCCTTCTGCCATTTCAAGATAACGAGGACCTTTTTTTAATGTACCGTACATTGTACCAACCTGGCTTCTTAAACCTTTTCCTAAATCTTCAAGGCCTGCACCAATCGGTAAGCCATCTTCGGAAAAAGCACTTTGTGTTCTACCATAAGCGATCTGTAAGAAAAGTTCTCTCATGGCAGTATTAATAGCATCACAAACTAAGTCAGTATTTAAAGCTTCTAAAACGGTTCTTCCCGGAAGGATTTCTGCTGCCATAGCTGCAGAATGAGTCATACCGGAACATCCGATTGTTTCAACCAAGGCTTCCTGGATAATACCGTCTTTTACATTTAAAGTTAATTTACAGGCACCTTGCTGCGGTGCGCACCAGCCAACACCATGTGTTAAACCGGAAATATCCTTTACTTCCTTTGCTTGTACCCATTTTGCTTCTTCCGGTATAGGTGCTGCCCCATGGTTAACGCCCTGCGCAACCGGACACATCGTTTCTACTTCATGTGAATAAATCATGTTTAGACTCCTTTCAATGTACATAAATATATTGCTATCAGCGGTATGTTATTCTTTTAACATCGCATACGCACTTATTCTCTCATAAAAATACAAAATAGTCTATAGTTTTTGAAAAAAATTATCAAAAAGAATACCATGGCATAATGTCCTTTTAGGCATCACAGTATGCACATTTTGCTGGATTTTACCGTATTTCACCTTTTATTTTACTTTGACGGAGACATACTTGTTATCTTTTACGGTAAACCTCCACAGGTAATCCCTGGCTTCCCCGGCATAGTCGATATTAATCCGTTTGGAAGCAATAATTTCCTTCATCTTATAATCTGCCGGTCTTTCCAGATACATCCGGTTCCCGCACAAATCCATACCGTAATTATCTTTATTAATCCCCATAGCAGTACAGAGTTTTCCAGGGCCGCTGCATAAGTTCAGGATTTTATCGGTGCCGCGCCGTTTTTTCATCAGTTCTATTCCGTAGGCAGGTTCTAAAGCCCGCAGCAGTACTACTTCCGGTATCTTTACCTGATTGGTTACAATATTCATGCAGTAATACATGCCATATATCAGGTAAATATAAGCATATCCGCCTTCCCCGTACTGGACATTGGTCCTGCCTGAAGGGCTGCTTTTATAGGAATGGGCTGCCGCATCCTTAAGTCCCATGTATGCTTCCGTTTCTACGATAATGCCTTTCGTAATACCTTCCTTGGTTTCATGGACCAGAGTAAGTCCTATCAGCTCCCTGGCAACCGTAACCGCTTCCCGCTGATAAAAATCTCTTGTTATAATCATTCTCATTGCTCCCGTCTTTTATATTTGTTATCCTTTATACAGGAAGAATCAAGCAAAACTGCTGAAACGATCCCCCTTTTAATCTGCCGAATGAATAAAGAGGTATATATTCACTCCAAGTTTTTAAAGTACTTTCCGGCAGTCTCTGTCAATCACAATGGTTTAAAGTATAAGTTATTATTTTACCTGCTGTACCTTTCTTTTTTACTGTATCCCATTCTTAAAATTATATATAAATATAGCCGCAGTGTCAAAAGTTTTACTTCACAAAACCGGAATGAAGTAAATTCATTTAACTCTGCGGCTGAAGCTTTAATTAGAAGGTTTTTCCTGGCCAACGATGTTTCCTTCCTTATCCGTTATGAAAAGGCCTTTGGTTGTGTCTAAAATTACGTACTTATTATCCCAGGGGTCTTTAACAACCGCACATTTCCCGATCTTTATTTCAAAAGGCCCGGCTACAATCTGCCCTCCGGCCTTTTTTATCCGGCCAACTGCTTCCACTACCGAGTCCACTTTAATATCAATTTCCGGTTCCTTGCTTTCATTTTGTATAACGATTTCCGTTATGCCTTCACCCATTCCAAGCCCAGCTTCGGAGTCGGTTTTCCAAATAATTTTCATTCCCAGACTATTACAGTAGTAGTTAATCCCTTCTTCAAGGTTTGGTACATAAAGACGGATACAGTCTATACTTGTAAATAATGGCTGCTTGGTTTTCTCCATTTGGTTCTCCTTCCGTGTCCTTATATTTCTCATCCGTATCGGTATAATTTCAAATAATCTCCTTCTAATTATACCTCCTGTTCCGGTAAAATTACAAATGGTTTCGTTAAACCATTCTATTAGATAAAACAGATGATATTATACATTGTAATAACATCACCCTTTTGGTAAAATTTTTATATAGTTGTTATGCAGGAAAGAGGTACCTATGAATAAGATCAGATATGCTATAATTGGCAACGGCTACCGGGCTATGGCTTTTTTAAGAGTGGGCCTTGCCCTGCCGGAACAGTTTGAAGTTACTTCCGTTTGTTTCAGAAATAAAGAAAAAGCTTCCGAATTCTCGAAAAGCTATTCCATACCGGCAGCTTTGACCTTAGAGGACTGTCTGGCTGCCCGGCCTGATTTTGTGGTGATCGCCATTGGCAGGGATGCCAATCCTGAAATGATGCGCCGGCTGATGCCTTACGGTATCCCGATTCTGGTGGAGACTCCTCCTGCCCTGAACCTGGAGGACCTTATATCCCTTTGGAATACTTCCGAAAAACAAAAGGCTAAAATCCAGGTTGCCGAGCAGTATTATTTACATCCCCTGTACCAGGCAAAACTAAAGGCGCTTTCCCGGGGAATCCTGGGTGAAGTACATAACCTATCCATATCCTGGGCCCATGATTATCACGGTGTCAGCCTGATTCGGAAGTTATTGAATGTGGGATTTGAAACCGCACAGATTTACGGGAAGAATTATCAGTTTCCCGTTACGGTTACCGATTCAAGATACGGTATTAAAACAAATGGCGACGTCATCCTTGCAAACCGTACCAGATATACCTTGGAATTTGAAAGCGGTAAAACAGCTTTCTATGATTTTGCAGCCGACGTCCAATACCGCTCCAAAATCCGGACCCGTCATCTTAACATACAGGGTGTCCGGGGTGAAATGGACGATGAAACGGTGCGCTGTCTGACCCCTGAGAACCAGCCCTTAATCCAAACCTTTGAGGTAACCAGGGACATTAATACACTGTCTACCTATTCCGTTAATCTTGGCAATGAATGTTTATATATCAACCCCTTTGTAAATGAAAGGTTTACCGATGACGAAACAGCAATTGCACGCTGTTTAACCGGCATGGGTGATTATCTCTCTACCGGCAGCAGTTTTTATTCCTTTGCACAAGGGTGCCAGGATACTTATTTCTTCCTTATGATGCAGGAAGCCTTAAAACAGCCCAATATACCGGTCCAGACCAAAAAACAGCCGTGGAATTAAAAATAAACAAAGCCGCAGCGCCAATAGCCTCTCTTCACAACAATCAGGATGAAGGAGCCGCCATCAACTCTACAGCTATTCATAGTTTAAACATATTCCACGGTTTTTATTAATAATTCTTCTAACTTTTTTATATCCTGAACCGGTGACCTGCAGGCATGATTTTCACATAGATAATAGGCAGGGGATTCCCTGTCTATTTTATAATCCCCGGTAAATTCAGCCAAGTCAGCCAGTTGCTCCTGATTGCCTTCTGTCTTGACCAAAACAGTAAGACCGGGAAGAAAATCACGGGATAATAATTCCCGTACTTCCATCACTTTAGAGGAATCCGGCAGAACACAGATCAGTTCTTTCGTTTTATAGAGTTCCAGCATAACAGCTATTAATGAAAAACAATGCGCACTGGGATAATCCGCTATATTAGCGGCTATATAAGCCGTGTGCAGATCTGCTGTCCGCATAAGTTCCGTATTCCCCGTATAGGCAGCCAGCCTTAACAATACGTAAGCCGCCACGGAATTGCCGGAGGGTATGGCGCCGTCATATAATTCCTTGGGGCGGTGGATCAGGGTTTCCGCGTCCTTTGCATACAGGTAGAACCCTCCCTTATCTTTATCAAAGAATTTCTGCACCATTACCTCATTAACCCCCAGGGCACGTTTTAAATAATTCATATCCAGGGAAGCCTCATAAAGTTCAATTAGTGCATAACAGTAAAAAGCATAGTCATCAATATGCCCCGTACCGCTGGCACTGCCGTCCCGGTAATGGACATATAATTCGTCCCCCCGGTTTAAATGCTCCATAATAAACCGGTCAGCCTTCCTGGCCGCCTGCAAATAGCGGTCATCTCCCAGTATCTTATAAGCCCTGGCAAAGGCTGCAATCATAATACCGTTCCAGGAGGTCAGTATTTTGTCATCCTTGTGGAGTACGGTTCTGTCAGAACGGTATTCCAAAACTGTTTTTCGAAGCTTTGTGATTCTTTCATTTTCCAGGGAATAAGACTCCTGACCGGATCTATCCGTTATATCAGAATGGATTCGGTTTGGTATGCTTTGCCCTTCAAAGTTGCCTTTTGAAGTTATATCAAAATATTCATTGAAATAAGTTCCGTCTTTCCATCCCAATAAATCTATGATTTCATCGGAATTAAAGACATAGTATTTTCCTTCCACCCCTTCGCTGTCCGCATCCTGGGCACAGTAAAAACCGCCCTCTTTGGAAGTCAGTTCCCTTAAAACATACTCCATGGTCATTTCCGCAATCTGTCTGTAATGTTCCTTTTTTGTTATCTGATAGGCTTCCAGATAAGTTAAAATCAATAAGCCGTTGTCATATAACATTTTTTCAAAATGGGGAACCAGCCACTTGGAATCCGTGGAATACCTGGAAAATCCGTAGCCGATATGATCAAATATCCCGCCTTTGTACATACTGTCCAAAGTTTTTTCCACTGCCTTTAGAGCGTTATCATTCTGTTCATAATAAGCAAATCTCAATAAAAACATCAGGTTATGGGGTATCGGAAATTTGGGTGCTCCCCCAAAGCCGCCGTATTGTTTATCAAAACGGCTGATAAGGCTTTGCGCTGCATTCCTTATCAAGTCTTTTGTAAGGCTACTCCCATCGGCTTCCTGATTTATTTCCTGTTTTAAGGAATTGGTGATTCCTTCACTTGTCCGTATTAAAGTCTCCCGCTCCGTTTCCCATTTTTCCACTACTGCCTCCAGCAGCTCTAACAGCCCCGGCATATGACGTCTTGACCTCTTTGGGAAATATGTGCCTGCGAAAAAAGGTTTTTGGTCCGGAAGCATAAAAATAGTTAAAGGCCAGCCGCCGCTGCCTGTTAAGTTCTGGCATACCGACATGTAAATGCTGTCAATATCGGGACGTTCTTCTTTGTCTACTTTAATTGCAACAAAATAGCGGTTTAAATAATCTGCAACTTCTTTATCCTCAAAGGATTCATGTGCCATGACATGGCACCAGTGGCAAGTGGATAACTGCACCCACGTCAAGAGTACCCAATCGACAAGAATATAGGTTTGCCTTCTCTCTTAGCTTTTTCAAAAGCTTCATCACACCAAGGAAACCAATCCACGGGATTATAAGCGTGTTGCAAGAGATACGGACTTTTCTCATTTATCAAGCGATTAGGTACACTATCTGTTGTAGTTTGCATGGGCATCAACTCCTTTCTATGTTTAAGATTGGATTATTATACCCAATGAAGTAACAAAAGATGCAGTTTGACATATCTCAAAAAGCAAGAGGGCAGCTATATTACACGGTCTATTTTTCACCTAAAACCGTACCTTTTTCAAATTTTTTACCGTTTAAAAAATCTTTTGCAGACATTTTTTTCGCGCCTTCTAATTGCAGTTCAAGAATTTTTACAATTCCATTCCCTGCTTTGATTTCTATGCCCTTGTCAAATGTTATGATTTCTCCGTTTTTAAATGTCTCGCCGAGGGCGGCGCGCCCTGCGATTTCAGATTTATATATTTTTAATTTTTTTCCGTTCAACCAAGTGAATGCAGTTGGAGACGGCGAAAGCCCACGGATTTTATCATGGATTTCTTTCGCCGAAAGATTCCAATTAATTTCACACGTATCATTATTTATTTTTTTCACGGCCGGCGTATCGCTTTCCGGTTGCTTCTCGCGTTTTGCCGTGCCGTTTTTGATCTGGTTCAATGTTTCAACGTAACAGCCTACCAAATCGCTGATATATATTAATCGGACTTTTTTCTGGCTATTTCCTCCATATATTTCATTAACATGTGCAACTAATCTGACAAGAAACGTTAGAACTTATATTTTAATTCTACTAGGTGCATACTGTACTTGCCAGTGATTATACAGGGAGAGCTTTCGATGGTTGCATGCGTAGGCTGGTCGGGAAAAAGCCCGGACTATGAACGGCCGGCTAAAATTTTCAACCTGAAACAGATGACCGCAACGCTTCAATGTTTGTGGCTATGAGCGAGCACCATGTCCAACGAGTGATAAAAAGCTGACTCTTTGTTAAAAATACTTTACTTCAAGTCTTTGCTCCAGTACGTATTATAGAAATATCTTCAAAAAATGCGGAATAGTTAACATTAAATACTTTTTGTAATCCTACCAAATCGCTGACATATACATTCCCTCTACCCATTTCTATTAAAGAATAGGTACTACGGCTTAATGGTGATCCCAAAACTTGTAGCTGTGCGACTGTCTGCTCCTGTGTTAATCCCCGAGAGAGCCTTATGCGCTGTATGTTGCGTCCAAATATTTCATTTTTTAATAACTTCGTCATGTATAATCCTCCCAAATTGCAAATAGGTATAAGCTGTATATTGATATTAACAGAATTATGGTATAATATTGCTTATAGGTATAAGCAATAAGCAATTTATAAATTAGGAGGTAAATAAATGAGTAACGGAGTAGTTAGAAAAACTGAAACATGATTTTGCTAAAAATTTTAAGAAAGGAAGAATTAAAATTGATTGAAAATAATACATATGTTGACACTCAAAAACTAAAAGTATTGATCCTTTCAGACCGGTTATTAGAACGTGCAAAAGAATTATCTGACTATTTGTGTCTAGCCGGAATTCATGTAGTTGGACTGGTGGAAAATAAGGAACAGGCACTAAAGATGGCAGATGTCGTCATTGACTTTTTAATTATAGCCGGTTACTTAAAAAATCTACAAAGTTATGAAGTCATTAAAGAATTGACAAAAAGACAAAAGGCCTTTAAAACCGTACATTGGGCTATGCTGGATGAACTAATTATTTACTACTGCAATCAATTCAAAATACCACTGATGTTTGAGCGAATGCAGCCTATGTCTGATTTTGTAGACTACTTGCAAGAGAATAGGCCCTCTGGCATGGATATCCCTGATGAAGTAATTCCAGCTATTCGAGATGTAAGTGAACCAACTAAGCAAACTTTAATTGGCAGATTAAAGAAATATCTGTGGAATTGGTAAACATTAAGTTATGATATGCGAGGAGTAACGGAATAATTTATGACAGTAAGCAAAATGAGGTAATCTTTTAAACATTACCTTTATTTTGCTTACTGCATTTATCCGTTTCAAAAAATTTTTATTACTATAGCTTTAGTCTGCCCCAAAATAAAGATACCATAAAAGTATCCTTTATTTTCTTAGAATTCATATTTTGCAATATGTATTAAAAAACCATTCCCTGTCTTAAAAGATGAAATTAATCCGTATTTCCTGTTTTGTTAATGTTCTCTTAACCAACTTAATTACTGTCTTTGGAATCATGCACCCATTCAAGAGCATTCTTATCCCATTGACCGAAAAATTCCCTTTCATTGAGTATACATTCATAAACGGGTGAAAGGAATACTTTAATCTGTAGAACTACATCGTCAAAGCCAGCGTCAATTTTGGTTTCAATCCTTCGCATAAAAGCATTCCATTGGGTTTGTTTTTCTTTAAGTCTACGAAAATCCTCAGAAAATATCGTCGGCGCTTTTGAAAGAGGCGTTCCACGCCTTTGGAGCGTCTGACTTATTGCTTCATATAACACCCGGCCATCAAAACAAAAAGTTTTACTAAGGACATAAATATCATAGAAATCTTTCATACGGCTGTTGGCTTCAGCTAAATAAAGCATAGCTTCAAACTTTTCTGCGATGACCGATTCCATGGAATATGCTTTGATTTTTGGAGTGTCCATATCAAGAAGGGACGGATACTCCATCTCAACCGCTTTAGGGACGATCACGTCTCCGAAGCCGATATCAAACTGTAAAGTCTTTTTTGACTTGTCCAAAAAAGCGGTAACCTTTATTCTGACACCTTCATACTCAGCATCCTCTTTAATACGTTCAGCTCTGATTGTTTCTGTGTCAAAGCGAACCGCATCATCATCCTCAATACTGCATACCTCTTTAAAAATATCTTGAAGGCCGTCCAATGTACTCACTAATTCTTTTGCTAGTAAATCAATATCTTTTGTAGCCCTTGCCTTATCATCTAGGATAGTATAAAGGAGCAAGCCTCCCTTTAAAACCAAAACATCTCTATATTTTGAGACGGATATACGATATAAAATCCGTTCAATAAAATATAACATCAAAAGATAGTCAAATTGCTTTTTTTCTTCGACGGCAAGATTTTTTAGTCTTGTCTTTATACTCTCTGCCTTATTCATATCATTGCCTCCACATATGGCTTGATTTTTGTTTTTATTCGAAGCGTTGCGGCGTATTCCATCAGCTTTTGCAGATTTTTACTCTTTCGTGCCATGTAGGTTTTTAATACTTCAAGAGCCACATCCTCACCCAGTTGATATCTCAATCTAAAAAAATCGCAGACTGTTCTTTCAATGTCATAAATTTTGATTTTTGAACAGGCGAGCTGTTCCGAGGTCTCTCCCAGTGAAAAAAAGGTACTGCTGAAAGTATACAGCTCAATTGGCGGATATTCTGGCAAAGGAGGTTTAACAGTGCTGGATGGAATTGCAACGCTTACCATCATAGGATTTATCGTAGTAAGATCATAATGAACTGCCGCAGAATAAAGGCAAATCACTCCATTGGGAACAAGGCTTGAAGCAAGTTCGATATCTGACATATTATTATCAGAGTTAACCCATGAATAAAAACCCGTTCTATGTTTTTTGACAAAACCAGTCTTTATTAGCTCCGCAATATCTCTACTGCATATCTTGTTTTCACGAAGAACGGACGCCTTAACAATAGGACCGTTATCATCAAATATCTTTTTAATTTTTTTACGTCTTGTTTCAGTCATATTTATCACCAAATAACCCAATATAAAAATTTATTTTATGTTTTTTTGTACATATATAAATATTACAATATATTCTAAAGAAGTGTCAATATAAAATTTTGTTTGCTCTTATAAGTAGTTCCTTGCCTCGATTTTGCTTACTGCATTTATCCGTTATATTTATACATCAATGCCCGAATCAAATATATTCGAAAAGTGAAATCATTTATTCTTTTTTATCACTCCCACAGTTATCTTCAAGACCCATTCCTGAGTATCCTGACCAATATAGAACTTCTTTTTAACGTTTCTCTAAATAGGTTCTAAAAATAAAATAAAAAACACACGTGTCGTTTTATATCATAAACGACACATGTGTCATTTTCAAGCAATAAAAATATTTATTGATACAGTTTTAATAATCACCAGACATTGAGATATACTAGCCGACATTATCCTTCCGTAATGTTTTGGCTAAGGCCAACGGTTTCTGATACGGGTAAAGTAAAGCATATACCATGGGCTTCTGTTTTAAAACCTGTATTTGTCTTTATGGCTTCCATAATCTTATCAGCGGTTTCAGCATCGGTAAGTGTTAATATCATTTCTTTTTCCGTATCAGTGCTAATTCCCATGATCTCTTTGTGTAACGAACTAATACCGCGGGTATTTATTATAGTAGCGCCGGCAGCACCTTTTAAACGGACAAGTTCAACTACTTGCTCTGCAAAGCCTGCATTTACAATGATATACAACGCTTTTATATTACTGTTATTCATTTTTCCTCCTGAAATTATACTGATAACTTATCAACAGGTACAACAAAGGCAATACCTGTATTGGGTTTATCAAAGTTGAATTTTGTTACTAAGTCCTTCAGCAATTGGCTGGATAAATCACCAGAAATTAAACAAGTAATCATAATCTTTTTCTCCTCTGATACCAGTCCCAGCATATCTTTAAAATATCCGGTTTTCAAAGTACCTTTGGCATATACAACATCGATAAGATGACATCCTGAGTTCAATAGAAGTTTTAGAATTTCATCTTTATGCTTTCTGTCTGCTATCAAGGTTAAAAAATCAATATTGTATTCACACTTGATCAAAGTCATTATTTGCCTCCTCAATTATATTCTGCTCTGGACTGCAGTAAGTTATATTAAGTTGCTTATTTGCCGTGTCATCAATGAGTTTATTGTCATTGTAATCTTTGTTCAATTCATCAGCAGAACCAGTAAGTAAAGCCAGCTCTTCCAAATCTTGAATCTCAGCATCTTCCAGAGATTTTTGTGCCTTTTTAAATCCTATATCATACACTATGCCTAAAAATTGTACAGCAATCAATGGGGTTACCGAGATAAATGCAATAATTCCAAAACCATTAACTAATATGGATTGCCCGCCGGTACTTGATTGGTCTGCTACAGCCTGTGCTACGCCAAGCGTTAGGGGTGTTAAAAAAGCTGATGTTAAAGCACCGCCAGATACACCGCCGGAGTCAAAGGCCAGCCCTACAAACAGTTTGGGAGTAAATATCATCATAATAAGTGCAATAGCGTAGAGAGGTATTAAAAACCATAATATATTGCTCTTTGTCAAAATCTTTACCATTGCAAGTAAAGAGGCAAAGCCAATACCTATAGCAAGCGTTACGCGAATCGTCAGCTTCTGAATATGACCGTTAGTTATTTCTTCAAGCTGTTCACCAAGTACCGTAACTGCCGGTTCAGATAAAGTGATGGCTGCTCCTAAAATAAACCCAATAATCAATAGTATCCATTTGAACCATTCCGGACGGGAAGAATCTAAAAAGACTTCTCCAATGTATTTACCGGCAAAAGCAAATCCATAATCAATACCCGAAAGGAAAATCAATAAACCAGCAAACACTACGACAGTTCCCAGTAGAATAGATGTAAATTCTTTTTTGGGCAGTTTAATTAAGAAGAACTGAAATGGTAAAAAAACAAGAATAACCGGTAAGAGCGCTAAAACAACCCCGGACAGATTGCCAGTAATTATCTCCTTTATATATACCGCAGTGCCGGGAGCATATATCTGCTCAGCAGGCAGTACGCCGTTATACCTGACATTAAGGATTATTCCATAGATAGACAATGCAAGAATAGGACCCACAGAAGCAAGGCCAATGATTCCGAAAGTATCAACGTTACTTTTATGCTTTGACATAGTAACAGAAACGCCCATACCCAATGCCAAAATAAAGGGAACAGAGATGTCTCCGGTTGTTGCACCGCTGCCGTCAAAAGCCAAAGCAATAAATTCATCGGGAACAAAGATAATCGCTATGAAAGTTAAAATATACAGCAAAGCGAAAACTACTTTAATGTTCAGGTCTTTCATAATTCGAAAGAGGGAAAAACCTACCATTACACCAATTCCTACACCCATAATCCAGATAAAAACGGTTTCATTAATAATTGGCATAATCATATTTGTCTGTTTCGCTAAAACGGTTAAAGCAGGTTCGGCAACCGTAGCGAGCAGACCAAAAACAAAACCGAAAAAGATAATAATAATTGATTTTTTTAACTTTATCAACGAGCCTCCAACAAGCTTTCCGATTGGAAGGATACTAATATTTAATCCTGACAAAAACAATGTTTGCCCCAAAACCACGCTGATATAACCAACGATTAATTTAGTATAGTCTGAAATGCTGTTTAGCGGTGCAATAAAACCACAAACAATAATTATAATTGCCACAAGAGGCAGTGAGGATAAAAAGACTTCTTTTAACGTGTTGGCTAAAATAGAGAGTTTACTTTTGATATTCATACTTTTTTTACATCTCCTATCTAAATTGATTATCATATTAGCTAAGCAATTCAGTGTCGCTATACATCAAGTTGAACAACGGTATTTTTATGTAGAAAAACATAAAGAATATTGAATTAAACTTTGCAGGCTTCAAGTAAATGACAATCGCTCACTCTGGATTGATTGAAAGACATATACTAATTGTAACTACATATTTACAATTGTAGTATATATTGGAGGATTAATCAATAAAATACTTATTAATTTATTCATAAATATTCAAAAAAACGGACAGAGCAAAACTATAAACGGATACTTTCAGTTAGTATAAAGATCAATAACAGAAATGGCGATCAATTTCTTTTTATCAATATTTTTTCTGTCTTTATGCAATCATATTTATAATATTCTGTAAATTACTTATCTGCTAAAGCGGTTTTGGAATGGCTGAATAGCCTGCATACCCGCAGTTATGGATTATCTGGCTGATTTCATTTATATCCGGTGCAGCACTGGGTACCAAAATAAATAAAAGAGAATAAAAAAAATACCCTCCGGTAAGGAGGATATTCTTTATCTCATGACTCAACTAAAAAAGTATAGTTAATGGATCGGTTTTTTCCGGTAACTTCCACACACAGAACCAAGAACCAGCAAAATAACTTTGTTTACGAATTGGAGTATCTGATAATTTTTCTTTTGCAATTAAAACTTCCTTTTTCTAAAATTACAGCATAAAGCATATAAAATTTACAATGTTACTTTAGAACCGAAAAGGAGAAATGCATAAATATTTACAAAAATTATACACACATATAATCATTATAATAAAATTCAGCCCACGAAACAGTTTATCAACAGTCTCTTCCTTTATTATTTTATTTACCTTCCTTCCGATGATTGCACCTGCAATTCCTGCCAGAGCCATTCCTATAAGAACCCTCAAATTAAAGACAGGTATATTTCCCCCTGATAAGGTAAGTGACAAACTGGAAATTTGAGCAAAAAAAATAATGAATAAAGAATTCTGAGCCGCTTCTTTCGGTTCCATGGAGAACATAAAGGAAAGAAGCACAAGATTAAACGGACCTCCTCCGATTCCAAGAAAAGAGGAAGCAAGTCCTAACATTAAGCCTGCCAGCATGCAGAATAGCGACTTCGATATATGATTGGTTTTTATTTTCCGTCTGTTAATTGTATATAGCAGCGTTGCAAAAGTCAGCCAAAATAAACATACCGCTTGTACGGCTCCCATATAATCCGTGTTTAGGAAACCGGTGTTTAATAAATGAAACAAATATCTGCCCAAGATTCCTCCGGCCGCAGCTCCGGCTGATATTGGGACTCCCGTTTTCAGCCGGATATTAAGTTCTTTTTTATAGATTGCCCGAATGACGGAATAACCGGACATACTCATTACTGTGCAGCCAGAGAGGAAGCTGACTGTATCCACACTCATAATCCCCAGTGAATCCAGTGCCGGCTTTATGATAACCCCGCCTCCGATACCGCAGACAGCCCCGGCCACAGATGCCAGAAGGCTGACCGTCATTATTATAATACTATTTATCATATCTTCCCTCGATTCCGTAATCTTCCCTCACGGAGTTTTTTCCATATCAATATAAGGCGGTCAAATTGTGAATTTACTGCCCAATGAGGACATCGCCCCTCCTTTCTTTATATAATTGAAATCGGTAATTGCAAAATAATATTTTTGTATTTATATGCCATACAATTAATATAATTTTTGAGCTGGCCTGCAAATATGTAAATTCAGGTTTGTTTTTGTTACAGTACTATCCTTTTTGAAATACGGATTGAAAAATATGTTCATTCGTAATTACTCATAATTATTTGTAATATTTTCTGTTCGAATATATCTCCCCGACTGTTCCTGATGGATCTATACCAGGATCCTGAGCCGTATATTCCTGATACCAGTATCCCTTCGGATGGATCTTTGTCCGGTAGCGGTGGTGAGGAACCGGCAGTACGTCCGTATTTTGCAGCATGGCAGATACTAATTCCTGCATCATCCGTTCCTTTATGGAAGAATACGCTTTATCGCACCATAAATTATGAAGTTCCTTCGGATCCTTCGACAGGTCGTATAAAAATCCTTCTCCCATCATATCGATCTGAATCCGGTAATGATCCATGCGAAGCCCTCTGACCTGTCCGCTCTGGGTCCAGGAATTTAAACAGTCAAAAGCGGACATATCAACAGTTGCACCTTCCGTTATATAATTAAGCAGATCGTCATCCTCCCAGTACATGCCCGAAAATCCGCTTTCCGAGTATGCCCGGTTAAATTCACGCTCATAACCGCTCTCCTGCCTTAATACCGGAAGAAGACTTTTCCCCTGCACTCCGGTTGGAATTACTTCTCCTATTATGTCGCATATCGTAGGCAGAATATCGACTATATTGGCAAAAGCCTGTGTTTCCTTATCCCTGGGAGTAATGCCAGGTCCCTTCCAGATCATCGGGATATGGATTAATAACTCCGATAAATCAGCACCCTTTCGCATCAATCCATACTCTCCGACAAAATCGCCATGATCGGAAATATAAATTATGACCGTATTATCCTCAAGCTTTCGCTCCTGTAACCCTTCAATGAATCGTCTTAACTGGTCATCGATCAGCCGCAGCATTCCAAAATAATTGGATCTGGAGCGGTCCATATGCTCCTTAACATCCGGACCATAAACCTGTTCCCATACCTTTCGAAGCCTTACAAAACGGCTTCCCTTCTGGTTGTCTTCCGCTTCTTCCTCACTAATGCAGCCCGGCAGTTCCTTCGGAGGAAACATATCATAATATGGGTCCGGCACCTGGTACGGATTATGCGGCTCTGCAATGGATACCCACGCAAAAAACGGAGCTTTCCCATTTACTTTATCGATAAATTCCAACGCATCGGAAACATTTTTATACGGATGCTGTACCTTTGCTCCTCCGGGGGCAGGATACCGGCTGTCCACGAACTTCGTCTGATTTAAATAGTCGTAAAAGTCCTGTTCCTCCTCGGACATATTACTTTCTGCAAGCCCTAAATGATCTGTTTTTTTATAGAAATCAAATTCCCCGTATTCATGATGGGTATGATTCTTACCGCAGAGTGCGGTTAAATAACCGTTTTTCTTCATGATATCGAGCAGATCCTCCGTATAGAAAGCATCCTCTCTGTTATGGTTTGTTCTTACATGGTGTGTTTCCGAATACCGCCCTGTGAACATACTCACTCTGGCCGGCATACAGGTCGGGTTCGGTGTATAGGCACGTTCAAAATCCACCCCGCCCTTTGCCCATTCATCCAGAAAAGGCATTGTATCCAGAGGGCAGCCACAGCTTTTTCTCAGGTCAGCTCTCTGCTGGTCCGTCATAATAATGATAAAATTTGGCTTATTACCATTGATCGTATCTTTCATCCCTTAATCGCTCCTATCATAACACCTTTTACAAAATGTTTTTGCACAAACTGGTACAGAATAATCATCGGTATACTGGAGACCACAATTACCGAATATTTTAACGCCTCGGCCAGTTTAATTTTTTCAGCCATACCAACATCATTGGTACCGAATTGCTCTGTCTGACCAATGAGCAAAATATTTCTTAAAATAATTTGAAGCGGATATTTCCTATCATCATTTAAGTAAATCAGGGCACTGAAATAGGAATTCCACATATCCACCGCATAATACAAAATCAAAATTGCTATAATCGATTTGGCAAGGGGCAGTACAATCTTACTTAGCATTCTGATATTTCCGCAGCCATCCAATAGTGCTGATTCGTACAGCTCCTTAGGAATGCTCGTTTCAAAAAATGTCTTTGCAACGATTAAATTATAAGTCGATATTGCCGTCGGCAATACAATAGCCCAAATCGAATTATACAATCCCAAATCTCTGACCAGAAGATAGGTCGGAATCATACCGCCATTAAAATACATGGTAAATAAAAGAATAAGCAGCAGGTATTTCCGCCCGAAGAACTGGCTCCTTGACAGCGGATATGCCGCAAGTATGGTCAGAGTGACACTGATTACGGTTCCTGTTACCGTATATATAATTGTATTTAAATATCCTCTCCATATGTCCGAATTTTCAAAAACCATATGATAAGCTTTTAGCGTAAACCCTTTTGGAAATAATAAAACCTTGCCCTTTAAAACCAAATCAGGATCCGAAAAGGATGCTGCAAGAACAAATATCAACGGTACCAGTACAATAACAATTATGAGTATACTGATTGCGTTTACAGCCATATGAAAGACAATTTCTTTCTTAGTCTTCTTAAATTTTCTCGTATAGGTCATTTTACGTCCACCTCATACCGCAAACCGGTTTGCGGTACTGCCTCGGATAAAACGGGCTGAAAGAATCATTTTACCGGCATCCTTTCACTTTTATATTTTCTTTCAACCTTCCCGGCATGATACCCCTTTTGCGGCATCACACATATCACTTTTACCATAAACCGGTTTTAGTAACTTTTCTGCTCAACGTATTGGCACTGATGAGAAGAATAAAATTAATGACGGAATTAACGATACCGACGGAAGCGCTATATCCGAACTGCCCCTTTTGAATACCATTCTTATAAATAAATGTAGATATGATCTCACTTGTGGATGTATTTACACTATTCTGCATTAATAATACCTTTTCAAAGCCCACTGTCATCAGATTTCCAATTCTTAAAATAAACATAATAATGATGGTTGTCATAATACAGGGAATCGATATATGTATTATCTTCTGAAAACGTGACGCACCGTCGATGGAGGCAGCTTCATAGTAGGTAGGATCTATTGCCGCCAATGCCGCAATATAGATAATGGCATTGAACCCCATAAACTGCCACACATTTGAAAACACATAAAGCGGACTGAAGGAAGCTGCTTTTGCCATAAAATCCACAGGCTCTACTCCAAATACCCCTGTGATTTTATTAAAGAGCCCGTAAGCGGGATCAGAAAATATATTAAGCATACTAACAATTACGACAACCGATAAAAAGTTCGTCATATATGTAATATTCTGAACCGCCTTGCTCAGCTTTTTACTCTGGATTTCATTGATTAAAAGCGCAAGGAGGATCGGTACCGGAAATCCTATTGCCATAGTATATAAACTAAGCCGGATGGTATTCCAAATTACCTCAAAGCAATAATAAGAGTTAAAAAACTGTTTAAAATAATTAAAACCTGTCCAGGGGCTTCCTGTAATTCCAAGGGTCGGATTATACCGTTTAAATGCAATCTGAAGCCCATAAATCGGTACATAATTAAAGATAATATACCACACCAGCGGAAATGCAAATAAAAAGTAGAGTTCCTTTGATTTTTTGAGCTGCTTCCATAAATATTTGCGTTTTGTCATCATTCATCTCCTTAAAAAATTACTGACAACTATATCTGCATAATTGTCAGTAATACTTTTTTATAATAAAAACATTATTTTAATGAATTATTATAAATTTCTTCCAGTTCCCTTATACCGGTCTTTTCCAGGGTTTTGCAATAATCCTCCCATTTATCAAAGCCCCATTCGCCAATGATAAACTTGGTAACAGCCTGGTCCCTATAGGTAAACAAATCCTGCTCGATCGTATTGACACGCTCTCCATCCTCAATGCTTAAGGCCGGTTTCGGTACAATTGTACCGGGAAGATTATCACTCAGTAAAGCGGCGGCTTCTTTTGTCTTACTGCTCGCTACGATTCCATCTGTCTTATCTGTAATGAGAGAAGGAAAGCCCCCTCCGGGAACAAGATTGATTTTGCCCAGTGCGGTCATAAATCCTTCTTCGGCATTGGCAATATCATCGTTAATCTGGGGCAGTCCGTTTTCATCGTAATGGAAGGTCTCTCCCTCAATTCCATATCGGAAGAATACGGAACCTTCCTCACTGTAGAAGTAATCTACCCAACGGATCGCTGCTTCCGGTTCTTTGCACGTATTACTGATAGCAAAAGCTCCAATGAATGTGTCGCTGATATTGGCATCCGACCATATGCTGCTGCCCTTCGGTCCGGTCAAAGCATCAAAGCCTTCGTACTGGTCCTCAACATTCTTGAATACATCCGTATAAGGCATGTACATAACGCCGTAGGCAGCGGAAGCCAGATTGCTTCTCCAGGAAGCCAGATCGTTTTTGTAATAGTCGGACCAAAGCAATCCGTTTGTATATAACTCGTTCAGGAACTGGAGATATTCTTTGAACTCATCATCGCTCAGCCAGTTATGAAGCTTACCGTCTGCCAGATTATAGGTATCTCTCATCTGATACTCAAGACCGAAGGAGCCCCCCAGGCTATAAACAGCACTTGTGTCACGAATACCCAACGGTATCTCATCCTGTTCGCCATTACCGTTCGGGTCCTTATCTTTAAAGCTGTGGAGGACCGCCTTTAATTCCTCCGTTGTCTTTGGCACCTCCATTCCAACTGCCTTCAGCCAATCCGTATTAATAAATTGTTTGAAAGAAATATGTCCGGATTCACTGAAATCCACATTTGGTAAGGTGTAAATATGGCCATCCGAAGCTGTAATCGCTTCCTCAACCGTAGGATCTTCCTCAATTAACTTCTTTAAATTCGGTGCATATTGCTCGATCAGATTATCAAGCGGTATTAATTGCTGGCTTTCTACACCATACTGGGTAATTTCAGCCGGTGTAAAGGAACAACGGATAAAAATGTCCGGCAGTTCATTGGATGCAAATAATAACTGCTTTTTTTCGGTAAATCCATCGTTAGGTACTTCCTGGTAGTCCATTTGAATATTCGACATTTTCTGGTACTCCTGCAGTACCCGTACCTCTTTCCATTCGGCATGATTGGGATCCCTGGAACCGAACACCGTCATAGTGACCGGTTCATTCACAACAGGAAAACCCTCCTGATTCAAATTCGATGGGGTTGCAGCCGTACCTTCTGAGGTTTGTCCATCCTCTGCACCCTGTTTCCCCGCTTCCTTGCCTGCCTCGGACTTTTTACAGCCGGCCAAGCTTGTCAGGCATAACGCAATACATAACATAACTGCTAAAGCCTTCCATTTTTTCATAACCTACCTCCTCTGAAATATGATAGTAACATTATAATCATTTGGGAGTGCAAGGGCTTATTAATTTTATATACATTTTTTACATTCTTGTTTAATTTTTTGAACAAATCGTATAAAAAGAATTACCAGTATACCGATGATGTCTTTAGAAAAATCTTATAAAATCCCACTCTGATACTCCTTCGGAGTCTTCCCGGTATACTCTTTAAAAACATTCATAAAATAAGAATAGTTATTAAAGCCGCACAATGTAACAACTTGCTTTAACGGCATTTTCTTAAGCTGAAGATAGCTTTTTGCTTTTTCGATACGGATTTCGTTTAAATAATTTATTAGTGTTTTTCCTGTTTCCAGGTGAAAAATTCTGCTCAAATAGGAATTGGATACTCCGATCGCATGTGCTACTTCACCCATCCCATTAATTTTTTCGAAGTTATTACTCATGAAATAAATCGCAGCCTTGACCTTATCGCTGTATGTAACCTTGTGTGCGGCTATTTCCTTTAAAGCATTCCGGTACAGGCCGATTAAACTGCTGACCAGATTTTCTTTATTCTTTTTCTTTACATATTCATAGAGTTTTTCGTTTTTGGGTATAAAGTCCAGACTAATGTCCACATCCATACAGGCCTTTTCGAGAATATCAAAAAGCTCGGCGGTAGTCATCATGATCTTTCCGTATTCCCGCTCACCAATCTCACCATAGATTTGTTCTATATAAGTAGCGGCAATTTCAATATTATCGGATTCCAAAGCAATATACAGACATTTTCTTTGATTCAGAGACAGTGTCAGGTTTCTTGCTTTTTCTCCTGGTGTTTCTGGTCCGCGGAAGCAGTGGCGGATATAAGAAAGAACCGCATGTTCTGAAGACATCTGAGGACAAACCTGTATTTCCAGGTTGATATGAAAGATACGGTTGATATTGTTTTGTGCTCTTATTTTACTTATTTCGGTCTGTTGTAAAAGTTCGGCTTCCGTTGTAAAATCAGTAAAGCAGATCATAACAACAAAATATCCGTTATGGAAGTAATTAGCTACGCTCTCCTTATCCGTCCGATCATTGTCCTCCAGTATACCTAAGATTCCTCTTATATAGTTTGCCCTGATATTTTCGTCCATATTTTCCAGATTATTTAAATTTCCGATCAAAAACATTTTTCTTTTTCTTTCCCATTGCAGAGTTAATCTTTCTCCGCTGTCGATCCATGCCTTTAAAGTATTTCTGTCCCGCACCTTTTTTTGTTCCTGAGAGATTTGTTCCTTATCCCTTAAGATGTTATTAAGCGCGGCCTCCAGATTTTCCTGAGTCAGCCTGTTTTTTAAAATGTAATCATGAGCCCCATTTTTTAGAATATCTCTTACATAATCATAGTTATCATAACTGCTGATGGCTATCATGGCTACTTTCGGGAATTCACGGGCAATCTGCGTTGAGAGATATACTCCATTTTCATTTGGCATACAGACATCCATCAGAACAATATCCACCCTGGTGTTCCTTAACAGTTCCAGCGCTTCCTTACTGCTCCTGGCTTCTCCAACCAGCTTATATTCACCCCTACCCCATATATCCAGACTCTTTATATAATCACGAAATACATTTTCATCATCAACTATAATTATTCTCATATGTAACCTTTCCTTCTGTTTTTTCTTCGGTACCGTCAAAACCCCTTACTCCTTTCGCCAGTAAATCCTCCCCTGGGAAGCGCATCTCAATACAGGTAAAAGCATTTTCGTAGCTGTAAATGGTCCCCCCATACTTTTCGCCATATAATAAACGTATCCTGTTAAATACATTGGCAATGCCCACCTGCCGAAAGCCCAGTTTATCATTTCTCCGTATTTCTTTCTCAAGCTTTTCGATTGCCTCCTTCGAGATCCCCTTACCGTTATCGATGACCTTAATAATAACAAATTCTTCATTTCGATACGCCTTAATATTTATGACCCCGCCGTTCTCCATGTCTACAATTCCGTGAATAATTGAATTTTCAACAATTGGCTGAATAATCAGTTTCGGCAGATGATAAAGCCAGATTTCCTCCTCTACGTCCCACAAAATCTCAAAATGATTTCGGAATTTAAAGTTTTCGATCTTAATAAAATTTTCGATATATTCATATTCCTCCCACAGGGTTACGAATTGATTCCGGTTATTCAGCACACTCCGAAGCAGTTCCGACAGCGCATTGGCAACCTCTTCGATTTCTGTTTCCTGTCTCATGCTGGCGACATGCTGTATACTTGCCAAAGTATTATAAAGGAAATGGGGTTGGATCTGCGCCTCCAGAGCATTCAGCTGCGCCTCCAGTTTTGCTTTTTCTTTCTCTTGGACCTCATGAATTAACATGCTGATCTGGTCCATCATTTGATTAAAACGATTCGTAACTTTTCCGATTTCGTCCTCCGACTGGACGACGGCCCGGATTGCTAAGTCCCCTCCTTCCACCTTTTTCATGCAATTATTAAGCAATTGTATGTCCTTGCATATTTTCCCGGATAAAAATTTCGACATTACTAATATCACAACTATTGATAAAATCATAATTATTACAAATATTATTTGTAATTTTTTCGCATCTTTTGTAAGCCTGCCGACCGGTATCAGGCTGATGGTCTTAGTTCCAATATCCCCCGATAGGTACTCTATGTAATAATAATCCCTGCCTTTTAAATTAATAATTTTTTGGTCATTCTGATACAAGGCACTAACTGCTTCCTCATTATCCGTATCCAGTATCCTGGAATTCTTCTGGTAAAACAAGTTTCCCTCAGCTGAAAAGATGAAAAAATCAACCTCTTTCAATACTTCCGTATCATATATATCTATGATGCTGTCGTAATCCATCATCACCATGACAATTCCGTACTTTTTCTGTTTGTATATGATCGGCCTGCACAGGACAATCCCTTTCTCCTTATCATTTAGCACATAGACCTTCAATTTGTTTTCCTTCACCGTTTCCTGATACCATTGCCGATCAATGTCCTTTAAATACAGGTTTGTTCCGTCAGAGGTGTAAATACGGTTTTTATCCGTAATAATAGAAACATACCTGATGTATTCCTCATTCGATATTAATCCGGAAAGATAGCTCCCTATAATTTTCTTTTCCTGATAATCTTCAAAGGAGGCTTCCTTGCTTGGCTTTTTTAAAACCGGAGAAATTACCTGCTGGTCCATGGCGACCGTAAGGCAAAGCCTCTTGGCATTATTAAGCATATTCGTAAATTCATCGTCAGAAAATGAGATATATTGATTCATATACTGCTTCGCCGTATTCATAACATTTTTCTTAGTCTGTTGATAGAAGACAAGAAAAGATGTCAAAACCACCCCGCTTGCAATAATGATACAGATCAACTGAATTTTAGATTGAATACTTAAATCCCGTATTCGCTTCTTCATGAATACCTCCTTTGTGTTTTGAGAAATAAAAACTTGTCTTATGTTAATCGTTATAAAGATCTGTATGGCATTTTCTTCATTTTATTATACGCCTTTTTGTAATGCAAGGTTTTCTATAAATTCACAGTTAGCTTATCATTTGCATAACCTATAATGCTAAGTTTATTCACCCGTGAAAACCGCAGGTTACAAGAGCAAAAAGTCCGGCTTTGTCAGATTCTAGCGTATCAACAAGCTGATATCCATACCAATAGCGCTGCCCCGCTGTCACTTCAGTAGCAATTTTCTTCTGGCGCGTCATGCATCCTGCCGGGCGGGCTTTTTTTGCAACAGGACGTAATTCCTGTTGCACGGGTAATTATCTGCTTTCGGGATACTCGCCTGCGGCAGGTTGCGTCAGCAACTTAATTTCAAATCCGCCGCAATGCGATCCTGACTTCAAATCATTATCAAAGAATTTACTCTTCATACTCCGCAAATTCATCTTTTCCGACACCGCATACCGGACATACCCAGTCATCCGGAAGATTTTCAAAGGGTGTTCCCGGAGCAATCCCATTATCGGGATCACCTTCATCCGGATCATAAATATAACCGCAGACCTGACATATATATTTTTCCATAACAATCTCCTTTTCTTACAAATCTTGGTTTATTTTATCCGATCTATTATAAAAATATGCTACAATTTTTAAGATGCATAATTTCTCCAATCCTGCCAGGGTTTTCTGTGCCTGAAATTATGCTTATAGATCGCAGGTATAAACTTTCTGAATAAAAGATTTGAAAAATCTTTCATTCTTTGTTCTTCATAAATATTATGGGAAAAATCCATACTAATCATGTAACCTTATTAACAAATTATCCGCAACCAAACTTAATTTCTTGTTTTTTACTGCTATCACATTATATTGTATTATTTTTAGGAAAGGCATGGTGTAATCGATGGAAAAAAATTATGTGGATGGACAAGGTATCCCATTAGGATTTGGAATGGCTCTGGCTCAGAATAGTGATGCCATGAATTATTTTGCATCCCTGGATGAACAGCGTAAACAGGAAGTAATTGATAATTGCCACGGCGTCAGGTCCAAAAGCGAAATGCGGCAGTATGTCTCCAGTTTGACGGAGGGTAATAGTTTTAGATAGTTGAAGTATCAAAATATTTGGGATATACTTGACTTATATACCCAAGCAGGGCTGCTGCCGGATAAGATTTTTCAATATAATATTTTGCGGCAGCCTTCTGTAAAAAACTTTTATTTAACTATTATTTTAAAGGAGATCTAATATGCAGGAAATCAACAGCCTATATCCTGAGGATAAAAAAGAGTGCTATCAATTAATCCATGCCCAGCTAAAATCCCTGTTAGAGAATGAACCCCATGTTATTCCGAACCTTTCCAACACTTCCGCCTTATTAAACGGTGCACTGGAAGGGATCAACTGGGTAGGTTTTTATTTATTACATAATAATGAGCTGCTTTTAGGCCCGTTTCAGGGCAAGACGGCCTGTGTCCATATTCCCATCGGCAGAGGAGTCTGCGGAACAGCCGTACAGAAAGATGAAATCCAGGTGGTTTTAGATGTCCACGAATTCCCCGGGCACATAGCCTGTGACAGTGCTTCCCGTTCCGAAATCGTTATTCCCATCCACCACAAAGGACGGACCGTCGGTGTGCTGGATATTGACAGCCCGAACGTTGCAAGATTTGATTACGTCGATAAAGACGGCCTTTCGGAAGTCGTTCATATTTTGGAAAATGCCTGTGACTGGTCTTAAATGAAACAGCCCGCAGAGAAGTCCTTCTCAATAATATTAATACAGGAGTTGATGTCATGTTCCGGATTGGTGAATTTTCAAAACTAACCCAGGTTTCAATCCGAATGTTACGGTACTATGATGAAACAGGTTTATTAAAACCTGCTCAAACCGATAAATTTACCGGTTACAGATTGTATTCCACAGAGCAAATTCCGATTCTTAATAAAATTATTTTCCTGCGGGACGTAGGTTTTAACGTATCGGATATTGCAATTGCCCTCAGCCGCTGGGACAATATTTCTATTGTTAACCAGCTTGAGAACAAACGCATGGAAATCGGAAACATTATATATACGGAACAAAATAAATTATCCAAAATCGAACAGGCACTAAAGGATATTGAACAGGATAAAATATCCATCCACTATAATGTTACGATTAAGAACATCCCCGGTCATCAGGTACTTTCTTTGAGAAAAATTATCCCGGATTATTATGCGGAAGGTAAACTCTGGGAAGAAATGTCCGGCTTTGCCGGTGAAAACGGCATATCCATCTCCGGTAATACTTTTACCATTTATCATGATACGGAGTATAAGGAAAGGGATGTTGATGTTGAGCTCTGTGCTCCGGTTGATGAAATGGGAAAAATTATAAAAGAGTATATATATCGTTATACGGAACCCGTCCCCATAATGGCCTGCACAATGGTATATGGTGCGTTTAGTAATATTGCCGGTGCTTATCTTTCCTTTGCAAATTGGCTGGCGGAACACAACCATTATAGAATGACCGGACAGAACCGGCAAATCGTCCACCGGGGACCCTGGAATGAAGAAAATCCTGATCAATATCTGACCGAAATTCAAATTCCTCTTACCCTTATATGATAAGTATCAAAAGAAAAATTGTTATAGTTCAGCCTCCCGTAACGTGAGGTGTTTTTTGTGACTTCGCTCCGCTCTAATCACGGAAAACCCGAGTTTAACACGTGCAAATTATTCAGAATACATAATTTCTGTGCATAATTTGTTACAATTCAGCCTTAAGGCTGTACTGCAACGATAAACTCTGCATGTCAAATATTTCGTTAAATAATTAAATATTTGGCTATTGACTCTCACACAGTGGCAGGGTCTACACTGAATTTACCGGTAAATAATAATTAATTGGAGGAATGTATTATGAAACAATTTCAACTGAAACCAATCGGTAAAATCAATGTCAATCCGTCGGGAATGTTTATCGAACTTGATGAAAGGTATATTCCGGCCCTGCAGGCACTGGAAGGATTCAGCCATATCAATGTCATTTGGTGGTTCAGCGGCTGTGACCAGGAAGAATTACGGAATACCTCAGAGATCCCGCAGCCCTATAAAAAGGGGCCGTCTGTAATGGGAATATTCTCTACCAGATCTCCCATTCGTCCGAATCCTGTTGCTCTGACCGCCGCACAGGTGATTTATATTGATTACAAAAATGGAGTGATTCAAGTTGCTTACATTGATGCGGATGACGGAACACCCGTACTTGACCTGAAACCCTACACCCCAAGTCTTGACAGGGTAGAAAACCCCGTCGTACCCGGATGGTGCAGTCATTGGCCGGTAAGTCTGGAACAATCGGGAAGCTTTGCCTGGGATAAGGAATTCAATTTTTAAGTGAAGTTTACAAGAGGGTATCGCAGAGTGGAGTCAGGTCCAAACTAGTGTGGAACCGTTCTCTATTTTTATGCAGAAAAGAGGGTATCCCTCAAGTCATTTCATGACTTTGGGGACACCCTCATAATAAAATATAATCATAACTATTCGGCTACCTCAAAATAAGTATAATAATTATTTATTGCAATGATACGATTTCACCCTGTTTTTTATAAATGCTGTCCGCAGGAACGAAGCCTCTTACCATGGATAAGGGATATACATGAGCTCCTCTGCCGATTACGGTACCCGGATTCATTACGGCATTACAGCCGATTTCCACATGATCGCCAAGCATTGCCCCCACTTTCTTAAGTCCGGTTTCTACCTTTCCCCCCTGATAATTTATGGTTACAAGGGTTTTGTCCGACTTCACATTGGAGGTTATGGAGCCCGCACCCATATGAGCCTTATAACCCAGCACGGAATCCCCTACATAGTTATAATGGGGCACCTGTACATTATTAAAAAGGATGACATTTTTTAATTCCGTAGAATTACCTACTACCGCTCCTTCTCCGACAATGGCATTGCCCCGGATAAAGGCACAGTGACGGATTTCCGCATTTTTACCAATAATGGCCGGTCCGTGAATGGAGGCCGTAGGCGCTACACTGGCTGTTTTGGCAATCCATACATCTTCCCCTGTTTTATCGTAATCTTCTGCCGGTAACTCCTTTCCTAACTGTAAAATATATTTACCGATTTCAGGCAGTACTTCCCAGGGATAGGTGAATTTTTTAAGAAGGGAAGCAGCAATGGTTTGTGTTAAATCATAATTCTCTTTAATCTGCATGGTTTCGTACATATAAAACTCCTGTCTGCATTCATTTGGATGCTGTTATTAGTTACTTTTTATAATTACCAACCACTTCTTTAAAACAGTTATTTAACAGATATTGGTTATTTAATCCTTTTACCCCGTTGGTCATGCGGCTGACAAAGCCCTCCAGTTTTTCCATATATTCATCTTTGGTAATGGAACCTTCCGCCACCAGGGTAAGGCCTTTCTCCCAGCTTGCGGTCAGCTCCGCATTCAGGAGGGATTTAATGGAGGAATTCACCGCCTCATATACTAATTCGCCTAATAGCGCCGGAGTAACGATCTGTGTTTTTTTATTCAGGTTCAGGTATTCTATATTAACCAGTTTATTCAGTATCTCCGCCCGGGTTGCACTGGTACCGATGCCGCTGCCCTTAATCTGTGCCCGAAGCTCTTCATCTTCAATTAATTGCCCTGCGTTTTCCATGGCAAGGATCATGGAGCCTGAATTATAACGTTTCGGCGGTGCCGTTTCCCCCTCTTTTATGGTCATTACTTTTACAGGAAGCAGCATGCCTTTTTTCAGGTTTTTGATCACTTCAAAAAAGCCCGTATCAAATTCTTCCTCCTCCGTTCCATTGGTTGTGCTGTTATCTGCATTCTCCTTGGGAGATGTCATATTGCCGCCTTCGGCAGTCCCTTTTTTCCGGTCAAAGGAATTCCCGGTCACCTTAAGATAACCTTCGTCAATTAATATTTTAAAGGAAGAGAAAAAGCATTCGCTTTTCATTTTTGTAACCAGGTTAATTTTCTGGTATACGGCCGGGGGATAAAATATACTTAAAAACCTTCTGACTATGGCCTCATAAACTTTTGAGCCGGTAGCCGAAAGGGAATTTAAGGCATTCAGTCCCTGGCCTGTCGGGATAATCGCATAGTGGTCGGTAATCTGTTTATCATTGACATACCTGGTTTTAGAAATATTTTTATAGGCACCGTTGCTTAAAATTTCCGCCGCATATTCCTTGCCGTGGAGATAGCCCCGCAGGCCGCCGATATTCTTATGTATCTCCTTGCTGACCGCCGTTGATAAAACCCTGGCATCGGTTCTCGGATAGGTAACCAGCTTCTTTTCATACAGTTCCTGGGTTATCTTAAGGGTTTCATCCGGACTGATTTTAAACAGCCTGGAACATTCATTCTGAAGTTCCGCCAGATTAAATAACAGGGGGGGATTCTTATTTTCCTTTTTCTTTTCCATACTGACGATTTCCGCAGTCAGCTGTTCTTCCGGTGAAACGGTATCCACAAAGCTGTTTTTGCCGTTTTCCTGCCGCTCAGTCAAACGGGGCTCCCTGCCCGTTAACTCCTCAATCAGGTCCTCCGCATCCTTTCGTTCCTTAAAACCGTTTTCTTTATATAATAGGGGGGAAGCAAAGTATTTAGAACCTTCCACGGCCCTGAATTCCCCGTCAAAGTTCCTGCCCGAAGCCTCTAAAGTGTTTAAAACCCGGTAAAAGGGGGTTTTTACAAATTCCCGGATTTCACGTTCCCTTCTCACCACCATTCCCAGTACACAGGTCATGACCCTGCCCACTGAAATTGCGGAACGCTTTCCATTCCCCAGGTAATTCATAACATTTTGCCCGTATTTCAGGGTCAGGACCCTGGAAAAATTAATACCCATGAGGTAATCCTCTTTTGCCCGCAGGTAAGCCGCATGGGATAAGTTATCATAATCCGTAAGAGGTTTTGCTTCCCTGATACCGCGAAGAATCTCTTCTTCTGTCTGGGAATCAATCCACACCCTGCGTTTGTCCTTCCTTTCGGATACTTTGGCCATCTGGTCCACCAGCCGGTAAATATATTCCCCTTCCCTCCCGGAGTCGGTACAGACATAGATCTGTTCCACATCCGAACGGTTTAATAAGGCCTTAACAGTATTAAACTGCTTGCTTACGGCAGGAATTATTTCGTACCGGAATTCCTGGGGCAGGAAAGGCAGTGTCTCTAAAGTCCAGCGTTTTAAGGCCGGATCGTAGCTTTCCGGATAGCTCATGGTTACCAGATGTCCGACACACCAGGTTACTATGGAACTTTCCGATTCCATATAACCGTCCTGTTTTTTAAAGTTATCCTTTAAGGCTTTGGCAAACTCCTGGGCCACACTGGGTTTTTCCGAAATATATAAACTTTTAGACATGTATCTTATCCAACTTTCCTAAAAGAAACTGTTATCTTGAGTTGAATGCCAGTTTCAATAAATTTTATTTTCCTTTGTCAGTTACGGTATCTTAAGCACTTTACAGCTGATTTTGTAACTGAGGGTTATCCGTCCTGAAATGATATATTTCATTTTTGGTAACATTATTTATCATAACATATCATATGTACCAGTGTCAAAATTTCCTTTAATATAGAAAAGATAAAAAATACTGTAATACCAAATTTATCATAAGGTATTACAGTATTTAAATTAATATTAACCTTTTATTCTAATTATTAAACCAAATCATTTTTATTATTTACTTATTCTATCATGTTTTCCTCAAGAGATTCCAACGAAAAAGAATCTCCCATTTCCTTTTTTACTTCTTCCAGATCTTTTTTAATAACAGGGTCTACCGGATCTATTTTATTATTATCAATTGCAATGATTCCCTGTTCTCCACCATTTATAAAGAATGTGTCTTTTTCCCCATCTGTCTGTTTGCCAAGAAAAAGTAAATATTCTTTATCCGGGCTTAAAACATTATCTTCGCCTATTGTACCCAACTGGTAAATACGGATTTGATCAAATGAATCTCCCTTTAGTGTTTTTGAAACTTCTACTCTACTTTGAACGGACATGTCACTATATTGTATTTGTTCAGTAACCGTAGCCCGTACTATTAGTACGGCGATATCTTTCATATCCTCTAAAGAATCTGAATAATCCTGGTAATCTGCTTCTATCTCTCCGCTAAAATCTTTGCCAATATTTTTCAACTCTTCTGATGATATCGTTTCTATGTCTGAGTAAGCTACATTATCATTTTTTATTTCAGCTTCACTTTCTGTCTTATTAAAAATAGCATTGTAACTAAGTACTGAAATTATGGATAAAATTATTAGTCCTGTAGCAAAGGTAAATTTTGTTTTTTTCATATATAACACTCCTTTTTATATCACCAAATCATTAACTATTAATTTATGTAGCCACAAATATTTGTTACAATTATGTCAAATTTTTACCAAAATTAAAATAAGCAAAAAGATACTTTTTATAGTATTTATCCAATATCTTATCGATACCGGCCTATTTTCCGCTGTACATTTCCCGGAAGATTCGATATAATAATTACTAGAAAATACAATACAAGGAGAGAAATATGCGCGATTATCATATATTCAGCGACTCATCCTGCGATACGCCGGAAGAATTGCTAGGCATATATAATATAACCCTAATACCCTATTATGTTACCTTTGACCAGGAAAATTACTATAAAGAAAACATAGAAATTACGAATCAGAAATTTTACGATATACTTATGAATGAGAAGGTATATCCGAAAACTTCTCTTCCTTCCGTTCAGGATTATATGAATCACTTTGAACCTGTAATCCTGGAAAATAAAGATATATTATGCCTCTGCCTGACTCAGAAATTCAGCGGTTCTTACCAGTCGGCAGTTAATGCAAAGCTGATTCTGGAAGAGAAATATCCGGATGCCAGGATACAAATCATAGATTCCATCCAGGCAACGGCCGGGCAGGGAATTCTTCTGATGCAGGCTGCATATATGAAAAAAGCAGGTTATTCCCTGGAAGAGACCGTAGAACGAATTAATGAGATCAAACCCACTGCCAGAATCATGTTTACGGTAGATACTCTTGAGTATCTGGCCAAAGGAGGGCGTATCGGCAAAGTAGCTTCCCTTGCCGGAACCATGTTGAATTTAAAGCCCATGATCCAGTTAAAAGATGCCGAATTAATACCCTATTCCAACGTACGGGGCCGTAAAAAAGCACTTTTGAAGACTCTGGACATGACTGCGGAATATTTTAATGAAACCGGTGAAAAATACGAAGATTATGATTTCTGTCTTGCCAATGCCACTACGCTGGAGGATACCGGTTTCGTACAATCACAGCTGGAAGAATTAATCGGGCGCGAATTATCCTATCCGGTTTTCCAGATCGGTGTGACAATCGGTACCAATACCGGACCGGGAGCCGTAGGAATCTGTTTTATCAGAAAATATGATGCAAAATAAAGGTCTCATTCTTTTTAAGTATTCTTAAATCCGGAATAATTAAGGAGGGGTAGTATGTCACCAAAGAAGTTATATTATGAAAATTTAGCCGACAGTTTAATAGAAAAATTCAATTTAAGGGGAATTGAAGGATATTACTGCGATAATACCGAGGATGCCCTGGTCATGGCGAAAAGGTTTCTGACTCCGGGCTGTTCCATCTCCTGGGGCGGATCCGAGACCCTGGGTGAAATCGGATTAATTCCGGAACTGAAAGCTTCCGATTATATTTTATATGACCGGTTGTCGGCCAAAACTCCGGAAGAAAAGGCTGCAATGTACGGCAGAATTGTTATGGCAGATTATTTTTTCATGAGCTCCAATGCCATCACCCTGGACGGACAGCTGGTCAATATTGATGCGGGCGGAAACCGTGTGGCGTGTCTGATTACAGGTCCTAAAAATGTGATAATCATTGCAGGCATGAATAAAATAGTAACGGATGTCAACACTGGAATTGAACGGGTACGCAATATGGCCGCACCGCCTAATGTCACCCGGCTTGGTTTACAGACACCCTGTGCGGAACTTGGCAGGTGTGCCAATTGTTTATCGGAGGATTGTATCTGCTGTGAAATCGTAATAACCAGAAAGTCTAAAATACCGGGACGAATCAAAGTGATCCTGGTCGGCGAAGAACTTGGATATTAAATAGGAATAGTAAACCCTGAAATGATAAGGAGGTAAGCTATATGAGTAAAAATAAGACACTTGAATCATCCGAAATCGGTTCATCCGTCAATGTTGATGTTACGAAAATTGTTAAATATGTCTGCGTAGCGGGAGTACTTATCGTTGCTATTATTTTTACATCTAAGTGTATAAGCAATATACTAAATAGAAATTAATTGATTTCTTAATCCAAAAGCCAGCCACAGAAATAATATTTTAATATCTTATTACTTCCTGACTGGCCTTTTTTATTTTTTTAGAACACCGCAGTGACCGGGCAGCATCATACCGGAATTTATTTCATTACACGAATTGTATGATATCCTTCATGTACTGCAGTCAGGATTTTTCTTGGAGCTTTTGCATCTCCGACAACTGTTAAATCGCCCACTATATCTTCTAGTTCACTTTCTAATTGATTATTGGGACGATAACCGGCAGCTATGATTACGGTATCACAATCAATTGATAATTCCTGTCCGTCTTTTGTATAGATAACACCGTCCGGAGTTATTTTAGTTACTTGGGCACCGCCTACAACACCGATATTTCTTTCATTGATCATAGTTCTTAATGCCTGATCATTATTTAAACAATGGTCTGCTATTGCTAAAATATCATTAAGCATTTCGACAATTGTTACTTCTTCCGCTGTTTCTTTCATATAAGCAGCCGTTTCACAGCCGACCAAACCTCCGCCGATAACTACTACTTTCTTTCCCGGTTTTTTAAGCCCCAATAAGTAATCACCGGATGGGGCTGCGTTTTCTATTCCCTCAACAGGAGGCATAAAAGGAGTTGAACCTGCTGCCAGTACCACTTTATCATATCCGCCTGCTGATACCGCTTCTACGGTAGCCTCTTTATGCAGTTTAACATCAATGCCAAGTTTTAAAACCTGCCGTTCCATATAAGTAATTAATTTAAGCACATCGTGCTTAAAGGTAGGAAGACCTGCTGCCCATAAGTTTCCGCCTAAACAGGATGATTTCTCCCACAATTCCACGTTAAAGCCACGTTTGGCTGCTGTGATTGCCGCAGACATTCCTCCCGGGCCGCCGCCAATTACCAACACGGATTTCTTTATGCCATCTGCTTCGGGAAGAAGATAATCATCTTCTGCATAACATAATGGATTAACAGCGCAGTAGTAATGTTTACCGGAAAATCCTGCCAGCAGGCACTCATTGCATCCAATACAAGGAACAATATCCATAGTATTTCCGGCTTTTACTTTATCTGCCCAATATGGATCTGCCAGCATCTGATGTCCCAATACGATATAATCGGTCTTACCTTCCGTTACTGCTCTTTCCGCTTTTTCAGGATCAAACATTTTACCCTGACCGAGCACAGGAACGGAAACAATTTTCTTAACCGCTTCTACTACATCCATTTGATGTTCTTCTTTTTCATATACCGTAGATATTGCTTTATGCCAGGCTTCATAACAGCCAACATCAACATGAAGCGCATCTACGTTTGCCTCTTCCAGTATTTTAGCCATCTTAAGGCCTTCTTCCAATTCACGGCCTCCCTCTACACGGTGGACCGGAGTAAATTTAACAAGGATAGGAAATTGGGGACCGACATTCTTGCGAATAGCAGCTATACATTCCAAAGTGAATCTCATACGGTTTCTTAATTCTCCGCCATATTCATCAGTACGGGTATTCCATTGTTTCGAATGAAACTGATCCAAAAGATAACCGCCGTAAGCATGTAATTCTACTGCATCGGCTCCGGCCAGTTTAGCGAGGCTGGCAGAGTAGCCCAATTTTTCAACAATATCCTGTATCTCTTCTTTTAAAAACGGTTTACATTTCAATTCAGGAAACCAAAAAGCTGGACATTCACTTGCCGAATACGGCGGTGTAAATGGGTCTGTAAATTGTTGGCGTCCAAGTCCCGGCGAAATCTGTACACAGACTTTGGCACCATGATGATGGCAGCGTTCAATTAACATATTCAGCCGTTCCACATGATGAAAATTACTGAGTTCCGTGCAAGGACGGGCTTCATATTTTGTTGTAACAACATTTGCCCCGGTAATAATAAGACCCGTACCGCCCTTCGCCCGTTCTTCAAAGTAGCGGATACCTTCCGCACAATAAGAACCGTCAGATTCACCTGTTGTTCCCATAGGTCCCATAACAATACGGTTTTTAAGTTTCATGATTCCGATTTGGTTTTTTTCAAATAGCTTTGACATGATATCCTCCTTTTTTGTTTTTGCTTATCTTCATGTTTTGGTGCACTCTCCGGTTAGTAAATATAAAACCCGCAGGCATATTTCTATTATGTTGTATTACCTAAGTAATATATTTATATTACCGCAGTAATATAATATCACTTTGTTATTTATTTGTCAATGTAGATTTTAAGTATTCCTTATGCTATGATGTATCTATGATTACATTTATAAAATGGAAATGTAACTGGAGGAAAACAATGTCAGATATAACAACAAAAGAATTAATTATTGAAACAGCCAATCAGTTATTTTTAGAAAAAGGATATCAAAATGTGACTGTTGTGGATATTTGTGAAGCCTGTAAGATTTCAAAAACAACTTTTTATTATCATCTGAAATCAAAAGAGGATATAATACTGCATTTTTATGATTCAGTGACACATAATATCAGCCAGTATCTAATGACAATTTTAATTAAGGACAACTATTGGGATCAGCTTTTGATTTGTTTTGAATCCCTTGTAAAAGAGGCCAGTAAATTTGGTACCGATTTTTTAAGCCAAATGATGATCAGTAATCTGAAAGAAGATTATGGAAGTTATGATCTTAGAAATGAGTTAACGGACATAGCCGTAATAATCATAAAAAAAGGACAGGCCTCCGGCCAAATCCGAAATAAAAATGATGCATTAAAATTATATAAAGCATCTGCCTATGCATTCTTAGGACATGAGGTTACCTGGTGCATTAAAAAAGGAAAATTCGACTGGTCAAATGAATTCCGCACAGCCTTGGAGAATATCTATGATGTTATACCGGAATTACGAAAACAATAATACCGGGTAATCCACTAAAAATGAGAACTGCTGCAAAATAGTCTATTACAATTGCCGCAGGATTCGGTTTATCTTAATGCCTTTAACCGGATTTATTCCGTCCATATTGCAGCAGCCTCTCATTTTAATCATAACTTAAAGAAATCTATAAGATTGAGTAAATTAATATAATGGATATTTATTGGTTAAAGTTTTAACTAAATCCATTGCTTTCACTTTGTTTGTATTAACATCGTCAATCAACATGGCAATGGCCTCTGCTATTACGTCCATATCAGCCGTATCCATGCCTCTGGTGGTAACTGCGGGAGTTCCTAACCGGATACCGCTGGTTACAAAAGGGGAAGCAGGATCATTCGGAACCGTATTCTTGTTGCAGGTTATCTTGGCCGCATCCAAAAGCTTCTCCGTCTCCTTACCGGTTACCCCTTTATTCTGGAGATCCACTAACATTAAGTGGTTATCGGTTCCGCCGGATACAATATTAAAACCTCGTTTAATCAGGCCGCTGCAAAGAGCCTGTGCGTTGTCCACCACCTTGCCGGCATACTTCTTAAATTCCGGATCCAGAGCTTCCTTAAAGCAAACTGCTTTTGCCGCAATCACGTGCATTAACGGTCCTCCCTGAATTCCCGGGAAGATTGCCTTATTCAGTTTATATTCTTCCGCAAATTCCGCACTGGATAAAATCATACCGCCTCTTGGACCTCTTAAAGTCTTATGGGTCGTGGTAGTGGTTACATGGGCATACGGAATCGGACTCTCATGATATCCGGTTGCCACAAGGCCTGCAATATGAGCCATATCCACCATTAAGAGGGCTCCTGCTTCATCGGCTATTTCCCTGAATTTCTTAAAATCTATTTTTCTTGCATAAGCACTGGCACCTGCTACGATTAACTTTGGCTTGCATTCCAATGCTATTTTCCTTACTTCGTCATAATCAATGAAGCCTTCTTCATTTACACCATAAGGTATTATATTGTAATAACTGCCTGACATATTCACCGGGCTTCCGTGGGTCAGATGGCCTCCGTGTGCCAGGTTCATTCCCATTACGGTCTCCCCGGGCTTTACCAGTGCAAAAAATACTGCCATATTGGCCTGGGCACCGGAATGAGGCTGTACATTGGCATAAGTACATCCAAATAACTGTTTTGCCCGCTCTATTGCCAAATTCTCCGCTATATCTACAAATTCACAGCCGCCGTAATATCTTTTTCCCGGATAGCCTTCTGCATATTTATTCGTCAGAGGACTTCCCATGGCTGCCATTACTGCCTTGCTTACAAAATTTTCAGAAGCAATTAATTCAATATGATCGTTCTGTCTTCCTATTTCTTTCTGCATTGCTTCCGCTAATTCAGGATCAAATACCTTAATTTCTTCAAATGAATACATTATTTTACCTCCATTGACATATTAACTGTAGTATAACACATAATGTATAATAATAAAAGTTATAATCCCAGGAACCACTGATAAGTTACACTAATAAACGGAATGCAGGAATTTAATGATTTTCGGTTTCACTTGATAAATTCAGCTTGGAGTTTCTTAAAGAAAGCCTTGGTTACGGTTTATTTTAAATCCGTTTTCAGCCATTCCAGGTATTTCTGTATCCACTCATCCCAATATTCCCAGGTGTGTGCACCGGCACCTTCCAGGTAAGTGTAATCATATGAAGTATTTTTAAACCATTCCGCAGTAAGCCTTGCGTTATCAATCAGAAAATCGTCTTTCCCGCAGGTATGAAAGATTCTTGGCAAAGTTTTTCCTTCATCCAGGTTTTTACGGGCCAGGTAGAATAAATCGTGTTCCGTATTTTTTAGTTCACTCATATCTTCCACCCCGAATACGGCCATATTAAGGCTGGGTCTGCCGGGACGGTCATTGAGTTTATGGGAATTACCGGCATCCCGGTAAACAAAGTTACCGGCGGAAAAACAGCCTATGGCAGAATAGTTTTCCGCTTTCGTGAGGCCGACTTTCATGGCTCCATATCCTCCCATGGACAAACCGCAGATAAAATTATCTTCCCTTTTTCCGGAGATCGGAAAAAAATCCTGCATGATCTGTGGTAATTCCTCTGCGATATAATCAAAGTAACGGGGACCGTAAACCATATTGGTGTAAAAGCTTAAATTAACCGCCGGCATTACGACTGCCAGCCCAAGTTCGGATACATATCTTTCTATGGAGGTCCTTCTCTGCCAGATGGTGTGGTCATCAGAAGCCCCATGAAGCAGCCAGAGTACGGGATATCTCTTCTTTGCACTGCTGCCTTCCATCCCGATTCCCTGAAGCTTCTGGGGAAGAATCACATCAACTTCACAGCATAATCCCAATACTTCCGAGAAAAAATTAACATGCATCAATGCCATGACTATTTTACCTCCTTTTCATTTACTTTTAAGGGCAGCCAGTTAAGGATTTTCTGGATATTCCTATCCCAATAACTCCATTCATGGCTTCCCGGTTCTTCATGATACGTTAAATCAATCCGGTCCTTAAACCTTTCCCGGAAAGCAGCATTCATAGGATACAGGAAATCTTCCGTACCGCAGGTCATATAAAATTTAGGCATGGATTTACCGGAAGTAATTAACTGCTCCATTTGATAGGGAAGATCATTTATACTTCCCACCACTTCTTCTTTGGTACCGTAAATCAGTTCAAACTGCCTGTCGGAATTGCCGCCATACCAGCTAACCAGGTCAACCATCCCCGAAAGGCTGGCCACAGCCCCAAACCGTTCCGGACACATAATCCCCAGTTTCAGTGTGCCAAAACCGCCCATGGACAGTCCGGCTGCAAAAGTATCCTTCCTGTCCGTACTTATCCCTGGGAAAAATTCATTTACCAGTTCAAAGATCTCTTTACTGAAAAACTGCCAGAAATCATACCCGTACTTCATATCCGCATAAAAACCCAGGTCTGTGGCAGGCATTACTACTGCCAGTCCTTTTTCCAGAGCATAGCGCTCGATGGAGGTTCTGCGCTGCCAGATGGTATGATTATCACTTCCACCGTGAAGAAGATAAAGAACGGGAAACTTCTCTTCTCTTTCAGCACTTCCCTGTCCGATGCCATTTGCTTTCTGGGGTATTACGACATCCATGGAACGCTGCATTCCTAATGTTTTTGAATAAAAATTTACATGTATAAGTGCCATAGAATTCCTCCTTTTCTTTATTATACTTATTTGATTTATATAAAAGAATATGACTCTCTGCTTCCTTGTGATTTTATTTTAAACGAAACTTTCCGTTGTAATTAAAAGAAATGCACTACTGCTTACAATAATCGTTTATTTTCCTGAGAATTCATTTTTTCACTGACCTTACTTGGGATAGGCCGGTAATTATTTATCTTGCCGCTTGAAGATACGAAACACGGTATATCTTATTAAAAGATGCTTTTCAAACTTCTGATAAGAGGCGGTGCTTTTTACTGCCGTCCATCTGACTATAAAAAAATGCTCTTTGTATCTATAGTATAACTTACGATTTATGGTAAATCAAGTGAAGGCTTCCATTAATTGGATGTAATTATAGAGTGAGACGATCACAGGTCTGAGTTCTCAGAGAGCGGACTTAATAAGCCTAAAAAAGCCTGCCTTAAATTCCGGTTTCAAAGCCGTAAGCCAGAAAGACCTTATATCTTCCAATTACAGCATTTTACCTTTCATTTGAGACAGGTTTATTTTACACTTCTTTATTTTATTTCTTTGTTTTACTTTTTTATTTTACTTATTTGTTTTTACTTATTTGTTTTTACTTATTTGTTTTACTTCTTTAATTCATATTTCAATATATATTTTTCTATATTTTACATCTTTATAGTTTATACTTATTTAAAAACTGGTACGAATTACTTTACCTAAACTTACTCCAGATTCGTATATCCCATCAGGTGTTCATCCACAGCTTTGGCTGCTTCACGGCCTTCACGGATTGCCCATACTACAAGAGACTGGCCTCTGTGCATATCTCCGGTTACAAAGATATTCTCTACACTGGTCTGATATTTGCCTTCTTCCGTCGCTACATTGGTTCTGGCATTTAAATCAACACTGAAAGCTTTTGCCACGTAATTCTCAGTTCCTAAGAAGCCGGCAGCAATCATTACTAAATCCACATCAATTTCATATTCGCTGCCAGGTATTTCATCCATTTGATACCGCTTGGTATCTTCATGGTATTTACTCTCTAACTTAATGATCTTAGCCTTGACCAGATTGCCTTCCTTATCGGCAATGAATTCCTTGACGGTGGCCTCATATACCCTTGGATCATTGCCATATACGGCAATGGCTTCTTCCTGGCCGTAATCCGTCTTACAGATCTTCGGCCATTCGGGCCAGGGGTTATTTTCACTTCTGGTATCCGGCAGTTTCGGCATCATTTCCAGCTGTACCACGGATTTAGCACCCTGCCTGACGGAGGTACCGACACAGTCGTTGCCCGTATCACCGCCGCCGATAACCAGTACGTTCTTACCCTTTGCATTTACGCAGGCTTTATCGACAAAATTGGAATCCAGCAAGCTCTTGGTAACTCCTTTTAAGAAATCCACCGCAAAGTAGATACCCTTGGAATCCCTTCCGGGGACCTTAATGTCCCTTGGGTTGGAAGCACCGCAGGCTAAGATGATGCGGTCAAATTCTTTTTTGATTTTGGAGGCATTGCAGTTCTTTCCTACATCGGCTTCCGTAACGAAGGTTACCCCTTCCTGTTTCATAATATCTATTTTACGTTCAATGATATGTTTTTCCAATTTCATATTCGGTATACCATACATCAGCAGTCCGCCGATCCGGTCGGAACGTTCAAACACCGTAACCTGGTGGCCCCGTTTGTTTAACTGATCCGCTGCCGCAAGGCCGGCGGGACCGGAACCGATAACGGCAACCTTTTTCCCGGTTCTTACCCTAGGCGGTTCCGCTTTAATGTATCCGGAGGTATAACCATTTTCAATAATACCCAGTTCGTTTTCCTTAATGGCAACCGGATCGGTAGCTACATTACAGGTACAGGCAGGCTCACAGGGAGCCGGACATACCCTTCCTGTAAATTCCGGAAAATTATTGGTCTTAAAGAGACGGTTTAAAGCCTCCTGCATATTTCCGTTATATATTAAATCATTCCATTCGGGAATTAAATTATTAAGGGGACAGCCGGAAGTCATTCCTCCGATCATGATACCGGACTGGCAGAACGGTACACCGCAATCCATACATCTGGCACCCTGAATTTTACGTTCCTCATTTGACAATGGAATATGGAACTCGTCAAAATTTTTAATTCTATCCTTCGGCTTTACAGCACGGCTCGTTTTTCTTTCATAATCCATAAATCCTGTTGGTTTTCCCATCTCGTACCTCCTTTAGCCTCTGGTGTTAGCAAAGAATGCTTCTATTTGTGCCTGCTCACTGCTTAACCCTTTTTCTTCCATCTGGACAATGGTCAACAGCATGCGCCTGTAATCATGGGGTATAATCTTCTTGAATTTAGGCAGATACTCCCCGAAGTGTTCCAGGATTTCCTTACCCTTGGCCGAACCTGTATTCTTAACATGTTCTTCGATCATGCCCTTTAATTCAAGCACATCGTATTTTTCCGTTATGGCTTCCATGGAAATTAATTCTTTATTCAGTTTCTTATATAAATCCGTATCCTGATCCAGTACATAAGCAATGCCGCCGCTCATACCCGCCGCAAAGTTTTTACCGGTCCTTCCAAGTACGACAACACGTCCTCCGGTCATATATTCGCAGCCGTGGTCGCCAACACCTTCCACTACGGCAGTGGCACCGGAATTACGTACACAGAAGCGTTCGCCGGCAACACCGCTTATAAATACTTTACCGCTGGTCGCACCATACAGCGCAACATTACCAATGATTATATTGTCTTCTGCCGCAAATTTGCTTTCCTTTGGAGGATATACAATGAGCTTGCCGCCGGATAAACCTTTTCCGAAATAGTCATTGCTGTCACCGCTTAAGGTCAAAGTAAGTCCCTTGGGTATAAAGGCTCCAAAACTCTGTCCGCCGCTGCCGTTGCATTTTACGACATAAGTGTCTTCTTCCAGGGAAGTCCCGTGGGCTTTCGTTAATTCTGAGCCCAGTATGGTACCGAAAGTCCTGTCTACATTGCTTACCTCAACCTCAATGGTTTTGGACTGCCTGCCGTTAATTGCGGCTTTTAATTTCTTAAGCAGTATCCTCTCATCTATGGTCTTCTCCAGTTCAAAATCAAAGATCTGTTTCGGGTCAAAACGACATTCGGAAGAATTAGCGGTAAATGGATTATTTAATATCCTGGTTAAATCGATCCTGCCTGCCCTTCCATCCATGGCATCGGCTTTTGTCTTTAATAAATCGGAGCGGCCTACTAATTCGTCCAACGTCTTAATGCCAAGCTTCGCCATATATTCCCGGAGTTCTTCCGCAATAAAGCGCATGAAGTTCACGACATATTCCGGCTTGCCTTTAAAGTTCTTGCGAAGTTCCGGATTCTGTGTAGCAACCCCCACCGGACAGGTATCCAGATTACATACCCTCATCATGACGCAGCCCATGGTTACCAGGGGAGCGGTTGCAAAACCAAATTCCTCCGCACCTAAAAGTGCTGCGATTACTACATCCCGGCCGGTCATCAGTTTTCCGTCCGTTTCGATCACTACTTTATTCCTGAGTCCGTTCATAATCAGGGTCTGATGGGTTTCCGCAAGGCCTAATTCCCAGGGAAGTCCTGCATTATGAATGGAGTTACGGGGAGCAGCTCCTGTTCCGCCGTCATAACCGGAGATTAAGATAACTCCTGCTCCGGCTTTCGTGACACCGGCGGCAACGGTACCGACACCGGCTTCGGAAACTAATTTAACGGATATTCTTGCATCTTTATTGGAATTCTTTAAATCATATATTAACTGTGCCAAATCTTCGATGGAGTAAATATCGTGGTGAGGCGGTGGGGAAATTAAGCCTACACCGGGAGTAGAATGCCTGGTTTTGGCAACCCAGGGATATACCTTTCCGGCCGGCAGCTGACCGCCTTCACCGGGTTTTGCTCCCTGTGCCATTTTAATCTGGATTTCTTTCGCACTAACCAGGTACTGAGAAGTAACACCGAATCTTCCGGAGGCAACCTGCTTGATGGCGGAACATCGGTTTAAACCATCCTTGCCTGCCGTTAAGCGTTCCAGGCTTTCACCGCCTTCACCGCTGTTGGATTTACCGCCTAACATATTCATGGCAAGAGCAAGGGTTTCATGGGCTTCCTGAGAGATGGAACCATAGGACATGGCACCGGTTTTAAATCTCTTAACGATGGAATCCACACTTTCCACTTCATCAATGGAAATCCCTTTTTCCGGATAATTAAATTCCAAAAGCCCTCTTAAATTGATTCCTTCTTCTTCTGCTTCAATAAATTTCGTATATTCCTTAAACGCGGCATAGTCCCCGGTACGGGCAGCCTTCTGCAGCATATGGATTGTTTTCGGGTTGTATAAGTGTTCATCCTTACCGCTTCTTAACTTATGGGTTCCGCTGTTATCAAGGGTCAATCCCACGTTCAGTCCAAGGGGATCAAAGGCCCTGGTATGGAGTTCGTCAACCTGTTTTTCAATATCCTTAATGGTAATGCCGCCGATACGGCTCACGGTATCCGTGAAATACCTATCCACTACCTCCTTGCAGATACCTATGGCTTCGAATATCTTGGAGCCCTGATAAGACTGGATCGTGGAGATACCCATCTTGGAAGCAATTTTTACAATCCCTTTTAAGATTGCCTTGTTGTAATCATTCACTGCCGCATAATAATCCTTATCCAGCATATTGCTGTCGATTAATTGCTTGATGGTTTCCTGGGCCAGATATGGATTGACCGCACAGGCCCCATAACCCAATAAGGCCGCATAGTGATGTACTTCCCTTGGCTCCGCACTCTCTAAGATCATGGCAACGGCAGTTCTCTTCTTGGTCCTTACCAAATGCTGCTGCATTGCGGATACGGCTAACAGGGACGGGATAGCCACATGGTTTTCGTCCACGCCCCGGTCGGACAGGATCAAAATGTTGGCGCCTTCCTTATAGGCACGGTCCGCTTCCACAAAGATATGGTCAATGGCACGTTCCAGGGATGTATTTTTATAATAGGTAATCGGTATGGTTTCCACTTTAAAACCGGGTATTTTCATGGATTTAATCTTTAAAAGGTCCGTACTGGTCAGAATCGGGTTATGGATTTTTAACACCTTACAGTTTTCCGCACTCTCTTCTAACAGATTTCCGTCTTCCCCGATATACACATCGGTAGAAGTTACGATTTCCTCCCGGATAGCGTCTATCGGCGGATTGGTAACCTGGGCAAATAACTGCTTGAAGTAACCGAATAAGGGCGGATTATTCTTTGAGAGGATCGGCAGGGGACTGTCCACACCCATAGCTTCTACCGGTTCCGCACCTGTTTTTGCCATAGGAAGGATACTGGTCCTGTAATCTTCATAAGTATAGCCGAAGGCTTTCTGAAGCTTAGCCCTTTCTACATCATTGTATTCCCAGACCTTTTTATTGGGAATATGAAGATCTTTTAATTTAACCAGATTGCTGTCCAGCCATTCGCCGTAAGGACTGCGTTTTGCATAGCTGTTCTTTAAATCCTCATCATCGATCAGATAGCCTTTTACCGTATCCACCAGCAGCATTTTGCCGGGGCGGAGTCTTTCTTTTTTGACGATCTTTTCCGCCGGGATCTCCAATACTCCAACCTCGGAGGATAAAATCAGATGATCGTCATCGGTAATATAGTAACGGGACGGCCTTAATCCGTTACGGTCAAGTACGGCCCCCATAATATCGCCGTCGCTGAACAGGATGGAAGCCGGTCCGTCCCAGGGCTCCATCATAGTCGCATAATATTGGTAAAAATCCCTTTTCTCAGGGCTTATATTCTGGTCATTGCTCCAGGGTTCGGGAATGGTGATCATAACAGCCAAAGGCAGTTCCATCCCGCTCATGATCAGGAATTCCAAAGCATTGTCAAGCATTGCGGAGTCGGAACCTTCCGTATTGATAACAGGCAGAACTTTATGTAATTCCCCCTGCAAATACTTGGATTCCATAGTCTCTTCCCTTGCCAGCATCTTATCCACATTGCCGCGGATAGTATTGATTTCACCGTTATGGACGATTAAGCGGTTGGGATGCGCCCTCTGCCAGCTGGGATTTGTATTGGTACTGAACCGGGAATGTACAATGGCAATGGCAGATTCGTAGGCTTCATCCTGCAGATCCACAAAAAACATGCGGAGCTGTTTTACCAGAAACATTCCTTTATATACGATGGTACGGCTTGATAAAGATACCACATAAGTATTATCGTTACTTTGTTCAAAGGTTCTTCTTGCAATATATAATTTGCGGTCAAAATCCAGGCCCTTTTTTACTGCAGAAGGTCTTTTAACAAAGCCCTGCATAATATAGGGCATACATTCCACTGCTTTATGTCCTAAGATTTCCGGGCTGATGGGTACTTTTCTCCAGCCAAGGAATTCCATTCCTTCTTTTTCAACGATAATCTCAAACATTTTCTTTGCCTGATTCCGCATCAATTCATCCTGAGGAAAAAAGAACATGCCGATCCCATAATCTCTTTCTCCGCCAAGTGTAAGGTTCAGGGCTCCAGCTTCTTTTAAGAAGAATTTGTGGGATATTTGTAACAGGATACCAACACCGTCACCGGTCTTGCCTTCCGCATCTTTACCGGCACGATGTTCCAGATTTTCAACAATCTTCAATGCGTTGGCTACGGTCTCATGGGTCTTAACACCTTTTATGTTGACTACGGCACCAATACCACAGTTATCATGTTCAAATCTGGGATCATACAAGCCCTGCTGCACACGCTTCGTTTCTTCTAAACTATGTTTGTTCATTAGCACGCCTCTTTTCTTATTTATTGGATTAAATCAAATGTATAATAATACAAATAATTGGATATCATTGTAATATTGCCAAAAAATGGTAGACAAAAAAAGACGTTCCTGAGTATTTTTAAAGTACTCAAGAACGCCTTCGTTCTCAAATCATTATATTATAGAATACTTAATAATGCAAGTTTTTTTTATAAAATAATTAATAAAATAAAGTTTTTCTATTGAATTTCGTAATTTAATAAAGTTGGCAGTACCTACGTTCGATATATACCTATGATTGATACTTTCCCTTAGAGAAATTTCTGTACCGGAAGCTGGTAAAATAATATACAGTACAATTATACAAAACAGCAATACTTCCCATCAGACTGCCAGGACATTAATCTCCGCTGTTGTCAGCACTTCACCTCAGTCTGTATACTTTTTCTTATTCTTCTTTGCCTCAAACATCCGCTGATCCGCTGACCGGATTATTTCTTCTGCTGTCATCGGTACATCCGTCATAGTTACAATGCCTGCGGAAATGGAGAGGGAAACGAATTCTCCCCGGGCAGTAAATGACAGTTTGCCAATACGGTCCTGTATCCTTTCCATAATCCTGTGTGCCTGCTCCTCATCGGTATTATTGAAACAAAGCAGGAATTCATCCCCTCCATACCTTGCCGGCCAGTCATTTTCCGAACGGATCAGCTCCTTGAAGACAGCGCTGACAGCCTGTATGGCCTGATCTCCCGTTTCATGTCCATAAGTATCATTAAGAGTCTTAAAATTGTCCAGATCGATAAAGCACACCGACAGGGGCAGCTGGTTTAACGTAGCTTTTACAATATCCACAGGCAGACGGTCGTAGATAAAACGGCGGTTATAAAGGGAAGTCAGGGGATCTCTGATTACCATATCACTCATCTCTTTTATGACACGGTGCAGCACTTCACCGACATTGTAATCTCCTGACCCCATCAGCATGCTGTCCGTAGCGTCTTTTAACAGTTCAAGAACAACAGGGCGATCCGCATTTAAAATCGGAAGGGATGTCACCATTAAAATAGCTTCTTCGCTTTTCTCAAGTTTTATAAAGCTTTTATTTTCCTGGTAGGCCCGGATGGAAATACAGTTGTCGCAAATCTTCCCATTTCCCCAATAGTTGTAGCACAGTTCCTTTGTATGTTGTACCTGTGAATTACGGTAATCTATTACTTTTTTATACACCGGATCAACCAGCCGAACGGAATCGTACATTTTATGAAAGAAATCCAGGTTGTCTTCCAATTGATTCAGCGAAATAAAATCAGGCATCTTCTTACCTCCGAGTAGTTAAAAATTAATTTAAAACCCCTATGCAGCTTATCCGTTTTTTTCATCAGTCCCTGCGTTTGGGTTTTTATGTAACATTCATTGTATATAAAAATGCAAATAATGTCAATTCGCACGCAAACTGAACCAGCCTCTGTAAGGTAAACTTCATTATTTTCAATCTGAACAATGCACAAAGGGAGATTGTTCCAGCTAGGAGGCGACTTCCGGATGTAGTTGCCCGATTTTGCAGGGAAAGCCCCCTTAGCCATACTAAACTTCGGGAAATTACTTAAAGCGGGAGTGAAAAGCGGACAACTCGGCGCCTCTGACGAGGCTGGCATTCACTGTTAATTTTATGCAGTTAAATAAAACGATTAAGACAAACCGCCTTTTTACCGATATAATTAAACAAAACAATAATCTATATTCAAGTGAATTACCCACCACTTAATCTACGATTTGAAGTGGGGGTTTCTGTGAAGTAGCTGTATTTAAGTTTCCATCTGGCTGCTGAGCCAGGCAACCCTTAACTTCACTGGGTTGTCCACACACCCTTATCCCTCGCTGATGTTATCAGTCTGGGAATACATGTTTGAATATCTTTGTAGCAAGGTATCTTCTTAAGATATTTAGGCTCTCATTGATGTCTGCATTTATTGTTAGCCCTGCCTCGGAAAGGAACTGCCCCCGTTTGATTCGCCTCCATTCCTACAGGTATATTATATCATGTACAGACAACATGCACAACCAAATGTTCCGAACATAAGTTCTTTTATGCTGTTAAGTAAGGGTAGAGAGATGTATGGAGAGTCAAGGGAGTATCTTTGTAGACAGCAACTCATCTCCCACCTCAGAGGAAGGAGTCTTCTTGCTGCCCAATGATAAAAACTAATGATTTATTTTATACATTATGAAAACCGGAGGTCCTGTTATGTTAAGCAATAATATCTCACAATCCAATACGGGCATACAGCAGTCAAAAAATCCTGCCCCTACTTCGTCCGTGAACCCCGGTTCTTCCCAACCGGCGAATTCAACCGCCGGTTTAGAAAAAGGTCAGCTTATCCGCGGAGAAATAACAGATCTCAGAAGCAATGAGGTCAGCGTTAAATTGGAAGACGGCAGGGTTCTGTCCGGTAAACTGGAGGATTCCAAGAATCTCGCCATCGGCGATAAGGTTGTTTTCCGGGTGGAAGATGTATCCTTAAAAAGTCTGACCTTAAAAATCATTTCCAATACGGATTTTACTTCCGGGGAAAATACCGCAGAAAAAGCGTTAGAGGCTGCCGGCTTCGGAAAGAACAGCCATAACATGAGTATCGTAAGGGAATTATTGAACCAGCAGATGTCCATTGATAAAAAAACCATCTCCCTGTTAATTAAACAGTCGGTATTACATAAGGAAACATCTGTTCAAACCCTGGTACTTATGAATAAGTATCATTTACCGGTAAATGAAGCTAATATCAGCCAGTTTACGGCTTATCAGAACTCAGAACACAGTATTCTGAATAATATAGGAACACTGGCGGATTCCATTGCAGATTTCTTTACACCTTCCGGGGATGTGGCTTACCCGGAATATCTGACGAGAAGCACCCGATTCCTGAATCTTTTGTTAAACCGCAGCGGAGATGCCGCAGCCGGTACCTCTCCAAACCCGGCGGATATTAAAACACCTGATCCATTAATGACAGATCTGCCTGTTTCAAATTTGACTGATGTAAGTTCATTTGCAGCAGGTGGCACAGACGGCAATGTTATCCGCCTGGCCACCGGCAGCTTTCTGTCGCAGGCAGACGCCCTGGAACTGGTTCAAATTCTGAAATCCGATTCCATAACGGAATCCCTGCTAAACCAGAAATTCCTGTCAGCCCTTTCCGAGGGAAGCGCTGACTTAGGAGAAGCCGCACAGACCTTAACAAGACTGCTCAATGATCCCGTGTCAGCTTCCCTGTCCTCTGAAATGAAGGCTGCATTAGCCAATTCACCTGCGGCAGGAGCCATTCTTTCCGCTAATGAAGAATTCCTGCAGGCAGGCAGGGAAACCGGGTTATATCTGAACTTACAAGACAGAATAAATCTGGTTAATGTACTGGATTCATTTTATCATTCCGGTAACTCGCCGCTTTCTTCCGGCAGCGAAAGCTTTCCGGAACTGAAAAACCGGATAATGGCAGGGAACCTGTCTTCAGAGGAGATTTTAAACTGGGTCCAGGATAACCTGAATAAGGCGGATGAAGCCTCCGCCAAAACTTTGTTATCCTCGAAAGAGTTTAAACTGTTAATAAAAGACGACCTGCTGAATAAATGGACCATGGACCCGAAAACCTTAACCGGAAACGAAGACGTGAACCGTCATTTTGAAAGTTTACTACACCAGATTAACGGACTGAAAGAATACATGGAGCAGTCTTTACCTGGTAACACCAATATTCCGGGTCAGGTTAGCCAGCTTCACGAAAATATAAGCTTTATGAATGACCTTAATCAGTTTTTTACCTATTTCCAGCTCCCCCTTAAACTCAGAAACCAGTTTGCCAACAGTGAATTATACGTTTATTCCAGGAAGAAACCCGGCAGGACTGCTGAGGAAGGAATCAGCGTATTACTTCACCTGGATATGGAACACCTGGGACCTTTGGATGTTTTTCTGGATTTACATGAGAAGCATTTGGTCAGCAGATTTTATTTGGATACACCGGATGTCATGGAACTCATCGGTTCCCACATTAATAAATTGGAAGAAATTCTGACCGAAAAAGGGTATACCTTAAATACGGAAATACTTAAGCGGGAAAAAGCCGTAAATATAGTGGATGATTTCCTGAAAGAAGATCCCCAGCCAGCTTCCGTTACGAGATATAATTTTGATCTGCGCGCCTGAATTTATTTGCTTGAACTTATTTTGCCTGAACTTATTTGCCTGAACTTATTTGCCTGAACTTAATCTTTCTACTTAATAACCAGGACTCACATCAATTTTTCTGTTGTAAAACCAAGGCTGTTGATCGGTTTCATTTTCAATTTTTATATTAGAAGGCTTCCCGGTCTTTTTTCTTAAAATGCCCCGCAATCGGCATATAATACATTGCGAGGCATTTTTCTTCTCTATCAGGTACTACAGGTACTATATGAAATTTATAAAGTAACAGCAGACTTACCAATAAAATTAAGTCATTATATTTATGCTAAATCCTCACCGTTGCCAGCAATAACCTTTTTGTACCAGTCAAAAGATTTCTTTTTCCTTCTGGACAGATCGCCGGTCCCATCATCATATTTATCCACATAGATAAATCCATAACGTTTTGCCATTTCACCTGTTGAGGCACTGACCAGGTCGATACAGCCCCATGGGGTATAACCCAATAAATCCACTCCATCCTTTACCGCTTCCTTCATTTGTTCTATATGGCTTCTTAAGTAGTTAATCCGGTAATCATCCTGAATGGATCCGTCGGCTTCAATTTTATCATAAGCACCCAGTCCGTTTTCTACCACCATAAGTGGAATCCGGTAACGACCATATAACTCATTTAAGGCAACCCGAAGTCCGATGGGGTCAATCTGCCAGCCCCAGTCACTTGCTTCCAGATATGGATTTTTTACTCCGCCCAATAGATTTCCGCTAACTTTATCGATTTTCGGATCTTCACTGACACAGGAGGACATATAATAACTGAACGTGTAATAATCTACACAGCCATCTTTCAAGATCCGTGCATCTTCCGGTTCCATTATAATTTTAATATTGTTATCTTCGAAATAACGCTTTGCAAAGGAGGGGTATTCTCCTCTTACCTGCACATCACCGCAGAGATCATTTGACAGTTGATTCCTTTGCTGTGCCAAAAGTACGTCTTTGGGATTACAGCTGTATGGATAATTCAACATATATGCAATCATGCAGCCGATTTTAAAATCCGGATTGATTTCATGGCCTGCTTTAACGGCTAAGGCACTTGCCACAAACTGATGATGAAGACCCTGGAAACGAAGAGCCGGGATATCGGCCTGATTCGTAAAATCTGTTGTACCTTCATTTAAAATTCCAAGGGATAAAAAATTGCCCATGGGCATTGTACCACAGTTAATTTCATTAAAGGTCAGCCAATATTTTACCTTATCCTTATAACGGTTAAAAAGGCAGGTTGCATATCTTACATACAAATCAATGCACTCTCTGGCTACCCATCCGTTATACTTTTCCGTCAGGGCAAAGGGAAGTTCATAGTGGGAAATGGTAACCAGAGGTTCAATATTATATTTTCTGCATTCGTCAAATACCGAATCATAAAAAACCAATCCGGCTTCATTTGGTTCTTTTTCCATGCCTGTCGGGAAAATACGTGTCCAATTCACGGAAAGACGGAATACCTTAAATCCCATTTCTGCAAAAAGTGCTATATCTTCTTTGTAATGATGGTAAAAATCAATTGCTTCATGACTTGGATATAATGTTCCTTCTTCAATAGCGCGTGTTATTCTCTTCGGCGTAGTATGAGAGCCATTGGTGCACATATCGGAGCAGGAAGCACCTTTTCCGTCAGCATTCCATGCACCTTCAAATTGATTGGCAGCAGTTGCGCCGCCCCATAAAAAATCTTTTCTTAATACTGACATAATATTCTCCTTTCGTGGGTATCCCGGTTTGTCTGGGATTAAAGTATTACACTGATATAAGTAAGCCCCTCCCGCTTAAGAAGCAGAGGACTTCCTTGACAGGTTAAATAAACTATAACAAAGTAATCAATTCTTGTCCATAATCCACATTTTTTTCTGTTTCATAAATTACATCCACATAATTTTCCTGATTGGTAACAACAACTGGAGTAAGAACGGAATATCCGGCTGCCTTAATGGCAGCTATATCAAATTCAAGAAGTACCTGTCCTCTTGTGACTTTATCCCCTTGCTCTGCTTTTTTCGTAAAGTATTTACCTTCTAACTTAACGGTGTCCATACCAATATGAATGAGTATTTCCGCACCAAAATCCGATTTTAATCCGATTGCATGTCCCGTCGGGAAAAAAGTCATGATTTCTCCGTCTACAGGGGAAATTAATTTTCCTTCCACCGGCAGGATAGCCACACCATTTCCTAAAACCCCGCTGGAAAATGCCTGATCCTTTAATTCGCTTAATTCTTTTACTTCACCCTTTAACGGACTTAAGATCGTCCCCCCCGCTGCGGAGAACCCCGGTTTTTCGGTATCTTTTACAGCGGTTTTTGGAGCTTCATCTTTATAGGTTATCATTGTTGCAATAAAAGCAATCACTATGGCAACCGCCACACCGATGAGAGCCCAAACCATACTGGAAATATCTTTTGTTTCATTATTTATGTAGTTCGTAATTCCAAATACACCCAATCCGCCCATCATATAGGAGTTAACGCCGGCTCCCCCTATAATGGCGCCTCCGACCGCTGCCGCAACGCAGGAAATTAAAAATGGTTTTTTCTTTGGTAATGAAATACCATAAATAGCCGGTTCGGTTACACCAAAGATGCCGGAAATAAATGCCGGAATACTAAGTGCTTTTGTCTTCTGGTCCTTTGTTTTTAAAAATATTGCTAATACAACCGCCGTTTGTGCAAAGGATGCTGCAAAGGTAGGAGATAGTACAAAGTCATGCCCAAGACTTGAATAATTAACCATTGCAATCGGAACCACGCTCCAGTGCAGGCCAAAGATTACCAGCACCTGCCAGAAAGCACCTAATACTAAACCGGCTATCAACGGGCTTAAACCAAATATTGCCGACATAACAAGACCGATTAATGAAGTCAGGAAAGACGCTATGGGACCGACAACTATAAAAGTCAAAGGAGTACAGATAGTTAAGGTTAACATCGGTACCAGGAAAACCTTAACTACATCGGGAATGATCTTCTTCCAGAAGGTTTCTACTTTACCTGCAACATATACCGCTAAAATAATCGGTATTACAGAAGAAGCATATCCGCTTGACGGCAACAATACCGGAATTCCCAGAAAAGTAGTATATACATTCGTTGCAAAAGAACTGCCCGCAAAAATCGTTGAAATAGGCTCTGCACTGGATAAGGCAAACACATCATCCACATAAAGCAGTGCTGCACCAAGCGCCATACCGGTAAACTGGTTTACATTGAACTTCTTGGCTGCCGTGAATCCAAGCAGAATCGGCAGGTAGTGGAAGAAACCGTCTGCCACCGCATATAATAACTGATAGGTTCCTCCATCCGCTGAAATAATATTTAAATAAACAAATAATGCCAATAGTCCTTTAATCATACCAGTTGCCGCCAAAACACCCAGGGTAGGGGCAAATACTCCTGAGATAACATCGATCAAGGCAGCTCCCGGACTCAATTTTTCTTTGGTCCCAACGGCCGGAGCTTCGTTTAACGCACCAAACCTACCGATTTCATTAACTACCGCGTATACATCAGGTACGTGATTTCCGATAACTACCTGATATTGCCCGCCGCTTTGAATTACGGTTACAATTCCGTCGGTGTTTTTTAATACCTCGGTGTTTACCTTACTCTCATCCTTTAATTTGAAACGGAGTCTTGTTATACAGTGGGTTAAACTAAGGACATTCGACTTCCCGCCTACATTTTGAATAATAATTCTTGCTAAACCATCATATTTACTAGCCATATATGATTTCTCCTTTTTATTATGATAAATTTTTTTCTTATTACTACGGAGCAATATAGTACCGGAATAAAAAAACCTAAGCGCAAACATTTTAAGTTTGTATCGCTTAGGTTTTGCCTGCTTTACCAGTAACAATCCATTTTATTCTTCTGTTGCGAATCATTTTCCACTATAATCTTTTACTATCCTGGTTATATGAATAGTAAGATATATCATTTCTTCGTCAGGAAGGGGAACTTTATATTCTTTTTCCACATAAGCCCTAATCTTCTTAGTACATTCATACGCAACCGGATACTGCATTTTAATCAACTTATGAAATTCTTCCTCATCCCCATGGTTGTATTTATTCGTTACAACCCTCTGGGAAAAGAATTTCAAATGGGTGATAAGCCTTTCATAATTTAAAGTATCTTCAATGATATTAATCTGAAAATGGTAAGTAATGATTTTTAATACATTCTGGATTAACTTTGTAATATCAATGGCATTCGGCATCTCCGTGCCCAGTTCCGCATTCACAAAATGCAAGGCAATGGAAGCAGCCTCATCTTCTCCTAAATCAACTCCTGTCTTTTCTTTAATCAGTTTCACTGCCTTTAAGCCAACCATATATTCCTGATGATAAAACTTTTTAATTTCCCATTGCAGGGCATTGGTAAAATGAAATCCTTCACGCTGTCTTGCAATTGCAAAGTTTATATGATCGGTAAGTGTAATATAAATATTCCTACTCAGCTTGTTTGTAATAACAGTTCCGGCATAAGCTATAATTTCATTGCAGACCTGGATATTCTCCAGCGGTATTTCCGCAAGGACGGACCGAAGGCGTTCCAGTTCTTCACCGCTTTCCATGCGGAAAACCTTTTCAATTTTAGTATCGTCTATCTTCTGGCCTGGTTTACATTTAAATCCCAACCCCCGTCCCATAACCACAACTTCTATACCTTTGTCATCAAAGGAGCTTACAATATTATTATTAATGATTTTGTCAATTATCATATGCATCTCCTAAAATATAAGAACAAAACGTATGTTAAAGGTATACGCTTGTGCCTGCTGCGGGCTGCGTCAGCAATATAATTCCAATCCGCCGCAATGTAATCAAAAGCAGAGCGTTTTTTCCCATTGGATGAACTTTCTCATGAGATAAAAAAAAACCAACCCATCTACAGAACATTGCATGTTCCTAACGGTTGGTTTTGCCTGGCATTACCAGTAACAATCCTGATTATGTATAAAATTTTCCACTTAAGTTTTTAAATTTTATAGATTTACACTAACATATGTTTTTTGTTTTGTCAAGTGATTTTAATTTTTGAACAAATAAAATGCATTGTATAAACTTTTTATATTAATTATAACAAAATTAATCTGTTAAATCTGCATTAATTTTGTGTTATTCCTTAAAATTACCTTTTAAGTTCAATTCATCCTCTGTATCAGCCTAAAATGCCTGATATTCCGGTCTGTGATGGCCGGTTATATAAAAAAGCATGACACAAAAATTATCCTTTTGTATCATGCTTTTCATCTTCATAGGAAACGATTGGGTATAGACATCAACTTGTCGGTACACCAGCCTCAGTTTAAACAACGTTCCTCAAATTCATCAAAAATATACTCCAATACGGACGGCATCCCAACAAATTCAGCACCATACATAAATATCCCGCCGCCCGCTTCCGCTTCCTGTCTGATAATCTTCACCACACAGTAAAGGCTGGAATCTTCACTTCCTAATTGTATTTTCGCATTGAAATAGTAATCGACCGGCAGGATACTTTTAGATTTGAAACCAATCCCGTCCTTGGATATATTAATTACTTCGATTGGGGCATCGATATTGTCAACCCGGATATTGTCCTGCTTAAACAGACTGGAAATATTCAGATTTAAATCCACCTGTAATCGTTTGCTGCGTCTTTTTTCGTCCATCCTAAAACCCTCCAAGATTACCATATATTGTCTGCCTCTGTCATTTGCGAAATGAATACGTTGAAATATGTTGCTTCAATCGGATCTGCAAGCAGGCTTGCAAACTCCTTATTCCGCTTTCCTTATATCATGAACAAAATCATGTTCCTGATCTTGTTGCTTCAATCGAAATTACAAACAAGCTTGCTATGCTAACTTGTTAGCATTATCCTCATTCCGCTTTCATTATATCCTAAACATTGGTATAAAGCAATAATAAGCAGTTATTATTTACAGGAGTTCCTTTAAAATGCGGTTGATCATACCGGGATCTGCTTTACCCTTCATTTCCTTCATGGTCTGGCCTACTAAAAATCCAAGGGCCTTTTCTTTTCCACTCCGGTAATCATCTACGGAAGCCTGGTTTGCAGCTATGATTTTCTCTATGGTTGACCTTAAAACACCTTCATCGCTTACCATGGATAAACCACGCTCTTTTACGTACTTCACCGGATCAATGTCTGATTTAAATACTTCCTCGAATACTTCTTTGGCTACGGTCCTGTTGATTTTGCCGTCACCGATCAGTCCGATCAAGCCTGCTAAATTCCCGGCACTGAATACGATATTTTCCGGTTCCATTTCTCCTTCTTTTAAAAGCCGCATGGTTTCCACCATTAACCAGTTGGAAACTTCCTTCGGTTTACCGCACAGGGCAACGGTCTCTTCAAAAATATCGGCCAGCCTCTTGGAACCTGTAATAATACCTGCATCATAAACAGGGATATCATATTCCGTTTCATACCGCAGCATTTTCGCATCACGGAGTTCCGGCTGCCGGCTCTTAATCTCAGCCAACCATTCGTCGCTGATTTCAATCGGTACTAAATCCGGTTCGGGGAAATAACGGTAGTCCTGGGCATCTTCCTTGGAACGCATGGCAAAACTGGTATCCTTATTGTCATCCCAGCGTCTGGTTTCCTGAATAACTACCTTACCGTATTCCAGCAGTTCAATCTGTCTTTTTCTTTCTCCCTCTATGGCCCTTGCAATTGCTTTAAAGGAATTCATATTTTTCATCTCGGTACGGGTACCAAATTCCTTTGCCCCAACTTCCCGGACGGAAAGGTTAATATCAGCACGGAGGGACCCTTCCTGCATCTTACAGTCAGAAACCCCAAGATACTGGAGAATCAGTTTTAATTTCTCCAGATAAGCTATTACTTCGTCCGCAGACCTCATATCCGGCTCACTTACTATTTCTATCAGCGGGACCCCACAGCGGTTATAATCCACCAGGGTACAATCTTCCCAGGGATCATGTACTAATTTGCCCGCATCTTCCTCCATGTGGATCTCATGGATACCAACCACCTTTTTCACGTCCCCTGCTTCAATCTCAATTCCGCCGTTACGGCAAATGGGAAGATAAAGCTGGGAAACCTGATAAGCTTTGGGAAGATCCGGATAAAAGTAATTTTTACGGTCGAATTTACAGTTCTGTGTTATGGTACAGTTGGTTGCCAGACCTGCAGCCATGGCAAATTCAACAACCTTTTTATTTAAGACCGGAAGTGTACCCGGCATCCCCGTACAAACCGGACAGCAATGGGTATTCGGTTCACCGCCGAACTGCGTGGTACAGCCGCAGAAAATCTTCGTTTCCGTAGCTAATTCCACATGTACTTCCAAACCAATGACAGTTTCATATGATTTCATAATTACACCCGCACATATCACAGGCACACCTGCGATACAGCCACATATAAAAAGCCGAAAGAATCAATACGTGGCATTCCTTTCTTAATTAATATTTTCTTTCAGCCTTACCGGCACGATGCCGTACGCAGCATCCCGGCCCTTCTGGCTCTATTATAATTACCAGGTAAACTGCTTTGCAGTTTTTGTTACAGTTCAGCCTTACGGCTGAATTATAACAATTTATACAGAACAAAGCGGACAAGTCCGCAGCAACTCCCCTTACCCTCTCGAGGGCATTCCCTCACTCATGAGAGACTTGACCGCTTTGTGTGCCGAATGCAGTGACATCTACCTTTTGCATTCGTGCGCATCCCCCGGAGATTTTTTGTCTCATAGGCCGAACTTTCCTGTGACGCGTATGTTAAACTCAGATTTTCTGTGACTGCTCAAAACTATAAGCCGCTCGGATGATATCCTTTTCACCGAAGTGTCTTCCGATTAACTGCATTCCGATTGGCAGCCCTTTGGAATCGGTACCGCAGGGTAAACTGATCGCAGGCAGGCCGGCCAGGTTAACGGAAACGGTATAAATATCTCCCAGATACATTTTTAACGGATCCGATAAACTTTCACCAATTCCAGGGGCTGTGGAGGGAGCGGTAGGCCCAAGGAGCACATCATATTTCTCGAAAGCCTTATCAAATCCTTCTTTAATGATAGCCTTGACTTTTAAGGCTTTATTATAATAAGCGTCATAATAACCGGAACTTAATACAAAGGCACCGATCATCATTCTGCGCTTTACTTCATTGCCAAAACCTTCACTTCTGCTCTTTTTATATACATCCTGAAGGCCTTCAAAATCCCCGGTACGGTATCCGTATTTTACCCCGTCATACCTGGAAAGGTTGGAACTGGCTTCCGCCGATGCAATGACATAATAAGCCGGGATCGCATAATCCACCGCATCCAGGTCGAATTCTTCCACGATTGCACCTTTTTTCCTAAAACTCTCGGCGGCTGCCAGAATACCTTTTTTGATCTCTTCATCCAGTCCGGCACCTAAATAGCCCTTTGGAATACCGATTCTCATACCCTTTACATCGTCTTTTAGTGCCTGCGTATATTGATAGACTTCCTGGGTTACGGAAGTAGAATCCTTCCCGTCATGCCCGGATATAATATCCAAAACAACGGCACAGTCTGATACGTTTCTCGCTATAGGCCCTATCTGATCCAGGGAGGAAGCATAGGCCACTAAGCCATATCTTGACACGGTACCATAAGTAGGCTTGATCCCGGTTACACCGCAGAATGCACTTGGCTGGCGGATAGAACCGCCTGTGTCGGAACCCAGGGCATAAAAAGCTTCGTTTGCTGCAACGGCTGCCGCAGAACCGCCGCTGGAACCACCCGGTACGTGATCCGTGTTTCTGGGATTACTGGTAACCCCGAAAAAGGAGGTCTCGGTTGTGCTGCCCATGGCAAATTCATCCATATTGGTTTTTCCGATTATGACCGCGCCTGCATTTTCCAGTTTTTCAATAACGGTCGCATTATAGGGCGGTATGAAATTATACAATATTTTTGAACCGCAGGTGGTTTTTACCCCTTTGGTACAGATATTATCCTTTATGGCAACGGGTACTCCCGCTAAAGGTGAATCCTTAAATTCTCCTGCGTCAATCAGTTTCTGTACTTCTCCCGCCCGGACCAGGGCTTCCTTTTCCAAAACGGTAATATAACAATGATAGGAGCCATCCGCTGCTTTTATTTTATCTAACTGTGCTTGGGCCGCTTCCACAACTGTTATTTCTTTATCTTTAATTTTCCTGCCCAATTCCAGGGCGGATAATGTGGTTATATCCATTTCAACCTCTTTTCTGGACAATCAGGCTTTCTGAAATCATCCGTAATAAATCAATCCTTTTAAATGCACATCTGCACCTATTCCACTGTCTTAGGAACCATAAAGCATCCGTCCTTGCTTGCCGGAGCATTGCTCAATAAATTATCCCTGTTCGGTTCATTTATAACCACGTCTTCACGAAACACATTGCGGATCGGAAAAACATGGGACATGGGTTCAATATGATCCGTGTCCAGCTCATTCATGGTATCCATGTAAGCCAAAATACTGCCCAGATCCTTTTTAGCCTTTTCTTTCTCATCCCCGCTTAACTCCAGCTTGGCAAGAGCCGCAACATAATCAATGGTCTCATCCGTAATCGCCATAATAATACTCCTTCCTTTCAATCCGATATCTTTACACTAACATTCTGTTTTTTGATATTCTTTTTAAATTGCTCTAATATCCTTTTTATTGTATTCATTATTTTATTTTTTTAATGCATTCATCCAATAAACTGTTTTTGTGGTATTTTATATGTCTGTCAAAAAATATCATCCATTTTCGTGATATTCTATGTGTGTGTTTTAGCAGACCGTCTGAGTGCTGCGAAGGAAAGGCAATCCTAAGGCTCCAACCGTGATACATCCCTTGGAAAGAGTGTGGTCTCCCTTACATTCTGTTCATCCAGTAATCGCATGGTGAGTCTCTCCAAACCGATGCCAAGACCTCCGTGGGGCGGCATTCCGTGTTTATGGATCATCAGGAAATTAGTGAAATCGTCTGGATCCATACCCCTTGCAATCATCTTAGCCGTCTGTTCCTCATAAGAATGGATCCTCTGTCCGCCCGTTGTTATTTCCATACCTTTAAAGAGTAAATCAAAGCTTAAGGTAAATTTGGAATCAGCCGGGTCATCCATGGCGTAAAACGGTCTTTTCTTAGAAGGATAATGAGTTACAAATACAAAATCACTGTTGTATTCTTCTTTAAAATACCTGCCGATTAAGATTTCTTCCTCCGGTTCCAGGTCATAGGGATTCCGGATCTTACGGTCATATTTCTCCGATACCAGCCTCTTGGCTTCATCAAAACGGACAGCCGGAAAACTTAACATATCCGGAAACACTATCCCTAAAAGCTTAACCTCTTTTGCATATTCTTCCGCCAGGAACTGGAAGGTATATTTTAACATGGCCGCTTCCATTTCCATAATATCTTCAAATCCGTCAATGTAACCCATCTCAAAATCAAGGCTGGTATATTCATTTAAATGCCTTGTGGTGTTATGCTTTTCGGCACGGAAAACCGGGGCAACTTCAAAAACCCTGTCATAGACACCAACCATGGTCTGTTTGTAGAACTGGGGGCTTTGTGCCAGAAAAGCCTTCTTCCCGAAGTATTCCAGCTTAAATACATTGGCTCCGCCTTCCGCATTGCCGGCTACGATTTTCGGTGTCCGGATTTCGGTAAAATTCTGCAGAAACATAAAATCACGGAATCCTCTTGCAATACCTTCCTGAATTTTAAAGATGGCCCTTTCCCTGACATTTCTTAAAGAGATGGGTCTTAAGGACAATTTGGTTTCCAGGGAAGTGTTTAACTTCCATTTGCTTACGGGAATCGGCATGGCGGTATCCGGTGCCGGCTCCGATAATACACGGATACCGGTAATACGAATTTCAAAGCCGCCCGGTGCACGTTCCTCTAAAGCCACAATACCTTTAATTTCTACTGTTGATTCTTCCCTCAAATTTTTAATATTAAAATCCGGAATTTTTCCGTCTTCATATACACACTGAACCAAGCCTTCGTATTTTCTTAATACGACAAAGGAGAATTCACTCATATCACGAATGGTATGGACAGCTCCCCTGATTTTAATCTCCTTCCCATTTAAACCGCCGGTTAATATATCCCTGATTTCTACCGTATCTTTTCGTTTTAAGCCATTTACAAAATCCATATTAGTGCCTCCTCGTACTAAATTGTTATCAGTTCGAATACCGTTTTTTAAACTTCCCGCCTGCTGCGGTCGTCTTGTTAATAAAACCAGATACAGTTACCGGAATCTGGTGCTGACATGCTGCCACTACTTTGATAGATTTTCCAAAGATATTATCCTTTTGCGTGTTCATGCACATCCTGCGGCAAGTACATCCTGCGGCAAGTTGCATCAGCAATGTAATTCCAATTCACCGTAATGTGATCCAAGCGGAGCGTTTTTATCACATAGGACGAACTTTCAGATAAAAAAAGTCCCGGACACATATGATTTAAATTCATATGTGTCCGGGACGGGATTCTGAGTTAATTATTCCCGCGGTACCACCCGCATTGAAAGTCCTGGGACTTTCCGCTCTTACACTTAACGCGTGCCACGCATAAACCTACTGCAGATTCCGCCTTCTGGGCTTTATCCCTTCGATCCATGAGCTCCGGAGTGTTCCTTCCTGTATCTATCATCCAAGGCATGCTCTCAGTCGGTGACACGCCATTCCTGTCATTCAATGCTATCCACACAGGTCAGTCTCTTTCATAGCTGCTTTTAATATTTATATAAATACATACAGACTGTGTATTTTTTTCACTATTGACTTATATTAACACAGAATTTTTTATATGGCAAGGATTATTTAAAAAATTTAGGTGACTGTTGAGTCACTGCGGTTCTCACAAACCGAGATGCATACAAAATATGCGAGAAGCTGCATATCCTGGTGCTAAGCAGCTCGAAATTCTAATGAATTTCTCAGGTGTACTGAATAGTTACAAATTTATTTACCAGTCAGCCTGCAGGATCAGAACTGCAATAAAATTTATTTACTTCATCTCCAGCCTTAAAGTCCCCCTGCCCCCTTTGCTTGACAGATAAGCCACGGCTCCGTTAATCATGGTCATCTGGGGAGCTTTATGACCGATGTCCGCATCCAGTATGACCGGAACCTTAAGTTCCTCCAATACGGATAAAACCGCTTCTTCATAGGGGATTTCCGCTTCCCCGTCAAAAAATGCCGGTCTTCCGAATAGAAAACCTCTGGCGGTCCCAAACCACCCGGCTTCCCTTAACTGCCACAACCCTCTTGCCAATGCTTCACTGTTTAGGGAAAAGCTCTCCAGATACCACAATATGCCGTCTTCTTTATATTGATTTATAAAATTAACCGTATTGTCATACTTTGTTCCTGCCAGGTTTAATAACACATCCAGGCAGCCGCCTAAAAGCCTGCCGGAAAGGTTTAATTCCTCTTCCCCTGTTATGTTCCGCCAGCAGACAGCTTTATCCGCCTGATACCCCTCCAGGCCGGTTACCCTGTCATAAAAACCATCTTCATAGAAGTCAAAACTGGTCTGGAGGATATCCCTGCCTTCTAAAAGAGCCAGATTGTCCTCTATGGCCTTATGCCACGGCACCATACCAAAATCATTAAAGTTGCAGCCGTAAACCGTTGCCATATCGCAATTGGTGGTAACCGTAAAGGTTATGCCCGTATTATCCGAATACCCCTGTATCCAGGCGGGATTTAATTTAATTCTATTAAAATCCACAAAAAGAAGCATTTCCATAAGATAATCTCCACCTTTTGCGGAAACTATCCACATAACCTTATCATTTTTTATAAGCTCCAGAAATTCTTCCGCCCGGGTTTTCCCGTCCGTGCTTCTTCCTTTTACACTACTCCTCACATGGGCTGTTTCCAAGAGTTCATAACCCCTTGCCTGCAGCTGCTGTTTGCCGGAGTCAAGCCGGATAAAATCCGTTTCCTTTTTATTTCCGTCGGAAGGGGCAGTAATCCCGATGATACTGCCCTTTTTTATAAATGCCGGATATATCATAACTTCTTAATCCGTTCAATGGCTTCCAATGTATTTTCATACGTACCAAAAGCAGTGAGACGGAAGTATCCTTCTCCATGAGGTCCGAAACCGGAACCGGGGGTCCCCACTACGTTAGCTTCCTTTAACAGATAGTCAAAGAACTCCCAGGAAGTCATCCTGCCGGGTGTCTTTAACCAAATATAAGGGGCATTGACACCGCCGGATACCTGATACCCTGTTAAAGACAGTCCTTCTCTGATAACTTTTGCATTATTCATATAATAAGCGATCTGTTCCTTTGTCTGTTTCCTGCCTTCTTCGGTATAGACCGCAGCCCCGGCGGCCTGGATAATATAAGGTGCCCCGTTGAATTTCGTTCCGTGACGTCTTGCCCATAAGCTGTTCAGCATAACATCACCGCACTTTAATTCCTTCGGGATAACCGTAAAAGCTAAACGGGTACCGGTAAAACCTGCATTTTTGGAAAAACTCCTGAGCTCAATGGCACAGGTCTTTGCCCCTTCACATTCATAAATACTGTGAGGTACATCTTCTTCCGAGATATATGCTTCATAAGCCGCATCATAAACGATAACGGCACCAATCCGGTTGGCATAGTCAACCCATTTCTGTAATTCCGCTTTCTTAACAGTGGAACCGGTCGGGTTATTCGGAAAACATAAATAGATAATATCCGGTTCTTCACTGGGAAGTTCCGGTGCAAAATCAGTTTCTTCGGTACAGGGCATGTAAATTACATCGCTCCATCTGCCAAGCTCCGGTAAATATTCCCCGGTCCTGCCGGCCATGGCATTGCTGTCTACATATACCGGATAAACCGGGTCGCAAACTGCTATTTTATTGCCGTTATCAAAGATATCGCCAATATTGCCGGAATCGCATTTTGCCCCGTCACTGATGAAGATTTCATCAATAGCAATAGCAACGCCTCTGGTTTTATAATCATTCTCCGCTATGGCATTCCTTAAAAATTCATACCCAAGGTCCGGAGCATAGCCTTTAAAAGTTTCCTTTACTCCCATCTCATCGGTTGCCTTATGGAGGGCTTCAATAACTGCCGGTGCCAGCGGCAGCGTAACATCCCCAATCCCCAGACGAATGATTTTTTTATCCGGATTTGCCTCGGTAAAAGCCCTTACTTTTTTTCCGATATCGGAAAACAGGTAACTTCCGGGTAACTTTAAGTAATTTTCATTAATTTTAAACATGCTATTACGCTCCTTTTTATTTATTTAAATTTATCTCTCCGTCAAAAACCGTAACTGCCGGCCCTGTCATGAAGATAGTATTCTTTACCCTGTCGTATCGGATTTTAAGTTCCCCGCCCAAAAGCCTTACGGTAACCTCATCCTCCGTAAACCCATTCAATATGCAGGCATATACACTGGCACAGGCGCCTGTCCCGCAGGCCAGGGTTTCACCGGCACCACGTTCCCACACTCTCATGTCAACGGTATTCCTGTCAATAACATGAATGAATTCCGTATTGGTCCTCTCCGGAAACATGCTGTGATGTTCAAATAAAGGTCCGGTTTTTTCAATATCAACCGCTTTGGTATCATCCACAAAAACAACGGCATGAGGATTTCCCATGGATACGCAGGTCATTGAATATACGGTATCAGTAACGATAACAGGCATTGCGACCACTTCCTTTTCATCGCTCAAAACCGGTACCCGTTTTGACTCCGTAATGGGAGCTCCCATATCAACGGTAACCTCAGTAACCTTGTGGTCCTCTGTCTTCAAATCCAGATATTTAATTCCGGCACCGGTTTCTATGCTGATCTGCTCCTTATCCGTCAGGCCATAATCAAATGCATATTTTGCCACACACCGGATACCGTTGCCGCACATCTGTGACCTTGACCCGTCCGCATTGTACATATCCATGGTAAAATCCGCAATTTCAGAAGGTTTTATCAAAATCATTCCGTCGGATCCGATACCGAAATGCCTGTCACTGACAAGCTTTGCTGTTTCAGACGGATTTTCCACTTTTTCCTTAAAACAATTTACATAAACATAATCATTACCACAGCCTTGCATTTTGGTAAATTTCATTTTTTTCTCCATTTCTGCGCATGATTTTTATGCATCTGAAGTTTTGCGCCGAGAATTACCCAGGCACGAAACTTTTGAGGTTGAACCGATTGCAGTATTGCCATAAATAAAATAAGTGAAAGAATCATTTGGCATCCTTTCCTATCTGAATTTTCTTTCACTTTGCCGAATGCCCCCTTCGGCATTCAAAGCGGATATTCGCATTCCGCTTTGTTATATGCTGATAACCTGTTAATAAAAGCCTGCCCTAAACCAGATTGCTGAACCTGCTGTGGGCCTTAAAGCATAGACCCCCGCAAAGCAGAATCACGGTCTGAAAGTTTATGACAAGCTTAAATTTTTACATTAAACTTAATATCATTTCTGCCATCTCAACCATATTCGTCCCACTGTCCATACTGTTTTTTTGTATGTACCTGTGTGCTTCCTCTTCAGTCATGTTGTTTCGTTCCATTAGAACAAGTTTTGCCTTGCTGATAATAGCTTTATCTGCCTCTGATCTTAGTTTTGGTTTATCCTTATCTTTTTTCTTTCGTTTTTGATAATTATAAGTCATCATCTGCAGGGTATTCAATAAATCCTGCATTTTTATCGGCATACTAAGACAGACAATGTTATTATCTGTACATTCCTCCAATTTCATGGCAGAAGCAATCAAAAGCATTTCAAACCCTTTCGGAAGATAATTACTTAACTCACTGTAATGCATATCAGAGAAACGGTATCCGCATATCACAATTCCGTCATCCAATTCATTTGCTATTCCTACAACCTGAGCACCCGTGGTGCAGGTTGCATTCACTTCATAACCGTTTCTTACCAATGCATTCTTAATACTCATTGCATCTTCTATCTTGGGAAAAGCTATAATAATACTCAACACATCTGATCACCTCCATCGCTCTGAATTCTTTCACTTAGCGGCCTGCTCCACTATGCTACTTTCCATTATATGCGATGTAAGTATTGATCTATTTCCCACTGGGAAACCTGTAGGGTGTATTGATTCCATTCTGCATTTTTCGCTTCCAGATACTTACTTGCCGTATGAGCGCCCAGCACGTTCATTATCAGTTCACTCTTTTCAAAGGCTGTTAAAGCTTCTTTTAAATTACCGGGGAGGTTTTTAATTCCTTTCGCGGCTTTCTCCTCGTCCGATAAAGCAAAGATATTCACATCAACACTATCCGGAGGCGTTATCTTATTTTTTATGCCGTCAAGACCGGCTGCAAGGCATACCGCCAGTGCCAGATATGGATTTGCCGCAGGATCCGGGCATCTTAATTCGACCCTTGTATTGAAATCTCTGGGTGCAGGTATACGGATTAACGGACTTCTGTTGGTAGCGGACCAGGCAATATAAACAGGCGCTTCATAACCCGGTACTAATCTTTTATAGGAATTGACAAGAGGATTGGTGACAGCCGCCATACCTTCCATGTGTTTCATAAGACCGGCTATAAAATGATAGGCATCCGCACTTAAACCTAACCTGCCTTCCGGGTCATCAAAGATATTCTTTCCGTCCTTGCTAAGGGACATATTGATATGCATACCGGAACCATTGACGCCGAATCTAGGTTTGGGCATAAAGGTAGCGTGAAGGCCATGCCGCTTGGCAATGGTTCTTACCACCAGCCGGAAGGTCATAATATTATCCGCTGTTTTTAGGGCATCATCATATTTAAAATCAATTTCATGCTGGGCCGGAGCTACCTCGTGATGGGAGGCTTCCACCGTAAAACCCATATCTTCCAAGGTCAGGACCATTTCACGTCTGGCATTTTCACCGGCATCCAAAGGCCCTACATCAAAATAACCGCCCCGTTCCGTGGAATGATTGGTAGGTTCGCCGTTATCTTCCGCATTAAAAAGGAAAAATTCACATTCCGGGCCCACATTAAAAGTATAACCTAATTCTTTTGCTTCGTTAACTACTTTTTTTAAAATATATCTTGGATCGCCTTCAAAAGGTGTTCCGTCCGGTCTGTATACGTCACAGATGAATCTTGCGACTTTACCCTGCTGCGGTCTCCAAGGGAAAATTTCAAATGTATCTAAATCCGGATATAAATACATGTCGGATTCCTCGATACGTACAAACCCTTCGATGGAAGAGCCATCAAACATACATTTGTTATCCAACACTTTATCCAATTGGCTGGTAGTTACCGCAACATTCTTTAAATTACCGAATATATCGGTAAATTGCAGTCTGATAAATTCTACATCCTCTTCTTCAACCATTTTAATGATGTCTTGTTTTGCATAATGACTCATATCTTGTCTCTCCCTTTTTATTTTTATTCGAAAAAGGGCGAAAGCATTCCTTTAGAACACCTTCGCCTTGCTGATACCATTCATGATAACAGTCTGATTATTATTTGTCAATACACTAAATTTATACAAAATAAATAATCTTTATGCAATCTTTATACTATACTTATACCTGTTATATTGTCTTTATATCTGTTATAACATGTTAGGAGCAGTCAAAGCGGATATTTTATTCCGCGTTGCTGTATGCTCATAACCTATTATTTCTTACATTGAAATTTTTGATATGCATATATTTAAATAATTTGTGTTGTTTTTTAAATCAATGATTTCTTTTGTTTGTATATTACGGATTACAGGTCTTAGCACGCAGTCCGGATAATTCTTAAGTATGATTCCCTGGGTACCGTCACTTAATTCAACACAGGTTCCGACCGGATAAATGGTGACACATTTGATAAATACATCAATTATATTGGAATCATATAACTGATCTCCGGTCCCCATGAGATATTCAACCGTTTCCGAGGGAGAAAAGGCATTCCGGTAAGCCCGGTCCGAAGTCATGGCATCATAAGTATCGGCAACGGCCAGGATCCGTCCAAACATGGTAATTTCGCTTCCTTTTAAACCTCTGGGATAACCGGAACCGTCAAATCTTTCATGATGCTGCAATACACCTACTTTGGTAACACTGTTAAGATCCAGGGTATCGGCCAAAATCTCAAATCCCAGTTCGGGATGTTTATGGATCAGCTCAAATTCCTCATTGGATAATTTGCCTTGTTTATCCAGTATTTCAATGGGTACATATTTCTTACCGATATCATGTAAAATCCCGGCTGTTCCAAGATAAATCAAATTATCCCGGTTTAAATTAAGCTTTATACCGATGCTGACCGCTAAAATCCCCACATTCACACAGTGGAGATAAGTGTATTCATGATGCCCCCAAAGGTGGTTCATGTTAAGCTCAACATCGCCTTTTGCAATAATGTTGTCAACTATTTCAGAAATTAAGGGAGCCATCTCAGCAATATTGCCGTTTTGATTCATAATGGTTTCTAACCGGGAAGCAGTTTTTAACCGAAGCCCTTCATCCACCACATCATTGATAACAATACCTTCTGAAATTTCATCCTCAATATATAATCCGGTATAACCATGTGCTATTAATCGGGTTAGGATAGCTTCCGTTAATTTAACATTTTCCCTTAACAAGATTACTCCCTGGGCACCGTATAAAGGTTTTGCCAAACGGGAACCTGGTACGACTTTATCTATAGTTAGAAATCTCATTACCCTGAATCCTCCAAGCATTATAGTATGACTTATCGGAAGAAATTCCTCTTCCTGAATATAGAAACACGGTTTTCGTTTCTATAATTTACCTTAGAGTCATATTATAGCACATTATGTCAAATTTAGGTATACCCTTTTAAGAAATTGTTAAATTTGGGTAACAGCTCAGCCATAGCCACCGCAAGGTATTATGCAAGCATCATTCTGTCATTGGCAAATTCCCCGCCGCTGGCACTCTCAAATCTAGCTAACAAATCACTCACCTTTAGATTCTTCTTTTCTTCGCCGGAAACATCATAAATAATACTGCCTTCGTGCATCATGATCAACCGGTTTCCATATTGGATGGCATTCTTCATATTGTGGGTTACCATAAGGGCGGTAAGGGAATTCTTTGCTATAATCTGTTCTGTCAGTTCCAATACTTTTCCGGCAGTTTTAGGATCCAGGGCAGCCGTATGCTCATCCAACAAAAGGAGCTTCGGATTTTTAAGGGTTGCCATAAGGAGGGTAAGGGCCTGTCTCTGGCCGCCGGAAAGGAGGCCGACTTTGGAGGTTAACCTGGTTTCCAGGCCTAAGTCCAGGGTCTTCAATAGTTCCACATACTGTTCCTTTTCCGCCCTGGTAATTCCCCAGCTTAATCCCCGCCTTTTTCCCCTTCGAAAAGCCAGGGCAAGGTTTTCTTCTATCTCCATATCCGCAGCGGTTCCAAGCATGGGATCCTGAAAAACCCTTCCCAGATATTTTGCTCTTTTAAATTCCGGCAATTTGGTAATATCAACCCCGTCTAAAGTGATTGAGCCCTGATCCGGGAAATGTACTCCGGCAACCATATTCAGCATGGTGGATTTGCCGGCTCCGTTGCCGCCGATAATGGAAACAAAGTCCGATGGATTCAGTTTAAGCTCCAGACCATTTAAAACCGTTTTTTCATTAATAGTACCCGGATTAAAGGTCTTATATAAATTCGTTATCGTAAGCATATCATTGACCCTCCTTGTGTACTTTTACTTTTTGTTTTTTTAATACCGGCACGGACAGCGCAACCGCAACAAGTACAGCCGTCAGAAGTTTAAGGTCATCGGTATTCAGTCCAATCTGCAATACTATGGCAATAATAATCCGGTAAATGACGGAACCGATTATAATAGCAGTAAGTTTATGGGCAAAGGAACGGCGTCTGTGAAATACGACTTCCCCGATAACTATGGAAGCAAGGCCTGTTACGATTGCTCCCACACCCATGCCGACATCCGCATAACCCTGGCTTTGGGCGACAAGGCCGCCGGACAAGGCAATTAAACCGTTGCCTAAAGCCAGACCGATGATCTTCATCAAATCCGTATTGGACCCCTGGGCCCTTACCATTGCTTCGTTATTACCGGTAGCACGTATTGCACTCCCCACTTCCGTCCCGAAAAACCAGTACAGGACGGCAATCACTATGATTGAAAATATTATGCCGATGCCAATGGAAACCAAGGTCTGCAGCAGGGAATCTTTTATTCCCAGTTCTTTTGCCGTGGGCAGCAATGCCTTTACGGAAGATATTATGGTACTATTTCCAAGAAGGGGTGTGTTTGCCTGTCCCATAACTCTTAAATTTATGGAATATAAAGCAATCATTGAGAGAATACCGGAGAGTATTGCCGGTATCTTCAGTTTCGTATGTAAAAGCCCGGTTACAACTCCGGATAACATACCTGCTATTATGGCAATAAATAAGCTAAAAAAAGGATTCCATCCCAGACCGGCAATCATAATTGCACTGACACTGCCTCCCAAAGCAAAACTTCCTTCACTGGTCATATCCGCAAAATTTAATATCCGAAACGCAATATAAACCCCAATGGCCAATATTGCCCAAAAAAGTCCCTGTGACAGCGCACCTAATGCAGCCAAAAAAATTGCTGTTATATCCATTACTTTACCTGACCTTCCCTTAAACCTGAATACTGTCCCAGGTATCAATTCTTGTATATGCAGGAAAACAGATGCAAGAATCCCACCATGGGACAGCTTTTCCGTTATTTATAATAACTGATTTTATTCCTTATCTTCTGCTAAATCAGAAGGTATTTCAATTCCCAACTGGGCCGCAACCTCTTCATTAATTGACAGCTTGCATTGGTCTTTAGAAAGATATTCTATCGGCATTTCTGCTGTGGTAGCTGTTCCTTCAATGATTTTAACCGCCTGTTTTCCCGTTAATTTACCAAGTTCATAATAATCAATTCCGTATGTAGCCAAACCGCCTGCTTCCACCATATTTTCTTCACCGCAGATAACAGGAAGATTATTGTCATTGGCAACCTGTGCAACGGTAGGCATAGCCTTTGCAATTACATTATCCGTAGGAGCATAGATGGCATCCACTTTTCCGATTAAGGATTCAACCACCTGCTGGATTTCATTGGTATTGGATACGGTGGTCTCTTCCGATTTAATTCCGAGTTCCGCAGCGGCTTCTATGGCCATATCGGCCTGGATCTTGGAATTTACTTCACTGGAGCAGTAGAGGATCGCGATTTTTTTCGCGTCCGGAACTAATTTCTTTAACAAATCAATCTGTTCCTTAACCGGGGTCAAGTCAGAAGTTCCGGATACGTTGCCGCCGGGTGCTTCATTGGATTCAACCAGACCGGAACCCGCAGGGTCCGTAACTGCCGTTACTAAAATCGGGATATCTTTTGTTGCATTGGCAACAGCCTGTGAAGCCGGAGTTGCAATGGCTAAAATCAAGTCGTCATTATCATTCACCAGTTTCTGGGCAATGGTATTGGCATTGGCCTGGTCACCCTGGGCATTCTGATAATCGATCGTAATCTTTTCCCCGTCTACATAACCTGCTTCTTCAAGGGCATCCACAAAACCCTGATAAGCCGCATCCAGGGCAGCATGTTCTACTAACTGGTCCACCCCGATCCGGAAAGTATCCCCTTTCGAGCCGCTATCCTTCGTACCGCATCCGGCCAGGGATGTACTTACTAAGAGTGCTGCTAAAATGACAGGTATTACTTTGTTGGCTTTTTTCATAACTTCCTCCTTATAAACTGTTATTGCTTTAAGCTTCACCACAAAAACGCTTTAAAGTATTAAAGTTTAACGCTTTTAATGGATAAAGTCTATACTGATTTAGGCCATTTGTCAATTATTTTTTATCAATGAAATCATTTAAATGGAAATTATTGTGCCTGCTTAAGAAAAAAAATAACAGGGTTTAAGAATGTTTCAAATTCTTAAACCCATAAGTTTACAATATTATTGAGTTTCTACCTGATCCGGTCCTCCGTTATAAAGCAGGGTTATGCTGATGCGCCTGTTCTTCATCCTGCCTTCTGCCGTCTCATTGGATGCTACCGGTTTATATTCTCCGTATCCGATTGCTACCAGCCGTTCCGGTTTTATCTTGTAATTATCAACCAGATATTGAACTACATTGGCCGCCCTTTCCGCAGATAACTGCCAGTTGGAACGATATTTACTGTTATTTACCGGAACGTTATCCGTGTATCCCTCCACCTGTATGGGACTGTCAATACTGTTCAGCAATTCTGCAATCTGGTCCAGAACCGGTTTCATCTCCGGTTTTACATCCGCTTCCCCGCTGTCAAATAAAATATCATTCGGCAGAGAAATAACCATACCTTTCTCTTCGATGGTTATATGCAGCTTGTCTTTGAGATCGCTGTCTTTTATCGCCTTATAAAGGCTGCTTCTCATTTCTATGAAATCGTCCCTGCTGATACCGCCGCCTTCCTTGATCGTATCGCCCTCCACGGTTCCTTCTGTCATTGATTCCCCGTCCGCCAGATTATTATCCGATGAAAGCCCGGTGCCGCCGTCCAGGAAACCGGCGCCTTTTGGTATTATGGAACCGTCAACACTCTTTCCGGAAGTGCCGAAAGCCTCGCTTAAGGACTGGGACAGTTCTTCATATTTCGCCTGGCTGACGTTACTGATTGAATAAAGCATAACAAAAAATATCATAAGTAGGGTTATTAAATCCGAGTAGGTCAACAGCCATCTTTCACTGTTCTCCTTCTTCTCTTTCTTCTTTTTCATCATCTAAGTACCCTTTCAGCCTTTCTACGATTAACGCCGGATTGCCGCCTTCCTGTACCATTAAGATTCCATCCATCATCATATTTTTCGTTACAATTTCGTCCGTATCCAGTTCTTTTAATTTATTGGCAATGGGCAGCCATAAAAGGTTGGCAGATCCTACGCCGTAAAGAGTGGCTATAAACGCGATAGCAATCTGGGGTCCCAGAGAGTTCGCATCCCCGCCTAAATTACCCAAAACATGTACCAGCCCCATAACCGTACCGATAATTCCCATAGTAGGCGCAAACCCGCCTGCGGCCTCAAACACGGCAATTCCTTTTGAATGGCGGTACTCCATATTGTCAACCTTATTTTCCAAAGTCTTTTTGATTATTTCCGGATCCGTACCATCCATTACCAGCTGAAGGCCTTCCACGATAAATCTGTCATATGTATTATTCTGTATTTCGGTTTCCAATGATAATAATCCACTTGTTCTTGCCAGGTTGGATACCTTCCAGAATGTGTCGATAATTTGCTGCCTGTCCTGTTTCTGCCTTTTAAATGCAATCACGATTATCTTAGGCAGTTTTGCCAGAACGGAAGATTTAAATGATACCCCAACCGCACCGAATGTCCCGCCAAAAACGATCATTGCCGCCGTAGGCTCCAATAGTGAATCAACATGGCCTCCATCCAATACAAAAGCCGTTATTAACGATGCAAAAGCAATTATAATACTAATTATCATGGTAATATCCATAAATGCAGCTCCTTTCCACTCCTAACCTTGATGCGCAAAATTTTTAATCTGCCAGAAAGCATCTCCTAATTTATTATCGTATTTTTAATACAAAACCATTCACCATAAATTTCCTTACAAACAACTATACACCCTCCAAACGTATTAAACTATTAAATACCAGATTATCCGGACCAGAAACAACACCGGAATCCGGAGCATATTTATCCCATAACCTGTAATAATTAACATATTATCTACTACTATTTTAGACAAATTAATTTATTTGTCAACATAATTTTACATCATAAAATCCTGTGTAAATGCCTTACAAAAGCCCGTTCGGCTTGTTTACAAGCATTGCTTTTTTATCCACGGCATTGCTTAGTACTAATTTCTCATAATCTGCATTCCTTCTTCTGATCTAAGGTGTGTTTTAAAACTACTTGTACCGGGCTGGATGCTCCTCTTTGTGAGAGGCAAAGCGATAATTTTTTAAACACGCACGCCTCTAATACAATATGAAGGTTAAATAAGACTAACCCACGCCTACAGGCGGCGTGAGACTTCCTTGACAGGCTAAATTAAGCGGATGTAATTTGACTATCTGAAACCTATCCATTATAATGAAGAAAGAACTTTTTTGGAAAGGATTTTACCATGACGGAAGAATTAAATAACTTAAATACGGATTTAAAAGATTTATTCGTAAAAGACCAGATAGAAGAGGTAATGATAATACTGGATAAGACGGCAGAGGATAACGTCCTTGAAATTACCCGGTATAATTATGATATCATTAAGAAATATTATGATTCCCGGAAGTTTGAGCTTTTAATTCAGTACATCCGGTTCGCGGCGTTCTCCTGTTACTTATGTGAATATGCAGCAAAAAGGCAATTAATCCCTCAGGAAGAATTTGACGGTATGTCCGCCATATTTACCGAAATCTATAACCACTTGAAATAAGCCAGACTCTGGCGCTGATGCGCGGCCGGTGCATGACGGTCTTAGTATGTTCTGTAAACGACTTTTGCATTGAATAGGATTCTTTATAACACTTAAATTCAGGGAAAATTACGACAGGAGTGAAAAATGGATTGTCCAAGCAGCCTCGTTCGAGGCTGCGAGTTGTCCGCTTTTCACTCCCGCTTTAAGTAATTTTTTTGAAATTTTAAATTGTCACATGGGCTCTTTTCCTGCAAAATCGGACCACCACATCCGGAAGTTACCTTCTGACCGGAATAATTTTCCTCCATACGTTTGTCCTTTATTATTATAAAACCAGGGATGGAGCCGTATAGACTCTTGCCTTCAATTCATTGTCCAGCATATAAAGTCCTTTGGGGTCCCCTGCAAACAAGTCATATTTCTTGATATTGTCGTCCGCATTCTTTTCTTCTTCCCCCTGCTCTTTAATAAACCAGTCCAGGAACTGCATCGTCCTGAGATCCTTATTTTTGTAGGCTGCTTCATATATATTGTTGATGGACGCAGTTACAAATTCTTCATGTTCTAGGGCAAGCACTAAGGGATCACGAAAATTTCCGTACTTTTTATCCGGAGCGGAAATCGCCGCAAGCGTAACGGATTCGCTGTTATTTAACAGGTATTGGCGGAATAACAATGCATGATCTCTTTCCTCCTGCATCTGGACAAAAAACCAATTCTCAAATCCGTTCAAACTTTGGTCGGCATAGTAATTTGCCATATCCATATAAAGATAGGCGGAATAAAATTCTTTGTTGATTTGTTCATTCAGTAATTTTACAACTTCTTGATTTAACATTTGGCATCATCCTTTCCTTTGTTCCATTTGGTATGAATTGCAACCCTGCCCAGGCTTCTCCGGACGGAACCTGCAAACGGGCTTGCAAATTTCAGTTCCGCTTTCATTATATCACATCTTATTTATTTCTGGTATTTTTTTCTTTTGTAGCGGAGACTTCCGTACGAATATTGGGTTTTTATTGATAAAATCGGTTATTCATACATGTTTTGGACAAGACTTTTGAAAAGTCTTGTTTTAGTTTGCAGAATTTATAAAGCCTATATATTCATTCCTGGTTTTTAAAAGGAACTTTTTTAGCGGTCCTGTTTGAATACGTAGGCTATGTCTATTGTTATTATTTTCTATTATTATATCGTTCATACATAATTGCTCATTTTTTTTATTAATAATAGTTTAAGGAATTAAGGTAGACTGTTTGGGAAAGACTTAAAAAGCTTGAAAGAAGAGATTGGTCATAGTTAAATTAGATTTTATAATAATAATGCCATATCGATTTTCAATAAGGCATAAGGACACGCAAAAAATATTGAGGGGAGTATATTTTCATTAAACATACTGCCTTATGCCTTATTGAAAAAGGATATGACATTATTAATTGATATGAAAGTTGAGTTTGAGTTTGAAGTAATTTAGTCCGTCAAGGAATTCTCCTGCTTTTGTAGACGGATGTTAGACTTCCTTGTCTCAGTGGAGGTCGGGGCTCCGCTGAAATAGCAGCATAGCTGCGTAATAGGTTAAGAGCATATACAAAGGTATAAATATCCGCTTTGGCTGCGTTACTATCAACTCTTTTCTATATTATATCCACTTTTCTTTGATTTGTCAAATATTTTTGAAATATTTCCATGATTTTTGTACTCATATGTAAAAAATATTTATTTATGATACTATTTATATATAAAAGGGAGTGTGTTAGTTTGGATATAGGAAAAAAGATTCGAAATTTAAGACTGCAAAAGAATATTCCGCAGAATGACCTGGCTAAGATTCTTGGGGTAAGTAAATCTACCATGTCTAATTATGAGCGTAATTACAGCACTCCGGACCCGGATTTAATAGTAAAGCTGGCGGATTATTTTAATGTGAGCATCGATTACCTGTTTGATTATGATATCAGTCATAGATTGGAATTAACAAGGGAATCCTCCGATTACCGTCCAGACGGCGGGGTTATAAGCAAGGATGAATGGAATGTGTTGAATTACTACAGCCGGCTGACTGATGAAAACAGGGATTATATTAAAGGACAGATGATCCAGTTATATTTAGACCAGACAAAAACCGTAAAAGAGGACGAATCCAATGAATAAAAGGTTCCTGCATAATCAAACGATGAACCTTTGTCTGGAATGAGGAATATTTTATTTTAAATGTGTGTACAGTTTGCGGGGATAGCGGCAGAAGAAAGAATGCCGTTATCCCCGCATATTTTATATGCTTTATTTTACTAGGGTGTGTCTGAAAACTGCTTGTGCCGGGCTGAATGTTCCACTTTGTGGGAGACAAGGAGCGATTTTGGGGGCGTAGCGGGTCTACGTTCCCAAAATCACGACGCAGTATACCACAAAGTGGGGCGTTCAGAACGGTGCAATGAGTTTTCAGACACACCCTAGGGAATCATATACAGCAGTGCATTGCAGATACTTGCAGCCACATTGCTTCCGCCTTTTCGTCCCCTGGCTACTATATAAGGGATATCCGTCTGCATAATCAGTTCCTTGGCTTCCACCACATTTACAAAGCCTACCGGAACCCCGATGATAAGCTCCGGTTTTATTTTACCGGAACTGATCAGTTCATGGAGCCTTATCAGGGCAGTTGGGGCATTGCCAATGGCAAATATAAGTTTATTGTTTATCTGCGCCGCCGAATCCATACTAAGGGCAGCCCTTGTAATTCCTTTTTCTTTGGACAGGGCGGCGATCTCCTCGTCTGCCATAAAGCAATATACTTCTCCGCCGAATCTGGCCAGAGATTTTTTATTGATTCCCGCCTTTCCCATGTTGGTATCCGTAACAATATCGGCTCCGTTTTTCAAAGCTTCCAGTGCTTTTTTCACCGCACCGTCGGAAAAACACAGATTGTCGGCATAATCAAAGTCTGCCGTTGTATGGATCACCCGCTTTATTATTGGTTTTTGTTCCGGATCCAGTTCTTTTTTCAGTTCTGTCTCAATGAGTTCAAAGCTTCTTTTTTCTATTTCTTCCGGTGGCAGGGTATCTGACCTTATAATCATAATTCTATTCCCTTTCTTGCTGTTATATTTTTATCATAGGGATGTTTGATCTTCTTTATTTCCGATATATAATCCGCCTTTTCCAAAAATAAGGGATCCGGATCCCGTCCGGTAAGCACCAGCTCCAGTTCCGGTATTTTATTTCGGATCAAGTCATCAATTACTTCCCGGTCTATCAGCCGGTACTTATATGCCGCAGTTATCTCATCCAGTATCAGCAGGTCACATTCCCCTTCCTTTACCAGGTTAACGGCTTTCTGCAAATTTTCATTATGGAGTACGGTTATGGCTTCTTTCTCCTGGTCCGCCATGTTATTAAAAAAACCGTAATCTTTATTATTCCGTATTACTTTAATACCCGGAATCAGCGCCAGGCTGTCCAGCTCACTTACCAGCCTTCCTTTCAGAAACTGGAGCAATACCACCTGCATTCCGCTGCCTGCCGCACGGACAGCCAGACCGATGGCGGCTGTTGTTTTGCCTTTGCCGTCTCCGCAGTAAACATGTATCAATCCCTGTCTCATACTTACCTCTCTTTCACTCTTCCTCTTCCAAAATCCGGTAGATTAATTCCATATCCAGGTTGTTCCGGACCGTATCTGCCAGTTTGTCATACTGCAGTTCCTTATAGGTTTTCAGATCAACGGATTTGACCTGGCTATAGGGCAGGCCATTTTGTTTAAAGAGGGTTTTCACGATTCCTTCCAGAAATTCTTCACTGTCAAAAATACCATGGACATAGGTCCCAAGCACATTTTCCAGAAAATAACCGTCTGTTTTATAATTCCCGTCTGTTTTATAATTCCCGTCTGCTTTATTATTCCCGTCTGCTTTATTATTTCCTTCCTCTTTTGCTTTCCTTTCCTCTCCTGCTGTTAACCGGTCCGAGATAAGGGACAGGTAACTGCCCTTACCCTGCTCCGTTACACTGGAAACGCCCATATGGATTTCATAGCCCTCAATACAGGTGCCGCTTAATAAAGCAAGTTCTCCGCCTATGGTGTTGATATGGCCTGACACCCGGGTACGGACCTTTTCTTCTTCAAATACGGTTTCGATGGGAAGCAGCCCCATTCCCTCCATACTGCCGGAAGCTTCCACATGGTATGGATCGCTTAATTTTTCTCCCAGCATCTGATAACCGCCGCAGATTCCAAGGATTATCCTGCCCCTTGCCGCCTTCTGCTTTACAGCGGCTTCCAGGCCGTTCTGCCGCATCCAGTTCAGATCCTGCATGGTGCTTTTTGTGCCCGGGATAATAATCATGTCCGGGTCTTTTAACTCCGAAACACTTGTAACATAACGCAGGGATACTCCTTCCATATGCTCCAGGGAATTAAAATCGGTAAAATTGGAAATACGGGGTAATTTTATGACCGCAATATCCACCACCCCTGTCCTGGCACTTTGGTCAAATCGTTCCGCCAGGCTGTCTTCGTCATCAATATCCAGATATACATAGGGTATGACTCCGGCTACCTCTTTTCCGCTTATATCCTTTAACATGTCAAGTCCCGGCTCCAGTATGGATTTATCTCCCCGGAATTTATTAATGACAGTGGCTTTCACCCTTGCCTTTTCATCTTCCTCAAGAAGCAGCAGGGTTCCCGCTAACTGGGCAAACACACCGCCCCTGTCGATATCTCCCACTAAAAGCACCGGTGCATTGGCAAGCTTTGCCATGCCCATATTGACGATATCTTCACTCTTTAAGTTGATTTCCGCAGGGCTCCCGGCACCTTCTATAACGATAATATCATAGTCTTCCTCCAGTTTACGGTAGGCATTCATAATATCCGGTACCAAGTTCCTTTTGTATTTGAAATAATCCGCGGCTTTCATATTGCCCCTGACTTCACCGTTTACAATAACCTGGGAACCCACATCGGTAGTCGGCTTAAGCAGTATAGGATTCATAAGTACGGACGGCTTAATCCCGCAGGCTTCCGCCTGCATCACCTGGGCACGCCCCATCTCCAGCCCTTCCTCCGTTATAAAGGAATTCAGGGCCATATTCTGGGATTTAAAGGGTGCCACCTTATACCCGTCCTGCTTAAATATCCTGCAAAGTCCTGCCGCTACCAGACTCTTTCCCACATTGGACATGGTCCCCTGTATCATGATCGCTTTTGCCATATTTCCTCCTTTCTCCTTGCTGAAACTTATCTTCTGTTATTAGTTTACTGGTTATATAATCCTATGTGATAGTTTCCGTTCAGCCTTACGGCTTCATAACAACTTTTGACCGCCTGACATCTTGATTACCGGATGTGAGTGGCTTTATATTTCTATCATCTTTACGATATTTTCTATTCCCTTAATCAGGATTTCGTTTTCCCTGTGGTTTTTCACGGCGATCCGGTAGTATTCCTTACTTAAACCGTTATAATTGCCGCACTGCCGTATCAGAATCCCTTTCCCTAACAGTTCGTCATAAAGGGTTTCCCTGCTTTTAAATAATATATAGTTGGCAGAAGGTTTAAAAACCTTTAGTCCCAGGTCCTGCAGGCTGTCATATAAGTACTTCCTCTCCCGGTGGATCAGTGCTTTCGTCTCAAGGCGGTAGGACTCCTCTTTTAAGGCTTCTTTTCCTGCAATCTGGGCCGGTACGGACACATTCCAGGCAGGCCCTGTGGCAGACATAAGTTTTAACAGTGTTGTATTGCCGCACAAACCGTAGCCCAGCCTCAGTCCGGCCATAGCGTAAAATTTGGTAAAGGCTTTTAACAGAAATATCTTATCATTATCCGCCAGATATTTCTTCAGGGAATATTCTTCCCCCCCGTCAATAAAATCCATAAAACATTCATCCATGACCAGGAAAATATCATATCTTAAGCACTGTTCCACTATTTCTTTTAAAAGTTCAGGCGGTATAAGGCTGCCGGTGGGGTTATTCGGGCTGCACAAGAATAACAGGTCCAGGGTTCCATCCAGCTCATTTAGTAACTGCCCGGTAACACGATAATCCTCCTGTTCCCTTAAATAGCAGTATTCCACTTTACTCCCCGCTTCCCTTAAGGCTTTTTCATACTCGGAGAAGGCCGGAGCCGTAACCATGGCTTTCTTAGGTTTTAAGGCATAACATAACCGGAAAATTAAATCCGAGGCACCGTTTCCGCAAAGGATAAAATCCCCGTCCACCTGCTCAAAATCACTGATGGCAGATATAAGCCCGCTGCAACGGTCATCCGGATATAATGCAAAAGAATCCGTATTTGTAATAAGGGCTTTCCTTACCCCCTCCGGCAGTCCGAGGGGATTGGTATTAACGGAAAAATCCCAGTTTACCTGTTTGTCGTAGATTTCACCGCCGTGCCTGTATTGCTCCATAATTTCCTCCAATCCGCATATTCTGCCCGATTACCAAAATTTCCGGTACCGGTCAAGTCTGGTATTCCCATTCCGCTTTGCTGCGGCTCTAACCGATTATGCAGCTATGCTGTTCCGTTTATGCTATCATTGCCGCTGCGAGCAGCTTTAATAATATCAGCAGTATTACGGCCAGAAAGGATACGGCATATAACAGCCGGTTCACCCTTTTGATATCTTCCGCTTCAATCGGCCTGGTATCATCCCCTATGGTGGGCTTTTTGTGAAGTTTGCCAAAATAATAGGCATCTCCGGCAAGTTTAAGCCCCATTGCTCCGGCACAGACGGCTTCCGTCTGGGCGGAATTGGGGCTGGCATGGTTTCGTTTATCCCGTCTGTAAATCCGTATTGCCCCTTTTAAATCAAGCCCTGCAAAGGGACAGGCCATGATCATAAGGGATGCGGATATCCTGGCGGGGATATAATTCACTAAATCATCCAATTTTGCCGCAGCTCTTCCAAAATACAGATAAGTATCGTTTTTATAGCCAATCATGGAATCCATGGTATTTACCGCTTTATAGAAGAAGCCCAAAACCGGGCCTCCGACTGCCAGATAAATCATGGGTGCAATTACCCCGTCCGAGGTATTTTCGGCAACGGTTTCAACGGCTGCCCTGGCTACCCCTGCTTCATCCAGATTATCCGTATCCCGGCCCACAATCATGGACACGTTATACCTGGCTTCTTTCAGATCCTTATTTTTAAGGGAATGATACACCCGCATACTTTCCGTCTTAAGGCATTTCGTAGCCAGTATCTGATAACACATGATACTTTCTGCCGCAAAACCCAGCCAGGGAATAGAACGGTAAAGCAGATATAAAAGCAGGAGCGGAACCAGTGAGGATACGGCAAGAATCAGTATTACCAGGACAGCTCCGCCGGCAACCAGGCTTTTCGGTGTGCTTTTAAAACATTTCCTCACCAGTTTTTCGGTCTTTCCGATCAGGCTTCCGATGAAACGTATCGGATGGGGCAGCCAGTAGGGATCACCAAAAATAAGGTCCAGTATGTAGCCTGCCGCAAATGCGGCAATGGAATAATATATCAGGTCCATCCTCCCGTACCTCCTAATTTTCCTAAAACTTTAATATTTCTGTAATCTATGACCGGTTTCTCTGTGGCCGGTTTGTTCTTATCGGCTTTCTGCCCATTTGGTCTGTCCTGTCCCTGCCTGTCTTCATCGGGTCTCTTCTTATTCCCTTCAGTCCCAGCCGATCTTTCCTCATCCAGTTTCTTCTTACACCCTTCAGTCCCGGCCGTTCTTTCTTCAGCCGGTTTCTTCTCATCCGGTTTTCCCTTTGATTTAACACTTTCCGGTTTATCCGCTACCAGTTCGCACAGATAACCTTCCCCGTTCTTTAGCTGCCAGTCATAGAAGGCTTTTTCCGGCATGCCGTACTTTTCTAAAATTGCCATTATGGTACCTCCGTGGACAATCAGGGTAATTTCCTTATTCTCACAGGCTTTTATAATCCTTCCAAAAGCTTCCTGACAGCGTTTCTTAAAGCCTTCCGGCTCCTCACCGGAGGGAAATTTCATTTTTCCGTTACTGTCAATCCATTTCTGGTAATTCTCGTTTCCTGCTAATTCCAGATAATTTTTATTTTCAAATTCCCCAAAGTCACATTCCTTTAAACCATCACAAAGAATATATTCTTTACCGGGATAAATCAGTTCCGCTGTTTCAATACACCGCCTTAAGGGGCTGACATAAACCATATCCGCCTCCGGATACCGGCCTGCTTTTACATAGTCCCTGATCTGTTCCAGGCCCTCACCGCATAAGGGCTCGTCCGTCAGGCCGATATACCGTTTTTCCTTATTTCCTGCTGTCATCCCATGCCGGATTAAGATTATCTTCATTTTAACTCCCATCTGTGCGCTCCGGCGCACGTACAAATCAGGATGTTAAAAAACTGCTTTTGTTTTTTCAACGTATTTTCATCCCCAATCCGCATACAATTCTTACAACACTTGTGGAACAGGCTGCCAGCCTGCATAAACAGCGCCCTACGTTTTCCCGGTAAATCCGGTCCGATCTGTCCATGGGAACGATTCCGTATCCCACCTCATTACAGATAATCACCGCAGAAGGGTTTTTGACGATCAGTTCTTCCATAACCGTTTCCGCCTTATGCAAAGGATCTGAAAAAACCTTTTCTTTCAGGTCAGGATAAGAACGGAAATCGATTTCATGTAAATCCGACTCTCTCTCCGTACCCTCTGTCAAAAGACGTTTCAGGAACAAATGCAGATGGTTTATAACAGGCCTTGTTAACAAATCCTCCAGGGAACAGTCCGCCCCGTCACAGATATCCTTACTGTCCCTTGCCAACCCCTTTGTGTCACATACAAATTTAAGTTTTCCCTGGCTGATGCCGCCGATATATAATTCCATTTCGTCCTCCTTTTCAAAGGTATCTGATGTTATCTTGAGTTATGCCATCCATTCACAGGATTACCGCCACCCCGGCCGCCATGGCCAGTTCGCATACCTGTAAGAAAAATCCGGCCAGGTCTCCCGTAATGCCCCCGAACTGCCGATAGGAAACCCGCCTGTAATACCCAAAAACAAGAACTGCAATTAACAAAAGAGCAATTCCCCCTTTTCCATCCACATAAACCATGGCACCTGCACAGGCCAGAATAATGACACCTAACAGAATGCCGGTAATTTTCCTGTGGGCGGCAGAAGAAAAAGCATATAAAAGCCCTTCCTTTTTGGCGGACCGTAATAATACCAGTGCCAGTCCGCTGAATGCCCTGGATAAAATAAAGCCCAAGCTTATAAGGAGGTAGGCCTTGAGACTTTTCAATTCCGTCAGGGCTCCGAAATACAGGATAAAATACATACTTAAGCCGATTACGGCAAAGGCTCCCGTATGAGGGTCTTTTAAGATCTCCAGCTTCCGCTCCCGGGACTGGTAGGAGCTTAGGGCATCTACCGTATCGGCAAACCCGTCCAGATGGATCCCTCCGGATACAAGAACCGGAATAGACAGGGCTATGGCCGACCGCAGGAAACTTCCAAAACCGAAAGCATTGGAAAGCCACCACCAGCCGCATAAAAGTCCGCCGATTACAACTCCGATGAAGGGGAAAAAAATCAGGGAATATTTCATGTTTTTCTCATTCCACTCGACTCTTGGCATAGGTATTTTGGAATAAGTGGAAAATGCTATTATCAATGATTTTAACAGGCTCATAGAATATCCCCTCCTTTCTGGCATACCGGTATTTTGCATACCACTTCATATACACAGGATGCAAGGCCGGCAATGCGGCAGTTTATTTCACCCAAAAGTCTTATGTACCGGTTGGTTTCTTCATAGGGAGAACCATGATCGGAAAATACCTCATTGGATACGATAATTACATGCTCACAGGCCGAAGCCAGACAGGCTATGCCTTCAAGTATTTCCTCACATACCGGCGCATTTGCGTTAGCTTTAAGTAAGCCGGCCTCACTATACATCTCGTTCGCCAGGAGGTTTGACATGCATTCCAATAAAACAACGGGGGAATTCTTTATATCCGCCCCCTTTAAATTGGTATAGCATTCCAGGGTATTAAAACCTTTATCCTTGCGCTGGTTTTGATGCCTGGCTATCCTTTGGAGGCTTTCCCCATCCTGGGGCATCATGGTGGCAATATATAATAGATCCTTACTTTTAAGTTTTACAGCCAGGTTTTCCGCATATTCCGACTTTCCGCTTCCGCTGCCGCCGGTAATTAATATAATCATAGTCGCCTCTTTCTTCCGCCTTGCCTCAGTGCAAATATCAGGCACTGAATATTAAGGGAAACTTATACAAAACAGTACTAGTGTGCTGACCGCCTGACATCTTGGCCAATGGCTTGCCTGAATTTCCATCTGCCGCGTTGTCGTCGGTCAGCGTAGCCGCCGCTACGCTTCCTTCCTCCGCCTTGCAGACTGAAAATTCATTCTGCGCCATTAGACCAAGTGCCAAGCGGTCAGCACACTAATTTCTTCCCTGGTATATTCTGACGCCGACGCACCGTCCCATGTTCTATATCGTTTCAAACCTCTCATATGCCTTGACCTGGATGTCTTCAAAGGTGGAATTAAAATGGTATACCTTTAACACCATATCCAACAGGGGGAATAAAAGGGCAGTACCGGTGCCTTCCCCCAATGCCAGGTTGCCGTAGATGACCGGGGAAAGCCCTAATTCATCCATGATCCGTACACTGGCCGGTTCTTTGCTCATATGGGAAGGTATCATATATTTTACTGCCTCCCTGTTTATCCTGGCTGCAATCAAAGCTGCCACGGAAGATATGACACCGTCAATCACTATGGGGATACCGTACTTAAGCCCTCCCAGATAAAGGCCGGTTATTCCCGCAATGTCATATCCCCCCAGTTTAGCCAGCACTTCTGCCGGATCGTTTGGATCCGGCCGGTTAATACGGACCGCTTCTTCTATGACGCGTATCTTTCTGTCCAGCCCCTCCCCGGATAATCCGGCTCCCTTGCCTGTTACTTCCCCTACGGGCAGGTTTAGCAAGACACTGGCAACCGCACTGCTGGTAGTCGTATTTCCTATGCCCATCTCACCTGTCCCGATGATCCGGTACCCCTCACTTTTCAGCTCTTTTACTACATCAATGCCGGTTTGTATGGCTTTTTCGGCCTGTTCCCCGGTCATGGCCGGGCCTTTTGCTATATTGCCTGTTCCGTAACTTATTTTTTTATTCAGTACCCCGTCTATCTGTAAATCCCGTTCAATCCCAAGGTCTACGGGTATAACTGCCGCCCCGGCAGCCATGGCCATCCGGTTGATGCTGGCAATCCCTCTGGCGAAGTTTTCCGTTACAATAGCCGTGACGGAACTGTCGGTCTGGGTTACCTGTTCCTTTACCACACCGTTGTCACTGCACATGATTACAACAGCCTTTTTACCGATATCCACCAGTTCCCTGCCCTGAATGCCTGCAATTTTAATTATGATATCTTCAAACAGCCCTAAACTCCCGATGGGTTTCGCGATACTGTCCCAATGTTTTTTGCAGGCAGCCATGGCTGAAAGGTCTATATTACTCACCATATCATTTCTTTCTGAATTATCCTGTTTCTCTGTTTGTTTGATCATACCAAAAATATTCCTATCCTTTCTTTCCCTTAAAGCTCCTGGCTGCTTCTCCATATTGGCCGCACTTTTCAAGGAACCGCACCGCAATGGAGGGGTTGCCGTAAAAATAAAGGTGGGGAAAACCTGCATAAAGATTCTCCGTGGCATGGACACAGTCCCATTCCCTTATACCGCCCGGTTTTTCTGCATGAAAAGCCTTACCGCAGTTATCGCTGTCCCAGTAGTGAAATTCGTGGGCCTTTAGAATCTCCTGCCCTCCGGAAATCAAACTATCCGCAGCCCCTTTCAGATAAATGTAGCCAAACCTCTGCAGCCGGCCGGTTTTAAAGCACCGGCCGGGGATAACACCGGCCATGGGATACTCATAGCCGTCCTTATCCTCCAGTTTTTCATGGAGATACATAAATCCCCCGCATTCCGCAATGGTGGGCATACCGTTATCAACCGCGGTTTTAATGCTGTTTCGCATGGAACTGTTCCCGGACAGGTCTTTTGTATACAGCTCCGGGTACCCGCCGCATAACAGCAGACCGTCTATGTCTTTTGGAAGTTCCTTATCCCTTATGGGGCTGAAGGGTACCAAGGTTGCTCCCAGGTTTTTTAACAGCTCCAGGTTATCCCGGTAGGTAAAACAGAAGGCTTCATCCTGGGCTACCGCAAGGGATATTCCTTTCGTAGCGGCTATCCCTTCCTTAACAGCTATTCCTTTCTGTCTTTTATTGTAAGGACCCGGTTCTGGTACCCCAAGGGGTTCTGCCTGCCCCGCCAATGCCAGGATACCTGCAAAATCAATAGTTTTTGTTAACTCATGGGCTAACCGGTTTATTTTACTTTTAAGGTCCTTGATTTCCTCTGCCGTTACCAGACCGAGATGCCTGCTTTCCAGGCTGCATTCGGGTAAAACGGGCACATATCCGAAGGCCTGTATTCCCAGTTCCTCCGCCAGTTTCTTGGCTTCTTCATATAAACGTTCCGGCAGCCGGTTAAAGATTACCCCTTTTATATAACTCTCCTCTTTATAGGAGATAAAGCCCTTTAATATGGCCCCAAGGGAACCACTCATTCCCTTGGCATCCACAATCAGGATAACCGGGGTTTTTGTCATGGCGGCTACGGAATACGTGCTTGCGGTATCGGAAAAGCCGATACCGTCATAATACCCCATAACCCCTTCCATAACACTGATATCCGTGTCTCTGGAATTGTTATATAAAAGCACCTTCAGTTCCCTTTCCCCGGTGAAAAAACTGTCCAGGTTACCGGATTTTGTACCGATTACTTTGCCGTGAAACATGGGATCGATATAATCGGGACCGCATTTGAAGGAGCTCACCCCATAGCCCCGGTTTATTAGATTTTGTAATATGCCGCAGGTAATGGTGGTTTTCCCGGCGCCGCTTTTCGTACCTGCTAACATAAACCGTTTAATCTGCTTCAAGGTGCCGCCCCCTGCCATTTATAATAAATACCGGATTCTGCCCCATAAGCATATGGTAACTTCCGGCTTCCCTGGTCTTTGATATGGACGCCTGGACCACTTCCACCTCTTCAAACTCCAGTTCTTTCATAAGCCTTAAAGCCTCCGTCAGGGTTTCCAGGGCAATGGCGGTTATAACAACCCGCAGAGCCTTATTCTTTATGAGGAGGGCGTGCAGGATGCCTTCCATACTGCCCTTGCTTCCCCCGATAAACGCCATATCCGGTTTCTCCAAATCCTTAAGGACCTCCGGTGCAAGACCCGGTACGACTTCTATATTATCCAGGGCAAATTTATCCCGGTTCTTTTTAATCAGTTCCACCGCTTCCTCATTTTGTTCAATGGCATATACCCGGCCTCTTTTCGCCAGACAGGCCATTTCAACGGAAACAGAGCCGGTTCCTGCCCCGATATCATAAACAACGGAATCCTCCTTAAGCTTTAACCTGCTTATGGCAATGGCACGGACTTCACTTTTTGTCATGGGAATGCTGCCCCGTATAAATTCCTCATCCGGTATGCCGATTCCGTATTCCGTGCTGTAATCCCCATTCAGGATAAAAACCGAACTTAAAGGGTCGAATTCCTTATCTGCCAGTTCCTCTGCCGTTCCCGTTATAATTCTTTGTTCCTTATAGGACAGGTTTTCCCCCACATGCACTAAGACACTTCCAAGACCTGCCCGGCTGAGTTTCCTGCATATACCTCCAATATTGCCGTCCGTCAGTACAAAGGTCTTTTCATGCTGCCTGACTGCCAGTACCAGATTCTCTTCCCGTCCGTGAAGGCTTAGCAGGTATGCATCCTCCCAGGATATCTTCAATTTGGCACTGAAATAGGACAGGGCTGAAATTCCGGGAATTACCGTTACTTCATATCCCTCCAGCAGAGGAAGCAAGGGACCGGCTCCGCTGTAAAAACCCGTGTCACCGGACATTAAAACGGCATAGGTCTCATATTTTGAGGTATCTATAAATTGCCTGATCTTCCTGCCGTCAAAGGAGGCAAAGGCCGGTTTGCCCTCTGTGTTAACCGCCTCTATCATGCGCTTTGCACCGATTAATACCTGGGCTTTTTCAATATGATTTTTTCCTTCCAGGGTCAGGGTATCGGGATTTCCCATACCTATGCCTATGATTGTAACGTGTTTCATCCTTTACTCCCATCTGCCCGTTGTCCCGGGCGTACGAATCAGTGATTAAAGTACTTAAGTATTTCCTTCATGGTTTCCTGCAGGGAATATCCTTCTTCCGCTTCCGGCCGTTTTATTACGATCACCTGTACTCCTGCCTTTTTTGCTGCCTGTACTTTTTCCATAAAGCCGCCGTAAGTACCGGCTTCCTTGGTGACTAAATAAGAAGCTTTTATTTCCTTTAGGAGAGCCAGGTTAAACTCTTCCGAAAAAGGCCCCTGCATACAGACCAGACTTCGGCCCGTAAAGCCGGCTTCCATACACTGCTTTACATTTTCAAAGTCCGGAAGGATTCTCACCGTCAGCCGTTTCGCATAATCCTTTACACGGGTAAATACTTTTACCTCCTTGCTCCCGGTGGTAATAAGCGCCCTGCCTTCATGGCTGTTTAAATAGTCCGCCGCTTCCGTTATGGAATTCACATATATAACACCGGGAGTGGGCAGGCTTTCACGAAGGACCCGGATATACGGCACTCCGCAATTCTTACAGGCTGTGCGGATGTTTTTTGTGACTTCCCTGGCATAGGGGTGGGTTGCATCAATTACCAGTCTGCCGGGAGTGTCCCGCAGCAGTTCCTCCATCTGCTGCCGGTCCATTCTTCCTACCAGGATATCTGATAATTCACCTGCCGGCAGTACGGATTCCCCATATTCCGTCGCAACAGCCGCAGTTATGGGAATTTTATGTTCATCACAATATTGAAAGAGGAGCCTGCCTTCCGTTGTCCCGGCAAATAAAAGTATCTTCTTCATAATCCCCTGCCTTTCTTACTCTTTCATTGAATTGTAGAAAAAGCGGATGTATTAATAATACATTTGGCTGCTTTTCCCTCGCCCGTTCCACTCCGGTCACAAAAAACACCTCACGGTATCCAAGGCTGAATTGTAACCTTTCATTCAGATATGGATAGATATGTTACCATGTAATCATTAACGTCTTATATTCTCTGAATAATCCGTCACTGGGGCTATATTTTTATTCATTATTCCGGATCGTTATGGCGGACTGTAACCTCTGCACTCTTTATTTTATAGCCTCTTGGTGTTACCATTTTATTGTTCAGGTTTTTCGTGGTTGAATTTCCAATAAATACGGTGGTAAACATATCCACCGTCCTATCCCTTAAATCAGCCAGGGTCGTGATCACACCGGTTTCTCCATCCCGGCCGATGTTGCGGACAAAACCGCATACCGTAGTTTCACTCCGGTATTGAAGGAAGATTTCACAGGCTTTACTAAGATAATCCTGTCTCTTTTTACTGGAGGGGTTATAAAGACAGATAACCATATCGCACATGGCGGAACAATGGAGCCTTTTCTCAATCAACTCCCAGGGTGTCAGTAAATCACTTAAGCTGATTACGGCAAAATCATGGGTTAAAGGAGCACCTAATACCGCACCGCCGCTTAAGGCCGCAGTCACGCCGGATACCACTTTGATTTCAAAGGGCTTATATTCCGCCGCCAGTTCATAGATTAAACTGGCCAGTCCATATACCCCGCTGTCACCGCTGCAGACAAGGGCTACATTTTTCCCCTCCAGGGTCTTTTCGATCGCCCACCTGCACCTGTCTTCTTCCTTTTTCATGGGGGTACTGTAATACTCTTTGTCTTTAAAATAATTCTGTACCAATTCCACATAGACGGAATAACCTGCAATTACTTCGCAGTCCTCCAAGGCATTTTTTGCCTGAATGGTCATATATTCATATCCGCCTGCCCCAAATCCAACTATGTATAATTTCATGGCTATGTCCTCTCCGTATGTTAAATATTGCTTTGCATTAAATCCTTCATTTATTCAGGATTTTTCCAAACTCAGTTAAGTTAACAGATCTATCAATTACAGCAATTTCTAAAACTTCAGGTATTTTATTTACCCTTTTATATCAATCCCGGGGCGTTCTGAAAGGAAACTCTGTACTCCATTTCGTAGGCCGCCAGGGTCACACCGGAAAACGCTGTTTTGGGAATCAGCTTTTTACCATAAGCACTCCCCAGTGCGGCACTCCTTTCGCATACATTATCCACTCCGACCGTTTTCCGGACAAATTCGGAACTGCCAAATTCCCCGGATACCTTTTCAAGCTCTTCTGCCGAAAAAGTTACGTATTCCGCCTGTAACACTTCCGATAATTCCAGGATTCCTTCTTCCTTTCCCTTAATATCAATGGAACAGATGCGGCCTATTCTTCTTACCTCCAGATTATACCGGTCAAATATATCCATAACCATATTCTTTATAACCCCGGCTTCCGTGCCTTTTCTGCACCCGATTCCCAGTACAAGATTACGCGGCACTAAGTTCAGGGTCCTGGTAAAAGGCTTCCGGAAAACGCTGTCTGAAATACATATGCCAATATCCGTGATACCATCCGCTGCCAGTTCCGGAGGAAGATTGCCTTCTATAGGATATTCACAGTAAAAACCGACTTCTTTCTTATTTAATACGGTACCTGATATTTCCCTGATCATGGATAGATCCGTTATGATTAATTTATTTTTAACGGCCCAGGTATCGACTGCAAATGTATGATTGATATCCGTAGCCGTGGTGATCACCGGTATCCCTCCTGTTATGGATGCTATACACCTGCTTAATTCGTTGGCTCCTCCGATATGTCCGGATAAAAGGGATATTACATACTTTCCGTCCTCTCCTGCAACTAACACGGCAGGATCCTCCGTCTTGCCTTTCAGGAAAGGTGCAATGGCACGGACGGCAATACCGCAGGCTCCGATAAACAGGATCCCGTCGGCGGTATGGAATAATTGTCCCACCAATTCGCCAAGCCCGGAAAAGGCTTGTAAATCGGTGCCGGAAACATATTTACCGGAGGTATAACCCTCTGCTGCCATTCCTTGGTCCCTAAGCCCTTCGCAGATCGTTTCATTTAGTTTTCCGCCATTTTTCGTAAAGGAAATAATACTTACTTTCATATTTACACCCATTTCAGATCGCAGGCAGGCCTGCGATACTGCCATATACAATAGAATGCGGGATAAACATACATTCAATTATCAAAAATAAAAAAGATTGAAAGAATCGCACTGTGCCATCCTTCCCTTATCCATAGTTTCTTTCACTCTTCCCGACATGATCCCGCACTGCGGCATCTCAAATAATCGGGGAAGAAGTCTGGAGCAAATTATAATAATAATGCTCTCCAAAAGCTGTATTACTCCGAGTTTACTTCTATTTTATTTCTGCTGCTTCCATTTTAACATCATGTGCAAAAGCCTCCCGGTATCCGGTAGAAAAGGAAGGGTCATACAATTTGGACAGTTCATAAGCCTCCCCCAGAAATTCACCCACAACAATTAAAGCCGTCTTGGTAATATGGTGTTTTTCCGCCATTTCAGGCAATTCCGCCACCACTCCCCGGACGATAAGTTCATCGGCCCAGGTCGCTTTATACACAATCGCACAGGGTGTTTCGGGTTTGTATCCACCGTTTAGCAGTTCATTTTTTAAGTCTGTTAACAGTCCCGTACTTAAAAATATTACCATGGTAGTCTGATGGGCAGCAAGTAAGGCGATCTGTTCCCTCTCAGGTACCGGTGTCCTCCCGGCCATGCGGGTAACAATAACCGTCTGGGATACCCCCGGCAGGGTGTATTCCGCTTTTAACGCTGCCGCCGCCCCAAACAAGCTGCTGACCCCGGGACAGATATCGTAGGCAATGTCTTCCTTCTCAAGGCAATCCATCTGTTCCCGGATCGCCCCATAGATACTGGGATCCCCCGTATGGAGCCGGACGATTTTCTTTCCGCTTTTACTGCCCTTAATCATAATATCCATAACCTGAGCGAGGGTCATACGGGCGCTGTCATAAACCAGACAGCCTTCCTTCGTATATTGCAGCAGCTCTGTATTGACCAGAGAACCGGCATAGACCACAATGTCCGCTTCCCCCAGTAACTTCTGTCCCCTTATTGTAATTAAATCCGCCGCCCCGCAGCCGGCTCCGACAAAATGTACCATTCTTAAACCTCTCCTATCTTAAGCTGATTTAACAGAAAACCTGCCTGTTTTGTCTCTCCCATTATTCCGAACTTATTGGAGAAAACCACCGCTCCAATTGCCAGCCCTTCATAAGCCCTGTGCCAAAGGTGATAATCTATCTTTTCCATCAGTATTTTCATGGAAGCTTCCAGTAATCCCGCTTCTGTTAACAGCTCCAGTGCTTCATCCACAGTGACGCAGTCCAGGATTTTTTTTAACAGGGCTGTCTCTCCGCCGGCCAGCAGAGTGCAGCTGCATAATATCTCCATTCTTCCATCGGCCCACTTCGAATGGGTATTCATAATGCCTGCGCCCAGCTTTACCAGTTTCCCGATATGCCCTACCAACAGTAATCCTTTCAGTTTAAATTCATAGGCCATGTCAATGGTTTCACCGATAAAATTACTGCATTTGACCGTTTTACTTTCCGCAAGGCAAAGGGTGCTGCCTGCAAAGGCTTCCCCGTAATTGCCGGGTGCCGCTATCAAATATTCGCATCCCCCTGCCACATGCATGCCCATCTCCGTCCTTATGGTTTCTACCAGAGCGGATTCGCTCATAGGTTCCACTATACCGGATGTTCCCAGTACCGATAAGCCGCCTTCAATTCCAAGCCTGGGATTGAAGGTCTTTTTTGCAAGTTCTTCTCCCCGGGGTATGGAAATTATAACCTCCAGGCCTTTTTCGTACCCTGCCGCTTCACAGGCTTCTAAAACCTCCCTGTGAATCATTTTCCTGGGGACCTGGTTGATGGCGGCCTGTCCGATCTCCTGGTCCAGTCCCGGCTTCGTTACCCTGCCGACTCCCTGCCCTCCGTCAATGAATATATCCTTTTCTGTTTTTCTGACCGTTGCAAATACCAGGATTTTGTTGGTCACATCCGCATCATCCCCGCTGTCCTTTTGTATGGCGCAGGTGACAGAATCTTCTTCCAGGGTGATTTCCTTAACTTCCAGGTTAAGGGGGATTCCTTTTGGGGTCGATATGGAGACCCATTCCAGGGGCTTTTTCGAAAAAAGCATCTCCGCGGCCGCTTTTGCCGCGGCCGCAGCACAGGAACCCGTTGTATAGCCGCATCTTAACTTCTGTGTTCCTTTATATACATAACGCTCTAACATACTTAACCACACCTTTTCTGTGGCTATTCAGTAACTGCGGTTTTAACGAACCAACCCACGAATGCGTTTATGCACACAAAACATGCAAAAAGCCACATATTTTAGCGCTGATCAATTCGAAATTTTTCGAATTTCCCGGAGTATACTGAATAGTTGCCTTTACTTTACAATAATGAGAGAATAATAACCTGCTTCTTCCGGGATTTTATCCAGAGTCTGATATACCTTTTCCTGTTCCATGCCGCAGTTCTCCACCATAGCGGCATTTGCTCCCAGGGCTTTTAACTGTTCTTTTACCTCGCCTAATTTACTGCCTGCCTTCATAAGAACCTTGGTGCCGGAAAGGCCCAGGGCATCCTGTACATTATAAGAGCCGGGTATCACATGAAGCTGCTGGGAACTTTCCACCAATCCTTCCTTTAACCTGGCCGCAACCGCACAGAAGGAGGGAATGCCGTTAACGATCTCGGCACTGTAACCATCATTTAAAACACGTTTATGGACATAAATATAAGTTGAATAAACTGTCGGATCCCCTAAGGTCAGGAAAGCTATCTTAAGGCCTTTCCTTAAATAGACTTCTACCTTTTCAGCCCCCATCCTGTGGCTTTCTTCCAGCTTAGCCTTATCCTTCGTCATGGGCATCTCAACGGATATTACTTCTTTCCCTTCCACATCCGGCAGTGCCTGTTTCACAATATCATAAGCGGTGCAGGTCTCCTTATCCGCCGTTGGAATAGCAACCACATCACATTCCCGAATAATCCGCACGGCCTTTAACGTAAGCAGCTCCGGATCGCCCGGCCCTACCCCTACGCCATACAAAATGCCCGTCATAATAATCCCTCCAATCCTTCCTGCCATTTATCTGGCTTTGGCAACATGCTCAATAAAAATATCCCGGATACATTTATATTCCCCCAGGCCTTTTAAGGAGCAGCTCACCTCATACCCTTCCTTTTCCAATATGGATTTCCAGGAATCCTCTTCCTCCCCTGCCATGTCATTTAAGGCATGGTCTCCGGATACGATCATAAAAGGTACCAGTTTAATCTTTTTGTAACACTTTTTCCTTAACTGCCTGATTACATTATTCAAAGCCGGGTAAGCCTCTACTGTGCCCACATAAACATCTTCCTGTCCATAATCCCGGAATATGTATTCCAAAGCCGCATAGCTGGTATTGGAGTAATGAACGGTACCATGGCCCATGTAAACAAGCGCCTCCTCACTCTGCAGAAAAGGCTGCTCCTCCATAAGGCCCCGTATCACCTTGTGATAATCCTGGGTGGATGTAAGAAGGGGGACGCCTGTCTTTACGGAGCGGAACCGATCTCTGCAGTCATTTACCTCATCCATCATAATATCATTTTCAATTCCGTTTAATATATGGGTAGGCTGAACGATGACCTCATTCATGCCGTCCTGTAACATCTGATCCATAGCTTCTTTTACGGTCATCACAGGAACGCCCCGGCTCTTTAAGATATTGATAATCATTTTGCTGGTAAATGCCCGGTATATCCTGTGATCAGGATAAGCCCTGCCAATATCCGTTTCAATCTGTTCGATGGTTTTTCCCATGGTTTCCCTGTGGCTTGTACCAAAACTGACAACCAATATTGCTTTTTGATGCCGTATCGGCACCGTATCCTGCAATTCTCCCCGATCCGGTACTGCTTCTTTATTCTGTGCTTCTTTATTCTGTGCTTCTTCTCCGCCCAGCATCAGTTTATTATCCCGTGTTGCTTCTTCAGACTGTTTCGATTCTTTATGCCGTATAGTATTATTATACATTTTCCCTGCTCCTGACACTGTCCGTAATGTATTTTTCCAGGGTATCAAAATCCTTTGGTACCGGCAGCTCCCTGCCTATGATACCCTGCTCACATAAATTGGAATAAAGCTTTATTACATCGGGCTGGGTTAAATTGGTCCGTTTTAAAAGTGCTTTATCCATAAAGATATCCTCTGACCTGCCCTTAGCAGCTATTTCCCCATCTTTAAATACCACCACTTCATCTGCCCATTCCAGGGCATAATCCACATCATGGGTGGCTATGATCACGGTAACACCTCCCTCCGGTAACCGTGCCAGCTTCTCATTTATCATCTGTGTGTGTTTCGGGTCAAGGGCGGAGACCGGTTCGTCCAGGATGATGACTTCCGGTTCCATGACCAGGATATCTGCTAAGGATACCTGCTTTTTCTGCCCGCCGCTTAACAGGTGGGTCGGTTTATGACGAAAGGACTGTATTTCCATTTCCTCCATAACCGCTTCCACCCGTTTTGCCGCCTCTCCGGACGGAATTCCCAGATTCATTAACCCAAAGGATATTTCCTGGTAAACACTGGCGGAAAAGAGCTGGTTATCCGGGTCCTGGAATACAATCCCCACTTTGCTTCTGAGACTTAACAGGCCTTTCCTGGAATAATCCACAGGCCGGTCCCTAAAATAAACCGCTCCCTGCTGGGGCTTTAAGATCCCGTTTAAACAGAGAAAAAAAGTGGACTTTCCGGAACCGTTGGCCCCCAGGAAAGCGGTTTTTTTCCCTTTTTCAATGGAAAGACTTACCCTATTCAGTGCCTTTGTCCCATCTTCGTATACATATGTTAAATTTTCCGTTTTTAATATACTCAAATTAAACTCCTTTGTACCAGCCATATCCCGATCATAATGGTTTCAAAAGCCGCCGCCATAATAATCTGCCGTTTTGTTGCCCTGGCTGTTTCATTCAATACCAGGATTTTACCGTCATAACACCGGGATTCCATGGCATCATAAAGAACAGAGGATTTCTTAATAGCCCGTATCAGTAACATGACCAGCAAGCCGCTCATGGAATGGAGGGAGGTCTTAAAATCCTTATTACCCAGCCTGCTCTTTTGGGATACGGTAATAGCTGCCGCCATATCATACAAAACAAACAGGAACCGGTACACCAGCAGTAATAATTCCACCAAAATATCCGGACAGTGCAGAACGTCAAGTACATGCAAAAGATCGGTAACCGGTGTTGTCAGTGACAAAAAATACAGACAGGAAACAGCCCCCAGAGCGGTCATAATCAAATTGCCCGCAGTATAAAAGGCATCCCTGCTAAAGGTAAGATACTTATGGAATACGGGAATTGCTGCTCCCCCCAGGGGTTCATCCGCCAGGTTGACCACAATGGTAAAGGTACTGAGCACCAAAAAGAGAAGCGGTATCCGGTACAGTCTGATATAACAAGACAGGGAAGTCCTGCCTTTTACTACAGTAAGACTTCCCATAACTGCCAGGGTAACAATGGAAATGATAAAAGAATGTGCCGTAACACAGATAAGCAGCGTGGCAACAGCCAAAAAAGCTTTCAGGAAGGGACTTATATACCGTAACCCGGACGAATACGCCATCTTATCAATCATTATCATTTGCTGTTTCCCTTTTTAGTTTCGTCCTTTCTTTTAAAACGCCTATACCATAGCCGAAGATGCCTGCTCCTATAGCTGCCTGGAGGCAGAAGAGCAGGGATTCCGTCTCCCCGCCCGGCGGCTCGAAAACCGGGGAAGCCCAGGGTTCATATTCTTCTACTTTTAAAATTTCACTGATGGTACTGGAAGCCGCATCATCCGATCCGCCGAACTCCGAATCCTTAATCAGTGCCAGGGGGATAACGGCAATTAATACACAGAGTAATATAAGGATAATCCCTGTTTTCATTTTACCTGTCATGGCTTAAGCCCCCTTTCATAAATCCGATCTCCGCAAGTTCCGGTTTTGCATAAGTTTCAAGAGCCATAATCACCAGTGCCGTAACGATACCTTCGATAATGGCAATGGGAACCTGGGTCACCGCAAATATTCCCATGAACTTAACCAGGGAAGCACCGATTCCCCCCGCTTCCGACGGATAAGCCAGTGCCAGCTGAAAAGAGGTCACACAATAAGTGGACAAATCCCCTAACATGGCTGCCAGGAATACGGCTCCCAGTTTAGGGACCTTCAATTTCAGGGCCAGCTTATAGATTCCATATGTAATAAAAGGACCTGCAATGGCCATGGAAAAGGTATTGGCTCCAAGGGTGGTCAGGCCTCCGTGGGCCAGTAATACCGCCTGAAACAGCAATACGATCAGTCCAAGGATACTCATAACACTTGGCCCGTATAAAATAGCACCAAGTCCCGTACCGGTAGGGTGGGAACTGCTTCCGGTCACGGAAGGTAATTTCAGTGCGGAAAGGACAAAGGCATATGCCCCGCACATGGCAAGAATCACCAGGGTTTTCCTGTGTTCCGATACCGATTTTTTAATGGAAAAATACCCTGCAATTAAAAATGGCAGGCAAAGCACCCCCCAGGCGATACAATACTGCACCGGCAGATACCCTTCCATTATGTGCATGGCCTTCGCTGCCGGTGCGATACCCAGGGCCAGTGAAAACCCTGCGGTAACTGCAATTAATTTTTTTTGTTTTCCAGTCAATTTTTCTCCTTTCTGCGTGTGTACCACGCCAAAAACAAAATATAAGAACAAAGTTTGCCTTGACGAACTCCCGTGCCAAGCGCGGCCGGCACAGCGGACATATTCTATTCACGCGGATGTCCTCCGGCCGGGCTTCTTGTGCATAGAATGCAATTTCTATTGCACAAGAACGTGTCTGGCTTGCCAGATTCTAGCGCTGTGCAACAGCACGTAATTTTCTATTACACAAAAAAAGCCTTTTTGTAATCAGAATCATTCGAAAGCGAACGATTCTTGCATACAAAAAGACTTAGCATAATAATATTCCTGGTTACAGGAATCCTAATTTTACGCACAGCCATCGTCCGTAACTGTAGGTATTATACATATCAAAAGGCAGGTCTTCTGACTCAGGCGTCTTCATAACAACCAGTCTTCCCGTTTGACACAGTGACTTTTACAGCGCGGCAGTTTCAGCAGATAGGGCTGAAACTGTTTAACTGCCAGATTGTTACTCTTCCTTTACAGCGGCGGGACCGTATGGGCTTTTCACCCAATTCCCTATTATCTTGTCTGCAATACAGATTGCTACAAGCACCTTTTCATATTAAATTGCCATATAAAAGTATAGCATTATACACCCGTTATGTCAATTCTATTTCAACTATTTGCAGGACAAACGCGCGAAGAAAAATCAAGCCTGGTAAGTATCCATATACACCACCTCCCCTCTTTTGTGAGTTGGGAGGGTTCCACCCTGTTCACGGTGCTCTTAAGAAATTATAGCACGGTTGGATGGATTCCAACTGGTTTTGGCCCGAGCCCTAATAATTCAATTTTTCCTATTATTTTTTACAATTCTATATGCAAAAAAACAAAAATGTGTTATTTTATACTATAGATTATTTAAAATGGGGTGAGCATGTGAATTTGTACGGACAATATAATAAATTTCTGCGTATTTTGGTTGTTCTGCTGCCAACTATTGTGCTGCACCTAAATTTCAGTAATGCCGATAATTCCCTGGACCGTTATGGGGATACCGGTAAGGTAACCTTTAATTCCTTATCTTATAAACCTTTTTACTACCTGAATTACTTTTCCGCCATTGCGTTTTTGCCGGAAGAAGAAGCGGCCGCCATTCATTATATAAAGTCTGCTACAAGGTATTATCAGCATCCTCAGCGCTTTATATATAATGATTTATATGCAATGGCAATACCGTTTATTAATTTGAGCTTATGTTTCTGCCTGTTTTTGTATTTATATAAGAAACAGGTCAATAATACACATGAAATCGCAGTTCATACAGGCGGACATGCCCCGCCTTGGACCGCACCGCAGCGGATTGGAATTATGTTGCTGACACAGCCTGCCGCAAGCGGGATACTTTCTTGTGCAAGAAAAAGATTCGTCCTATGAGACAAAAACAATCCGGGCAGGAGGCACACGCGCGAAAAAATATGGCGGCTTTACCGGCCGCGCACGGCATGTTCCTCTGTTCCTGGCAGGCTGATAGAAAATACGATCAGAGAAAGGAATGCCACACTTGATTCTTTCAGCCTTATATGTGGCAGTATCGCAGATAAGCCTGCGATATAAAATAGGAATAAAAATGAAAAACAGAAAACCAGTATTTTTTATAATTTTAATTGTTGCATTGCTTATGGCATATACCGCCATTTTTGGCGTAAATATCCCACTTGGCTCCGGTAACCCCTTTAAAATTCTTGGAGCCCCTGACATGCGTTATGGTATCGATATTCGAGGAGGCGTTGATGCCGCATTTGAGCCGGTCGGACTGGACAGAAAACCTACCGGAAAAGAGCTGGAAGCTGCCAGGTCCATTATTGAAACCCGTCTTGACCAGCAAAACATATTAGACCGTGATGTTACCATTGATAAGGATAACGGATATATCATCGTTCGTTTCCCTTGGAAAGCAGATGAAAAAGACTTTAATCCTCAGGAAGCTATGGCGGAATTAGGTGAAACCGCTCAGCTTACTTTCCAGGATGCAGAGGGAAATGTTTTAGTGGAAGGTTCCCATGTTACCAACAGCTCACCGGAGAGGGACCAAACCACAGGTCAATATGCAGTAAGCCTTGCCTTTGATGAAGAAGGAACCAAATTGTTCAGTAAAGCTACACAAAAACTGATTGGAAAAGAAATAGATATTTATATGGATGATAATTTAATCCAAAGAGCTAACGTAAGAGAAGCAATTTCAGGCGGTAAAGCACAGATTGATAATATTGGAACTTACGATGAAGCAAAAGCTTTGTCAGATAAAATCAATTCCGGTTCCCTGCCATTTTCCATGACTACAAAGAATCACTCTACCATCAGCCCAACTCTTGGTGCCGGTGCTTTAGAGGTTATGGTACAAGCAGGTGCTATCGCTTTTGGCATAATTTGCGTACTTTTAATTTTATATTACCGTCTGCCTGGTTTTGTTGCCTGTATAGCACTTTTAATTCAGGTCTCCGGTCAGCTTTTAGCTCTTTCCATTCCTCAGGTAACACTTACCTTAACAGGTATCGCAAGTATTATCCTTTCCATTGGTATGGGTGTGGATGCTAACGTTATTATTTCAGAACGTATTAATGAAGAAATTAAATCCGGTAAAAGCATTCCTTCTGCTATCTCTTCCGGCTTTAAAGATGCGTTCTCATCCGTATTCGACGGAAATATCACCGTATTAATCGTTGCAATCATATTAATGATCTTTGGTTCAGGTTCGTTATTATCCTTTGCATATTCCTTGCTTACCGGTATTTTCTTCAACTTCGTAGCAGGTGTTACCGCTTCCCGTTTGATGATCCGGTCCTTAAGTGAATTTAAAGCCTTGCGTCAGCCTGCGCTTTTCAAATGTAAATCAAGGAGGGTGACATTATAATGGGAAAAATAATTGGATTTTATAAAAAACGCTGGATATTTTTCGGAATATCCTTAACAATTATGTTAGTTGGTATTATTTCCACATTGATTAACGGTGTACAATTGGACATCCAGTTTAAGGGTGGTTCCCTGTTAAAATATTCTTACGTTGGTGATCTGGACGCTGACACAGCTGCCGATGTGGTGTCGAAAACTTTAAACAGACCGGTAACGACCCAGCTTACCTCTGATATCGCAACCGGTGATAAGAGGCTTATCATCAATATTTCCGGTAATTATGGTCTGGATGCAAAAGATCAGGATAAATTTGATGCAGCATTAAAAGAACAATTCCCGGATTCAAAATTAACCCTTTTCGAATCTTCCATGGTAGAGCCATTTTTCGGTAAGAAATTTTTAACAAACGGTCTTACAGCTATCTTTCTTTCTGCTGTATTAGTTATGCTTTATGTATGGATACGTTTCAGCCGAATGGGTGGTCTTTCAGCCGGTGTTATGGCTCTTGTAGCACTGTTCCATGACGTTTTGGTCGTATTTTTCACCTGCGTCATTTTCAAGATACCCATCGGAGATTCCTTTGTTGCCGTAACGCTTAGTATTATAGGTTATTCTGTAAACGATACTATCGTTATATATGACCGTATTCGTGAAAATACGAAACTGCATCCTACGACACCTGTGGATACAATCACGGATCTTTCCATTTCTCAGTCCATTACGAGATCTGTCAATACTAACATCGCCGTATTTTTGAGTGTCAGCTTAATTTATATCCTGGCAAGTATCAACAACATTGATTCAATCCAAAGTTTTGCACTTCCCATGGCGATCGGTTCCATCAGCGGCTGCTATTCTACCATCTGTATAGCAGGTCCTCTCTGGGTTACATGGAAAAAGAAGAAGAACTCCAATATTGCTTTTAAGAACAGTTAATTAGCGGCATATTATTCACAAATTAATAAAATAAACCGGGGCTGCTGCAGAAGAAGAATGCAGCAGCCCCTTAAATATTAACTTTTAATTTAATCAAATAGGTTGAATCTCTTTCAAAATAATTCAATCAAATAGATTAAATCTCGTTTAAATCATAGTAGGAATTCAGCAGATTGTCAAAATCCCTCCCTTTTTCTTCAATTTCCGGATTAACAGTCAAACTGTTGCAATTGCTTATTAATCTATTTAAATCCAACCTTGCTTTTTCCAAACTCAACATTTGAACTTTCGGTTTCGTTATCCTGTTTACCATTTCCGTATAGCTGTTTTTCCTCATCATATTTTCTTTATTCATATTTTTATCCTCCTTGTAGAAATGAATAATGTGTAATATTTATAAAGTTAAATTGTCATTACCCCTTTGTCTTTTGCCTTTTTCGATGTGTTTTTTTAATAATGACAACTTACTATTATATGATATCTGTTGATACTGACGGAATTCTGACAAAATTTATAATTATTCAGTTGCCCTGTTCCGGCATCCTTGCAGGCTACAAACCCACTTTTTATTCAAAAGATTTAATCAGAAAAGTATATAAATCAACAACCAAATTGCCCGGACCAAGTCCGAGTTCGGTTTTAAGTATATTTCTGTACCTGTCAAACTGGCGCTCTAATAAACTCCTGTTCCGCTGGGATGAATAAATCTTCATAAGCAAGCAATTTACTTCCTCCTCAATTTCATTCAGATTGATTAATTTTTTTGTTATATGTAAGGCCAGTGTTAACTGGTGGTTATCAATTAAATATCTTACGAGTCTCTTTGCAAAGTAAAAATATACTTCGGATAATCTTTCTTTTTCAGGCAGGGCCCAGCTATAATCCCGCTCCCCAAACAACTCTCCGGCATACAGCTTTTCCGTATTCAGGGCTTCGTCCTGGTTGGACGCAGCAAAATTACGAATCCCGTAGATCCTGTCTTCAAAGACGATCACATCGGCATAAATATCACTCATATCGATCCGATAACCTTCATCCGCAGAGATAATAACAGACTTCATGCCATGGGGCTCCAGAGCTTTTCTCAATTTATAAACCGTTGTATTTAAATAGGTTTCCGCATTCTGGGGTGCCATTCCGCTAAAAACTGCCTCCATGATCTTCCACTTTGAAACCTGGCGTCCCCTTTGCAGGATTAAATATGCCAGCAGTTCGGAGCTTTTCGATGAGGTAAACTGGACAAATCCGCCTTCCGTACTTTTAACCTCCAGGCTTCCAAGGCAATTTAACCATAATTTATTTTTCATTTTTTTAACGGGCTGTAAAAAAATTAATTTTTCCTTCGCTTTTTTAATGGAGTTCTCCAGCTTTTCCTGGGTTATGGGTTTGACGATATAATCGAATGCATACATCTCATAGGCCTCAAGGGCGTACTCTTTATAAGCAGTAAGAAAGAATATGGCAATATCATTGACTTCCGAAGTAACTCTTCTCACAAAATCAAGACCGTTTTCTTCCGGCATGTTAATATCCACAAAAGCCATATCCACTTTGTTTTCCATTATGTATTTGTATGCTTCACCCGGGCTCTGGAAGCTGCCAACCAGTTCAAGCCCCGGTATTTTAGAAAGCATTTTCCCCATGATCAATAACATAGTCTTCTCATCATCTACAAGAACCACTTTCATATCGTCACCCAGTAATTTTCTAATTTAACCGGTACCTTCCCTTATCAGCAGGTATGGATATAAAAAAATTACTCCCTTCGCCTATTGTACTGTCAACCCATATGTCTCCACGATTACGCCTGATAATCTGTCTGCATAACAATAAACCCAAGCCGATTCCCGTTTCCCCTTCCGTTCCTAAGGAAGGAATGCTCTGTACATCCTGAAAAAGCAGCTGCATTTTTTCGGATTCCATGCCGATTCCCGTATCTTTAACGGAAATTATGATAAAATCATTTTCTTCCTGTGCAGAAACAATGATATTTCCATTCCGGTGGGTGAATTTAACTGCATTTGAAAGAAGATTTCTAAGCACCAGAACCAGCATTTCTTTGTCAGCATATGCCGACATGGTATCAGGAATATTCATCCGGATACGGATATTCTTATTATCCGCTTTTTCCTTTATTAAATTTACCGCTTCCGGTACAAGCTCCGAAACCTTCCATTCCATGGGTGAATAAATCAGTCCGGTCTGTTTGCTCTGGAAATATTCCAGCATATTTTCTACCCTTAAAAAAATATGTTTGACATACTTTTGTATCTCCGAAACCACGGGCTTGCAGTCACTTCCTTTTAATTCCTGCTTATCAAGCAGCTCCGATAAATGAATAATCCTGTCCAAAGGTTCCCGGATGTCATTTGCAGCAATACCGATAATCCTGTCTTTTAACGTATCAAGGGCAGTCAGCCGTGCGGATACATCCGTTAATTCATCCTTGGTTTTTTCACTGGCAGTTATATCCGTCAACACAATGATTTTGCCTAAAACCTCCTTTTTATTGTTTATAAAGGTTAATTTCATTTTATAAACCCTGCAGGCATCCTCCTTCCAGCGCATAAACTGTGCCTCTTTTGCAACGCTGCCCTTTAAAGCTTCCGTTATTGCCGGATAGTTTGCAAGCACTGCCTTCGTATTATGCGCTGCCGCACTCTTCTTTAATTCAGGCAGCAGGCTGTCTGCCGACCGGTTAAAATGTATTATCCGGTTATCATAATCAAATACAATGACACCGTCCGACATTGATTCGAATATTTTTTCAAAAACAGCCGGTGTAAAACTTAAGATATTATACCGGTAAATTACCCAGGTTGATATAATGCCTGAAAATGCAAACCCAAAAGGAGTTAAGTCCAGGTTTGACCTGGAACTTTGCCATAAACATACCATATTGGCAGCCCAGGGAATACAAAATCCCAGGCTGATCAGGATAATCTGCCTGCGAAATAACCTGCCTTCTTTTCTATATTTTACAGCCAGTAAAATTATGCATGCCGCCATAACAAGGTAAGAATACGCAATATGTACCAGATACCAGGGGCCTTTCTCAAGGTATGCCATGGGAAAATAAGAACTATAATCCATATAGACCGTTTTGTAAAATATATGGTGCCAGTCATTGGTATAATGTAAAATTAAAGTAACTGCCGGTATAATAAAAAGAATACCGTAAACCCACCTTTTTACATAATATTGAAAGCCTGTGTAATCGATGATTAATATTAAGCATAAAACCGGAATAAAGGATATTCCAAGATATTCTATCCTAAGACAGAATTTAATTCCTTCCAGGTTTGTAAGAATTACTTCATTGGCATAACCGACGGTATATAAAGATGCGGCCAGCATTAAAACTGACATTTTAAAGGCAATTGGTATTCTCTTTTGTTTCCATGATACATATGCGAGAAAAAGCATAATAAACACAGAAAAATACAAAGCAGTACTCAGATAATAATTACGAATCATAAATGTGTCCCCTCGGCGGTAAATCCTCCTTTTTATATTCCGCTGTTTCTCCCCTCTATTTAAACAGTATCGCAAAACTGCCTGCGATTTTATGGGAGCTGCTATATTTTATTTATAGCCCGTAAGGCTACAAAAAAATTACTTCCCTTACCAGGTATACTCTCCGCCCATATCTTCCCTCCGTTTTTTATAATAAATTCCTTACAAATCAAAAGTCCAAGTCCGATCCCCTTTTCACCTGCCGTTCCCAGTGCGGAACTCGCAAAACTCTCATGAAAGAGAGTCTGGACTTTCTTATTATCCATACCAATACCGGTGTCTTTCACTGCTATAATGGTTTCATTCCCTGTTTCATAAGCCTCAATGATTATCTTTCCTCCCTGATTCGTAAATTTTACAGCATTGGACAGGAGATTCCGCAAAACCAATTTAAGCATTTCTTTGTCTGCAAAGACCTTTATATTTTTATCAGTAGTGCAGTTAATCTGAATCCCCTTCACACCGGCACTAATAAGATACATTGCTATGGTTTCCTCTAGTATTGCAGCTAAATTCCATAAATATGGCCTGAATATCAGGCCTTCTCTTTGACTGTTCAGCCAATCCAGTAAACTTTCAATTATATTGTAAGTATAATTAATCTGTTTTTTAACTTCCGAAAGGATTTCTTTCCATTCCTCGTTACAGTCTTCCTCATCCGCCACTAACTCCATAAGGCTGACCATGGTTGCAACGGGATTCCTTACATCATGGGTAAAAACCGTAAATAATTTATCTTTCAATTGATTCATGGCTGCCAGATGTTCTTCCCTGATTTTTCGCTCTGTAATATCAATCAGAATAGATACGGTACCCCGTTTTTTATAATTATATTTATGTAAAGGATATACCTTAACGTAATAATATCTATTTTCCCCCCATTTAAGAGTATTGATTTCAAATTCATCTTCCTGCATATTTTTACAGGATAAATACCATCTGGGCCATTCGGGAAGAAAATCTTCCAGCTTCTGCAAGGCAATACCATACCCTGCACCAGCCGTATCCGTAATAAACCTGTCGGCCGCACTGTTCTTATCAACAATAATGCCTGACTGGTCAACGGTTATAATTCCTTCCTGTACACAGTCCATGATATTATCCCGTGCAATGGGTACGATGGAAAAAAGCCGGTGCCGGAAAATACTCCAGAATAATATGACCCCCGTTAAAGTAAACGTTATGGTGATAGGGCCGTACCGGCCGGTCCACCTCAAAACGATACCTGTAACAGGAAATAGATAGATTAATACTACATTAATTGGTTCCAGAACATTTTCCTTGCCAATATGAACAATAACCAAAAGCAGCAAAGTCGGTATTGCCAGTAAAAAACCTATCTGGCTGATATTTCTCCAGAAAACTTTTGCCGTATTCTCTTTCTCCATTAATTCCATAAAGGAACCTGAAGTAAAAACACTTATCTGTAACATCAGCGCTGCAAATATAACCGTTTTTTTGGAATGTTCCATATTAAATGCGTAAATTGCAAGAAGTAAACTAGTAAATGCAGATATTGCGGTTAATATTTGAAATATCATAATTATTTTACTCACCTTAAGTATTTAATTGTAATTTTTAATATAAAAACTTGACCTATAATCAAATTTTATCACAAACTATACAATATAAGCAATATATAATAAGTCACAACTTGTTAATATTGGAATAAAAAGTTTGGTGCGGAATTTCCTGCAAAATAAAAAACAGGCTGTTCATACTCCAAATTTATACAAACTGCCCATTTCTTTTTCAATTTTTATTGTTTATTTCTTTTACTGTCGAAGTTAAGTTTCCGTCATAATACCACCATTCACATGGAGTACCTGGCCGGTAACAAAGGAGGAGTCATCCGAAGCCAGATAAATGTAAGTCGGCGCCAGTTCAAACGGCTGGCCGGCACGTTTCATCGGTGTTTCCAAACCAAAGGTTTTTACATACTCCGCCGAATAACTGGATACGATAAGAGGTGTCCAAATTGGTCCCGGTGCAACCGCATTAACCCGGATCCCCCTGGAAACCAATTGCAGGGACAAGGAACGGGTAAAGGATACGATTGCTCCTTTGGTAGAAGAATAATCGACTAACAGAGGTGTGCCCGCATAAGCGGTTACCGAAGCTGTGGATATAATGCAGCTTCCCGGTTTTAAATGGGGAAGTGCCGCCTGTGTCATATAAAAGTGCGGAAAGATATTGGTATGATACGTATCCATAAGCTGGTCATAGGAAATATCCATAATACTGTTCTGAGGGAATTGAACACCCTGGTTCAGTACAAGTATATCAAGCCTGCCGTAGCATTCCAGAGTTTTTTTAATTACCTCCGCAGAGAATTCCGGTTCCCTCAAATCACCTTCCATCATCAGTATATGCTGTCCATAGGCTTCCACCCTTTCCTGTGTCAGCCTGGCATCCGGCAGTTCCCTGGCCATATAAGTCATCACCATGTCCGCTCCCTCTTTTGCAAAACCGATCGCGACTGCACGTCCGATGCCGCTGTCACCGCCGGTAATAACAGCTATTTTGCCCTTTAATTTTCCGCTTCCCCGGTATTCCGGATTATCGGATATGGGTGTGGGATTCATTAAATATTCCAGGCCGGGTTGTACCTTCTGATGCTGCGGCGGAAAGGTGACCGGCACCTGCTCGCAGCGTTTTTCACAGTCATAATAAGGATACATCGGTATCATTGTAAATACCTTCCTTAATGCATTATACTTAGTAAAATATGCACTCCCTGCCATTACGTGTCTGTACATAAGTTAAAGAGGATATTCGTATCCTGAATTGCTGCTCCTTGACAGATTAATACAACAACAATCTGCTACACTGGAATGGCCAAATATGAAGTAAAATATCTTCCCGGTGCCCGTAAAGATTTACAGAAAATCAAAGAATACATTGCTTATGATATTTATTCTATTTATCTTTACTTCTTCCTTTTTATTTATTCCCGGTCAAAAATCAATTTATCCATATTACAGATATCATAAGCTCCATGATATACCAGGTAAATATCCTGTAACCCGCTTACCGGTTCAATATCATAGGCCGTATCCGTAAACCTCCAGAAATCACCCGTATTTTGTAAGGGACAGTTTCCCAGTAACTCGCCGTCCACACTTCCCAGACGAATTTCAATAGAGGCATCACTTACCGGAGAAGCATAACGCAGTGTTACCTTAGAAGCTCCTTCTTCACCAAAATCCATATTAAAATAAGAAGAATAAAATCCGTTCCGGATGCCCGCCAGATAAGTTACTCCATCCCTGGTTTCGATTCCGCAGCCTTTCACACCGTCATAATATTCCGCTTCTATGGCTGTGTATGGATTTCTGATTTCTCCGGCTAATTCTTTAAATTCAAAGTAATCCAGATTGCATCCCTCATCACTACCCTTAAATACAAGATAGATATCCTGCCGTCCGACAGCTCCTTCTACCCGAAAGGAGGCCTCCGCCCAGGTATTTAACCCGCCGGTACCCGCAAGTTCGCCGGTACCGATCACCGGACCGTCCGTGCTTTTTAGGTGAATTTCCACGTAAGTACGATCCATTGGTGCCGCATACCTTAAATTTACTTTTGTTGCACCTTTCCCGCCAAACCTTACATTCTTATAGGCTGCATAGGCATTATTTTTAATACCGGAAAGATACTCTGTTTCAACTGCCGCTCCGGAGACTACGTCTGCACTCTCTGCTTCGATTCTTTCATAGGGATTCTTAGCCGCACTATCTTCTTCCTCGAAGGAGAAATAGTCAAGATTACATACATAACCTGCCGCCTTAAATATAAGGTAAATATCCTGCCGTCCTGTTACGTCAAAGATTTCGCACCCTGCCGTATTCCAGTTATTCCAGCCGCCGGTTACAGTTAAATCACAAACTCCTAATAATTTTCCGTCCGCATTGCCCTGACGGATTTCAACGGATGCATCCCCCATAGGTGTGGCATATCGAAAGCTTACGTACGTACTTCCTTTCTCACCAAATAACAGATTCTTATAAACGGCATAGTCGCCGTTTTGCACTCCTGCAATATAGTTACCTTCAATTCCGGGCCCCGCCAGTAAATCCGCACTCTCCGCTTCAACTAATTCATAAGGATTTCTCATCCGGTCCGGCGGCAGATCTGCCACCGCATCGGTTTCCTCACTTACGGCCGTTCCGGTATAGCTGCCTTCCCCGACAGCCGATACCGTTAATTTTCTGCCGATTACCGCTTCTGTAACTTCATAGGTTTTACCCGCACCAACCTGTATTCCATCCGCTTTCCAGATGTAAGAGGCAGCTGCCTCCTCCGGAGTCACAACGGCTGTCAAAACATCCCTGTACACCGGAGACGTTTTATCAATGACCACACTTTCTATCACCTTTTCCGTTCCCGTTAAGAAACGGAAGGAATTCAAGTAAAAGGGATCTGCCTGCCCTGTTTTATAGATGAAATACACATCCTGCAAACCGGAGATTCCTTTGGTAAGATTGGCTATCTGATTATTCCATTCATTCGGAGTTCCTGGATTCACCACATCCAGGGACCCGATTACTTCTCCGTTAAGGCCGCCGATACGGATCTCTATGGTTCCTCCTTTTAGCCTTGGGTAAACCCGGAATTCAACGGACCCGGGAATTACATTCCCAAAATCAACGTTGCGGTAGACGGTATAAGCTCCGTCTTCTATATTACCTACATACTTTACACCTTCTGCCCCTTTGCCAGTAATAATGGTATTACAGGAATCAAAGTCTTCCGCTTCTATGGTGTAATAAGCAGCTTTGGTTATATCAACGGAAGGCGGCGTATTCTGGTATAAGGCAACTGCAGCGGAAGCACTCCAGGCCGTCGTCCTGTCACTGTCCTTTGTTTTTACCGCCCACTGTGTACCGGTAATACCTGATTCACTTCGGTTATTCCACGCTGTCCAGGCATTGTACTGTAACCATTCCGCAAATTGGGGCTGGTTATGATTTACTGTTAAATAATTCAGCCACCTGGTCAAGATCCCTTTAAAACCAGGTAAATCCGCACCGCCTTCCTCATTGTTCATAACTCCGCTGCCGTACATGGTATTCATTGCGTAGTTTGCAGCCATAATGGCATCGTTTAAATACTTATTATCACCGTAATGTTCGTATAATAAAGTACTGGCACCGATAAAAGTCCCCTGGTTATAGGTAGAAGCCCACTTATTCTTTTCGCCCCGGATATTATAGGAATCATATACATGTCCCGTATCCGGTTCATACAGGTTGGCTCTTTCCCATTCCATTATGGATTTTGCTTTTTCAAAATAACTTTCATCCTTTAAATTCTCCCCCAGTAAACAGGCCGCAATTGCCCCTGGTCCATTCACACAGGCATTTTTCGTCTGATTGTCAACCCGCCACCACAGGCCGCCGCCCAAATCATCGCTCCAGGCCCTGGCATAAGTCTGATCAAAGTTTAGCCTCGCCGTATTCAGATATTTCGTATCCCCGGTTGCCAGATAGGCTCTGGCGCAGGCAATTACCATCCACATAATGTCGTCATTATAGTCGTTGCCAGACCACCAGCCGTCCTTTTCCTGTCCCTTCCAATCCACCAGGAAACCTTCATAAAGCTGGTCGGTCATCTCTTTATAACGTGCATCTCCCGTATGATTATAAGCATCGATTACAATTTCAAACATTTCCGCTTCGGTCCAGAAATTCTGAACAAAACGGTAGACGTTATCCTCCGTATCATAGGTATAATATTTATCAATAAATGCCGTAAACCCGTCATACGCAACCTGTTCAAAATCCAGATTATAGTCCAGGGCTTTTACCGGGGATGTCTTATTACTGGTAATTATCCCCGTATAATTACCGATGCCGGTTACTTCCAGCTCAATCTGTTTTCCTATATCAGCCACCGTTACCGTATAGCTATCATCATAGCCTATCGGCCTTTCATCTGCTTTCCATACATATTTAACCATTGCTTCCCTCGGCGAAACAGTCCCCTGTAGGGTATCTCCCGCCACCGGGTTCCTATTATCAATATCAACACCGGTAATGTTAAGTTCCGGTTTCCCAAAGAACTGGATCCAGTTTAAATTAAACAGATAATCGTTTCCGGTAAATACCAGATAGATGTCCTGTATCCCCGTTATATTACCGATTTCCGCATAATAGGTACGGTAAGCACTCCAGGAGCCGGTGGGAAGAATATTACAGCTGCCGGCCAGCTGTCCGGCCGGACTGCCAAGCCTTACCTCAACAGTTCCTCCATTGGTTCCGGAAGATGCCCTGACAATCATGGATTTCGTTCCGGTCAAGCCAAAATTAACATTGCGGTAATAAGTATAAAATCCATTCTTAATGCCCCCGATATTCCTGCCGCCATCGCTGCAAGCTTCAACAACCATACCGGTGCCAAAGCTTCCGTCAAAGTTTTCGGCTTCATATCTTTCGTAAGGATTTTTTTCCGTATATTCCTTTTCAGAAGTTAATTTTTCCGTATTTACCGTATCAGATACCACTGCCGCTTTTCCCGTTTGTACGGGAGCTATACCCGTAATGACCATTGCAATCATGATTACGACAGTATAAATACTTATCGTAAAATTTTTAAATCCCCTTTTCATTCTCATTCCTACACCTCCCGATTTTAGGTATTGCAGTAATACAATTATTGCAGCTGCAGGCCGGTTTCATTTAACAAATAAAAATTTAAAGCGGATATTCCTATTCCGCGTTGCTGCATACTCCTAACCTGTTACGCAGCTATGCCGGTATTTCAGTGAAGGCCCCGACCCCCGACCTGCACTGAACTTCCGCCGACTAGTGTGCCATTTGGTTCATCATTAAATAATGCATGCCGAATGTTTTGCCGTCCTGTAAGATAGCTGGGCAACTCGCACCGGTGTAAGAAGTAAGTATGCTGCGTAGAGTGAAGCTGAAACGATAGTTGACAAAACTGGCAGTGCGATTTATCTAATTATGAGCCAGACGGTACGCCAGGCGGGATACTTCCATGTTTGGTTAAATGTAAGTTTAATTATTTGATAAAAATATATCACCCCTTTATAATATATCATTTATAGTTATATATGTTATATTATATATATCATATTATAATAAGTCAATATTTTTTACATTATTTGTAATTACTCATGTCATTTTATATATCCTTTTATATATACACACTTAGTTTATTATCTACATTTTCTACTTATCCTCGCCCGACATATCACGAAGTATATAATAATATATCATCTAATAGAAAGAGACGACTTTAACTTCAAGACATAAAAATAAAGCCTTTCCTTCACAGATTAATTATCCATTTTAAAAAGACTCCGTTTTTTCTGCATCTCTATTTGTAATGTCAATTCCAAAGCCCCAGCCAAGATAACTCTTTTATGGCCGTACATACAAACCCGCAGTTATTCTTCATCATTTTTATCTGTCCCCTGGTACATCAGCTCAAATTTTCCCGGTGAGGTACCAAAGGATTTCCGAAAGACTTTATCGAAATAGTTCACCGTATTATAACCCACCATTTCAGCAACTTCATTGATCTTGTAGGAATGGGTCTGCATCAGGTAAACCGCCTTTTCCATTCTGATTTTAGTCAGGAAATCCCATGGACTGATCCCCATAAAAGCAGTAAAGACCCGGCTGAAATGATATTTGGAAAGGCCCGCAGCCTGAGCCATGTCTTCCAAACTCAACGGAAGATGAAGGTTATTTTTCATAAAATCTACGGCAGCTTCAACGTGACAGTTGCCCTCCGGATCTTCTTCCTGTTTCTGGTTATCCAGACTTTTCATAAGCTGCATAATAAATTCATAAGCTATGGCAGAAGTCTGATATCCGTCGGTAACATTGTTTTGAACAAAACTCCAGTAGCTTTTCCAAAGAAATTGGAGTACCTCTGATTTGGGAGACAATTTTATGATTTTCCCATATTTATGCTGAAGCCGCTTCCACTCTTTTACCGCATACTCCCCGGTTAAGGTCATAAAAATAAACTCCCATTTTTCACTGCCTGTCGGAAGAAAATAGCGATGTTCGTCCGGCAGCAGGACGATGAATGCATTTCCTTCATCCAGCAAAACAGATTTACCTTCGTATTCCAGCCTGCCAAAGCCGGATAAGGTATACTGAAATATGCATTGTCCTTTTTCATCCGGCCGTTTCCTTCCATCCCAGTCATATTTCGCGGACGTCCGCATCTGCCAGCCTAATGAATATATCTGGCAGAAAGAATCCTGGTTTCCTTTTATAAAATAATTCGGAAAAGACCTGTATAGATTTTCCGCACTGTCTGATAGCAATATTCTACCCTCCATTACCGCATTATGGTACAATTGCATTCATATCATGATGGTGTTATTATAAAAATAAAGCAGTTCATTAATTTATGAATGCAATAATACAAATTATATTATAAGCAATTTATTGTAATTTATCAATATTTGCAGAAGGAAAATGCAGTAGAAACCCAGGAAGGAGAATGGAACAATGAAAGAATTAAAACTGGAGATCGAAGCTAACGAATACTGGTGGGGCGGGCTGGTCCGGGACGGAATATACATGCCTTACAAAGATGAGACATTAATCAGAAATTTATCCAAAGAACAGGGCTATAATCAAAGTGCTCCGCTTCTGCTTTCGAACAGGGGCCGGTATATCTGGAGTGAGGAACCTTTTACCTATCATTTTGAGAAAGACACTCTAAATATCCTATGCGAAAACGGTGAAATCGAATATGGGGAGGGGTATGAAAACTTACGAGGGGCTTTCCTGACTGCATCGCAAAAGCACTTTCCGCCATCCGGGAAATATCCCGATGATTTTCTTTTCAAGGTGCCCCAATACAATACCTGGATTGAAATGATGTACGAACCAACCCAGGAAAAAGTAATTGCTTATGCAAAAGCCATCCTGGAAAACGGAATGCCTGCGGGTGTGTTAATGATTGACGACAACTGGCAGGAGGATTATGGTGTATGGAATTTCCATCCCGGCCGCTTCCCGGAGCCGAAAGCCATGGCGGATACCCTCCATAAAATGGGCTTTAAAGTAATGCTCTGGGTATGCAATTTCATAAGCCCGGACAGTCTCACCTTTAGACAGCTGCGGGATCAGAGCTTCCTTGTTAAGGAAGAAAACGGCAGGCCTGCCCTGGGCGAATGGTGGAACGGATACAGCGGCATGCTGGATGTTACCAATACAGAAGCAGTAGCCTGGTTTAAAAATGAATTAAAGAAATTAACGGACCGGTTCGGTATTGACGGATTTAAACTGGACTCCGGGGATATTGACCATTTCAGGGAAGGCTTTGTCTGCAGCAGGCCCTGTAATGCCAATGAGTATTGTGAAGAATGGGCAAAAATCGGACTGGATTATACTCTGAATGAATACCGGGCCTGCTGGAAGCTTGGCGGACAGCCTATTGTACAACGGTTAAGTGATAAAATGCACAGCTGGAAGCTGGAAAATGGTCTGGGCAGCCTTGTGCCTAACGGATTGGCTCAGGGCATAATGGGGCATTCTTTTACCTGTCCGGATATGATTGGAGGAGGAGAATATAAAGATTTCCTTGAAAACGACCTGCGCCTGGATCAGGAGTTAATCGTACGCAATGCCCAGTGTGCAGCATTATTTCCTATGATGCAGTTTTCCGTAGCACCCTGGCGTGTTTTGAACCAGGAGAATCTGACTTACTGTGTGGAAGCAGCAAAACTCCACGAAAGTATGGGAGGAGAAATTATAGAACTGGCAAGGGAAGCTGCGGTTACCGGGGAACCCATTATAAGACATATGGAATATGTGTTCCCCCGAAAAGGCTATGAGAAAATCATAGACCAGTTCATGCTTGGAAACGACATATTGGTTGCACCCGTACTTCAAAAAGGTGTAACTGCGAAAAAAATCGTCTTCCCTGACGGAGTTTGGGAAGATGCCCCCGGAAACCAAATACAGGGACCCTGTATTTATGAAGTCCCAGCTCCAATTTCTAATTTGCTCTGGTACCGCAGAAAATGAGTAAGCTTATAGTTTGTCTGGCATTATTAATGAATACTCCCAGTTTACTAACCCCGTTCATCACGAATGCATTAAAATTGCTGATTGACTGCTATTTTAACTTATAAGATTATAACCGGCCGTAATTGTTCCTCAAAAACTGCAAATAAAACCCCCTTCCCGGTAAGAATTCCATACTTAATTCTTACCGGGAAGGGGTTGCTTTTCCGTTCTTATGAGATATATTTATTTTAATCAGAGAGCCGGAATCGGAAATTGATTCCGTTTTTTTTCGGGGCTTTCCACTTCGATCTTATGCAGAATGTAAGGCGTGTTAAAGTGCACCGTCACCCGTTACATTTTCAGAATTCAGAACAGCACTGAACAACGCCAGAGCCATGCCCTGTCCCCAGCCCTGTATCCATTTCTTCGATATATTCCGGTATCCTTCCCTGTCCTTCATAACAGCTGTCCCTCCTGATACATCGGTAACACGTCCATCCGGCGCAATATGTTCTAAAACACCGGTAACGGTTTTATGTACATATTTTCTATGAAGGGGATTACCTTTTATTGCCATGGCTGCTGCAATTCCGGCGGAAGCAGATAATTCTTCATAGGATTCTTCATCGTTAAGAATAGTCCTCCAAAGTCCATTTTCCGTCTGGAGCAGTTTCAACGCGGAAAGCTGCTCATTTAAACTCCCCACGATCTCAAGATACTGGGGATAAAGGTAACATTCCGGCAATATCTTTCCTACCATACTCATCGTATAAGCAGCCCAGCAATTTGCCCTTCCCCAGTAAAACCCCGACATATGGTCCCTGGAGATGTTATTATAGCCATGATACCACAGGCCCGTATCCGGATTCTGGAGATACTGGATGTGCCAGTAATACTGGTTCAGGGCATCATCAATTAATGCTTCATCCTTTGTCATGACTCCCACTCTCAGCAGGAAAAATGCCGCCATGAACAAAGTATCCGCCCAGCACTGTTCCGGGAAATCATTCTTATCCGATACCGTATGCTGGAGGACATTATCTCCAAACCGCAGGGCGTGGTGACTTAGGTAATCTATCTTTGCTTTTATAATATCCATATACTTTTCTTCCCCAAAAGCCTGGTACAGGGTAATCAGACAGTGTCCCATGGCACAGGTATTCACAGTCCAGACCGGAAGCCCAAGACTGATCAGTTCATCCACCCGTTCCTTTAAGAAATTCAGATAATCCTCTTTTTTTGTGGTCTCATAAGCTTCTGCTATTCCGTAATATGCCACTCCGCATGGCCAGTCCCAGGACATATCCATACGCTTTGTCCGTTCTGCAATCCGTTCCACTGCCTCCAATAATTCTTCTCTGTTACTGCTTAACGTTCCCATCTGTTCTCCTTCCTCTCCTTTTATCCGCAATTATTTCTAAAATCCCATAAAATTTAAGCTTCCGGTCCTTCGGCTCTTAACAAAACTTTCTGCCAATCCGATTCGTTTACAGCTGATATGCAAGATAACCCTGATTTTATTTTACCTCAAATTAAGTTATATAAAATATACAATTCTTGCCTTTTTTATGGTAATTCAACAAATCTTGCAGTTACAATTTTTTGGATCTGTTTTCTTTAATTAAGCCTTTTCGATATGCCGCAATTAAATTTTCCAGATCCTTTATGGAGGATTTTAACTCTTTTCCAATATCGGTATCTCCCACATATTTCCTGATTACTTCATTTTCCAATACCAGATTGGTAGAGATAATGTCTTTTTCTTCTTCGATTGCTTTTTGTGCCGTTTCAAAAGGACTATGGGAAACGATTGACAATCCATAAGAGTTGTTAATCAAAGTATAACCTGCGATTCCTGTTTTCCCCTGATATGCTCTTGAAAATCCTCCGTCAATAACAAGTAATTTCCCATTTGCTTTAATCGGGCTTTCTCCCTGCTTTTCAATAACCGGGACATGGCCGTTGATAATATGGGAAGTTTTTGGATCAAGTCCGAATTCTTCAAAAATCATATTACAAACCGTTTTATCATTAATTAATTCAAAATAAGGATTTTTTTCTTCTTTATGAAGTTCAGCATCCTCGATAAAGTACTTCTCAAAGGTTGACATCTTTTCTTTTCCATAAAGGGGTGATAAGGGCCCGGTCCACAAATACCACATCATATCCATTGCAAAAGCTTTTGAATCCGTGTCTTCTTTGCTTAAGTAAGCTTCCCTGACTAACCGGTCGAATCGTTCCAGAAGAGCTTTCCCGCAGTATTCGATTCCTTCATCTTCAAATAACAGTTTTGCAAAGCTACCGTCCTTATTCAAAGGAATGCATCCATGATAAAGAAGATTGGAATTGAACTTTAAATACATACCGCCATTTGTATACAAAAAACTTACATGCTTTTGCAACTTCTCACTGTTTAAGAAGGAATATTTCAATTTTTCCAGAAGTTCAAGCTCTTCCGGAATAAGCTCATAGGGATTTTCCGGATGTATAGTTGGAAAATGACCGGTTTTTAACGGGTATATGTATCCATTCATATTTATTATATTGTCCGCATACTTAATCTCTTCCAGCAAAAGCCTGTCATTCATATGAAAACTCGGATGTTTTTTAATCGCTAACCCTTCTAATTTAAATTGTATCATTGCAATCGCTTTATGCATCCTGGCCATAAGGGGGATCTCATTTTCTCCAATCATAATACCATTGACAAGTTTTGGCCTGAAATCATAACATTCATCCGAACCGTAAAATTCTATTGCAAAGGTAGCCAGAGGGAGTAAGTTTATCCCATATCCATCTTCAAGGGTGGATAAATTCGCATAGCGGGCACTGTTACGGATAACCGTCGCAATACAGACTTCATGCCCCAAAGCTGCTCCCATCCACAGAATATCATGATTTCCCCATTGCACATCCACCGAATGGTAATGGTATAATGTCTCCATCACTTCATCCGCACCCGGTCCCCGGTCAAATATATCTCCTATAATATGCAACCGGTCAATTGCTAATTTCTGTATTAATTTGGACATAGCAATAATAAAATCATCAGCCTTATCTATCTGGATAATGGTTTTGATAATTTCCGTATAATATTCTTCCTTATCCACTTTATCCGGCTGTTCATGCAGCAGTTCTTCAATAATATAAGCAAACTCCTTCGGCAGCATTTTCCTTACTTTGGATCTTGTATACTTTGATGAAGTATATTTGCAGATTTCTACCAAACGATACAACGTTATCCTGTACCAATCTTTTAAATTTTTCTCCTTTGCACGGAACAGCTCTAATTTTTGTTCCGGGTAATAAATAAGGGTCGCCAAACTCCTGATGTCCTTCTCCTCAAGTGATTTACCATATAAATCGGTTATCTTCCTTCTGATAACTCCGGACGCATTTTTAAGCACGTGGCTGAACGCCTCATTCTCTCCGTGAATATCCGAAAGAAAATGTTCGGTTCCTTTCGGAAGATTCAGAATAGCCTGTAAATTAATAACTTCCGTGCATGCCGCATCAATAGTAGGATATTCCTTTGCCAAAAGTCTTAAATATCTGAGTTCTGTTTCTCTATCCATGTTTTCCACTCCCTGGGTCTGCTAATTCACCTGCCGGCCCTTTTCTTCCTGCTGATAAATGATGGCATTATCTTAGCAGATTAAAAAATCCCTGTCAAGAAGTCGTAACATTACTCAATTTCTTTTGTAGCACTTTTCTCCGGCAGCTGTTCCTTCCAACCCTTTACAATGTATGCTCCTTTCTCCGGTAAATCCACAGTATAACTTAATTTATTTTCCCCGGGTATAAACAACAACTCTGCTATGGCAGCGGAAGTATCCTCATAATCCCGGGTGTGCGGATACCACCCTTCCGGTGTTTCCGTATAAGTATTTATTCCTTTTGCAGAAAACCCGTATCGTGCGGTAAAACGTATTTTTTTTGCCGTGACTGGCTCCCGAAAAAGAATTTCTTTCGGTGCGTAAGAGGAAACCAGTTCTCCTTTATATACCTCCCGCCAGCTGTTATTTACATATGCCTGGACCCTGCAGCCTTTTATATCACCTTTATGTTCCCTTTCATTTTGCCTGGGCATATAGATGAGCCCTTTGACAGGAATTTCAAGTTCCGCCTCCATTTCCAGGGTAAATGGGTACCGAAACTGCTCCGATGCACAAAAGGTACTGGGGTTTCCATCCAGGATGGAAGTATAATCCGCCTCCCCTTCCTTCTCCCCGAAGCCTCCCGGCTGGTTATCCCTTAAACATAAATCAGGGTTTATACCGGAGGTATCCTTTAAAAGTTTTATCTGAACCTTATAATCCCTCATGATCCTTCTGGGGAAAAAGGCATTGAAAAGAACTTCTTTACTTACCTGCACTTTGGGAGAGAACTTCTCCGATGCGGCATAGGCAAACAGGGATTTTCTCAATAACCTGGCCACAGGCCTGTTCTCTAATTCCTGATCCAGATCGGCCGTAACAATAAGCAGGGAGCCTTTTAAGACCCTGCATTCCAGGATCATACCCAGTCTGTAATTTCGGGTATAATCGTCAATGGGCTGTACAATGGGCATAAGTTCTTCGGGGAATTCCGAAAGGTTCAGCCCGTAAGCTCCGTAAATAATCTCCTCCCATTGCCACTCCTGATATGCCCGGGTCGGAAACAGGGCAAGGGCCGGATGGTTTTCCCTTATCACCAGTCCCATTCCCCGGCTGTAAGTCGGACCCATCTGGGAATTCCAGAAGGAAGGTCTTGCGGACAGGGGCGGAGAATCCAGCCTGTGATGTTCTGGGGGAGGTGCATAGATTACTTTCCTTCCCAGAGCCAAAGCCTCCATGGTTTCCTTCAGAGAATGAGTATAAAAGACCTCTTCCGTAAGGAATTCTTCTTCCTGTGCATCATAAAGCCAGAATCGCCAGCTGTTCTTTATGGAAGTATTCTGTATTCCGATTTCAATTTCATAATCCCCCGGTGCCTTAAGGTCCTTCAAGTTTTCCTTAAGCCTTCCTATTGTTATATTCTTTTTTAAAGGCAGGTCCATGGGAGGAAATTCTTCCTTTTTAACCACCTCTCCCTTCCGGTCTTTAATCACCCAGTAAGGTCTTGCGTTTTTCATCTCCTCCCTGCCAAAATGGTAGAATTCCACCGGGCAGTCCAGTACTTCATCCGTGGTATATACCCTTTTGGAAATACGCAGTAAAGGCACGGTTTCCCGGCAGAAAGTCTTAAATTCCTCCGGAGTTACAAACCCTTTCTCCTCCCAGAAGGGATCCAGCAGCCCGACCAGTGCGGTTCCCTGCCCAAGGTAATCATGAAGATCCAGCAGCTCAAATCCGTATATATGGGGTGTTCTTAAGGTTGCTTCAATTTCTTCCTTATAAAGCTGTACCTTAAGTTTACCGGATAAATAAGCAAACTCTCTGTCCTGCCCCAAGACACCATGCTTTTTTGCGCTCTCCCGGAAGGCTTTATAATTACCGGGCTTTAAATACCCCGTAAATTTATGGATAATCTCATAGTCCGGGTAGGAGCACCATTGCCCTAATTCATGGGATATTACGGGATACTTGATCTCCTCCAGAGACAAACGGTAATCCGACCCGTGCCATCCCTTGCTGCCCCGGATCGTTCCGCCGGGCTGCAGTCCGTAACCGGAACGGTGAAAATACACATAATCCGTGCCTTTGATATCGGCCGGTTCCACCGGATAAGGCCAGCCGGACTGTGCGGTATAAATATGCCGGTTATCCGCTTCCCTGCATTTCTTCACCCAGTCCGTCAGCGGCTTATACCATTCCCCGCCCGGTTCGTTGCTTGGGGAAAGCATGACAAAGGAAGGATGATTTCCAAAGGTGTCCAGTATCTTTCCGGTTTCATCCCATAATACTTTATTCATTTCGCAGCCTTCATGGAATTTATTCCACATACCGCCTTCCACCTGAAGATAAATACCGCCTTCATCTGCCGCAGCAAAGGCCGCCTCCGGCGGGCAGAAAGAGTGAAACCGTATATAATTCAACCCCCATGCCTTACAGATGCCAATGATTTTCTTCCAATCGGAAACTTGAACGGATGGATACCCGGTCAGGGGAAAATCCCCGCCGAAATGAGTCCCGCGAAAGAAAGCCGGCCTGTCATTTATACAAAACATTCCTTCTTTCACTTCTATTTTCCGAAAACCAAAGCTAACTGTTTTCTCTTCGACCCTGTCCCGGAAGGTAAGCACCGCATAAACTGTATGTAAAACCGGTGTGAATTCATCCCAGGCGGACGCCTCCCCGGGATAAGCTGTTTCAAAGATAACAGTCTGTAATTCTTTCGTTACTGTAACTGTTTTGACAGTTTCATTTACCTGAACCCGGACCCTCTGGTCCAGGCCCGTATGATTTCTTATTGAAACTGCCGCCAGAACCCTTCTGGTTTCCGGTTCGGGATATACCATAATATTTTCCATATGTACGGCGGGAACTGCTCTTACCAATACTTTCCCGGCCATCCCGTTCCAGGAAGCGCCTAAGGCGTCCGATACCATATGTCCGTCAGGCCTGTAAGGGTATTGGAAATCATTATCCACGCACATCGTGATACTATGTTCCCCTCCTTTTAATTCCCCAAGACAGTATGTGTGAGGGGTACATAGGCCTGTTTCAGACCCGATAAACCGGGAATCCAGCCAAAGGGAAGTCTTCCATTTTACACATTCCGCCTCAAAATAAAAGATACAGTCCTCTATACCGGCCGGTATTTCAAAAGTCCTCTGATACCAGGCCGTTCCGGTATAATGCTTTCGGGGCTGGCTTAAGAAAGGTATATTAATTTCTTCCCCAGCCGTTTTATATTCTTCCCTCTGATACCAGAGTTTATCATGGAGGCCGGATATCCACGGTGTGTTTTCCGTAATATCTTCTCCGTAACCTTGCGCCTGCAGAATACCCGGGATTTCTATCTTATCCTTAAATACCATGTTCTTACAGTCCTGTTTATTATCCGTATGTACCTCTTCTGTCCATATTTTCTGCGAATCTGAAGTTTTTGCCGGGGATTTCGCAGATACAGACTTTGTAAGAGCTAAATCTGAAAAATCTTTCTCTCCTTCGCCTCCTAATCGGAAATTCCAGGTCCCCTGCAGCGAATATTCCCATATCATTTTTATGTCTCCTTCCGGTTTCCTTATATATGCAAAGCCTGTCAAATAATCTAACTCCCGCCAACCGGGAGTTTAATCCCGCCAACCGGGAGTTTATCCTTCCTGGATAGGTGAAATAATATTATAGAACACCTACCTGGAGTGTGTCTGAAAACTGCTTGTGCCGGGCTGAATGTTCCACTTTGTGGGAGACAAGGCGCGATTTTGGGGGCGTAGCGGGTCTACGTTCCCAAAATTGCAACGCAGGATTCCGCAAAGTGGGGCGTTCAGAACGGTGCAATGAGTTTTCAGACACGCCCTAATAATCTTATGCCTTTCTAAAGCCTTCATTCATCATTTTCTCAACAAGTTTATCCGCTTCCTCCAGGTTTTCCGGCAGATATTCCCGGATAAAAGCAAGGCCAACCATTACATTCAGACACCACTGGGCTGCAAAGTTGGTGGAGATCCACGGAATTTCCGTCAGCTCTTTCCGGTTGCCCTTGTTAACAATCTGCTCCGCCTTAAATCCGTCATGATTTCCTTCCTTGATCAAGGCATGCAGAAGATGGCGCCAGGTCACCTCTGCCAGTTTTTCATCCTTTAAATACCAGGCTCCATAGGCACCCATGGCAGCTGCCATAAAGGGCAGGCTGAATTCCCGCTCCCCTATGATTCCGCCTGACTCCTTCAGCTGTTCCTCCCTCGGCAGATAATAAAACCTTCCGTAATCGGCCATCATCTTCTTCCATTCTTCGTCCCCCAGAAGCTCCGAAAGCTCCATCCATACTTCCGGCGAACCCATACAAACCTGAAGATGGGTTCCTCCGGCGGCTCTCTCACCGATATACCGCAGATGAACAGATGCCGGGTCAAATTCAAAATCAGGCCCGGAGATCAGCTTAAGGGGTGCCTTTTTAATATCTTCAATCCCGGTTATTATCTTATCCCTATATTTTTTATCATCGAACCGTTCCCACCTGGTCATCCAGTTTGCACAGAGGGAAGACCAGTCAGGGCCGCTTCTGGCATGGCTGGGGTAAACCATGGTTTCTTTTTCATAGAAATCCCCCAGGGGATCCTTATTTAAGAAAGTCATTTCATTGTCCTTTAACTCTTCAAAAATATCCTCCAGCCTCCGGTCCCCGGTCAGATAATAATAGAAGCGGTGATGGGCCGCCATGGCAATCCTTGCTTCCTTGCAGGGGCATCCCCAGTGCCTTACATTATGGCGGGAACCCAGGCCCTTATACCTGCCCATATGATACACGTCAACCTCAGAGGTATGTCTTGACAGCTTTTCGGCCAGGATAAAAGTATCCTCCCTGCCGGTTCTCATAAAGGCATACCACAGCCATAAAGTGGGAACCAATTCGGTATTGTCCCAGGCATAACCGCCCATATCATATCGCCACTGGTGCCGTTCTCTATCGTAGGTATGCATGAAATCCCCGTAATCAAACATTCCATACCAGTTTCTCTGCCCGACTTCTGCGGTATAAAATCCGACCGCACGGTCAAGCTGGTCTTCCAGCCAGTTTTCCATCTGTGTCTTACGTTCCGGCAGTGACCAGTACCCAAAAGCTTTCAGCTTATGGTAATACTCCGGCGTGCCGATATACCGGACCGGACGATTTAGAGTTTCGGTAAATTCCTCTATTTCCTCATCTTCCGGTATCATTTTCCCGGAAAGTAACACCGAACACTCACTGGTACAGGCGATTCCATAAGGTGTTGCCCCCTTGTAATCATACCCTTCATAATAGACCTGATTATAACCCCGGTTAGCATAATGGCGGAAATCCATGGCTTCCGCTTTCGGAGACCACAGCCACATAACCGCCTCCGCAGATTCTCCGTCCAGGTTCCGGAAGGTATAACCGGAAGGATACTTCTCCCAGAAGTCACGGATCGAGAACAGTACCGACCCGTGTTCGGAGCCAAACGCAGCCCCGCCTGCCGTCCTGCTGCCGTGGAGACAGTCTAAATAACAGCAGTTTTCATCCTTTATTTTCTTTCTGACTGAAAAATGGTTCACACTGTCCTGGCAAAGATCATATTCACTCCAGAAAGGCATTGCTTCCAATATCCCATCCACAAGCTCCTCATCCGTTTCTTTCAGCTCAAGCAGCTGTCCCTTCATCTGGCCTGCATAAATCTCCTGGGGTACCCTGGGTCTCCAGGAAAGGAGCTGTGCCATGCTTTCATGGAAAACACCATGATCTCCCATAAACTTCACATGACGGTTATAAATTTTACCTTGTAACGGTGACCGGAAACTAATTCCAAGCCCTTTTAAGAAATCCCGGTCTTCATCTCCATCGTAAATAAACGTGTGGACAAAATCCAGCCGCGGGCTGTTAAGCCCGATCTTCATACGAATAAGAAAAGGTATCTTCTGCTCCCCGTCCGCCAGTTCATGGTGTCCCGTAAATTTTATAATTACCTGAAGTGCTCCCTCTTCCTCAATAACGACCTCTGTAATTCTTGGCCGGCAGTTCTTCACGATCCTGGCCGGATTGCCCTCCCAAAGCGACGGTTCCTCCAATAAAAGAACGGGCTTTGCCTCTGTCAGATAAACCTTCCCGTCAAAGGAAAGGGAATCAAAAAGCATTGTGCCCTCTTCCGGTATTTCGATTTCCAGGCTGTCGGCATGGATCTTAAGCCTTCCTCCGTCCCTTTGGACCAGGATTCTCTGCCTGGCTTCCATCGTTTTCACACTTGTTCCGGAAAGAGCCTTTTCTTCCTTTCCGACAAGGTATTCCAGCTCCTTTCCGGCAAGATCTTTCTCTTCCTTTCCGGCAAGATCTTTCTCTTCCTTTCCGATAAGGTCTTTCTCTTCCTTTCCAATAAGGTCTTTTTCTTCCTTTCCGATAAGGTCTGTTGTTTCCTTCCCGGGGAGGACTTCTATTTCCTCCCCGAGAAGGGCGGCATCTGCCGTGTGGGCGGTCCATTTCACGGAACCGTCCGGCCAGTATGCCGTGATCCGGCTCTGCATGGGTACCTCTTCCCCTGCCTTATTTTTTAAAATATAATCGGTTTCTTTTGCACAATTCCCCATTTCCCACATACAGCCCCATGTGGTATAACCGGTTCTTTTCCTGTTTCCAAGACTATGCAGTATCATGTCATTTCCCTCCACAATATTTAAATTAAACGGCAGGAACACGCTGTACGCATCCTGTTGTCCTGTATTTTTGTATCTCACTCAATAATTAACGGAATCCTTTGCCGGCAAGCCGGCAGATCCCGGGATTATTTACGCGGAAATAAAAGGCTTCAACCGTTTGATAACTTTGAAGCCTTTTATCCCTGCTAATGCTGCAGCTCTGTCTGATGCAGCCTGCTATTTCTCTTATTTTGCCGTGTCCTTCTGATAAAGCTCGTTAATTTCCTGAACCAGCCTGTCACCGCCGCGGTCCAGCCATTGCTTGGCAGCAGCATCCAGTCCTGCTTCATCTATCTGTCCGCAGATATACTGGGTTCTTGCATCTTCGATAATCTGTTCAATATCCGTACCGACTTCCGCATTCACCTCGGAATTTGCCAAATAGCCTAAAGCCGGATTAAATACGGCAACCTGTTCGTTTACCGCATTTGCAGCATCCTGCGCCAGCATGGGTTCTGTCTTTACCAGTGTCGGTGATGTACTGGCCGTATTCGGTATGTAACTGAGCGACTGGTTTAAACCGGCGGACGGAGTATACTGGGGCTCCAGTCCTCCTTTTTGCACGACATTTCCATCTTCATTCAGGTCGTAGGTGATTCCTTCAAGCCCGTAGTCTGCCAGTACAAGCATCTCATTATCATTCATTTTATCCAAGAAATGCAGGCAGTTTTTCACATCCTCTTCCGTTTTTGCCCCTGATTTTGTTATCAGGAAATACCCGTTAAAACCGCTGGTTGCCAGGGTCTTTCCGTTTACAGGCCCTACCAGGGTCATGGAGGCCATATCGGAAGGATTGGTAACGGATTTCACATCATTGTCAATAAAATACTCCCATATTCTCTTGCCGCTGTCCATAACATCAATAAATACGCCGGCTTCCCCTTTTTTACAGCCCTCGCTCCAGGTTCCCGAGTCAACCGTCGCCCAGTCCTTACGCACCAGTCCTTCATCATAGATCTTCTTCATCCATTTCAGGGCTTCCTTGTACTCTGCCGTCTGATGGACAGGAACCAGTTTTCCGTCCTGCTCCACCCATTCATTGCCTGCGCCGAACCACGTCTGGATAATATCGATAGGTCCCGTATACTTGGTCATCTCCATCCCGTAGGTATCTTCCTTGCCATTGCCGTCGGGGTCTTCATAGGTGAACTTATACAGCATGTTGTAAACATCTTCGACCGTCTTCGGTTCTTCCGTAATACCTACGGCCTGCGCCCAGTCCGTACGGTAGGAGAATCCGTAACGTCCGATTGGTCTTGCACGGTAGATACCGATAATCTGACCGTCCACCGTCAGAGCCTTCAATACATTTTCATTTGCCTGGGACAGGTTGGGATAGCTTTCCTTGTCCTGCAGATAGGAGGTCAGGTCCCAGAAAGCTCCTTTTTTTGCCGCATCAACCACATTAGCCGTCAAATTGCCGCCATTTGTCAGAACCATGGGCATATTATCCTTGTCCATCAGAGTTAAGCCTATCTTTTCACTATAAGTGTCGTTGGATTCCCATCTCCAATCCACATGGGTTTCTGTGTATTCCTCATACTTTGCAATTACTTCATCCGAATGTTCATTCTTCAAATCAGTTCCGTAGAAAGACGGCGCCATAAAGGTTATAGTCGGTTTTTCCGCAGAAGCGGTTTTTTCCCCAGAACCTGAAGAATCGGCAGAACTTACAGAATTGGAGGAATTACCGGTGGGACTGCTCTGATCTCCTCCCCCACATGCGTCCAGCGACAAAATCATCACACCGGTCAATGCTGCTGATAAAACTTTTTTCCATATCTTTTTCATATACACTTCTCCTTTTTTTATTCATTTATATTTAACCCTTTACGGAGCCAACCATAACTCCCTGGGTAAAATATTTCTGTATAAACGGATAAACCAGTAAAATAGGTACTGTAGCAACCACCGTAGTTGCCATCTTAACGGCTTTCTCCGGAGGCATCCCAAAAGCCCCCCAGTCGAATCCGCTTTCCGTTGCCACGGCCGAGGTCAGAAAGATAATCCTGCGCAGTACAATCTGGATAACTTCCTTATTCCTGTCCGAAATATACATCATGGCATTAAAATAAGAATTCCAGTGGGTAACCGCATAAAACAGGGATACACTGGCCAGAACCGGTTTGGACAGCGGCAGGATAATTTTTAAGAAAATCTGTCCGTCATTGCACCCATCCATCCTGGAGGCTTCCTCCAACTCCATGGGAATACCCTGAAAATAATTTTTAATAATAATCATATTAAAAGCATTAATAGCTCCCGGAAGCCATAAGGCCCAGAAAGTATCCTTCAAATGGAGGACATTTGCGACCAGCATATAAGAGGGCACCATTCCGCCGCTAAAGAGCATGGTGATGATCACCATGTTAGTAAAAAAATTCCTTCCCTTAAAATAATGCCGTGACAGTGGATATGCCAGGGTACAGGAAAACGCCATATTTATCAGGACACCGACACCGGTAACAATAACCGAATTCTTAAGTCCCCTGAATGTATCTCCGGTTTTTAAAATATACTGGTATGCATTCAAAGATACGGTATGGGGAAACAGGAAAAACGCCCGCTCCGTCAGTTCCCGCTCTGTCGCAAAGGAACCTGCTACGATATAAACAAAGGGAAGCAGCGTAATCAGGGCAAATCCTCCCACAAACAGGTAAATTAACACCTGTACAATCTGATCCCCCGGACTTCTTTTTATTTTAGATGATTTTATTTTTGTTTTTGTCATTCTTACTTTCTCCTTATTAATAAGCATTTTATTAATAATATTGATAAGCATTTTATTAATAAAAACCGGACTCACCAAAAGCTTTGGCCAGACGGTTTGCCCCCAGCACCATAATCATACTCACCATGGATTTAAACATGCCTGCTGCCGTTGCCAGGGAATAATCCCCGTTTACTACACCCTTTGTGTAGATATATGTATCGAATACGTCGGAAACAATACGGTTCATGGAATTCTGCATCAGGAAAATCTGTTCATATCCCGTATTCAGAATGGAACCCACCCTCAGAATCAGCATGATTATAATGGTGGAGCGGATGGCGGGAAGGGTAATGTGCCACATTTTCCTCCACCTGCCTGCCCCGTCCACTTCTGCCGCCTCATAGAGCTGGACATCCACTCCCGAGAGGGCCGCCAGAAAGATAATCGTTCCGTATCCGGTTTCCTTCCACATACTCTGGCCGATCAGCATGGGTACAAACAATTTGGGATTTGACATGATATCCGGTGCATTGTTACGGCCGAATACCTGTTCAAACAAATGATAGACCAGTCCGTCGGTGGTGCTGAACAGCTGCGCGGTCAGTGCCGCAACAATTACCATGGAAATAAAATGAGGGATATATACCATGGTCTGGGTAATACGCTTAAAAAACATATTCCTGATTTCATTTAATAAAAGCGCCAGAATGATGGGTGCCGGGAAATAAAATACCAGGCTGGCGATGGATATGGATAAGGTATTTTTGAGAAGCCGGAAAAAATCAGGCCCCGTAAAAAATTTCTTAAATATATCAATGCCCACAAAAGGGCTATGGGTAAATGCCCCCAGCATGGAGTCCCCGTTATAAGGGCTGAAATCCTGGAATGCCATAATCAGGCCTCCCATAGGCAGGTAATTAAAAATCAGCATGTACAGTACGCCGGGGATAATCATCAGATACAGCCACTTATGTGAAATATATGCGTGCTTCCAGGTTCCGGCCGCTGCCTTCGGTTTTATTTTTGTCTTTTCCATATGTCGTTTCCTATTCTCCTTGCTATCATATTTTAGCCGGTACTTTTGGATCTTGTCCTGGCATACTGACCGTACATTCGTCATTATGCTTATTTTTTTAATCCGCGCCACCTGCTTTGCAAGCACATTGTATATCTGCCTCTCATCCTTTGTAAATAATCATTTTCTAACCTGTTTTTAGCAGAAAAAACCTCCGTATCCTGCGCAAATGGGTGGTTTTACTTAGGCCTTAAAAGAAAATTATCATTTTGTTCCCTTATTCGCGGTGCTCTTTGCGGAAAGCCGCCGGGGTAAATCCCACATGATTTTTAAAAAACCGGATAAAATTTTGTACATTATTATACCGGAGCTTTTCCGATATCTCTGCCACGGAATACTCTGTGGTTAAAAGCATATACTTAGCCTGTTTTAATTTTTCTTCGTTTACCATATCGGTAAAAGTAAAACCTTTTTCCCGTTTTAAAACCTTGCTTAAATAATTTGGGTGGTAACAAACCTGTTCCGCACATTCATTCAGGGTAATGTTCCCCTTGTTATCCTTTAAAAGCTTCATTACCTGCTTTAATATTTCGGAATCGTATCCTTCCTGGCGTTTTTCCGTCAATTTGCGGATAATCGGGTGTATGATTTCCAGGCTGACGGCCTTGACTATCTCCGTCTTACCGTAAATCTGGGTGATACGGTTCAGAATATTGTACTGCTCGCTGTCAAATACCTCGGACAGCGTCACTCCCGCAGTCCCGGGAACATTCAGCATGGCAGTTAAAAGCCTGGTGAGGTAAAAATTGCGTTCTATACCCACCACATCCTTCTTCTCCATACGGTCAACCGTTAATTCCAGAAGACGCGCCGCCTCTTCCTCCTTACAGCTGTCAATTGCCTGGATAAGCTCGTTTTCTATAATCATGTCATAAACATTTCCCACGGAATTCGTCATGGAATAATCATCGAACAGGGCCAGGGAAGAATTTTCCTTATCTTCTTTATTTGACTTATTATAAAGGGCCTCCAGGCATTCACCGTAAGCCCTTCTTACATGACGGAGCTTATGGAACGTCTGGCTTATACCCGAGGCTGTGGCCAATCCGTAGCTTTCTTCAATATAGTCTTTCATCTCTTTATAAAGGGCGGCAGTCTTATTATTCACCTCCATATCATTTTCCGCTCCGGTCAGGAAAATTAACCGGTCCTCATAATTGACAGGTGATATAAATATCTTTTCCCGCAGCTCTTCCGTAAGCCCATTCAGTATTTCCCCGTATTTTTCTCTTAACTGCCCCTGTTCTCCCTTACAGGCCATGGCAATCATCCGGTATGCCGGATAGGGTTTCATCTCATACTTTTTTAAAGAACTTTCTATTTTTTCCTCGTTCAGCTCCCCTTTCAGGAGATTGGATACAAACAGTTCCTTAATCTGATTATTCTGGTCATCCACAAATTTCTGCAGGGTTAACAGCGGTTTTGAAAATGCCATTGCGGTCAGGCGGATAATTACCAGGAGAAGAGCAAATACCACTATAACGGCAAAGGAAGCCAATACAAAACGCCAGGCATCCTTTTTTACTTTGGATGTATCATACCCCACCACAAAAATCAGACTGCTGGTATTATCATTCCTTACATTAATACTATACTTCTTCCCGCTGTCAAACCGGTATGTCCCGGAATCTTTAATCCCCTTCTTTATGTAGTTATCCGTCATCTCCGTGTTGGTATCCAGTAACACCTTGTCATTTCCAAAAATCGTAACATCATATCCCAGCTTATTATAGCTGTCGGCCAGGGTTCTTAATACTCTTTCATCCATCTGTACCAGAAGGAGCCAGGATAAGCCATTGGCTCCATTTTCTTTTTTTATCACCAGCAGCAGGCCTGAAGTATCAACGGAAGAACTGAGGCGGATGCTTCCATGCACCGGCGAATCGGCATCCTCCCGGTTCAGCCAGTATATGGAAAGCTGCGTCTTTTTCTGCTCTTCCAAAAATTCATCCAATTCTTTTCCGTTAACGGTCTGCTCATAGGGAAACAACCCGTATTTATTAAACACCCAACCGCTGCTGATATTGATGAATTCATAATTGCTTACATACTTTTCCATGAAATAATTGCCTTCCAGAAGCCTTTGCACCTGTTTCATATTGCTGAACCTGGAATAGGGGATTTCCTCCTGGCGCACCAGCCAGCGGAAAGTATCTCCGTTAGCTGCATCAATGTAATATTCCTTCAGGGAAGACAGGATATTATCATATTCCCTTGATATTTCATCACTATAGGCACTTAGTATCAGGCTTCTCTTTGCAGATTCGGACCTGATGTAGATATGAAAGGAAACAATCCCCAATACAACTAACGGAATAGTAACCAGTACCAGCAGCTTTATAAACATCTGTTTTTCATAGTTAAAAGAATCCAAAATCTTCTTAATATGCATAATCCGTATTTCCTTTTCTTTTCCGGCTCTTAAATTTTATCAAAGCGGATATTTAAAATTCTCTGCGCTGCCTGCTCCTAACCTGATACCTCCTGGGAGGCATTTCAGCGGGAACTTGAACTCCGGTAAAAACAAGCAAATCCCTAACTTCCCTTCCTATGCTTTGCTTTGAAGAGGAAACATAGAGGATGGAGACTTCCTTGAAATTTAAAGTAACTCATATACCTTCAGGTTCCTGTATTCCGCCGTCAGTGGAGCAAGCTGGCGGAAGCCGATTTTTCCTTTTTTTAATGTTTCTCCATAGGTTTTTCCATAGTCCCTGTATGTAAAAATACACAGCTCATTTATGGAAAACGTAATAAAATCATGGTATTTCGTTACGGCAATACGGTAAAAATCCTCTGCATCCCGGGCAGACGGCAGCGGATCCGCCCCCTGCGCCACCAGATGAAACCCATGGCTTTTTCTTAAGTTACAGGTATGAAATGCCCTCTCCTCCGGTTCCTTCCTCCGAAAATAGGAAACATGGAATGTATTAATGTCACCACTGTGATATTGCGGATATTCACCGGTCCTTTTGACAAGGGAAGTATGAAATAAATCTTTTCCGTCCTTTCCTTCAGCCGCAAAGAACAGAATGCAAAGCCCTACGTCCGTCAACGGTTTGAATTCCCACGTAATCTTCACATTCTCCGGAAAGGTCTCCGGGCACCAGAGTACATAATTTGCTTTCTGCCCCAGCCCGTTGTCCAGGGCATTTTTCAGGCACATACAGTGATTTTTAAAAAGGATATCCGCCTGCCCTTCCAAAATAAAACCCTCCAGATCCGCCAACTTTTCAAGCGGATTTTTGTATATTAAGCTTTCCTTTAACACTTTCGAATCAAAATTTCCCATCTCTCATCCTAATCCTTCCATGTTTTATTCATTTTGTTTTCATCATTTGTTTTTCATTTTGTTTTTCATTTTGTTTTTCATTTTGTTTCTTCATTTCGTCTCTTCATTTTGTCTCTTCATTTTGTCTCTTCATTTTGTCTCATTCACTTTGTCTTTGTATCTTTAGAATAAACAAATAAATGTTCCAAACCTTTCTGATACCTATTGCATAAGGTGCTTTTTATAAGGTGTACATAGAAAAATAATGGAAAGCAATCAGCGTCCGTTCATTGCTTTCCATTTTACATACTGCCTGAGTTTGTTTGAAACCGTTACTGTCATACCATCGGGAACAAGGTTTTATTTATGTCTTTTTAATATTTTTCTTATCCTCCTCCATTTCCGGTTATTCATTTTAGCCAATCCACAGAAAAAACAGGCTGATTACGATTCGTTATTATGATTATTTTTACAGGCCGGAAGCCTGTCTTTGCAAGCACATTGTATATCAGTCCGCCGGCCTTTGCAATTATCATTTTCTAACCTGTTTTTATTCAAAAAAACTTCTATATCCATATAAAAAGTCAATTTTGTAAAGACTGGGAGTTAAAATTATCATTTTATTCCATCCTTTTACGGAATTCTTTGCGAAAGGCTCCAGGGTAAATTCCACATGATATTTTGATAATCGGATAAAATTTTGTATATAATACCGGAGCAGTTTCCGGTATCTTTGCCACGGCCGGTATTCTTTCATTTCTTACGGAAGCTCGATACGGAATACGTTTACTTTATTATCATAAAAAGACGTGACCCCCTCAATATAAGAAACAATTGCATTAATCTCTGCTATAAATACACCGTCTTCACGTACATAGGGCTCCCCGTTCAAAAGATTTTCTTCCCCGTTTACAAACAGATGCGTACGCCCCTTTTCCGCTGTCACTGTTTTGCCTTTTGATGTCAGGGTAAGAACACCCTTACCGGAATCATACCGGTAATCAAATAATTCAGGGCGTGCGTTTTTTATACGTTCCAATATAAAGAGAATGGGACTGTAAATGCTGCCGTGATCTAATATACTGAAAATCCCCCGGGTATCCGGCTCCTGTCCGTCCACCAGGATCTTGCAGTATATTTTATCCGAAGGTTTATATTTAACCCGGTCCGCCTCCGGTATGGCCTCGAAGGGATAAATACTTACCGGCGTAACCTCCGGATAGGAAGGAGGGATGTACTGGGGATGCTTAAGGGTAAGTGCTCCCAATTCCCAAGGCCGGCTCCGAATCGTAACCGAGGCTTCGGGAACTCCGGACATCCGCGCAGTCAGACGAATGTCCCCCGCCTTTTCGGTAGAGCGTATGAAAACCCGGTTATTACCGCATTCCGCATAAACATAGTTTTGACGGATAACGCTGTCCTCCTTTCCAAACCCATTGAAACGTCCGCTATTATACCCGCCAAGGAAAATTCCTTCCCCCTCCGTTTTAAAATCGATCCGGTCACAGGCAATCGGATAAAGACGGTCTTTTTCATCCAGTACTTCCACATCAACACAGGCGATATCCGTTCCGTCCGCTAAAAGCCCCTGCCGGCCCGTATGTACCGTCAGTCTTAATTTGGAGGGGAAAGAAACGGTCTCAATTGTATCCGCTGCCGCCGTATCTCCCCGGTAGTCATATCCCTTTGCGGTAATAAAGCCGGATTGTGTGATATCAATATGGGGAAAAGGAAAAACAAAAGTATCTATGGGTTTATCACAAACTCCCGTTAATTTTCCGTTAATATAAAGTTCAATTTTGGTTATGGAGTAACTGCCAAGAACATAGACTGTCTTATCCTTTGGATTGCGGAAGGCATATTCTCCGGTCTTCCCCCAGTGGGTCCCGTCAAAGGATTTTACCGCATACCGATAATTGCGTCCGTCTTCTGCAGGATAATTCCAGTGTCCTATAATCTTCACACTCGGGACAGTCGACTGCAAGGTACGAAAAACGTCAAAACTCTGCTTTTTGATACGCACCGGGTCCACACGTCCGCTCATTCGCGCATTTTCACTGGCTGCCTGTCTCCCGTGCTGTGCAGAATCCGTCCAGCACAATGCCGCCGCAGCGGAATATAAATTCTTACCGGAGGCTCCGCCGATACGGTCAATGAAAAACTCGGCATATCCCCTGGCAGCACACAGGGCAAGGTCCTCCGAGGTCAAATCATAGCAGTCACCGCCGGGCTGCTTCCTTCCGCCCCGCCCAAGCCACAGATTATCATAATCAAAATCCGGCGGCGTAAAATCATCCCAGACACGCCTTGGGGCTTCTTCCCGGAGGTATTCCGTTTCCGTAACCGGCATTTTTTCAGACTGAAAACGTCCGGCATGGCGGTTTAACATGGTTCCTGTATACTCCGCCTCACTGACAACCTCTTCCGTATTAATGGTGCGGCAGCCCATGAACCTGCCGCCGTTTGGATCAAGCTTTTCTTTCAGCAGGCGCATTTCCCGCATATGCTCCTTATTGATTGCATTATTTCCCGCCTCCCAGAAAAGGATGGAAGGGCTGTTTCTGAAATAAATAATTACATCACGCATTAATTCAACACGCTGGTCCCACTGTCTTCCGAAGTTTTCCCGTTCCTTATCCCCTGCAGGCTGTGTACATACAATACCATAACGGTCAAAGGAGCGGATATCGGCGGGGCAGCCCGCCACATGCATAAAGCGGATATGGTTGGCATTGCTTTCACGTATCAGCTTTGCATCCATATCTTTAAGCCAGTCGGGGGCAGTCCCGATCACAGCCCATTCATTGGCAGCACGCTGTGCATAACCGGTAAGCCAGATGCGGGTGTCATTTATCATCAACCCGTCCTTATTATCATAGGAAACCTTTCTGAAACCGGTAACCGTTGTGACCGAATCCAGTATATTTCCATCCTGTATGAGCTTTGTATGTACCGTATAGAGGTACGGATCCTCCGGTGACCAGAAGCGCAGCTCTGCGATTAATGCGGCAGCTTTTACCGCAGTGACCGCAACAGAGTCAGTTGCCGCAGGCCCTGTTTCATCTTCAGCCAGAGGTATATAACTCTCTCCTTCTTTTCGGTAAGCGTCCCGGGGAGTAATGGATAAGGGCGGATAAGCAGGAAGATTTTCCGCAGCCGGAACGAATGATTTTTCTGATATTATGCGTCCTGTTTCTTTCCCTTTATGGTCATAGAGGATAGATTCCAGCAGGACCGCTTTATCCGTACCGGTCTCGTTCCTGATTTCCGCTTCGATATGAATAAATGCTTTTTTCTGTTTGATATCGTAATTTGTTCCAAAAATATAAACTCCCTTCGTCTGAAGATTGCTGTAGATCGGCAGTGTGATATAAAGTTTGGGCTTTACATGGAGTCTTACATTCTTGGAAAGTCCGCCAACGGACGGATTAAAATCATTGCAGTTCCAGAAAAACCCCACACCTCTGGCTGATTCAGGAATGTTCTCAGGCGCAGATAAGGAACTGAAGAAGGAACCTGGTACGGCATCCGTATGATTCGGCGTCTCCGCCCCAAAATAATCCAGATTTCTGGTCGAGGTATTATCCGTGGCAACGGCAATAAGATTTTCTGATTCATATTCCACATAAGGCGTTAAATCAAAGGCAAAGGGAGCAACGCCTGCCTCGTAATAACCTGCCATTTCCCCGTTTATATACAGATAACAGGTTTGCCTGACGCCCTCAAATTCTATCAGGACCTTTTTACCGCTGTGCTCTGCGGGAAGACGGAACCATTTTTTGTAAAAGGCAAAAGTCCTCTTTTGTCCGCTGCCGGCATCTTGGATGCGGGCAACGAACAGGTCGCTGTCATTAAAGGTATGAGGAAGCCCTACGGTTTCCCAGCCTTTTTCTTCATATTCCTTATCATAGAAAAACCGGCCGGCAGTATCCTTCCATGCATCCAAAGCTTTTGGAAGGGGAAAGGCATCGGCAAGCTTGAACTTCCATTCATAATTAAAATTATAAACCTGGGCATTACATGAAACCGGCGATAAAGCGGTGATAGCGGTAATATTATTTTTTTGCATAAACAATCTCCTGAATTTTTATAAATAATGGTCTATTCCGTCACTACGGTTCTAAAGTGTGTTTGAAAAATGCTTGTGACGTAGCATGCCGCAAAGTGAAGCGTTCAGAACGGTGCAATGATTTCACCAGGAAACTCCTCCGCAGTTAACATTAAGGGCAGCACATATTTCCAATCAATATCCGATGCAAAGTAAAACTTTGTATATCCCGGCTGGTTATAACAGTTATTCTGCCAGGCAACGGCAGTGCGGTATTGAATATCATGCATTAATGTAAATAATTTATGGCTGGTAATATCCGTACAGGTAAAAATGCGGATAGCCGAATTATCGGCCTTACGTAGAAGCAGTTCCTCTCTCCAGTCCCCGAATATATCCGCTATCAGGCAGGCATTTCCTTTCGTCCCATTATTAACTGCCACATCCTGGGGCATCAGCAGGATTCCATGGGTATTATCATTAATAACCCCCTGATGCTTCCCGAAAATATCGGTACCGTCCAGAATCTGGGTGCTCATATCGGCTGCCCAGCGAATGCTCTGGTTGGTTCCCGGCATTTTGTCCGGAAGTACCTCCCCGGTGCAGGAGCGCACCTTCGTAACCCAGGTTTCCAGCCCCCTGACACCGGGGTTGATGTCACCTACCATACAGCGACCCAGATCTTTTTCTGCGTATTCTCCATAAATGACCTCTCCGTTTTGTGCGTCCCGGAGTGCATAGCCGTAAGGGACGGATTTTCCGCCTTCGAATACATTGAATATCTCAAGCCCCGGACGGTCCGGATCAATGTCGGCCACATGCATGGCGTCGCCATGGCCGAATTTGGCGTAACGGCCGTCGGGCAGATAACCGTAGCTGCTGTACAGGATGCTGCCGTCATGGTCAATTACTGCCGCTCCGTAGATAATCTCCTGATATCCGTCTCCGTCCACATCTGCTGTTGAAAGGCTGTGATTGCCCTGTCCCGCAAGGATTCCGTAGACCGGATCACTGCCCTGACCTCCATGGGGACTGGCCTGGAAAGGGTTGGCCATTGGCAGAAAACCGCTGTCAATACCCCAGTATTTCTTAAAATGCCCGTCAAAAAAGGAATAGGCGGTAACGGTTGATCTGGTATAATATCCCCTGCATAGGATCAGATAAGGTCTTTCCCCGTCCAGATATGCCACACCGGATAAAAAGCGGTCGACCCGGTTGCAGGGTTCAATCCTGCTCATGGCATAATCCCCCCAGAGCAGTCCGTCATCTACACGGCCGTAAGGGAATTTAATTGTCTCAAGTTCCCCGCCGTCACCTGCAAACATGGTTAAATATTCCGGGCCGGTAAATATAAAACCTTCAAATTTCCTTAACTGGTTTTTTTCATTTCTTTTTGGTGCATATTCATCCATAAAGTAATTGACTAGTTCCAGTGCATCCCGTTCCTTCAAAGGATAGGAATAACTTGGCCCGATTCCAAAACATTCCTCCAGGGTATCCGGCCAACGTCCGGCTTTTACCTCCTTATGTTCACGCCAGCCCATAAATAACTCAACCAGATGTTTAACGTAATCGTCATTGCTGCAGCGGTAATCGTCATCATGGCTATAACCCGCTTTTCTGTCCTCCTCCGGCATGGTGATACAGGCTTCCGATTCGAGGCTTCCGTCCTTTCCAAAACGTGTCATCTTCGTTCCGGGTGCAGTTTTTACGCATATCTCTGCCCTCCCGTCCCCGTCAAAATCATATACCATAAACTGGGTATAATGGGCTCCGGCACGGATATTTTTTCCCATATCCAGACGCCAGAGAATGGTGCCGTCAAGTTTATAGCAGTCAATAATGCAGTTTCCGGTATAGCCTGTATGGGATACATCCTTTGAATTGGTGGGATCCCATTTGACGATAAATTCGTATTCACCGTCATTGTCCACATCGCCGGCACTCATGTCATTGGCGGTATAAGTGAAACTGTTTCCAGACGGCGTCACCCCTGCCGCAGGAATTTTAAGAGGCAGGTCTATATAATTTTCACCGGAGGAAAAAGCCTTTACTTCCCTGCTTTTAACGGCAGCCACATCCTTTAATTCTTTTAATTTATGTACGGCAGTTCCGTCTTTTTCATCCGGAAGAACCGGTTCAACACAATATAAGTCCTCCATGGTTCCTTCCCGGTCAAGATAGTTTGTGCTGTCGGTTACGAATGAAAGGAATTTTCCGTTTCTGTATACGTTAAAATTAACACCGGTTAAACCCGTATCACTGCAGCCGTTTACTTCATTTAACATCAGCCTCCAGCTTAAGAAGATTCCTTTTGGTACTTTTGCCGCAATTAACCCTCTGCTTAATTTCTCCAGCTGCTCCTGAAACACTTTTTTAACCGGTGTCCTTATTACTTGGCTGACAGTGACTTCCGCTCCCTCCCTTACTGCCGTAACTTTAAAATAATGATTTACATGGGTCGCTTTTTTTACGACCGCTTCCGTTCCATCCGTTTCGGCAACACACTGATACCGCACCGTCCTGGTATCCTTATCGGCCCAGTAAAGGCGGTATCTTTCAGCCTGTTCACAGCTCTCCCATGCTAATTTTACATAGGAATCTTCCAGTTCCCTGATCCATAATTTCATATTAAAATCGCCGGGCAGGTTTTGTCCCGGCTTTCCTCCCTTTCTACTACACTTGCCGCCCGGTAAGTCCTTCACCGAAAAGCACCGGTTACATAATGGGCTGAGCAGTATGGCCTTAATAAACTCTGGCAAAAGAATCCGGCGGATCCTGTCCGCAGTGCATATCAGGCCATCTTGCAACAGCCCTGCAGGTTTTTATTTATCTCTTCTTCCGGTATTAATTTCCCGCTGCATGATATAGTTCATTCATTTCCTGAATCACTTTATCTCCGCCGCTTCGAAGCCATTGGTCTTTCGCCTCCTGAAGGCCTACATCATCAATTTCTCCCATGATATACTTGGTTCTGGCATCCCCGATAATCGTCTCCAAAGCACTGCCCAGTTCCGTATAGGTTTCTGAAATATATGGAGCTCCATAGTTCGGGACAACATACTGAATATTATCTTCCTGAACTTTTGCTTCCATTAATCTGATTTCTGTTTCGACCGGTACTTTTTGCAGACGCTTTGCCTCTTCTTCGGGACTGATAAAGTAAGATAACAGCTGGTTCATGCCACTTTTAAAATCATAGATCGGAAATCCCTTTTCCGTTTTTTCTTCTTCCGTATATAAAACACCATAGCCGTTTTCATCTACATAATAGTTTTCACCTTCATAACCGAATTCTATGAGTTTTAACATTTCGGCATCACTCATATCATCTATAAATTGCAGCGTTCTTTTCAATTCTTCTTCCGTAGTAATTTTTTGCTTGGAAATTGTAATTAAATCACTGTAACCGGAAGTAGGATAAGTCCTTTTGCCATAGCCGGCATCAATACAGCCGATTATTTTCGTCTGGGCCGGAATCCCTTCCTCCTCAAAATATTCCTGATTCCGTCTGAAACGGTCAACTACATCTGCCGTCGCACCCGCTGTACCGTTTCTTAACAGCAAGTCATCCCAGTCACCGCTGGCAACTGTAGCAAAATCAGGATTTATGAGACCTTCCGAATAAATCTTCCGGAACCAGGCCAATGCATTATCGTATTCCTCCGTCATATGGGCCGGAGTCAAATCACCGTTGTCATCGATTCCCCATCCGTTGGGAGCACCGAACCATACCTGCATAATATTCCAGGTTCCGGCATAGTCGGTAATACCAAGTCCATAGGTATCATCCTTACCGTTACCGTCCGGATCGTCATAAGTAAAGCCGGTCAGCATGTCATACAACTCATCCAGGGTTTCCGGCTCTTTTAATCCCAGGTTATTCAGCCAGTCAAGACGGTATCCGAAACCGTTCCGGCCAAGGCCCCTGGAACGGGGTACTCCATAAAGCTTCCCGTTAATGGAAGCGTTTAAGAATACCGTCTCCGAAATCTGGGAGAGATTCTGATAATCCTTGATATAATCAGAAATATCCCAGAACTCCTCATTTTTCACCGCACTTAAAAACTCCGGCGATTTACCGGTAATTAAAATGGAAGGAATATCCGAAGAAGCTAATAACAATGCCAGTTTTTCATAATACATATTCAAATCGTAAAAAATAAACTCCAGTTCGGTATTCGTATAGGTTTCAATGTCCTTGTAAAAACGCTGTGTCAATTCTTCCCCGTCATGCTCATTGGTACCGTAAGGAAGCATGACACTCAGCTTTAACGGCGGCTGCTTGTTTTCATCGGTTTCCGCTGTACCGGCAGTTTTGGTATCTTCTCCTGTTTCTGTGACCTGTGATGTAACGGAAAAAGAATCCGTGTCTCCCTCTTTTTTGCATCCGGCAAATGACAGTACGGTTAACACCGCTATCATTGCCCAAATCCAAAATTTTTTTCTTTTTTTCATACTCAATTCCTCCTTTTTATTATGCCGGAACTTGAAGTACCAGGCTTGGAGCCGGTTTAAAACCAAGCAATTTCCATACCTTAAATCAATCCCGGCACATAAATATAATAATTTATGCAAAAGGTATCTCCCTTTACACCATACTGACATTACTCGCCGGTAATACCGGTCCTTTCAATCCCCTGCATGAACTTTCGCTGGGCAAAGGCAAAAAAGAACAGAACAGGCGCGCTGATTAAGGTTGTTCCTGCCATAATAACCGCGTTGTTGACGGTATCTTCACCGCCTTCCATACCAAGGCTTGCCATTAAGTCAAATAATTCTTCCGGAGGTGCATTGACAACGGATATAATCTGGTTAATCCGGGGCGGCAAAAATCCCAGTACGCTTTTCGATATATAAATTCCGGGCTCATAGAAATCATTCCAGTGCCATACCACGGATAAAACCAGGGCTACGACCAAAGTCGACTGCGCCAGGGGAAAAACAACTTTCCAATAGGTCTTTAAGAAGCCGCAGCCGTCAATGAGAGCGGCATTCTCCAGATCTCTCGGCAAAGTCAGGTAAAACTGCCGGAATAAAAAGATATACAGGGCCCCCTTAAACCCAAAGCCAAAAAAGGTTGGAAGAATTAACGGAAGATAGGTATCAATCCAACCGAAATTCGTATACGTTAAATATAATGGTATGATGATCGTCTGTACCGGAACAATAAATGCCAGTATAACACAGGCAAATAAAAACTTTTTAAACGGAAAATTGAATCTGGCAAAACCGTATCCGATAAAAGAACATGCCAAAATATGTCCCAGGGAAGCCAACACCGTAACAAGGGCGGAATTTTTAAAATATACCGGGAATTTTAAAATATCCCAGGCTATATAATAATTTTCGAATCTTAATTCCGTGGGGATCCACTGTACGGCTAAATTACTTAGATCAGCGCCGGACTTTAATGATGTTACAACCATAAATAAAAACGGATATATAAAAACAAAGGCTAACCCGATCAAAAGAATATACAGTATCAGGCGTGACAATAAAGCCCGCAGCCTGGAAGCTGCCGAAAAATATCGGTATACCCTTACCATACGGTACCAAAACCCAGGGTGCTTCTCCAAAAACTGACTAGCCCTGATATTTCTTCGCTTTGCGGCCGATCTCGATAACTTTACGATGTTTACCTTGTCTGTCACGCTTCTTCACCTCCTCTACTTCATTGGTATGTATATAACCTTTCAGAATTCCAAATATACCTGCTACCACCAGACCGATAAATCCAAAATAGATCCATCCCATGGCCGCACCATAGTCGAACTGGGCTTTTGTAAAACCATAGCTGTTAATGTATTCCAGCATCGGATTCCGGATGTTGGTGAAGGAATCCACAATGGTAAATATAAGATTTAATAATATCATGGGTGATATCATGGGAATGGTGACCTTCCAGAACATTTCCCACTCGGTAGCACCGTCGATCTTTGCCGCTTCGTAAAGTGCCGGAGAAATACTCTGCAGCCCGGCTAAAAACAGCAGTATCTGTACTCCTGACCCCCACAGGACGGAGACAATCACCCCAAAAATGGTCTGGACTCCGCTTACGACAGAAGCCCCGAAGTAATTCAGTATGTTATAAGGTATAATGCTGCCGTCCTCTATGGATAACACCTCTTTATCCACACCCTGGTTTAGCAGCTGCCGCATAACTTCACCGGTTCCTAATAAAAAAGGTATAAAAAACGCGATTCGAAACAGTGCTCTGCCTTTCATATTTTTATTGATAAGTATGGATATGATCAGAGATAAAATGATGGTCAGGGGGAATTCGATCAAAGTATCCCTTATTACCTGCAAAAACATGGGTATAAAATCCGGATCCAGTAAAAAGGCACGTGTATAATTCTGAACCCCTGCCCAGGTGATCTGAAAACCGACAATGTTTTTTAAATGGCCGAAGCTTAATCTTAAGGACATATAAACCGGATAAATGAAGAAAAGGCATAACCCTACAATAAAAGGGGAAACAAACACAAGTCCTTTCAGCTTATCCTTTGCTGCTTTGGTTAACCGGATTTTTTTCTTATCTTTTATGTAAACTGCTTTATCCATAGTCCTTCACTCTCCCTCCAAGCCGGTTTTAACATAACCTTTGGCCGGAATTGCAATGCCTTCCGCCTTTTTTTCGGTATTGTTGTAATTGATGTAAATCAGCGTCCCGTTTTCATATCCCACCTTAACTAAGCCGGTATCCAGAATTTCATGGAGTGTCATCTGCTGCCCGTAAAGTGTGGAAAAATTTTCTCTGAACTCGTCATATACCGCTACCACCCGGTCTTCCCATTTATCATAGGTGGATGTAAACAAGGAATTATATTCCGTCTCTTTTAACAAAACCGAATCCTCCCAGGTCAGTCTGAAAAAGGGCAGGGCACCGCATTCAATCCATTGAAGTTTTTGTATATCCAGATCATAGGATAAATTACCCGCCATGGAAGAGTACGGAATCATACCGGACAGCACCATGGGTACAAAGGGAACGGAATAGTCCGTAATATCCAGGCCGTAAGCTTTTAGCGGTACGTCGTATAAATAATCCACACCGGAATAGGTATATTGATTGAAACCCTCCGCTGCGGTTTTATGACCGGAAGCCTTTGTATCCCCAAATACTTTCTGCCACATCCTAATTGTCTCATTCCTGGTAAAGGGATTTGCTTTGTTATAATCCGGATAAACGATCCTTCCGAGATACTCATAACCCACACCGATTTGATTAACCCCCTCCAGCCTGCCGATAAAATCCATGGCCCGGTTATAGGTAACCTGTGGATTCAATAAATACCAGGTCTGTGTAAAACCTGCCGTCACCGGAATGGAAACCCCATTGTACACAATATCCTCCGTTGCAGAAAAACCGCCGTTTTCTTTTACGGCAAAAGTAAAATTGTTTTGGAGGAATAAATCGATCCCCGGGTTTTCTTCCATATACCGGCTGACCTTCTTAAGTCCTTTCAAACCGCCTATCTGCCCTGCCACCGGCCAGTAATCCGGATAATTCTCTCCGCCTTTCTGCCAGGAGGTCAATAGGGCTTTCGATTCCCCGATCCCCTGTTCTTTCAGACGATCAAAGATAGCAATCAGGTTATCAAAGCTGGTCATGGTGATATACTTATCCAAAACCAGCCCGGACTCTGCCGCCCCCATCAGAAATTCCAATGCCAGAGGCATCCTGCTTCCTTCCTCTATGGTATCTTCCAGTAATTTTTTCTCTGTCAAATAAGACCGGTAAACACCTGCCATCCTGCTGTAATTCGCCTCATCGCCGGATAAGAAGAAAAAAGTAATCTCCCGGTCTTTTGGGATAATCTCCTCATCCACCCGCTGTATTACCTTATTATCCGAACTCCCGGCATCACCGGCGCCTGCCGCCCCGGATACATCAATGTTAAAAACATTGCGTACATATATGTCAAAATTTATCCGGTTTAAATCCACCACGATACCGGAAGGATACGCCATGATACCCGTGTCTTCCGCTCCGTCGGTAACAGCTGCCAATACCGCATCCCGGTCATTTTTTATACCGTAAACAGGAAGGCTTGCTGTATATCTTTCATAAGATTCGGGATCCATATATCCTTCAATCGAAACATTTTTATCGGAATAGGTATTTAACAGTCCCTGTTTTATTTTAGAAGGACGGTTTTTCGTGTTATCATAGACCGACAGTGCGCCGCTGCCATCGGGATAAAGCAGATATCCGTCAGCCTCATTGCCGGCCGCTCCGAAAAACGGCATAACCTCCAGAGTAGTAATACTGTACTGCATATGCTCTTCCAGCCCTTTATAGGGAATGCGGACGATAAATCTGCCCTTTTCCAGTACATACTCAACTTTTACGAAAAGCCCCAGTCCGGTAAAACCGTATTTTACCTGCACTCCGTTATCCATATAGTCTGCTTCGATATAATCGCAGTCTCCGCCATAGGCAACCGCCGGCGGAACGTCTCTTTTTGATTTATTATTGTAGCTTACGGTAATCATGGACCGGAGATAGGATTTCCATTGTTTATTCAGCTTATCTGCCGGATAATCCTCCTCTTGTGCTATGCTTTTCCAGATATAGCCGGAATCCGTATTTTTTACCCGGATGGTTCCCTTCCCTTCCTCGAAATACAGCTCCAGATTGCCGGAACCGGCAATCCTCTTATAATTTGCTGCCCCGGTATCCTCTACATTTGCTCCCGGAGCCTGGTAATCATAAGTCTCTTCCACCAGGGCATTCTTTTTTGCCTGATTAATATAAGACCAGCCATAAATGATAAATGCCAGGACTAATGTATAGAATATAATGGATCCTATTCTTTCCTTTAAAAATTGTTTCATCATAAGCAACCGGCTGCCGCCTGTTCAACTCCTTTCCCATTGTCTGATGCTTAGTACGGCGAAACTTATGCAATGCTGTACTGGCAAAAAACGTTTTCTGTCTTCTTCCTGTCCGAAGTCCTTCGCTTTCTCTTGATTCTGCGGTTTTCCTTATTGCTGTCATAATATGTTCACCCTGAATTCCCTGAGTATATTGATTATAAACTGTATCACCCTTGCGGAAAGTACATAACATAAGCCCGCAACAATCCAGATGACCACCATTACAAAAATCACCATAAGCATCATTCGAAGCGTCTTTCCGAAGGAATAGCTGTTTAACAATTTCAGACTTAAAAAATAAATAATTATCATCCAGATATATACGGCCGCAGTAAAAACTCCGTACCAGGACTGCTGGCTTTTTGACATCAGGTAGGATAAAAACATCAGCGGCAGGTTAATAAAGATATAAGGCACCAAACCCAGAACGGCAGTAAATGTTATCTCCGGGAATTTGCTTTCTCCATCGGATATACTGGTTACGGCAAAGGAAGCAGGTATCCAGGTCAGGGGAATAATAAATAATTTAAAACCTTCAAAAAACAGGTTTGCATCATTTATTTCAATCGAAGCCAACGGATAATGTACCAGGTAGATATATGCTATTCTCACAAGGAATGCCGCTGCCATCAATATTAAGGATGCTTTCAGGTTAATCCGGTTTTTATAATAATTTACCCCTTCAATGGTATCTATAGGATGCAGGATCACATGATAGGAATATTTTAATCCCTGCCAGACTCCCATTTTCTTATTGTGCTCCCTCATAAAGCTCCAGAAGGCTTTTTTACCCCCACCAAAGGAATATTTCAAAAATAAGAAGACAGCAATCATAAGAATCAGCCCCGCTGCCAGAACCAATGCAAAATTGTCCCGGAATACCTGGTATTTATATTCATCAAAGGCCTGTGAGTAAAGGGATCTGTCACCTGCCAGCCTGCTCTCCTTCATGGATTCCCCGTACCTGCCCTGCTTATAATAAGCTTTTGCCAGGCCGGCATGGGCAAGTTCATAATTTTCATGTAATTCCAGCACCCGAGACCAGCGCTCAAAGGACAAATCATAATTTCCTGAATCATATGCCTTTGCGGCTTCCTGTACAGTACAGATAAATTCCGTGGGTTCAAAATATTGAATATTGTTATTCAGCCGGTCCGCAACATAGAGAATACCCTTGCTGTTAACCGCTATGGAACTGGGTCTTGAGAATTCCCCTTTTCTTTCACCGGTTCCGCCAAAAGCTGCCAGCATATTACCTTCCTGGTCATACTGATAAAGCTTTCCGGTCTGTTCTTCAATAACCGTAACGATCCCGTCGGAATCAACGGTAATATCCCGGAATATGGGCTCCATATAATTTCCTTCCCCATCGAAATACTCGCCAAATTTGAAGGAATTGCTGGCTACCACGGATTTCAGGATTTTCTTTTTAATAAACTCCGTGACCGGATTGGTAAAGCCGCTGCCTATGGTTTTATATTTGCGGTAAATATTATTGCCTATGGAATTCAGCTTCTTGATCTCACCTTCCGTCCTTTCCAGGCTTGTGGCATAGATCATACCGTCCTGGCCAAGAGTCAGATTCATATAAGAGGAAGCCGTTCTTTTTGCCATAAATAATTTCTGCTGTTCGGAAGCGAAGATACGGACCAGGGTTTCCGTCAAGCTGTAACCGATATCCGTCTGTCCGAACAATCCGCGGAAACCGTTATTGCCGTCAACAGCCATTATGTTTTCCCCCCGGACAACATAAATATAACCGGTTTTGCTTACAATCAGCTTGGACGGTGAGAAAGGGGCGTTTCCTAGTAATTCCGATTCGGGATTATAAAAAATTTCCACCAGCTCACCAGACGGCGACATATGTACGATTCTTCCGTTTCCCGTATCGGCCACATACATATCCCCGTCTTCGTCCACATAGATGCCTTCCGGCGAACGGAAAACTTTTTCATCCGGGCTGTAATATACTCCGGTTGTAACCAGCTCTGTATTCATTACGACTATACGGTTATTGCCGCTGTCTACAATATAAAGATTATCTTTTTTATCAATAAAAATATCCTGAGGATCTTTAAAATATATTATTTCATCTTCCCAGGTTCCCAGATTATTAATGGCACCGGCCGTATTATATGCTTTGGGTATGGGTAAACGGAAAGCCGTATTTGCGGTAACATAATCCGTATCCTCTCCGGCCAGAACAGAAGGTACAAAACAGCCAAAGCTGAAAATGAATATAAAAATGAACAATACCGCTCTTTTATCCTTATGTCTGTAAAATTGATCCAACTCTTAATGCTCCTTTCTTTAAAAGCGTACTCTCGGAAACTCTCACAGCCTGTTCCTGCTGCTATTTTAGATGCTGTCAGAAAACTTTCCCACATCTTCTGTCTGGTATATGTTTTTACGCAGACCGTCCGAACAGGGAAAGGCAGGTAAAAATATCCGATTACCCTTTAATTCCGGAATAAACCATTGTCTCCATGACCTTGCGCTGCATCACCGTGAATATAATAACGGTCGGAACGGTCATCAGAAAAGTCGCGGCTGCAACAGCTCCGGCTCTGCCGACACTCATACCGGCCGCACCGCCGCTGATGGTATTTAAGGCCAGCGGCAGAGTCTTCATGGCCTGGCTGGTAATATAAATCAGAGGCGAAAATGCATCGTTCCAGTTCGAAACAAAAGAAAATACGATTAAGGTGGACCAGGCCGGCGCAAGTGCGGGCATCACTAATTTTAAAAAAATTAAAAATTCACCGGCTCCGTCTATTCTTGCCGCCTCCAGCAATTCATCCGGATACTGCTCGATAAACTGTTTCATCAGAAAAATGTTATATGCCACCGCAATATTGGGCAATATTAATGCACCATAGGTATTGATCAGGCCCAGCCTGTTTATTACCATATAACTTGGAATCCTGGTTACATGAGGTGAAAACATCAGTGCCATTAATATGATATGAAACAAAAAGGCTCCTCCCGGCGGTTTAAATTTAACCAGGGAATAGGCACCCAGTGCGGAAACCATTACGGTAAGAGTAACCGTAACGGCCGTAATGACCAGACTGTTGTAAGCATATCTTAAAAAAGGAACCGTGGAACTTTCCAGTGACTGCAGCAGGTCGGAAAAGTTTCTGGCAGTCGGCCTTTTCACAAAAAATCTCGGCGGGAATAAAAACAACTCATCCATCGGTTTAAATGCCGTACTGACGAGGTATAAAAGGGGCAGGGAAGTAAATGCCACAAGACACAGCATTACCGCATAAAGCAGGATCTTCCGGAATGTGATATGAATCCACTGCCCTTTGAACCATTTTATTTTAATCATACAGGTAACCTCCACATGTTATTCTCCTTTGGATGACAGCAGTTTCATAACGATCTTCCCCAGTATAAAGGTTATTACAAACAAAACCACCGCAATTGCGGATGCATACCCCATCTGAAACCGGATAAAAGCGTAATCGTATAAATGTGCCACAATGGTATGGCCCGCATAGTTGGGGCTTGGCATGCCGGCCACGGAAACCGCAATATCAAATACGCCGAAGGAACCCACAATAGAGTTTATGGCTCCGAATAACAGCTGGGGTTTCATAAGCGGCAGGGTAAGATAGGTAAGTTCCTGGAATTTGTTCTTTACTCCGTCAATGGCCCCGGCCTCATAATAGGCTGTTGAAATATTCTGAAGGCCTGCCAGAAATACCAAAAAGCCGGTGCCCATACTCATCCACAGGGAAATGATGATAATAACTTTCATAATATAGGCCGGATCCGTATTCCATAATACCGGTTCGTCGATAAGTCCAAGATTGAGAAACAGGTTGTTTAAATACCCGTAACGGTCGCTTGAAAATATAACCAGCCACACATAGCTCATTGCAACCCCGCTGGTAATGGACGGCGCATAAAACGCCAGGGCAAATCCTCTCTTGAATTTCAGCTGGTTAATTACCCAGGCTGCGAAAAAAGACAGCAAATATCCGATCGGTCCGGTGATCAATGCAAAAACCAAAGTATTGCCGATTGCCGTTAAAAAAACCTCATCATCCAGAAACAGGAGTTTATAATTGTTTAAACCTACAAATTTGGCAGGCTGCAGCATATTATAATCGGTAAAACTTAACACGATGGCATAGCCTACGGGTACCACAACAAAGATAGAAAACAGCACCAGGAACGGCAGTAAAAACACATAACCGATCCAATGCTTTTTTATAAACCGCTTTATACGGCTTAACTTTACTGATTTCCCCGGCCCATTATTCAATTTTTTCAATACCTGAGCCGAATTTACTGACATCTCCTTATCCATATTAGCCTTGCAAGCTTTCAATGCGTGACTATTCAGTCAATACCAAATAGTAACTTAATACGCTCACATTTCCTCCCAACCCTTATTCTTTTTCTATCATTCCATATTCCTCCTGCTTCATGCGGAGCTCACGGTTAATATCCTTTACCGCCTTTTCCAGGGCATCCCTGACATCGCCGCCGCTGACAACTACCGTAGTCCACGCATTGGTCAGGTGCCTGGAAGTAAAATATCCCCCTAATACGGTCGGAGTCTCTTTCGCCCATTTCCATTGCTCCTCAATTACTTCAATATCCTCCTTATTCCAGGATAAGTTTAAGAAAGCTTCCTTGTTGGCCGTATTCCATCTGGCTTCCGCCCCCATAAGCGCCTCCACCTCCCTGGCAAATTTGGTCTGTGTCCCTGCATCGGACCACCATTTTAAAAATTCCCAGGAATCCTCCGGTGAATCACTCTGCTTCATGATAACATCCCCCTGGGCTGTAATGGCACCTGCTGTTCTGTCGATGGTTTTGTCCTCCCTTACTACCCCAGGCAAAGGAGCAATTCCCCATTTTCCGGCTAATTCAGGAGCCGCAACGGACAGCTGCATATAAGTGGCAAAATTACCGATTCCAAGGGGCATGCTGCCGTTTCTCATATACTGGTAAAAATTAGCGACCTCAGGTACGCCGTAATTGGTAAACAACTCCGTATATTCCTTAAAAGCCTGATAAGCCTGGGGTGTATCCAGAGCCGACTTCATCCCGTCCTCCGAATAAAATTCACCGCCGTTTTGGAAAAGAAACTGGGTGAAATCCCTTCCGAAATAAAACTGCATACCGTTCTGGTATAATGCCGGCAGTACAAAATCATATAACTGCTGCCTGGTATCCGGCAGCTGGATATTAAATTTTTTAAGAATATCTTTCCGGTAGAACATCACATTAAAATCCATCGTTTCCGGAATGGCATAAGTACCTCCCCGGTATTCATACGGAGTTAAGGTTGCCCCGACAAAACGGCCTTTTACTTCCTCAAACTCCGGCATTTTTGATAAATCATAAACGGCATCCCTTATGGCAAATTCTACAGGAGAAGTAACATCCAGGCCAAGTGCCACATCCGGTGCTTTCCCGGAGGTTATGGAAAGCATAAGCGCATTGGCTGAGCCTGCTCCTAACTGCCCCGCCGGAACCACATTTACATTCAGGGCGATACCCGTAACCGGTGTAAAATCCTCATCGGCCATTTCTTTTATCACTTCGGCCCACTCGGTACCCCGGGCAATCCATACGGTAATCGTATTATTTATCTTCACGTCCTCCGTTAAAACACTTCCCACATTGTCATAATCCTTTGAAAAAGAAGCGGCAAAATTCTTAAGGGTGGCACCCAGCCTCAGTAAAATGTTGGATTTCTTATCCGGCCACTTACCGGCTGCCGGACCGATTCTGAAATAATCAATAGCAAGAGGTGATTTCTGAAGTTCCAAGTACCAGTTGCTTAAGCTTTCCTGGGAGCTTTCCAGATCACCGGTTTTCCTGGCAATGCTGTACGGGTCCTCGATCATTGCTGTCAGCTGTGCTTTAATAGTGAGGAAATTATTTGCCATGGCCGGAAGTTTTTCCGACATCTTTTTTAACTCATCATATTTCCACTGCATACTTTCTGCTAACTGTTCCATATCACTTTTCATATCCGGAATCTTATTAAAAAAACCGTAATCATAATTGGGGTCCGGATCGCTTCCTGCAATCAATGTTATGTTCAGCAGAATATTGGATAATACTTGTATATCCGAGTTGATGGAATCGATAATCGGGACCATGGGCCCAAACCCTACCGTAATGGATAAAGTATGATACCCTTTCGTTAAGTAAAATTCATATGGGTCACCCTTTTCATCACTTAATATTTTCATGCTCCAGTTTGGAGAATAATTGAACTGATAGGACAACAGCTCCTGAAAGGGAACTTTCCCGTCAATTTCAAACTGACGGTAGGAAGGAATACCATCCTGCCACTTCTGCTTTACCCTTAATCCTATCTTATACAAACCGTCTTCCGGAACCGTAAGCTGCCAGGTAATTTCCTGATTACCGTTTCTCCATCGGTAGGCACCCATAATATTTAAAAGCCTCTCCGCAGCCGAATGGGGAACTACCAGGGGATCCCCGTCATTCTCACGCCGCAGGGTCGGATCATTTTTCTCGATTGCCGCAGCTTCCGCCTGAATATCATAAGTATCCTTTGCCGCTTGATATTGCTTTGCCACATAACCTGCCTTCACCTCTTCATAGGATAACAGGCCTTCGGGAGCAAGGAGACGGATACCGGATACCGCCATATCCCCCTGTATATAATACATGCGGATAATATGGCTGCCTTTTTCCAGATAAAACCGGAAAGGCTCCATGACCAGACCGGAAGAATTCATAAATTTCCGGCTTCTCCAGCCCGGTATTTCTATTTGCGAAGGTCTTGTTTCATCGCCCAGGCTGTTAACTACCGGTTCATTTTTATCTTTAAAATAGCGGTAGAATACCAAATCACCTGCTTCCAGGAAAGGATATTCCCCGTCAATAACAATAGAACGCTTACCCGCTAAAGAAGCTCCGGTAAACAGGTAATAATCCATTTCCATCTGAAATAAACCATCCTCCGGCATGTTTAAATTAAATTCAATATAATCCAGTTCTTTCGTCCATAAAAATGCCTGCCTGCCCTCATAATTCGTTAAAGAGACAAAAGAACCGCTGCTGTTTTTAACAAGTTCCGGTAAAATTTCAATACTTCCGGTTACCTTTTTCTTACCTTCCGCTATTTTTTCCAGATAAGTGCTGTAATAAGGTACTTCCCCGGAGTTAATGATCTCCCCGTCGATATCCCTGCCTTCAAAAGCCGTATACTTTTCTTTTAAAGGAACCCCGGCATTACTCTCCTGCTCTGCTCCCGGCACAATAAGGGAAAAACTGCCGCAGACAAGGGCTGACGTAACCAGAAGTGATAAAATTTTTTCTCTTATCCTCCGTCTGGGGTAATTAAGACTTTTTTTAAAGAACATAATTTACCTCCCATTCTTTCTGTGTTTGTATATTTTGTACAAATCACGCAATAGGTCAAAGTTTCATTTGACATTAATGCCTAAGTGATTTAACTTATTAATAACACACGATAGTCTTTTTTAACAGTATCATTAATTTGATATTTCGATTACTTTTTTGATGTATCTGTTCACGAATCTAAACTTTTCCTGATAATTTTTCTTGTTGGTATATAAATATTTTGATATTGCATATAAATTATTTGATATTGGAATAAAAATGCGTTTTTGTACACATATACTAATAACCAAAGGAGCTGAAAAAATATGTCCAAAAAAATAATAAAACAGCTGAAAAGTATCAAAGGTAATAACTTATACATACTATTAGGTTTCGTTCTGGCCGCTTTATCTGTCACTCTGATTTATAATCATCTGGCCGAAAAGGAGATAACTTCCAGAATTCAAAACTTCCTAAGCACCAGCAGCAAAGATAATGATAGGAAAATCGAGACATCTTTGCATGACTATCTTTATGACAATCTGGAACAGTATTTACGCTCCAGTTCCTTTTCCCTGTTTTTTGAAAAAAAAGATAATGATCCGGATTTTTTTAAATCAATCCGTCTTTCGCTGATTGACAGTATAAAATTAAATGAATATGTTTCGAATCTTATCTTGTTCAGGGATGAGGACAATGCCGTGGTTTCCGCCAAGGATAACGGCTATTCCCTGGAAAGCCTGACCTCAAATTATGACAGTATTAAAAGCATTTTAGAAATGGGTGAAATTTCGAAACCTTGTTTTTTTATCACCGCTGATAAAACAATTACTTACATATATCCCGTACTTAACCCAAATAAATGGAAAGAAGGACCCTATCTCGGCTTTGCCGTACTCTGCTTAAATAATGCGGATAAATTTTTTCATTCCAATGTAACAGGTTATAATCCTGAGGGGACCTTTCTGATTCTACACGATGATAAAGTACCTTATGCGGAAGGGTCCAATACCCTTTCCGATGAACTTGTATTGAATATGATCAATAACGGCACAGAGAAAAAGATTGTAAAAAAGAAGCTGTCCTCACTTACTTATAACTACTATTTTACAACTTCTTCCGAAGGCGATTTAATCTACCTTTATTATGAGCCTGCCGCTTCCTTTCTCCGCCGCCTTACCTATAATAAAAACTATTTGATTTCGTATCTTCTATCTATGCTAGTAGTAATTTTGTCTTTCCTGTTAAGACTGATCATCTTACGGAAGAACCGGCAAATCAGCTTAAACAGAAAACAGATTTCCGCCCAGTATGCCGATGAATTAATGAAAGCAAACCATCCCACAGGAGCGGCCCTGGTAATCCAGAAATACTTATCTTTAGAAAAGCAATATCCATATTATTCTGTCCTGATCATGGAACCTGATATTATTTACCTTTCCGACCTGACCGAAAAACAAAAAACCTTTTTATATGAAGAATTCCGGGAGGTTGCTAAGAAATTGTTCAATTCATCTACATTGCCGAATCTCGTGTCCCTCCAGTTGAAAGGTTATATTTCCTGCATTGTTAATTATGATGAAAATTTTAATTTCAAAGAATTAACCGGCCTGCTTTCTGAAGAGATAAAAAAATATACCAAATGTACCTTTAACCTTTTCTATTCCGGGCCATTTACCGATGCGAACGCTGCTTCCGAAGCATATAAACGTCTGATAGAGCTTATGAAATATTCTTTCATTTACAATTATTCAAATATTTTTTCATTGGAGGAATTAGAAGAAATAGAAAACAATCCGAAAGCCATAGAGCCTAAGGCAATAGAAATTGTAACAGGTTATCTGAATAATCTTAGTCAGGATAATTTAATTGAATATTTAAATAAAACAATAACTTCTATCCGCAGTAACGGTTATTCCCATAGCCAGACAGCAGATTATTTTAACCTGGTATTTTGTGCCCTGAAAGACTTTTTTATAAAAAAGGAATTCCGCTACGAATTAGACAATATACCAATTACGGAACAATTGGGCAGATTTAACACTCTCGAAGAATGCATTACTTTTATTGAATCAAGTGTCAATGCCTATAAAAACGCACTTTTTTCAGCCAGTACGCCTGCTAACCGCAGAAATATGGAAAATATTCTGCAATTTATAAACAATAATATAGAAAAAGTTACCTTATCCTCCGCGGCAGAAGAATTTCATGTTACGTCCGCACATTTAAGCCGTCTCTTTAAAGATAACATGGGTATTAATTTTTCTGATTATGTGTCTGATATAAAATTGATTAAGGCGTCGGAATTAATGAAAGAAAACACAGATTTAAGTATTGTTGATATAGCTAATAAACTGGGCTATAATACTCCTTCCTATTTTTCTTCTAAATTTAGAGACAAATTTGGAGTTACACCGGGTATGTATAAAAAGGCTGTAACGGAAAACAAATAGCTCAGATAATATAACTGTTAAATTTTTCGTATTTAAATGCATACTGCTTCGGAGAAATACCAACGATTTTCGTGAATGTCCTGATAAAATGCGAATAATTGTTAAAGCCCACCTTTTCATAAATCTGCGAAACGGATACCCCCTCACGCAATAATTGTTTGGCAGCGGCTATTCTGATCGTAATGATATATTGATTGACAGTTAAGCCTGTATACAATTTAAACATATTATTAAGATATGTTTTACTCATATAAAATTTTGCGGTCAGATGGTCAAGGGACAGGTCCTGTGAAAAATTGCTGTACACATATGCAAGCACGTCCTTTATTTTAAAATAATTAATGTTCCGGCTGATACCGTGATCCGAGTTTTGGACATAAGCTTCCTTACTGAGTAAAAGCAGGATCTCAAAAAATGTATGCTGTATATATATTTCCTGAGCATAACCAGGGGAGTTGATATAGCACTGGTCTTTTTCAATCAGCGATACCAGTTCAGCCGTCTTTTCTTCTTCCAAATGGATGTACAGGGCATCACATACCGGATGTATAAAAAGTCCGGGCAGCAGTTTTTCAGTCAAAGGTGAAAAACTGCACATATACTCTATCCTGAAATATATCACATACCGTTCATAGGTTGTATAGGAAGGTATCTCAACTTTATGCGGCACCCGGGGCGGGATAATAAAAACATCTCCCTTTTTAACCTCATATACCTGATTATTCATAAAGCACTTCATCCCCTCACAAAACGGAAGCAGCATTTCATAGGAATTGTGGCAATGGAACTCCGTAATGGTACAGGGTGTATGAAAATTATATATTATAGAAAAACCGGCACGTATAGGATAATAGAATATTGTGTCCCCCCTCATAATATCACTCCTCTCATTGTAAATTATATACAATTTTTGTCAATATTTCAAGCATATTGTACTACGGCGAACACATAAAGGAATAATTTGTAAAAATTTTCGGTCATTGACGGAGATGAGTGTAATAGCCTTAGTTTTCGGAAATATTTTCCTTCTTGCGTTCGTCGTGCATATTGTACAAATTAAACTATCGCAAGGAAATCTTAATACAAGAAATATAATATAATTTCCCAAATCCCTCTTCTTTTTATTGCTCTTCTTTTTATTGATCCTCTTTTATTGATCCTCTTTTATTGATTCTTTTTTATTGATCCTTTTTTATTGATCCTTTTTTATTGATCCTTTTTTATTGATCCTTTTTTATTGATCCTTTTTTATTGATCCTTTTTTTATTATTTTTACATTTGTTTTATTTCTGCAAACTTTTGTATTATAATTGCAAAGTTATTTTCCGGAAATAAAAGTATAATATTTACATCGTTTAAATACGATGTAACCTTAGGGGTATTGTAATGCGATAAAATCCTTTGCCGCATTCAATACGGGTAATGAATAAAATTGAAGAGGAGGATTACTATGAAACGCAGAAACCAAGCATTCAGAATTCTTTTAGGCATAATACTCGTTATCACAATTGCTGTAACACCAACCTTTTTACCAACCGGCACTGCTAATGCGGCGGCCGGACCACGGCAAATGGAGAATTTAGGCCGTGGTGTCGTCGCAGTCCGTAACGGTTCCAATGTTTTTATTAGCTGGCGGTTATTGGCACTCGACCCCTCCGGAATCGGTTTCAACGTCTACCGCTCTACGGCCGGCGGCACGGCGGTAAAACTGAACGGTTCCGTTTTGACCGGCGGTACTAACTATACGGATACCGGTGCCGATCTAACCAAAGCCAATTCTTATTACGTAAAACCGGTCATAAACGGTGCGGAACAATCTGTCAGCACTTCATTTACCCTCAAAGCAAATCCGGCAGATGAACCCTGCATAACGGTTCCGTTACGCAGCGGCGGTCCTATTCATTTCGTATGGCCCGGAGATTTCGACGGTGACCATGAATACGATTATCTTGTTGACCGAAACACAACAGATCCCCAAACCCTTGAAGCTTATAAGCAGGACGGTACTTTTCTGTGGTCGGTAAACCTTGGCCCCAACAGCAGTAACCGAAACAATATCTCCCCCGGTTCCGCCGCCATTGACGTAGGAATGTGGGACGGTGCGGCAGTTTATGACCTTGATGGGGACGGTAAAGCGGAGGTCATCTTAAAAATTGCCAACGGCGTCACATTCGGTGACGGCACTGTCTGGAATAATGCCAGCGATACCAAACAGTGGCTGGCCATACTTGACGGTATGACCGGAAAATTGAAAGCTTACCAATCCATACCCCAGGATTATATATCGGTGGGACCTATGGCTTTGCAATTAGGCATCGGTTACCTAAACGGGACAACCCCCAGCATCGTAGCCTTTTTGAAAAACCGGAATGCAGATGGTTCCTTCAATGCTATGGTCTGTGCTTATCATTACAGGGGTTCAAACCTGGTAATGGATTGGAAATGGCTGCGCGGCTCCCAGAATTGCTCCGACGGCCACCAAATGCGTATTGCGGATGTGGATGGCGACGGTAAGGATGAATTCTGTGAAATTGGCTTCGTGTTAAACGGCGACGGCACCCTGCGGTATTCTCTGTCCGGTCAGAATGTTGTCCACGGTGACCGTTTTTACATAGGAAAACTTGATAAAAACCGTTCCGGCCTTCAGGGATATGGTATACAGCAGGACAACCCTTATGGTCTGCTCGAGTATTATTATGATGCCGGCACCGGATCCATGCTCTGGCAGCATATGACAACGCCGCCTGCAGGTGATGTAGGGAGAGGTGTCATTGGAGATGTGGATCCCCGTTATCCGGGTTACGAGGCCTGGTCTTTCTACGGTATTTATAATGCCCCTACGAATAAGCAGCTTACACCGGCGGATAACAGCCAATCGACTGCGGATAACAGGCCTTACCCTGCTTTCCGTTTATGGTGGGACGGTGACCTGTTAAGCGAAAGTTTTAACGACGGCAAAATTGAAGAGTTTGACTACAGCATAGGCGGTGATATTAATAATTGGGATTACAGTGTAAAAAGAGTTAATCGTCTGTTAAGAACTACGGATTACCATTCCTCAGTCCTCAGTGACCGCCATGCTCCGGTGTTCTACGGCGATATTCTCGGTGACTGGCGTGAAGAAATTATCCAAACCAATAACAACTATTCCGAGCTCGTTATATTTACCACAAACATTCCTACGGATAAACGTCTCTATACATTGGCTCAAAATCCGTTATACAGGAATAATATGGCCAGCAAGGGTTATCTGGAATCTCATTTAACAGATTATTACCTGGGTGACGGTATGGATACACCGCCGACTCCAAACATTTACCTGGCACCGTAATCTGCGGTAGCAGCTAGTGCAGCACTGGCCTTCATTATAATGCCACAGACCCGTTGTACCCAGTTAAGCCAGGATAAATGCATAAAAAAATTTATTCCGGATCAAAGTAACTTCCGGATGTAGTTATCCGATTTTGCAGGGAAAGAACCTCTATGCCACTATAAAACTTCAGGAAATCACTTCAAACAGAAGTGAAAAGCGGACAACTGGCCGCCTCTAATGGGGCTGTTCAGACAATCCTCCTTTCACTCCTGGTGTAATTTCCCTAAGTTTTAGTGTCATAGGGGCCCTGGGTCTGATTGCAATATTAACTTTATTCACTTCAAAGGTAAGATAAATTTTTGAATTTTGCAGCAGCCCTCTGGTACGAACATTAAAATATCCCATATACTATCGTTTTACTTCACCAATTTTACTATTTTGTTGCCATAAGCCTCAATGACAGCAGATATTGTACCCTGTTCCGTTTTTACTTCCGTCATCTGTTCCGTGTCACTGTTATTGATGAGCACAAGCATATTACTGTCCGGATAATAGGCACATTCCGTGTAAGGATTGGAGGTAATATACAGACCGTTAAAGCCCTCTTTACCCGCATATAAAATAGTATTAAAAAGAAGTCTGGTATTCTCCGCCGTAAAATCAAAGGACGAAAAATAGATTCCAAAGCCTTTTCCGAATTCATAAGAGGTCATTACCGGAGTGTTATTATCTGCTGCAAATACCTTGGCAAGTCCATCTGTCAGATATAAATTTTCCTTGGGTTTTATTGAATATTCCAAAGGAAGTAATCCGTCTATTTCAAACGTATCAAAAGCCCAACGGCCATGGCATACTTTTGCACCGGTGTCCTTATCGATTCCGAGGACATGGGCCATTCTGAAATACGTATCAAAACCGTCTACGGCAGAAGGTTCATTAATACCGATAAATGCGCCGCCGTTATATACCCACCCTGTCAGAAGTTCAATAACCCCGGTGTCTTTCCAGGCATCCCCGCCGCTCCAGGCAGAACCGGCAGAACCGGCGTTAATTACAACATCCGCCTGATTCAGAGCTCCGTTTTTAATATCCTGGAAATTAATAAAAGATACCTCTACGGGAAGTCCTGACAGTGCTTCGTTTACGTGGATTAAATCATGCATGCAGGTTTCATGGAAATGCCCCGATAAGGTCCAGGAGCGCAGAGAACCCCAACTGTGCAGTACGGCAACTCTGGTTTTTATATTATATGGTTTTCCATTGCTGTGCAGTTCCTTGATCAACCGGAATTCATCCGCCACTTTTTCTATGTAATCGCAGAAATCCGGAAAGGGTTCCACCAGATGTAAATACCCTCCCAGTCCGATGCGGTCTATCGGTGCCCTTAATAAAGCCCTGCGGATGCTGGTCCAGAACTTTTTCGCTTCCAGGGTAGGCTTCCCGCCCTCCATAAAGGTAGGGGTTCCGCCAAGCCCCACGGGAAATAAATAAGGATGGAGCCGCAGTTCATGGGTATTTACCTCTACGCCGGAGCAAAGCCTGGCTTCATATCCGGAAAAAACACATTTTATTAATCCATCAAAGCCAAACTCTTTAAAGCGGCCGTTATAAGGTTCAACTCCAACCCAGCTGTCATCATAAAATACATATGCAAGTTTTTTGTATTTGTGGGTTATATCAACCAGTTGTTTCCCAAATCGGATAACAAAATCATTGATGAATTCCATCCAATCAAGTTTATGTTTATCAGGCGGCATATGGGTCACCTGAAGTTTTCCCTGATTAACAAAATCTTCGGCCGTCAGGAAATACCCGTATTTCTTCGCAAATAAATCAAGGGCGGCCGGACTGACCGTAAAATCATAGGAGGCCCAGTCGGAAAACAGATTTCTCCGTCTTTCACTGCTTCCCCAAATCCAGACAAAATTATAAAACATAGAAGTGAAACGAACTACAGCAGTTTCTTTATGGTTCCTGCACCAATTCTCCATCCAGTTTAATAGGTATTCCTGTGTCTCTGTATAGATGGGATCAATTTGCATTAAATGTTCCTTGTCCCAATGATTTGTCACATGATTGTACATGGAGATTTCTTCCCAAATACGAAAGGCCATAAAACTTACCGTATATTTATGCCACGGGGTAATTCCTGTTATCTCCACACTTTCAGAATTTTTTTTGTATTTCCAATTCGCTCTGGGAACCTCTTCCTCCGTGGTACGGTCAAATACCTGCCAAATTTTAAGGGAGTCCCCGGAAGCATTTACCTTGAACTGCTCTTCAAAAAATTCATCCATTAAATGTACGGTAAGACGGTTCTCCGGCGCAACGACAGGGCTGGTCATAAGAAAACATTGCTGTAATTTATCCGTATTTTTCTCTGCCCACGCATTATGGTCCCTTATAATGCAGATAGTGGAATAGATACCGTATCCGGACTCTAAGAGTTCATTGGAAAGCACGGTTCCGTCACTGTCACGGATAATATCGGCACCCCATTTTTCTGCCATTTTCAAGGTTAAAGCTTCATATCCGGATTCACCGGGCAAGGTAAAACTTCCGCGTTTCTTTTCTTTATTCATTTAGAGAATCCTCCTTTAAATTTTTTCTATTCGCTTTCCCCTGAGAAGTAAATCATCGAGAAAGGTAAGTGAAAGTCCCTGTCCCAAGCACTGTATCCGGTCTTTGGATATTTGGTGACATTCCTGCTGTCATATAAAAGATTTTATTTTTGTGTCTCACTCAATATTCAGTTTTCATTCGATTAAAATCATTAAAACCGGATGCGGCATCCTTTCTTTTATCAATTAACTTGAAATCAAATATAATTAAATATTAGCATAATACCATTCATAATCTAATCAGAATAAAATCAAAACTATGCATTTTCAACCATTATGTTTTTGAGGGAAACTATTCCAGAAGGGAGACAGCCTCTGAATTTAGTAGTCCGATTTTACAGGGAAAGAACCCCTATGATACTGGCGTAGTTTCCCTAAGTTTAAGCATCATAAGCAACCTGTCCAATGTAAAAGTTTCGAGGCTGCACCGGAAAGCTGCCTCCCTCCCGGAATAATTCTTTTTTATGCATTTATTCTGTGAATTTGGGGATATGTGGTTGAATTTTGGGACTTTTATTATTATAATTATTTATAGTATATAAAAAGGAGTTTGCTTATGTCCAGACGTAAGAAAATAATTATGGAATATCGTCATTATTGCCTTCCGCTTCATTTTCCGGTTCTTTTATTAAGCGGAGAACGGTGGAAAATTTCTGAGATAAAAAGCAACCGGCTGCATTTCCATAATTGTCTCGAGATCGGATTATGCCATTCGGATAGCGGCGTTATAGAGATAGGAGATACTCCCATGCTTTTTAGGGCCGGTGATGTAACCTGTATACCAAGGCATCTGCCCCATACTACTTATAGCTCTCCCGGTGAAGCAAGCCGGTGGTCTTATATCTTTGTTGACCCGGAAGAAATATTCCGTAATCTATGGAATGATTCCGCCAAGAATTTTGAAAGTCCGATGACCGGTATTAAGAATTACCAATATATTATGAAAAAAGAAGACTATCCCAAGGTTCATTTTTTAGTTGTGTCCATTATAGAAGAACTGTTGGAACAAAAGAGTAATTTTCAGGATAGTGTGAGAGGACTTTTGTTGTCACTTTACATAGAATTTCTCCGGATCCACTGTGCAGAAAATCCAAACCCGATTCCCGATAAAGAAAAAGAAAACATTCTTATGATATCTGAAGCATTGGATTTTATTCATAATAATTATATGCAGTCCATTTTCATAGAAGATTTGGCAGATATATGCCACTTAAGCGTCAGTCATTTCCGCAGGATTTTCCATGAAATTATGGGCGCGGCACCCCTTGACTTTTTAAACAGTACCCGGATTAATGAAGCCTGCAAGCTTCTTAGAAGTACGGAAGAATCCATAATAACCATATCCGGACAGGTAGGGTTTCACTCTATCTCCAGCTTCAACCGCACCTTTACCAGGCTGATGAGGGTATCACCAAGAGAATGGAGAAAACAGGCCCTTTTGTCGGAGTCAAATTCACCTATGGCATCCATTTTAGAATTTTCAGGATGGAGGTAGGTATGTGCCCGCTATAGTTTAATTTTATTTTGCCGGCATACCGGATTAACCCCTTCATTATTTCCTTTTTCTGTAAAACATCGGCGTATGCCCTGTCAATTCTTTAAAGACCCTTCCAAAATGAGTAATGCTTCCATAGCCAACTTTTGATGCAATGAGATGCACTTTTAAATTGGATTCTTCCAATAATTTTTTGGCTTCCTTAACCCGTACACTGTTTAAATATTCTACAAAGGTAAACCCGGTTACTTCTTTAAAGCTGCGGCTTAAATAATAAGGACTTACATAAAACTTATCTGCCAGATACTGCAGTGATAAATCATTTTTATAGTAAGTATTTATATACCTGGCCACCTCGGATATCCGTTCATGCATGGTATTTAGATACTCCAAAGGCTTTCTCTTATATTCTTCCAGGTGTCTCGAACAATAAATCAGTAATTGCATAATAAAGGTTTGTATGGAAACTTCATAAGAAGATTTCTTTTCCTGTGCTTCATGCACAATTTGCTGCAGCATATCTTCTACGAATATTTTATGCTGTAAAGAAAAACGGATCACCAGATAATCTTTTTGAAAATCGGAATGTAATGTATATATAAAATTTCCATTAAATGCAGCGAGAAACTCCTCTTTAAAATTCAGAATAATTTTTTCGTGTTTCGGCTGTTCCGCATTGGCCGTTCTATGTAAAACATTGGGCCGGATAATAATTAAATCCCCGGTTTTAATAACTATGGTCCGGTCTTTTATAAAGAACTGCCTCTCTCCCTCCAATAGATAGTAGACCTCATATGAACTGTGAAAATGACTCTCCGGCATCACATGGTTTAATTGCTTTTTCTTCGAAACAGAGAAAATATCCTCTAAATCGTTACACACAAAATTATCTTTGTCCATAAGCCTTCCTCCTGGATATATTATACCATGCCCGCAAGCTCACATGGCATGCGGCACTTCGTGCCGTCTATGCGCACTCACTGCGTTCGGCGCCGGTATAATGTCTATCCACATTATGCCATGTCCGCAAGCTTCCATGGCATGCGGCACTTCGTGCCGTCTATGCGCACTCACTACGTTCGGCGCCGGTATAATGTCTATCCACATTATACCGTATATCTCAAAAAAATAGCAAATTATAAGAAGAAATTCGGAATCTTTGCAAATAATGTTAGAATTATTGCATTAACATAGAGATGTAAAACATTAACCAGTGTGTTACTACACTAGAGTGTGTTTGAAAAATGCTTGTGCCGGACTGGATGCTCCACTTTGTGGGAGGCAGGAAACTTGTTTTGGGTGCGCAGCGGAGCTACGTTCCCAAAATTGTGACGCAGCCTGCCGCAAAGCGGAGCGTTCAGAACGGTGCAATGATTTTGGGGACGCGCTCCAGATTTAAGAACAAAAAGGAGCAGAAAAATGATAATCATAAAAGATAAAACACCCCTGAAATGGGGAGAACTTGCCTGTGATACTCTCATGGCAAAATTTGACGCAAAAGATTTACCTCCGGCCGGCCGGTTCCATTACCACCAGGGCGTTTTCCTGTCCGGCATGGAAAAGTGCTTTGAGCAGAATAAGAAAGATAAGTATTATACTTATATAAAAAACTGGGTGGACAGTATTGTTGATGACAAAGGTACGGTTACCGGATGTGACCCCGGTCAGTTTGATGATATCCAGCCTGGCACCCTGCTTTTTGGCCTGTATGAAAAAACCGGAGACGAACGTTACAAAACCGCGTTATTTACTTTGGTTCCATTATTCAAAAACTGGAAAACCAATTCGAAAGGCGGTTTTTGGCACAAGAGTAACCTGCCAAATCAAATGTGGCTGGATTTACTGTATATGTGCGGTCCCATCGCCGTTCGGTTCGGCCATACCTTTCATGATCCGGATTATTTTGATTTGATCGCACATCAGGCTATTCTTATGTACCAATATACCAAAGATAATAAAACCGGCCTCCTTTACCATGGCTGGGACGAAACCAAAAAAGCCGTCTGGGCGGACCCTATAACCGGCCGGTCACCCGAATTCTGGGGACGTTCCATAGGCTGGTTCCCGGTTGCCTTAATGGAAATTTTTGATTATTTTCCGGAAAACCATGAGAAGAAACCGAAACTTGTGAATATACTTCAAAGTACGCTTAAATCCCTGATTCCTTTTCAGGATGAAAAAACCGGTTTATGGTACGAAGTGATCGATAAGGGCGAGGATCCGAAAAACTGGCTGGAAACTTCCTGTACCTGCCTGTTCGTCTATGCTTTGGCAAAAGCGGTAAGAATGGGGTATTTACATAAAATTTATTTAAAATATGCCCGGAAAGGTTTTGAAGGTGTGATTAACCGCCTGAAATTTGATGAGAATGGCTGCGTGATCATTGACGGAGTTTGTATCGGTACGGGAATCGGCGACTATGAACATTATCTGAACCGTCCCACAAGCGCCAATGATTTACACGGAGCCGGCGCCTTTATTTTAATGTGTGCGGAGATGAACCTGGCATCCGCAATTTAACCGGTAACCGGTCCGGGCGGCGAAAGTCCGTTTAGACCGGTTGCCCTATCATAAATCCGGATCTGTTCTGTGGATGAGGGCATTTATATATATTTCTTTAAACTTATCCGCTTTTCCGCCGCCGGCCAGAATGGCGTCAATCCCCAGTTCCGATTTCATTATGTCCTCCTTTACTTAACCTTTAACAGCTCCTATGGTAACCCCCTTGACAAAATGCTTCTGGATAAAAGGATAAATCAGCAATACGGGTATCATGCTGACAACGATCAATGCATACTTGATAACACCGGCTAATTGTGAAATCTTTTCCTGCAGTTCCGGGTCCTGGACGGTAGATGGGTCAATCTGTCCGGCAATCAGAATTTCTTTCAGGAAAATTGTAAGCGGAAACAGATTTCTGTCATTCAAGTAAATCATGGCATTGAAATAGGTATTCCAATGTGCTACTCCATAAAACAGCACCAGTACGGCTATCACAGCCTTTGACAGGGGGAGCACCACATCCGTAAAATAACGGATATCACTGCAGCCGTCGATTTGTGAGGCTTCTAATAATTCCACCGGAACATTATTCTGTATAAAGGTTCTTGCCACGATAATATTATATACACTTAAGGCACCGGGAAGTAACAGGGCCCATCTCGTATTGATTATCCCAAGCTTAACGATTAACAAATAATTAGTTATAATACCGCCGTTAAAAAACATGGTGAAAGTGAAAAACAGCATGATACCGTTTCTGCCGACCAAGTCACGTCTTGACAAGGCGTAAGCCGCAATCATGGTTATCACTATATTTATAAAGGTTCCTGCCACCGTATAAAATACGGAATTGAAAAATCCGGTCCAGATACTGGAAGTTTTAAACACCGTTTCATAACCGTTCAGATTGAATTCCACGGGAAGCAAAAATACCTTCCCGGACTGGACGGCAGCTCCCGAAGAAAAAGAAGCCGACACAACAAAGATACAGGGGTAAAGTACCAATATAAAAAAAACAGTCAGGATGAACCCGGATATAAAATAAAATATTTTATCATTATAATTTAAATTTCCAAATTTTTTAAATTTATTTATTTTTCGCTTCATTCCATCCCCCCTAGAAAATCCCTGAGCCGCTTATTTTTTTGGATAGCCAGTTTACACTTACCAGAAGTGTAAAATTTATGACGGAATTAAACAAACTTATGGCCGTCGATAGGGAAAAATCCGTGACACCGCTGGCTAAACCTACTTTATAAACATAAGTTGATATAATTTCACTGTAATTCAAATTCAGGTCATTCTGCATAAGCAGTACTTTTTCAAATCCGATATTCATCACATTTCCGGCAGCTAATATCAGTAAGATGGTTGCAGTCGGCAGGATTCCCGGAAAATCCACGTACCGGATTCTTTGAAACCGGCTCGCTCCATCAATCATTGCCGCTTCATGCAGGGAAGGATCAATGCTGGCCAGGGCAGCGATATATATGATCGCATTGTACCCTGTGTTCTGCCATACCCCCGACCAAACATAAATATGCTTAAATAACGGACCGCTGGCCAGGATATTGGGGGCCGCCCCTCCCGTAATGAGAGAAAAAAGACTTCCGTAAATGCCTGTCCGGTAATTTAACAGCTGTGTAATCAAACCAACCATGATAACCGTAGATATAAAATGAGGTATATAGGTAATCGTTTGAATTGACTTTGCATACCGTTTCATGGGAAAAGCATTTAAAAGCAATGCGAACAGCAATGGGATCGGAAACGAAACCAGCAGGCTGTAAAAAGAAATGACTAAAGTATTTTTCAGGACCTGCCAGAATTTATAGGAATGAAAAAACTTATTGAAATTCTCCATTCCCACCCAATTGCTGTCAAGGATCCCTTTGGTAATGCTATAATCTTTAAAAGCGATCACCAATCCGGTCATTGGTAAATAAGCAAATATAATAATGTAAACCACCGGAATTATCAACAGGAGATAGATCTGCCATCTGGCAAGGATCCTCTTTTTTATATCCGTCTTATAGACAGCCGTTTTCTGCCCTGATTTGATTCTCATCTTTACCTCCGTTTCTAAGGCTGCTGCAAAATCTTAAGTATCCTAAAGTTTCTGTACTTTATAAATTCGGCAGCAGCCCCAAAATACTCTGTTATTCCCTTTCAAATGCTGCCTGAGCATTTTCCACCCAAACAGACAAACCCATGTTTTCCAGGTCTTTTAAATAATTATCCCAGTCACTCAATGGCCTTGCCCCTGTAATAAACTGGGCCATGCTCTGGCTTACATAGGATGAAATATTAACGATTGCCTCGGCCTGTTCTTCCGCCTCTTCACTGGTATAAGTTAAGGAAGGCAGTATATTTTCCGGATGGGCAGGATAGTTATAGGAATAATTATCCGCATAGAAGGAGGAAGATTTTATATCGGGATTATATTCTAACGCATTGGCCCAGGTATTTCCATCGTCGATACTTGCATATCTGGGATTGATGTTTCTCCAGAATTTATTGTTATTTTCCCCCCATATATCTTTCAGTTTTACCAGGGTTACCTTGTCATAAAGGCCTGCCTCTATATAGGCATTGGAATATTGAGGGTTGGAAATTACCTCTTGATCCGTTGTCCAGTCCACTCCTTCTTCCCCATATCTTGCGGTATTGGAGAAATCGCTGCGGTAGAACAGATCCCCAAGTTTTAATGCCAGATCAGGATTTTTACAGCTGGAAGTAATAAACCACATCGGATTCGGATTATATTGCATATACGGCGAATAAGCCTTTCCGCCAGAGCCCTTAAGAGGTGCCATCATTACATATTCCTGGCCATTCGCATTCTTGTCATAATCATTCCATCTGGATAAGGAGCCTGTACTTAAGGAGCCGACCAGATTTACCTCCTCATTATTTAAAACGGACATAAACTGGGTTTTATCATCGGTAAATACGGACGCCGGCAATAAACCTTCACTGCATAATTTGTTCAGGTAAACAAGCCCTTCTTTCCACTCCTCCTGGATAAACGGTGCTATGACCGACTTGCCGTCCTCACCCAAAGTAAGGACTGCCGCTGTTATCTGGGAAGCCGGATAGTAAATAAATGAGTTCATAAGAGGAATTGTAATATTTTCTCCATAAGTACCTGCCGAAAATCCGTATACAGGGATTTCATCCTTCGCGCCGTTCCCGTTCGGATCACCCTCTGCAAATGCTTTCAGGACATTATAATACTCCTCCGTTGTCGTTGGCAGGGTAAGCTTTAATTTATCCAGCCAGGCCTGGTTCATATACATTCTGTAAGGTGTCAGATTCCAGGTTTCCGGTTCAAAGGTACTTAAACTGTAGATATTGCCGTCTGCGCTTGTTGATGCTTTTATCATCGCCGCTTTATCCTCTTCTGATTTGATGGCATTAAAATTCGGTGCCTTTTCTGTATCGGTAATTCGGTCATTTAAAGAAATGAAAACCCCCTGGCTGCCGTATTCCAGAATGGATTCCCTTGTCATGGAACCGTTACAGATTACATCCGGTATATTCTGGTTTGATGCAATCAACAGGGATAGCTGTGTTTTTACTTCCTCCGCATCTGCTGACAAAAGATGAAATTCAATGTTGATTCCTAACTCGTCCTCCAATTTTTTAGTCAGATAATTATCCTCATAGTCTGTAATAGAACTATATGTCTGTAATGCTATGGTCAGTGTTTCTTTCTCTTCTCCTTTCGCATTACCACTTTCCGAGTTGGTACTCTCGGCGGCAGTACCCCCATTGCTTTTGTTGGTTTCCTGGCTTTCGCTTTTTCCGCAGCCGGTGAAAGATAAAATTACCATCATCACTGCCAGGAAAACAGCCGCTGCATTTGTTTTGTTTCTGCTCATAGTAAACTCCTCCATAAGTTTTTATAGGCGACAGGAATATTTTATTTTCCTTCGCACCTAATATCCTAACTATTTATTCCCGGGCTGTATACACTCAGATTACCTGCCCCCTGCTAAAAGGTTTGATTCGGGTATCTCATTATTTTCAAAGTATCTCATTTTGTAATAAAATCATTATCCCTCCTGTCCTGAATGGATTTTTCATCCCCTAGTGCCCGATTATCCATGGAATCAGAAAGTATCCCCTTGCGGGATAACCCGCCTCTGACAGGTTGCAGCAGCATAATTCCAATCCGCCGCTGTCCAATCCGCTGCTGTGACAATCCACGACGGAGTGTTTTTATCTCAATAGGACGAACTTTCTTATGTGATAAAAAGAGCCCATAAGACACACTCTTATGAGCTCTTTTTATAATTATCCCTTTATTTATTCCCTCAATTCCAATTTACTCTTTTTATATACGCTGGGCGTGACCCCGACATACTTTTTAAATACCCTGTAAAAGCTGTTGACTGCTCCAAATCCCGACTCTTCCGCTATTTTGTCATTACTCCAGTTTGTATCCGTAAGACATCTTTTGGAATACCCGATTCTTAATTCATCCAGGTATACAGAAAATGTTTTTCCGATGTGTTCTTTTAAAAAAGTTGACAAATATTTTTCCGAGATTCCGACCTCTTTGCTGACAATGTCTGCCGTTAAATCCATCCTTTGATAGTTCTGCTCCAGATACCTTATAATTTTATCTCTTAACTCCAGGTTTTTGCTCTTTTTATATTCCTCTATCCTGTCACATATTTCATAAGCAGATTGCTCTAAAATATTCAGGCACTGAATTAAGGAATGGTTCTGCTGGTACTTCTGGAGTTTTATATTTTCTTTCGGGATAAATGTCAGCTGCTGATAGGCAGCGTAAGCAACAAAACTTATTGCATGGTATATCTCCGCTTTATGGAACTCATACCGTTCTTTGTGTTTTATGCACTCCTCTCCGGCTTCTTCAAACATTTTGCCGATTTCTTTTTTCCCGCTGCAAAGTATCAATTCATACAGCTTGTTTAAGAAACCAATATGAAAACATCCTGTTTCCGGATCATTTATGTATTGGTAGAATTCTATAAAACTTGTATTCATGTTCTTATATGCATGGACGGTCTGCCTTGCCTGTGAGTATGCGACATTAATATTACATATTTCATTTTCCCTCTGGCTGATCCCGACCAGGCATAAGACATGAAACTGTTCTGTAATTTCTTCTTTCATGTTTAAGAAAGTCTTTTTTAATATTTCGTTATTTATTTCTTCGACGGCGGGAATTAATAATATTTCCGTATCAGCCATAGAATGGACATGGAGGAAACCTTCAAGGAAATTCCTTTCCAGTATTTCGACTGCGGCAAATAAGGCTCCCTGGTGCTTCTCCCCTTCCACCTCAGGACGGATTTGGAGATAAGCTACATAATATCCTTTTTGGACAAGTGGAAAACTGTTTATAAATTCATTTTCTTCTTCTTTTTTATAAAAACCTTTAATAAATATATTTTCAAGCATAATTGCCTGCTTTTGGGCATTGGCCAGCAGCATCCTGGTTTCTAATTCATCCTTTACCGAAACCAGCTTTAGAAGTGATTCCCTGACATAGTCAAATTCATTCTTTTTGCCGCCGCTGCCGCTCCCTAACCTTGCCACCTCTTTTATCATATTGCCGAAAGGGGCATACCAGTGAATGGAACAAACCATGGTTAAAATAAGAGCCACAATTATTCCTACACCTGCATAAATAAGGAGAAGGCGGATAATATCCTTCATTTGGCCGTTAATTAAAGACATGGGAAATCCTACCGTTACCTTCAGCCCCTTTTTAATATTATCATAGGTTAATAATTTCAGGGTTTCACTGCCTGTCTTTCTATATTGTTCATCCGTGATTTCATTTAAAACATTAACATCTTTGCCGTAATTGACTATCACATTACCCATGGCATCCGTGATCCGGGTGGCTCCCTGTTTCATGCATTCCCTGCTCAACAGCGTTTCCACCAACTTTTTCTCATCTATAATGAAGACAATAACTGCTTTATTCGTAGTGACCGCCTCATCTACTTCTACCGGTTCCACGTATAAAATCGCATTCTTTGAAATGATCTCCTTATTCGTTATATAATACTTTAGCTGTTCCACCGGAATAAAAGGACTTTTCCTTGACCTGTCAAATAAAATAGTTTTAAATTCCCCAGATGTCATTCCCTCCACTTCAAAGAATTTTCCGTAATACTGCATAAAATCATCGCTTACCTGTCCTGTTGAAACAAAAGCATCATTATTATGGAACATGACAAAAAACATGGGTGAAAAATCATAAATACAGTGGATATCAAACATTTGGTTCGCAAGATATTTCAGGTACAGAAATTTATCCGTGGATATTTCTCCCTCAATCTGTTTCAGGGAACGCAGATTTTGGTCGTCGCTGATCATAAACGATATCATATTCATTTTCTGGATATTATTTTCCAGCGCCGTAATACCGGATTCCAGTTTCGAAACATTTTCAGATATGGTATTATCACGTATGTGTTTATAAGCCATTAATGCGAAAGGAATACTCCCCAGGATCACCAGAAAACCTACTAATAAATATCTTAACATATATCGTTTGAATATCTTTGTTTCATTCATCTTTATACTCCAAGCCTTCAATCATTAGTAATTTTAAATAAATATTATATATACAATTATATATTATTATAACATTTGCCCAATGTTATGTCAATTTGGGATAGATAATTAATCAGTACTAACACATGAAAGGAAATCATTAACAGGCAGCAGCTTCCGGATGTTGTTGGGTGATTTTGCATTGGAAAGGTTCCTTATGACGTTTGTCCTGAATAATTAGTCAAAACGGATATTTACATTCTGTATTTTGGATTTCAGGGTATAAAAAAGGAACCGTTTCTCCACTAATCATCAATTAGTTTTGAAACAGTTCCTTGATAGAATACACTTATTTTTATTTCTGAAACTGTCTTCCTTCATGATCCATATAATAATCATCGGTATAGATTAACTGGGAAATCGGAACAATTTTATACCCCTTATCCTGCAGCCCCTCAATCATGGCCTCCAGGGCATCCTTGGTGTATTTTGCACCGTTATGGCACAGTATAATGGAACCATTTCCTAAATGTTTATTGTTTACTACCATATCCACAACAGAATCAACACCGTAATCTTTCCAGTCCAGGGAATCCACATCCCACTGGATGCAATGATAACCCAGCTCACCTGCCGCATCAATTAAGGTATTATTATAATCCCCATAGGGCGGCCTGAATAAACTCATATCAATTCCGGTCAGTTCTTTTACTTTATTATGGGTTTTTAAAATTTCATCCTTACATTCTTCTTTCGACAGCTGTGACATATGTTTATGATTCTCACTGTGATTACCCAGGTCATGGCCGGCCGCGGCAATCGCTTTTACATCATCCGGGTATGTCTCAACCCAGCCTCCGGTCATAAAAAAGGTTACTTTCACATTACGCAGGGCTAAAATTTCCAGAATTTCTGCCGTATCTTCATTCCCCCATGCAGCATCAAAACTGAGCGCTACTTCATTATCTTTCTCATCCACGCAGTAGATTGGCAGTTTTTTAGTGTTTGCTGAATTTGTGACTGATATTGCAGTCGGTATGTAACGGATGCCAAGTACCATCAGAACAAGGAAAGTTAATACGACAATTCCTGTTTTAATAAAGAATTTTAACTTATCTTGCTGTTCTTCATTATCCATAGTTTCACCACAGAATATGTTTTCAGTATTAATATATTGAGTAAACAGAATATCTATTACACTTATATTCTATTTGGCCTATATCAAGCTTATATCCCCCGGTTAGTCTATTATAATTATCTTCAATTATTTTCTTTTATCCTCCTGACCCTTATATGAATCTTCCAACTTTCTTTATTACCCGGCATTTTTGCCAGCAATTTCCTTATCAGGTCAAACCTTTCCGTTCCAGACAAGAATCAACGCACCATTTCTGATTCCGCAAAACCGCAACTATTTATCCATATTAGCAAGATATCTGTCATAGGCTTTCTGGTATACATCCAGAAAAGTCTGCAAACCTGCGCTGTCCAGATCCTTCTTAAACTGTTCAAAGCCGGTGTCCGCACCGCCGTCAATGATCCAGGTCTGGATGGTGGCGTCAACAACATTATTGATTTGAGGCAGAAGCTGGTCTAACTGGGACTGTTCCTCCGGCAGGAACCATACTGCCGGTGAAACGGCCTCATACTCTTTAAGAAGTTCCTTCTTCCCTCCTGCTGCCTGTTCATCATATACTTTCTGGGCATCTCTTGGATATTCCACTTCGGTATCGTAATAATCATTCAGAACAATATTGGGACCGCCTATAGTACTAAAGCTCCGCATCTGCCAGAATTCAGTTAAATCGTTTTTAAAAATCATATTGCCGTTCTCATCCACATCCCAGCGCAAAATACCGTTTTCATCCTGTTTATAAACAAAGCCTTCCGCGCCCCAGTTTAAGGTAATAGAATTCTTCGGTTCATAGCAGTAATCGATAAACCTGGCAACCAGCTCCGGATATTTGCAGTTTGTGGTGATACTTCCCAGGGTTGTGGTTGACAGTTCGGAAGTATTGCGTATATAACCTGATTTTCCGTCAGGCCCCTGGATACGGGGCTGTGGAACATACATTGCTTTCACATCGGCATTGGTTATATTGCCGTCAAGGCCCCAGGCCATAAAGGTCCCGACCATGGGCAGATCCTGCTGAAGCTTTTGTTTATGGAGGCTTGTACCCGTTGAAACCGGTGCAAAGGAATCCGGATTTAAAATTCCGTCCTTATAGAACTGATGGAACAGTTCGACTGTTTTCTGATAAGACACAAGGGTGGGCACATACCCTATCTTACCGTCTTTAATATATAAATGATTTGTCAGTGCATCCTTGCCGTTGGTTACGTCAGGCGTGCCGTAACAGCCGGATACCCAGGCAAAAATATTATCCCAGCCTTCGGAATAATCCCAGCTTAAGGGATATTCATCCGCTATGCCGTTACCGTTTAAGTCACTGGCCTCCTTCATTTTATAAAGCATGTCGATCCATTCCTCCAGGGTTGCCGGCGTGGATAAACCTAATTGCTGCAGCCATTTTTCATTTACATATACGCTGCCCGGCGTACTGGTCAAACCATTCATTTCCTCAACACGGGGAAACCCGTACATGTGTCCGTCGGGAGCAAAACACAACGCTTTATACTCCGGTCTCTCCTCAAATATCTTTTTCAGATTCGGCATATACTGATCGACCAGCTCCTCCACCGGCATAAATATTCCGGAATCTATGTACTGTAATACCTGTTCTTTGCCCACGCCGTTCCAGAATACATCCGGTAGGTCATCGGTTGCCAGCATCATCTGGACCCTTTCCGCAGAGCTCTGGTCCGGAACGGTCGTCCATTCAAAGGTCACGCCGGTATCGGCGGCGGCCTGTTTCATCCAAACGTTTTCATTGGGATCCTCCGGTTCCAGTTCATTAATACTTTTATATACCTTAATAGCCGGCATAGCGGACGTGTCCTTTACAATAGGATAACCGTTCTCATTAAACCAGGCCGAATTATCTGCCGGGGCAGTGTTATCCCTGTTTTTTTGGCATCCCATAAACATTACGCTTATAATTGCTGCAATCACCATTATCGTAAATAACTTTTTCACACTCTTCTCTCCTTTATTTTATAATATTTTATGGTTTTTGCTCCGAACCGTTGGCCTCCTTTCCCCGGCGCATTATAATTGTACCAGGAAGCAAAAACCGAAAAACTTCTCCACTTATCCCTTGATGGATCCGATCATTACACCTTTCGTAAAATGTTTCTGGACCAGAGGGTACAAAACCATCATGGGAACCGATGATATGATCACGATGCAATATTTAAGCTGATCCGCACGCATCATACGGGCTACCGTTTCTTTTGCGTCTATGGGCAGTTCATTGGTGACCGTATTCATAATCAGCAAATCTCTTAAAACTGCCTGCAGCGGCATCCTGGATCTGCTGTTCAGATACATGATCGCATTAAAATAAGAGTTCCACTGTCCCACGGCATAAAACAATACCATTACCGCAATGATGGTTCCCGACACCTTTAAAACAACGGATGAAAAGAACTTAAAATCGGAGCATCCGTCCATTTTGGCAGCTTCCAGTAATTCATCCGGTATATTGCTTTGAAAGAATGTTTTAATAACAATTAAATTGTAGACGGAAACCGCTCCCGGCAAAACGATAGACCACAGGGAATCGATGAAGCCCAGATTCTTGATCAGCATATAGGAAGGAATCATGCCCCCGCTGAAAAACATAGTAAAGGTAAATAAAAACATCACCACATTCCGGCCTTTCATATCTTTTCTGGATAAGGCATAGGCACCCGGTATGGTTAACAGTAAATTAATCACCGTTCCCAGTACGGTATAAATTACTGAGTTCCGGAATCCGGTAAACAAAGGCTTATACCGGAAGGCCGTTTTATAGCCTTCCAGGTAAAAATCCCCCGGAATCAATAGCAGCTTCCCGCTGTTTACCAGCGTCGGATCGGTTATGGAAGCCAGAATAATATAATAAATCGGATATAATATAATCACACTCACGGTCAGCATAATACATGCATTTATCACATGAAAGATCTTGTCTTCCCTGCTCAATTTTCTTCTTTGTTTTTTCATACCATTCACCGTTCCCTGTTAAAATAAGCTTGTTTCTGTTGTTTTCTTTGCAATGGAATTGGCGAATACCAACAGTATCAGGTTGATAACCGAATTAAAGAGACCAACCGCCGTTCCAAAGCTGTACTGTGCACTTCGGACACCTGTCTTGTATACATAGGTAGATATAACCTCGCTTACCCCCAGGTTCATTCCATTCTGAAGCAGATAGACTTTTTCATACCCGACACTTAAAATATTCCCGGTAGCCATAATGAGCATAATAATAATAGTCGCTAAAATGGAAGGAATATCGATATGCCAAATCCGTTTCACAATACCGGCTCCGTCTATCATGGCCGACTCGTGAAGTTCCGGATTGACTCCGGTCAACGCAGCAAGAAATATAATGGAATTAAAACCCATACTCTGCCATATACCCGAACCGATATAAATCGTCCGGAAATATTCCGGTCTTACCAGAAACATGGAATCCCTGGCCCCCATAGCCATTAATATCTTTGTTAAAAAGCCGGACCCGGAAGACAAAAACAAGGTAATCATACCTACTAAAACTACTACCGATATAAAGCTGGGAGCATAGGTTACTGTCTGTATGAAAGATTTGATTTTTTTATTTTTGACCTGGTTTAATAAAAGAGCGAAAATGATGGGAACCGGAAATGACCAGAGCAGATTATAGGTGCTCAGCAAAACGGTATTCCCTAATGTCTTAAAAAAAATGCTGGTTTTAAAAAATTGTTCAAAGTACTTAAAGCCAGCCCAGGGACTCCCCATAATACCAAGTTTCGGATTAAAGTCCTTAAAAGCGATCAAAGCCCCATACATAGGCACATAGCAGAAAATCGCAATATAAATAATAGTGGGTAACAGTAAACACCATAATTGCCAGTTCTTTTTCAGTGTTAACAGCACACTGCTTTTTACACTCCTTTTTCTTTCCATAACCTTTACCTCCTGTTATATGTTTCACATAATGTTAACGTTGTCATTTTTATGTATAAAAATAATTACGATCCACGGATAACAGGAATGTAATTATCATTAAAATTGTTATAATATTATAAACGAAAAATTATTTTCTCCCGATTAAGTTACATTTTATCTAATATTTTTTCATGATAACGTTGACATTTTCTTAATACTAGCATATACTCTAATTATTGTCAATCGGATTTTATTATGCTATTTTTAATGTAAAGTCTAATAAAGAATAGGAGTTTTCAAAATGGTAACCAGCAAGGATGTAGCAAAATTAGCAGGAGTATCTCATACCACCGTATCCAGGGCTTTTCGCGGAGATGCCAAAATAAAGCCGGAAACCTATGAACGGATCATGAATGTTTCAAGAGAACTGGGATATTCACCAAATATGATTGCATCAAGTCTCCGTCAAAAAAATACGAAAACCATAGGTTTTATTATCTCCCACGGTTTTAACCCTTTGTTTTTAGAAATCACCCATATGATCGAAACAGAATTGGCCATGCATGGCTACCGACTGCTTATCTCATTTGATGACGGTGAATCGGAAAAGCAGTGGAATATCATCCAGTCTCTGGTAGCCGGACAGGTGAATGCTATTATTTTTTCACCGCTGGTTAACTCACCGGCGGATCATAACCGGTTATATTTCCTGATTCAGCATTCACAAATACATTTTATCCAATTAATCTCAAATCACTTTGAGAATATAACAAGCTTTAGTTTTGACGATAATTACGGCTCTTATATAGGTACCTGCCACCTCTTGTCAAACGGACATAACCGCATTCTCATGATCGGAGGTATCAACCGTGTGGAGGGTTATATAAAAGCTTACCAGGAAATTGGACTTACACCGCCCATAACCTTTAATGACCTGACCGGAGATACGGAGGAAGCAAGCTTCCGCAATATAAAAAAAGCCATATTAGAAGAAAAACCCACCGCTGTTTTTCCGGTATCGGAATCCCTCAGCTATATTACCTATCAGGTGCTTACCGAACTTTCCATGCAAATACCGGCCGATATCTCATTCTTATCCTTTGATGATGAGCGCTGGCTTCAGCTGCTTCATATATCGGTGATCGGACATCCGATACAGGCACTGTCCAATGTAATTGTAAGGGAAATTATGTCCTATGAAAATGTAGCCGGAGAGATATATCCTTCCGCTACCAGTTTTAAGCCGTATTTAATTGAGAGGAATTCCGTCCTCCCCTACAAGATAAATTAACTTTTTCACCACTGGCGGCTGCAATAACTAACCTGGACGTACTGTTTTGAGGAGGAATCTCCCGGAACAGACCATGTCCTTATTTCACAATTTACTTATAAAAACAATCTAAAGGAATATCAAAGGTGAAGAAAATCATCTTCACAAAGTAAATTACAGAAACATCTTCACAAAGTGAATTACAGAATCATAATTCACTTAGAAACAACCTCGAAATGAGCTTAGAAAGCTCATTCCAAGCTTCTTCCCTAATTATTTGCAATGCTCCAGAAGCGGCAGCATGACAGAAAAGTTGAAAGAAAATATAATAGAGAAAGGCAAGCCACATACAGATTCTTTCAACCATTTTTATTTGTGGCAATACCGCAGACCTGTCTGCGGTATGCAAGGTTTAAATTATGATTAAAAGAGACATTATATGTGAACAAGATTATCTTCACATACCTATCATTCCAGGCGGTAAACGAAATGATATGCAGATCTGGGCGGGCGGTGAATTAGTCCGCAGCTTCTGTCTGGCGCTGACAGACCAGGGAGGTGAATACTTCTTTTTAAATGTCAGCCACCATAAAAATAAAATCCTTACACTGCTGGTAGCCGATCCGGAGGGAATCACCGAAACCGCTCTGGACCGTATCGTAAGCGGCGGGGAGGCCGTACCCGGACATCCGTTATATCAGAATATGTACAAAGAACCCCTTCGTCCTTTATTCCACTTTTCCAGCCGCAGAGGCTGGCTCAACGATCCCAACGGCCTGTTTTACAAGGACGGACTGTATCACATGTACTACCAGCACAATCCCCTGGGAACTCCACACGGCGGTGTTAATATCTGCTGGGGCCATGCCGTCAGCAATGACCTGCTTCACTGGGATGAAAAAGACGATGCCATTCTGCCCTGGCGCAGAGACTGGTCCGTCGCTTCCGGCAGTGCGGTGATTGATACGGAAAACAGAGCGGGCTATGGCAAAGACGCTATTATTGTGGCATTTACCGCTTTGGGAGCTCCGAATATAAAAAAAGGATACGGCTATCCGTCGGGCGGTCAGTTTTTAGCCGCCAGTACGGACGGAGGCTATACCTTCTATTTATTTTCCCACGAAGCCACTGTCCCTGCCCCTAACGGTAACAGCTGGAGAGACCCCCGCCTTTTCCGCTATGAGGATCATTATGTTATGGCTGTTTATGAAACCGATGCAAATAATAAGAACTGCGTATCCTTTTATGTATCGGATAATTTTCATAACTGGAAACTTGCTTCAAGAAATGATGACCTGTATGAATGCCCGGATATTTTCCCGTTAAGGGTTGAGGATACGGATGAAATAAAATGGGTGCTGTACGGTGCCGACGGTATGGCCAGAATCGGGGACTTTGACGGATATCACTTTATAGAATCCGGGCAGTTTAATCCTCTGGACTACGGCAATGCCTCCTATGCGGGACAGACCTGGAGCCACCAGCCGGAGGGAAAACACATACATATCAGCTGGGTACGGGGAATGGGCGGCACCGGCGAAGACCTCGGTTACGAAGATATGCCATTTTCCCAGTGCATGACAATACCATGTGAAATAACCTTGAAAAAGTGCAGAGAAGGACTTCGCGTGTGCCGTACTCCGATTTCACAGGTACAAAAGTTACGGCAGGAGCTCCTCTTTGAAAAAGATTATGCACAGACCGCCGAGACCGCAATCGAGATAATCTCCCCCGCCCAATATATAATGGACTTATCATCCTGTAAGGATATGATTTCCATCCGGGTTGGCTCCCACACCATTCATTATCAGGCAAAGGAACGAAAACTTATATTCGAAAACAGCCACAGTGCTTTGTTAAGTAAGGATGTTCTGCATTTTACGGTTTTAATCGATAGCACAACCGTTGAACTGTGTTTTGACGACAGCATTACGGCCAGTTACGCCATGCCTCCGGATTTCATGAGTCTTATAATAAAAGGCAGCTGTTCCGTTTCCTGTCAATGTTACCGGATGGAGAATATCTGGGATGACGCTATTCAGGCCTGCAGTATGGAAGGCGATACTATAAAAAATAAATCCATGAAAAAAACATATTAAGAAACCGGGAAACAGATTTCTTGGGTTAAACAATTTTTCCGCTAAACGAATTCAAAACAATGCTTTCGGTCCGCTGCGTTACTCACCTGCGGCTAGGAGTAAAAAACCAAATTTGCCCTGACCTTAATCCTGAAGGGACTTATTATTTTTCGAAGATATTTTATGGTAAAACCTGAAATATCAGAAAGGTAGAATCTATGTTCAACATTTTTAATAATCATTTGGCATCAATCCCACTTGTAAACGGCGGAAAGAGCCGCGCTATCAATGCCGAAAATCCAACCGGAGAAAAAGGCGGCGGCGGAATGTCTGCCAGTAATCTGGGTATTTCCAGAAAAGGCTCCCCCTGTCTTACCATAAAGTCCGGGAAAGAAACCTTACTTGCCGATATCAGCGGAACGGGAATCATTAATCACATCTGGATGACGGTTACAAATAAAACATCGGAAGCTGAGTGCTTTGTCCTTCGTGATTTAGTACTGCGAATCTACTGGGACCAGGAAGATAGCCCCTCTGTAGAAGCTCCTTTAGGTGATTTTTTCTGTCTGGGCTTCGGGGCAAGTTACGAGGTGAATTCTTATCCGATTGTAGTAAATCCCTTGAGGGGAATGAACTGCTATTTCCCTATGCCTTTTGGGAAACATGCCAGGATCACTGTTGAGAACCAGCACACACACGATATTGGAGGCTTCTTTTATCAGGTGGATTACTGTCTGTATGACTCCCTGCTGGAAAATACCGGTTATTTTCATGCAAGCTGGCGGCGGGAGAATCCTACCCGGATCGGAGAAGACTATACCATACTTGACAATGTAAAAGGCAAAGGACAGTATGTCGGAACGTTTATGGCACTCCAAACCCTGGAGCGTTACTGGTGGGGAGAGGGAGAAATTAAATTTTTTATAGACGGGGATAGGGAATATCCCACTATCTGCGGAACCGGAACAGAGGATTATTTCGGCGGGGCATGGAGCTTTGCCAGACACGAAAATAGTAATACCGTTGAAACTATCTATAACACACCTTTTCTTGGCTATCCTTACTATTCCAGCCAGGACGACATAATAAAACACCCCTGCCATAACAGCGACTGTCCGCCCATGCGAAGCTTCTACCGCTGGCATCTTCCTGACCCGGTCTATTTCGAGCAGGACTTAAGGGTGACGATCCAGCAAATCGGTGTAAGCCATAACGGATTATTCGAAAGAAGTGATGATGTATCAACGGTTGCATACTGGTACCAGTTAGAGCCCCATAATCCTTTTTCCGCCTTTCCGGAAAGAAAGCTGCGTATTCCCAGATAAGCAGGCACAGCGCTTCGTTTTGGCACGCATCTTTTACTAAGTATTCAACGAGGACTGCCTAAATTGCCCTTGCTATATGATCAGGCAATCTCGGCAGTCCTATTATGGTCTTTAAAACGGTCAGGTTATCTTTTATACTGTCTCCCTTCATGGTCCATATAATTATTAATATAGATCAATTTCAAGATTCTCTGTCGTATTTTCATTCCTATGTGGAACATGTTTTCGCGCATTATAATATTAATCTCTTAAGATATGTTTCCACTTGGTTATAGAAATATTTAGCATTCTCGAGCTGTTCTTTTGCTTCCTCTTTGGATGCAATATAGAAATCATCGTAATCGCTGGCATTTCTGATTTTACTAGCGGATAGAATTATTTCCGAACATTTGACATCAAACCTTCCTGATTTTATATATTCCTTTTGAAAGAATTGAATATTGCCGGAATGTTTCTTAAAATCCACTTTATCCAAAGCAATAACAGCCCTCATCGCGTGATATATAGAATAATAAGACCGATTATTACTGCTTCTATAGCTATCCTTTACATACAGTGTTTCTGCATCCTCCAGCATCTCTTTGGATTTTTCTAAGCGGTATCCGGAAAGAGTTTTCTCCCTGTCTTTGTCTTCAGGCACCAATGCGCACCCCCTCATTATAAATATTTCTGTAATAGGGTAGGGTATCTTTGTATTCCTCAAATTCTTTTAAAGGAATTTCATTAAAATTTATAACGATATCATACATATTTAAAAAATATGCCATTTGAGATACTAAGGCTTTGCTATATTTTTTGATCTCAGTCCGCTCCATATCAACAATTAATGCAATATCTATATCAGATTCAAAATCATAATCTCCTCGGGCATATGAACCGTAGAGTACAGCAAAAATAAGTTTATTATCGAATAACTTACTTGTATTCTGATATACTTCTTTTAAAATTTTCTTTAAACTATCTCTATCCCTGTTCATAATCCTCACCCTTTCTTAATCCGATCAATTATTATAATTTTATTGTACCCTAATTAACTTAATTTAACAACCTGTATTTCCAGAAGTAGTGCCGCTAAACTTCTATTAACACATTTTTTTCTGTTATAAAAATGGTATTTCTTCCATTTCCATTTGGACAAAAAAAGATACTGAATTCCCGTTACGAATCCAATATCTTTTCAATAAATAATAGTTTATCATTTATCTTAATTTTTAATCTATCCTACAATAAAAAATCCTACGGCAGCAATTATATATACGGATATCAATTTTAAGCCTTCCATCCAGTTTGTCCTGCCGGCTTTTACAACCTGGTTCGCAATCAGGACGCTGGCACCAAATAAGAACAATTCAATCGGTTTAAACACGATACTCATAGGTGTAAATAAAAGGCTGATCAGAACAGCTACCGGAATTACAAATAATGCAATCTGTAAGCTGGAACCAACTGCTATTTCTATTGAAATATCCATCTTATTCTTTAAGGCCATAATGACAGCTGTACTATGCTCCGCAGCATTACCAACGATTGGAATTAAAATTATACCGACAAACATCTCGGATATTCCTGCAGCCTGTGTCATCGGTTCAATACTGCTCACGAGCAATTCTGACAATATGGCGATCAGTACGGTGGCAATACCGAGAATTGTAATACTGACCGGCAGACTCCATTTTGAATCGATATCATCGGCATGTTCAACACCATAAAGATCCTTTTGAGATTTAAAGGAATAAATTAACCCGACTACATAAATAAACAGTAATATAACACTGGTTATAACACTAAAGCTTTCATACTTGGAAGATATAAGTTCTTCCGGTACTTTGGAGGTAAATACGGCAGGCATTGCCAATCCGAAAACCGCAAATAACAACATGGTAGCCGTAAAGGTGCCAAGCTGCGCATCATATTTAAGTTCTTTGTGCTTTAATCCGCCAAAAAATATACTGCAGCCTAAAACCAGAAGAATATTACCTAAAACGGACCCGGCAAGGGATGCTTTAACTACATCAAATAATCCGGCTTTTATGGCAAAAAAAGTTATAATAAGCTCCGTTGCATTTCCAAAAGTGGCATTTAAAAACCCTCCGAACTTAGGACCAGTATAAGCCGCTATTTCCTCCGTGGCACTGCCAAGGTAACCGGCTAACGGCACGATGGATATACAGGTTAGTACGAACATTATGCTCGCACTCCAATGGAGCAAAACACCCATAAAAGACAGCGGAACACAAATTAATAATATTTTCAGATACTTCATAGATTTGACCTCACCTTCGATATTGTGAAATAAATATTTATCATATTTTGCCAACTTTGATTATTATACCTCTGCGGCAAACCGAAATCAACTATATTTATTAAATAATTTTTATTTTTTCTACATAATTTTTCATAAATCTACATAAAATTTTAATAGATTCAACATTTATTTTATTTATCAGAGGAAAAGCTTTAACTTTTTTTCTAAATAAAAGACTACAGCACCAAACTTAATCCATAAATTTGTATTATTTGTAACAATGTTTTTTCGTTGAACTGTCTTTTACCAAAAGGTATATATATCTGTAAATTCAAATCCGCCTTTGTCTAGGGATTTAGAATCTTTTATCTATTTATAACAGGCCAAATCAGTACATAAAAAACCAGCCAAAAAATATTCACAAATTGTTCACGAATCAGCCATGTTATAAACATATATGTCTAATATAATGAAATCATAGCAATTCAGTTACACCTAAAAAGCTAATAAGAAAACTTTTTCATAAAATAAAGCCTGGTAGTTTCCCTCCCCTCTACCGGGCTTCTCCTCTGCCCTTTTACAGGGGATTCTGCCAGCACAAAAATCCTGCTGTATATTAGGAAAGAACAGCCTGTATACAGCAGGATTTCATTTTAAACTCCCCTCTGTGCGCCCTAGCACACATTCCAATCAGGATGTTGAAAAACTGTTTTTGTTTTTTCAACCTAACACCCATGCATATCGCAAGCAGGCTTGCGATACTGCCTAAATAAGAAGTGTGAAATTGCCTTTTATTTCACACTAATATCCAACATTATTTTATCCTAAGACTGCTCATGTTCGTTAATGAGAAGAATCCTATCCAGAACCGTTTTATACACCAGCACAATCTGGGCATCAATAAAACAATATTTATTTATAATAAACTGATAGGTCTTAACAATAAAGCAAAAACTCATTAGTACAATACTGAGAAAGGTTATAAGCGGATTAATGCTCTTCGTTACTAAATAAAAGATCGCTCCGGCAAAGAAAAGAAATGAAAAGAAATACGTTTTACAGATGCGCATGGCTAAAAACATCGTATCATTTAAACGTTCCTGCATCTTTTTAATTGCTGTCCGGTCTTTGTTTCTCAGGTGTTCATAAATATCGTTATAAATTTCTTTACTGTCAAATACTTTGTTTTGTAAACTTTTCTGACAGACAAAGAAATATTTATTGTAATTATTTTCACCAAGTTCTTTGCTGATTAATTTTTTAAAAATACTGGCCATATCATACCATCCTCTCATCTATTTTATAACTCCATACAAACATTTTTTTGCTTTGGATATTAGATGTTTCTCTTAGTATTTGTACCTTCTGAAAAATGTAGCCTCTGTAAATCCTGAGAATTCTGCCTTTTATAAGAAAAATTTTTAAAATCAAATATTCACAAATTGTTCATAAATAATCCATACTATAAACATATATGTCTATTATAATAAAATCATGGTAAACAAGTTACACCTTAAATTGCTAATAAGATAATTTTTTTCATAAAACAAAGCCTGGTAGTTACCCTCCCCCCTCTACCGGGCTTCTCCTCTGCCCTTTTACAGCAGGTTACGGTATTTTTTCGGAATTTCTTCCTGTTAATCCTCAAATAACCTATTTCTTTGTATAAAGCAATTTCCGTTAAGTTATACTATAGGAACTAAAAGCATGTTCCTATAGTCGGATGCACGGCGCAATTGCAGCGCCTTTTATCGGAAATTTTAAAAACAATTTCCGATAAGTTATAATATTACAAATTATTCTTGCTGATACGTTTTGGCTGCATTGAACTTTTAAAATATACAACAAATTTAAATTTACACTTTTCTTAGACATTAAATTTTGATATAATGATTCTTAAAGTAAATAATTATGTTCATTTTTAGGAACATTTATTAACAAGTCAAAATATTTGGAGGCAAGGCTATGTCTAAAGTTATTATTATGGATCACCCGTTAATTCAGCACAAAATCGGTATTATGAGGCGCAAAACAACTTCTACTAAAGAGTTTCGCGATTTAGTGTCGGAAGTTGCCATGCTGATTTGTTATGAAGCAACAAGAGAGCTTCCTCTTGCTGATATCGAGGTAGAAACACCCCTCGTTAAAACAATCGCGCATGAAATTGCCGGAAAGAAGCTCTGCATTGTTCCGATTTTAAGGGCAGGTCTTCACATGGCCGATGGTATACTGAACCTGATTCCTAATGCTAAGGTTGGTCATATTGGTTTATACCGTAATGAAGAAACACTTGAACCGGTAGAATATTTCTGCAAGCTTCCAGTCGATGCCGATGAAAGAGAAATTTTTGTAGTGGATCCCATGCTGGCAACAGGCGGTTCAGCAAGTGCCGCAATTACATTATTAAAAAATAAGGGAATCACCAAAATTCATTTCCTATGTTTAATTGCAGCACCGGAAGGTGTAAAGCGGTTAACACAGCTGCATCCTGATGTGGATGTTTATATCGGCTCTCTAGATGAAAAATTAAATGAACATGGCTATATCCTGCCTGGACTTGGTGATGCTGGTGATAGAATCTACGGTACTAAATAATTATATACCGTTAACTGAAAAAAAGTGCTTATCTTCCAATAAAATGGACGATAAGCACTTTTAAGTTTATATGGTGGAAAATTTAAAAACCGTTACAAAATCATATTCATTGCCGGCTTTTAATACACAGGAAGGGAATTCCGGTTTATTGCAGGAATCCGGAAAGTACTGTGTCTCAAAGCAGACACCCCCACGTTTCTGGTATTTGTAACCTCCCTTTCCGGTTTCCGTTCCGTTTAAGAAATTACCTGTGTACAACTGGATTCCAGGCATATTCGTAAAGATTTCCATCCTGCGTTTACTCTTCTCCTCTACTAATTCGCCGACCTTCTCTACTTCGCTGCCGCTTATGTTAAGTACGAAATTATGGTCATATCCCCCGCCCTGTTTTAACGGCCCGTAATTCGCGTCAATATCTTGTCCCAAAGGTTTTAATTTCCTGAAATCCATTGGGGTTCCGGTTACATCACGGATTTCCCCGGTCGGAATAAGGGCATCGTCCGTAGGGGTGAATTTATCCGCATCCACCATAACCAGCTGCTCAAGGACAGATCCTGAATTATGGCCTGCAAGATTAAAATAAGAATGGTTGGTTAAATTAACAATCGTATCTTTATCGGATACGGCAAGATATTCAATTACCAATTCATTATCATCCGTCAGGGTATAAGTCACACTAATATCAAGGTTGCCCGGGAAACCTTGTTCCATATGGGGACTCAGTCTTGAAAATTCAATGGAATCCGAATCTTCATCTTCAAAGGTTTCCGCCTCATAAATGAACTTATTGTAACCCTTAAACCCTCCATGTAAATTATTCCGGCCGTCATTTTTCTCAAGCTCATATTTCTTTCCGTTTAAATCAAAAGTAGCCCCGCCGATACGGTTTGCGTGACGTCCGATAAAGGAACCAAAGCCAGGTGAATTTAATTCATAACCGGTTACATCATCAAAGCCTAAAACCACATCATCAAAATTGTCGTCCTTGTCCGGTACCAATATGTTTACAATGTTTGCACCATAATCCGTAAAGCTTACTGTCATGCCATTTTTATTCTTCAAAATAAAAAGAGTAGCTTCTACTCCTTCTTTTGTTTTTCCAAATGACTGTTTCTTTATACTCATAGTGACTCTCCTTCTGTTAACTACATTTCTTATTTACTAGAATAATCCACTTAGTAAAAAAGTGCAAGATAATTTTGAATATTTTCAGACCGGCTGTTTCAGGCAACGCATGCCGGAAATTTTTCCAGAAAGAAGACAACTTCCGGATATAGTTGTCCTGCCGGCTGTTTTATCAGGATTGACAAGTAATTTATGTAATGATATACTTCAACTAAAAGGGAAAGCCTGAAGCCAATGGGTCTGTCCCGCCATAAATATAACTGTTATCAAGTGGTTGCTTATCTTTTACCGGCTGATTTAGCCGTAAGATAAATAGCTTAATAGGGAAACAGGTTAAACGCCTGTACGGTCTCGCCGCTGTATATGAGGAGTTTATCAGGGCAGTAACCTTACTGCAACAAATCACTGGGCACCGGCTGCCTGGGAAGATTTCTGGTAAATGCTGATTCATGAGTCAGAATACCTGCTTGATTATCGTACTGTAAATGCCACGAGGAATTGGAATAAGTACAATAATGAACTGATTAATTTTATTATTTTCTTTTTATTGTTCCCGATTCCAGTGGTGTCAGGAACTTTTTTATTTAAATAGGAAGGTTCTCCGAACTTTCCTATCAAATAAAAAGCCCTCCGGGAAGGCTACTTGCTCATAATCATCCATCAAAAATAAAAGAAAGGAATGCCACATATAATACTTTCAATCTTAATTAGTGGCCATATTGCAGCTGGCCTGCAATATGCATGGGAAAACATATGGAAAATAAAAAAAATACGAAAAAAATAGCAGCCGGCCTTATCGGTCTGGTTATAATTGCCGCTGTCATGTTTTTATTGTACAATCAATTTAAACCCAAAGCAGTGGAAGGTTCCAAAAAGATAGTAGCAGAAGTGATAACAGAGGATGGCAAAAGTAAATCCTATGATATACGGACAGATGAGGAATATTTACGCGGTGCATTGGAACAGATGGGTTTAATCTCCGGGACAGAAGGTGATCATGGCCTTTTTGTAACCACTGTGGATGGCAGAACGGCAGACGATACGAAGCAGGAATGGTGGTGTTTTACCTTAAACGGCGGAACCCTGAATACCAGTGTGGATATAACTCCCATAAAGGACGGAGACCATTTTGAAATCACATTAACAGAAGGTTATTAAAATGCGGATTAAAGATATTGTCATCATAGGGATGCTGACCGCCTTACTGGTTGCCGCAAAATACAGCCTTGATTTTTTACCGAATATTGAACTGGTAACTACTTTTATTATAATTTATACGCTGTTACTGCGTAAAAAAGCTCTGTATATCATTACCGTATTTATCGTATTGCAGGGTTTATTATACGGCTTTGGCTTATGGTGGCTGAACTATATGTATATCTGGTTTGTATTATACGCCCTGGCTACGGTATTCCGTAAGGAACGTTCCCCATTTCTCTGGGCCATTCTTTCCGGCGGTTTTGGTTTCTCCTTCGGTGCATTATGTTCCATACCATATTTTTTTATGGGCCTGCCGGGGGGAACCATACAGAACGGTTTCCAGACGGCATTTGCTTATTGGATTGCCGGAATCCCTTTTGACCTAGTGCATGGAATCTCTAATTTTTTCGTTACCCTGGTTTTATTTAAACCGGTTTACAAAATATTAAGCGAACTTATCAAAAATACCAATTCTACTGTGGCAGAATAACCACGGGTGTAACAGCCTGTCCTTGATCCGTATCCAGACCGGATTGGCTTTATTATGCCTGTGTAACTCCTGCCGGTTTTTAATGATAAATAAAAAAGCAGTATACTTCTTATTAGGACAAAAAAAGGTTACCCCAAAAGGGTAACCTTTAATCAATTTCGTTCCTGACAATATAGCTATTTCTGTATAAAAATGTTAAAAATAATCATTCTTAAAATTTATATATATAGAAAAAGGTACACTGAAAACTTTGTTGATTATAATTTAGTTACGTTAGTAGCTTGAGGACCTTTAGCTCCCTGGACAACATCAAAAGCAACCTCTTGTCCTTCTTCTAAGGACTTGAAACCATCCATGTTAAGTCCTGAATAGTGAACAAATACATCATTGCCCTGTTCATCGGAGATAAATCCGAAACCTTTTTGATTATTAAACCATTTTACTGTACCTTTGTTCATGATAATTCCTCCAAATAAATTAAAATTACTGTTACTTAATGTGACAGCTATAAACTAATTGCATCTACTGCAACACACTAATCATACCACTAATTACTTCTACTGTCAAATATTATTTTGTAGATTTTCACGCGAAAATATACATTTTTCAATTAATTTTTGTTTGAATTTTTCTTATTTATTATATATTATTGAAATATATCATTATAATATAATATTTTTTAAAAAATTGGGCCGGTTCGGTACCAAAGCTACATTTTGTTGCTTTATCAGAAATTTTTTATGCAAATTGGTATAATAGATAAATTGATATAATGTTATTTAGTATTAATTATTACTTACAAAAGATAATGCCCTATAGTTACGAATATAATAATTGAATACTTAAATAAAATATCAGCTTATAATGAAACAAAAAGCATATAAATTCGTAAGGGGGTTTGGCATGTCTGAATTATTATTGAAAGACAAATTACGCGAATTGCGTACCAGAATGCATTTAACCCAGAGTAAAGTCGGCCAGTATCTTAATATGACACGGCAAGGTTATGCTCATTATGAAGCAGGCTTACGAAATCCGGATTACCAGACACTGCTAAAACTTTCAAAGCTATATCAAGTAGATATCGGTGAATTAATCAATAACCATACAACACCAATTGTCCATGAAACCCTTCATGAAAATGTGGATTACACAATTAAGCCAAATAATCTGAAACAAAATGCCGTTCCACCCCGGGTAATACAGCTGACCAGCGATGAGAAAAAATTATTTAACTTATATAGTAAATTAAATGCATCTGAAAAAAAAGAGTTTTTGAATATGTTGGAGTTAAAAGTTAATGAGATTAAAAAAAATAATAAATAAAAAAATTCATCTTAACTTAATATATGTTATCTAAAAAGCTGCTGCCGATATAAAGAATACTCAATGTTTGGATTGTTTTGTAGGGAAGATTACAAATTATAGTTCAATATGAGTTAACTTTTAATTTGCAACAGCTTTTTTTATTTTTTGCTTTCATACAGTTTATGAGCAATAGGTATATTTTATTAGGTTATATGCTTCTTCTGCTTTAAGCATAGAGAAGTTGTTATTATTTAAAACCTCCAAGGCTTTCCCGCTTTCGGATACCTTCAATATCATGGAACCATTTTCGCTTGTGGATAAAGCATACATGTATTCCACACTGATACCGGCTTCCGCCAATACTTTAAATAACCGGTGAAGCATTCCGACCTTATGGACAAGCCTGACCGCTATAACATCTGTCAGTTTTGCTGAGAAACCGGCTTCTTTTAACACGGCCTTTGCACGCTCCGGTTCCGATACAATCATCCGGAACACGCCATACTCCGAGGAATCCGCCAGGCTGGCAGAAATAATATTGATATTATTTTCATCAATCGTTCCGGTCACCTTCTCCAGCCTCCCTTCCCTGTTCTCAATAAATACCGATAACTGCTTAATCAACATAAAAATCACCCTCTCCTTTATCTATCCCCGTTTGGTTAGCCAAACGAAGATTATATTAACTTGCTTATACTAATTTACGTTTATCTTAACACGTTTGGCCGAGGCCTAACAAACTTTATATTAACTTACGTTTATCTATAACACGTTTGGCCTTACCTTCACTTCTCTCAATGGTTTTCGGCTCTACCAGTTTGACCTTAACTGCCAGTCCAAGGGCTGTCTGAAGGACATGGGCAATCTTTTTCGTCAAATCTTCCAGGGCTTTGATTTCATCGGAGAAGAAACGTTCTTCCACCTCGACCCATACTTCCAGTATATCCAGGTTGTTGATCCGGTCTACAATCAATAAGTAATGGGGACTGGTTTCCCCAATTTCAAGGAGTGCCGCTTCCACCTGGGATGGAAACACATTGACCCCCCGTATAATCAGCATGTCATCGGAACGGCCTTTAAACCTTGAGATACGAGCCAGGGTTCTTCCGCATTCACACCTGTCATAGGTAATACTGGTTAAATCCTTGGTGCGGTAACGGAATAGCGGCAGTGCCTCCTTGGTAACGGTGGTAAATACCAGTTCTCCCGTCTCCCCTTCCGATACGGGTTCCAGGGTTTCCGGATTAATAATTTCCGGTATAAAATGGTCCTCATATACGTGGAGGCCGTTATGGTATTCACAGTCCGCAGCAACACCCGGTCCCATTATCTCGCTTAAGCCATAGATATCATAGGCTTTCAGATGCAGTTTGGCTTCAATTTCACGGCGCATGTTTTCCGTCCAGGGCTCCGCACCCAGTATAGCAGCCTTAAGCTGTATTTTATCAAGCTTTCCTGCCTCCTCCAGGGCTTCTGCGATATGCAGTAAATAAGACGGGGTGCAGGCTATGACCGTACAGCCTAAATCCTCCATCATGGTAATCTGCTTTTTCGTATTACCGGAGGACATGGGAATTACCGTCGCCCCAAGATTCTCGGCACCGTAATGTAACCCTAAACCGCCCGTAAACAGACCATATCCGTAGGACACCTGGATTTTATCCCTTTTGTCGATTCCAGCCATGGCTAAAACCCTGGCAACACATTCCTGCCAGTTTTCAATATCCCTTCTGGAATAACCTACTACGGTAGCTTTTCCGGTAGTTCCTGAGGAGGCATGGATTCTTACTACTTCCGATTCAGGAATTGCAAATAAACCAAATGGATAGTTATCCCTTAAATCGTTTTTGGTAGTAAAGGGAAGTTTGTTTAAATCTTCAATTCCTTTGATATCTCCGGGCTCAAGACCCAACTTCTGCATTTTTTTACGGTAAAAATCCACGTTATGATAGACTCTGTCCACCATTTTCTTAAGTCTTGCACTTTGAAGATTACTCATCTCGTCACGGCTCATACATTCTTTTGTTTCATTCCATATCATAGGTAAATCCTCCTCATCTATTATCTCAGCTCCGTTCGCCTTACCGGCACGAAGACATAGTATTTTACAGCTTAACAGTCTTGCGTCTTGGCTGCTCTGCCGGCCTGACGTCCGGAATATTGGTATCCTGCCCGGCAAAACCTCCGGGACCATCGTTTATTTTACTTGCCCGTATTATCTATGAAAGGGTATGGAGATTATATCCCACTTCAAATGCCTTTTTGTTTATCTCTACGGTTTTTGGCGGTACCGTATTTTCAATTACCTTAAGCCATTCCTCCCTGGTAAAATTCATATGCTGTGCGGCTATTCCAAGGATTATTACATTAAATGCCCTGGTATTGCCTAATTTTTCAGCCTCCAGCAGGGCATCTACCTTGATTACTTTATATTTTTTCTCAAGGTCTTCCACGATGTTTTCCGGATAAAGGGCGGCGCCAATTACCACCGGCATAGGGTCTATTCTTTGGTCATTTACGATAAGCACCCCGTCTTCTTTTAAAAAATGAGCATACCGCAGAGCCTCCAGTCTTTCAAATGCAATTAAGACATCCGCCTGCCCCTCCTCAACTATGGGTTCCGCAACTTTCTCCCCATAGCGTACAAAAGTCACCACGCTTCCGCCCCTCTGGGCCATTCCATGTACCTCCGACAATTTTACGTCATAACCGGCTTCCAGAGTAATTCCCCCAAGAATACGGCTGGTAAGCAGAGTTCCCTGTCCGCCGACACCTACTATCATTATATTCTTCGTTACCATGTCTACACCTCTACTTTCTCAATGGCTTTAAATTTACATAAGCCAAAACATAACCCGCAGCCGTTACACATGGTTTCGTTGATCCCGCTGGTTCCGTCCTCTTTTTTAGTTATTGCGGGACATCCCGGTTTTAAGCACATGCCGCATTTCTTACAGACATCCTTAACCACCTTATACCGGGTATTTATTTTTTTCTTGTTTAATAATACGCAGGGAGCTTTTGTTATAATGACGGAAATTTCATCCCGGGCGGTTTCTTCCTTAATAACGGCAGTTAACCTGTCCGTGTCAAAGGCGGGTACCACTTCCACATGATTTATGCCGACTGACCTGCAAAGCCCGGGAATATCTATGGCATAGGTTGTATCGCCCATTAAGGTCTGTCCGGTGGCCGCATGATCCTGGTGCCCTGTCATTCCGGTAGTGGAATTATCGAGTATTAATACGGTTCCGGTACTTTGGTTGTATACCATATTGATCAGGGAGTTGATCCCCGTATGAAGAAAAGTTGAATCTCCGATAACCGCAACCCAGTTCTTAATATACTCCTTACCCCTGGCTTTTTCCATACCGTGTAAATTACTGATGCTGGCTCCCATACAGACCGTGGTATCCACAACACTTAAAGGAGCTACCGCACCAAGGGTATAACAGCCGATATCCCCTGACGCATGTATTTTTAATTTATTTAAAACGGAAAAGACACTTCTGTGTGGACATCCGGGACATAGGATCGGCGGCCTCTGAGGCACCTCTGCCGGACGGCTTAACTTTAAAGCCTCCCCCTTTATGGCTGTTTTAAGCAGATTGGCACTGTACTCACCCTGAACCGTGAATATTTCTTTGCCGGTTGCTTTAATCCCCCAGGATTTGACCTGTTCTTCTATGACCGGATCGAGTTCTTCCACTATGTATAATTTATCAACCTTTGCCGAAAATTCCTCAATCAATTTCCTGGGAAGAGGATTCACCAGTCCCAATTTTAATACGGAGGCTTCCGGCAATGCTTCTTTCACATATTGATAGGGGATTCCAGAGGTAATAATTCCGATACCCCTGTCATTATATTCAACCTGATTGACTGGGAAATCACATCCGTCTTCCGCCATTGCTATTTCCCTTTTTTCTACGGCCAAATGCCTGAATTTGGCATTGCCCGGCATCATTACATGTTTGGCTATATTGCGTTCATAGGGTTTATCTTCCGGTTCCTCTCTATCTTCTAATACAACCATGCCTTGGGAATGGGATAATCTGGTGGTACTGCGTACAATTACCGGCGTATCGTATTTTTCACTTAACTCGAAAGCAAATTTCATAAATTCCTTTGCTTCATTGCTGTCAGAGGGTTCTAAAACCGGTACTTTGGCAGCTCTGGCCACCGCCCTGGTATCCTGCTCATTCTGGGAACTGTACAGCCCGGGATCGTCGGCCACCACAACTACCAGTCCTCCGGATACGCCGATGTAGGCTGCGGTAAATAAAGGATCCGCCGCCACATTTAACCCGACATGTTTCATGGAAGCCATGGCCCGGACACCGCTGATGGATGCCCCTATGGCAACTTCCAGAGCCACTTTTTCATTAGGCGACCACTCGGAATAGATTTCCTTGTATTTTATTATGTTTTCGCTTATTTCCGTGCTTGGCGTCCCCGGATAGGCGGCGGAAACTTTAACTCCGGCCTCATAGGCACCTCTGGCAAATGCTTCGTTTCCCAGCATGATTACGTTATTTTTCAAATTTTTAATTCTCCTTTCATTTGGGGTATTAAAGGCCTGTAAATCTGTCACGCCTTAATACAGATGTCTTTTGTATATTCATATTTTTACTGCTTTGCAGTTTTACAGTTTAATACATTCATGCATTGCCGTTGTAAAGCATAAAAATATTAATGTTATACCTTAGTTTATATCCGTTTCCCATGAAACCTTTACCAATTTATCATACCATAAATGTATTAATCTGGTATTTATTTTTTTGTAAATTTTTATTTTATTTTATAAATTAAATATATAGATTATCAAAGCTATCTGTATGAATAAAATAACCGGCATTCCAAATACAAATCTGAGATGTTTTGTTTTATGGTGATAATACTGCATCCCCAGGATGGAGCCGACACTGCCCCCAATAAAAGCAATAAAAAACAGGGTTTTCTCCTTCACCCTCCATTTGTCGGTTCTTGCCCGGTTCTTATCCACGCCCATTATAATAAACCCTGCCAGATTAATTATTATAGCATATATAATACCTGTTAAATAAACGCTTCTCATTTTAACTCCTATCTGTGCGCCCTGGCGCACGTAAAATCAAGATATTAAAAAAACTGCTTTTGTTTTTTCAACCTAACTCCCATCTGTGCACTTTGACGCACGTACTCCATTACCTAATATTTTACCTTGATACAGGATCAAAGTCCAGGTAATTTATATAGTAAACAAGATAAACTTAAGAAGGGAAATTATTCCGAAAGTGAAGTAGCTTGCGAATATGGTTGTCCGTATTGCAGAAAAAGAACAGAGTTTTTTATTGCCCGTTTTACTCCCGTATAATATAATGGAGTAAATATCCATATTCCGGTGTTTTACCGGTGAACCAAGTCCATCCAAGGTATTCTGCGTGCAAAAGGGAAGGGAGCGAAAGTTATAAATTATGAAAGAAATTGAAACAGAACGGTTAGTCCTGCGAAAATTCCGTCCGGAAGACTGGAAGGACTTATATGAGTATCTTTCCGATGAAAATGTGGTGAAATTTGAACCCTATGATACTCATACGGAAGAACAATGTATACAGGAAGCCGCTAACAGGGCCGGTAACGAAGCCTTTTGGGCGGTGACTTTAAAAGAAAACCAAAAGTTGATCGGTAATCTTTATTTTAAAAAACAGGAGTTTGACACCTGGGAAATAGGTTATGTATTTAACGCGGCCTATCAGGGCCGCGGTTATGCTACGGAGGGTGCCAGGGCAATAATGGATTACGCCTTCCGACAGCTGAATGCAAGACGTATCATAGCAGGCTGCAACACGGATAACGATGCCTCCTGGAAACTTCTGGAACGCTTACATATGCGCAGAGAAGGCCATTACAGGAAATTAAGATATTTCAAAGTGGATGCGGATAACAATCCCATCTGGATCGATGCCTATGCGTATGCCATTTTAAAGGAGGAATGGAACCGGTAGGGCAAGAAGTCTGCATAGGTGACGGACAAAAAACCCACCAGCCAGGTTTGATACCAGGATAAATATAGGAAAACCAAAACGGGTATACATATTCCGCTTTGATTTTCCTGCATTTTAATATTACTGTATTTCATTTACCTCTATTTTAATATAACATGCCTTATATCCAGGATATCCGCAACTTTATGGAATACGGAAGCATTATGCCCGACAGACATGGCAAAGTGATGGGTGGGTGCTTCTGCAAACCATTCCTCCATATAAGTATCCGGGTCTTTCTTAAATTTTACCGGGGTTTGTGTATTGCCGATTGCCATAATGGTACCATCGGTGGATTCTGCCTCACTGGTGATCATTTTCAACCTGCCGTCACCGGTCTGGGTCATATTTAAGGTCGTAATATTTCCGATCCGCACTTTTGCTTCTACCGACACACCGGTGCCCTGTTTTCCGTGATAAAGCCCCATACCTCTGAGTATCGGTTTTCCCTTGGCAATTTCCAGATGGAAGGGCCCGTCATGTCCTAAAAGTACGGTACCGTCAATATAATCCGTAACCACAATTTCACAAAAGCTTCCCCCGACACCTAAGATATCGCAGATTTTCATGGCAAGGGCCGTCTTTAAATCCCCTTCCCCGGAACAGGGAATACCTTTGGCAGTAAGCAGGGAATGCCCAACAATAAAACCTCCCTGCAATTTTTCATATTCTCCTCCCGGAGCCCCGTGGTAATAATAAGTCAGGGAATCCAGATTGTATTCCTTAATTAACCTTTCCTGGGCTGCGGCTACTTTTGCCGACCAGTAAAGCTGTTCCTCAGTGGGTTTTTTCGCAATGGGGTCGGCTGCCGATTCTTCACTGATCTCAAACATGTCATATATTTCCCCTATTTTATGGCCGATCTCCTCTTCCGTCACCAGTTTCATTTGGCGGTCCAGGTCACACATTTCCAGCACTTCAATATGGATTCCGGTCTGTGCCTGCAACATGGTGAAATCGCTGTACATATCCAGCATTCCGCTGTAAGTATTGCCTAAAAATCCAAATCTGGCATGTCTTAGGGCACTCTTAACACCGGCGGCTTTCATCCATTCCGCTATTTCCTTCCAGGCACGGATGGCTTCCGGTCTGTCCACCGTCACTTCATCCGTAAGGGATATTTCAGGTGTGTAATCAAGGCCTAACAAGCCATTGATCACCCTGTATTTGATTCCGGCACGGTTAAAGGCATTGGAGATTTCAGGCACCACACAGGCGCCGCAATGGGCCAGCCACTCTCCGGTGGTGGTCTTCTCATAATTAATCCTGGCGGCCGGCTGCAGGTTAAGCACCACCACAGGGGCATTGCAGGCCTGATGCACCGGCAGTACACAGTCACTGGTCACATAAGTCCCGCTGTGGCAGAAGATTAAGTCCACCTTGTTTTCATTAAAATAATCACCGGCTGCCCTTCCTGAATCTGCGGTATCCACAAGGCCGAAATTTATGATTTCCGCGCCGTCTGTCCCCGCCATTTTCCTTTCAATAAACTTTCCGTATTCCATCAGACGTTCTTTTAATCCGGGAAACTGTCCCCAGTAAGTTTTTAGTCCCACGGTATAAAGCCCGATACGGGGTTTTTTTACTTCTTTTATGTGGAGCATTTTTTCCATAATATTTTCCTCCTGTAACAATGATATTATCTTGCTGAACCTATAAATTGCTGATATAATTATTTTATCAGTGTATTAACTAATATACATCCAATTATATTGTTCAATAATAACAGTATCTTGTAATCACGTTACAGAATTACATCCATTGGATAAGAGATTGGGGTTTATAAATGGATCCCGGTGTCAAAATGGCTATAATTATATGAAAACCGTGGAGGATTTCGATATTATGAAAGAATATTTAGAGCGTATTTCCCTGACCCTATCAAACGATTCCATCCGTCTCATTGAGACGGCAAGCCAGACCGCAAAGAATAATTTTCTGTATATTCAGGAAGCAGGGTATTTTCAAACACAGTACCCTTATTATACGGAACGTAAAAACCTGAATTCCTTTCTGCTTGTCTATACCCTATCCGGAAAAGGCCGGCTGCTCTATGAAGGGAAGGAATATATTTTAAGCAAAGGCAATGTCTTTTTAATCAACTGCATGAAGCATCATTATTATGAGTCCGCCAAAGAGGAACCCTGGGAAATCCTATGGCTCCATTATAACGGCATCAACGCGTCCATATACTACGAAGAAATGACCGGAAACGGTTTCTCCATTCTTACACCGGAAGATTCTTTCCTGATAGAGAGTACGCTGAGACGGATCATATCCCTTCATCGGAAAAAAGATGTCCACCGTGAACGGATTACCAACAGTCTGATTGTCACTATGCTGACAGAGCTGGTATTGCTTGGCATGCCGGGAGATTCCTTCAGCCATAATATGCCTGGTTTCATTCATGAAATTAAAAACAAGCTGAATCTTGAATACGACAGCCGTATAACTCTTGACCATCTGGCAGAAGAATTTAATATAAGTAAATTCCATATGGCCAAGGAATTTAAAAAACATACGGGAACCACCATCAATGAATACCTTATTGACCAGAGAATCAGCCATGCCAAGGAACTTTTAAAATATTCCGATCTGCCCGTATCGGATATCGCATACGGCTGCGGGATGAACAATGTAAGCCACTTTATCAATTTATTTAAAGACCGTGAAGGGGTAACTCCTTCCGTTTTCCGGAAAGAATGGAAATAGTTTTACTTAACCTGAATAAAGGACTGGATGTAAAATATATTACCTCCAATCCTTTCCCGGTATATTATCTATTAAATAACCGGACTGAGTACGCAGGATAAACTTTCAGAAGAGATATTCAAAAACCGCAGGCGCTGTGGGGCTGCGTCGAAACTTTTTGAATGTTGCATCCGGAAGGTTAGACAAGCAATCGTCCGGTTATTTTATGCCTTATGCAAGATTCCGTTTTCATTCAGCCAAAAATCTTTTCCGGCTTTCCAATTTATTTTTTGTCAATCTCAAGGAGAGTCTGGAGAAGGACATTGGCACCTTTGAAACAATTCTCGATCGGTGTATATTCTATTTCGCAGTGGCTGTGGCCTCCCGCACTGGGTACAAATATCATAGTAGTAGGTATGATATCGGTTATAAACTGGGCATCGTGGCCGGGACCGCTGTATATCCTCTTGGTGGTATAGCCGTAATCTTTTGCATTTTTTTCAACATAGTCCACAAATTCCGGATAGAAAGAAACTGTTGCCCGGGACCAGGCTTCTTTGTAACTTACCTTACATTTTTCAACTTCTTCCGGAATGGCTTTAATAATATCCAGAACCTGTTTTATAACCTCAGGATCCTGGTGTCTGGCATCCAGGGTGAATTTCACCAAATCCGGGATAATGGTATGAATATTCGGGTGTGCCGATATTTTGCCGGTGGTATAAACCAATTTACCGTCCAGTTTATCCAGCTCATCATGAAGGTACTGGATCGTTTTGACTGCCGCATACAATGCGTCTTTCCGGTATTTCATGGGCGTTGTCCCCGCATGGCCTGCCTGGCCGCTAAAGGTGAATTCATAATTAATCATACCGCATACGCCTTCAACCACACCGATGTCTATGCCTTCTGCCTCCAGGACCGGCCCCTGTTCAATATGAAGTTCCACCAGGGCCAGGTATTTCTCCGGCGACATCCGGTTGGAAATGTCCCCCAGATACCCGCTGGCTTCCAGGGCCTCCTTAAAAGTTACGCCTTCCGTATCTTTAGACACAAGCATTTTTTCCTTGTCAAACTTTCCGGTAATGACACCGGAAGACATCATGGCAGGTTCAAAACGGGCGCCTTCTTCATTGGTCCAGATTACCACTGTCAGGGGATGACGGTGAGGGATTTTTTCCGTAACGATAGTCTCTACTGCTTCCAATGCTGTCAGAACCCCCAGTATACCGTCATAATTGCCGCCCTGTCTGACAGAGTCCGCATGGGAACCCGACATGATTGCAGACAGCCCCTCTTCCCCGGGAACGGTTGCATAGATATTGCCCATATCATCCGTTGTTATCTTCATGCCCAGGGCTTCACATCGTTTGCAGAATTCCGCCCTTGCCATAAGAGCCTCCGGAGACAGGGAAAATCTTGTGATACCGCCATTTCCCGTATCACCGAATTTTGAAAATGTGGTGATTTTTTCATTTAATCTTTCCTGATTGCAACTAATCATAATAAATGCACTTCCCTTCCTGCAGCATTGCAAGTTCTGATATATACAGTTGCCTGCCGCATAATATAAATTTCAGCAAAAGCGGGACATCATCCGGGCTCCTGCCGCCGGGGTATAAATCCATACTGCCTCAAACCTTCACTTTCTGTTCCGGTATACGGCAGCAGTTTTCAAGAAGCTCCTTCATATTTTCACCGGATACATAGAAAGAAATTTCCTGCCCGCCGTCCGCCCTTTCCATTATAACGGTAAATCGATCGTCCCAATCCTCCATATAAATGGTTTTAATATCTTCCGCTTTCAAATTTAATTCCCTGCACAACCTAAGCAAGCCTTCCGAATACCTTGCATACGCATACAACTTGCCGTCCCAGTGTACTATGAATTTAAGTTCTTGTATAAAATTGTCCTTTAGTTCGATTTCAACATTTATTTCTGTTTTGGCCTTTTTCATCTCAAACGATTCAACAGTACGGAAATGGTCCGCCGGGATTAATTTCGTTAAATCGATCACTTTTTTATTAAATCGTTCATTGGTCATTCAAAAATCACCTCCGGAGCTTATATTTCAAAAACTCTCTTATAGATATGAAACAAATCATTTTCTGTGGGAATTACAATACAGTTTGCTATATTTTTTGCCTGAATTGCGATAGAAGCAAATTCTAATATCTCTTTTTCCGTCAGTTTTTCTTTTTCACCAAGGAGCCCGTTTAAAATTTCCTCCAGTTCCTCCAAGCTTTTAAGCTTCATGGTTTCTAATAATACTTTGATCCGTCCGGGCTTTTCCTGTTCCACAAGTTTTAAAAATTCGGTGATTAAAAGACCGTTGGCCCGTCCGTGGTCAATATCCTTAAAATAAGTAAGGGAATATCCCATGGAATGTACTGCCGTTGTGCCGGTATGGGCAATAACCATCCCTCCGAGGGTGGAAGCGTAAAGGAGCCTGCTCCTGTCTTCTCCCGTAAGGGTAAAATTTTTAAGCTTCCCAAACTGCCCTGCTATTACGGAAATACTTTCCAATGCCAGTACATCCGTAATGGCATTGGTCCGGTTTGATAAGAATCCCTCAACGGAATGGGACAGTGCATCCACCGCTGTATTTATGGTAGTCGCATTCGAAAGGGACTCCATGTATTTACTGTCTAAAAAGGATACGTCGGGAAACAGAAAGGGTGCGGCAACGGTTGTTTTGGTTCTGGCCTCATCGTTGGTCAGGATGGAATACTGGGTAACCTCCGAACCGGTTCCGGCCGTGGTAGGGATAAATACCATGGGAAGTACTTTTTCTTCATATTCACCCAAAAACAGCTTTTCCCTCGGGATATCCTGGCAGGCCAGAAGGGCAATGGCTTTGGCCGCATCCATGGGGGAACCTCCGCCGATGGCTATTATAAAATCGACCTTCTCCTTCCTGGCAAAACCGGCGCCTTCATAGACACAATCCACGGTGGGATTACTCATCACCTGATCAAAGATAATGTATTCCTGGTTATTTTCCGTAAGTGCTTTCTCAACATCCGCCAGGGAACCGTTTCGCTTTGCAGAGCTGTTTCCGGTTACCACCAATGCCTTTTTACCCATTTTTTTAAGTATATCCGCATTTTTTATAATGCAATTCTCACCCATAACTAACTTCGTGGGCATAAAAAACCGTAAATTCATATCTTATCCCATCCTTATATTTCTTACCGTGATTGTCCGGTCACGGCAGTACTTGCAAACAACGCATTTTTGCGTTATGCACACAAAATATGCTAAAAGCGAATATTTCAAACATGTTTTATATGCTTTGCGCCGGCCCTCCCGGAATCCTGACGGATTTCTCGAAATGGCTTACATAGTTACTCTGTATCTACTTCCGAAAGAACTTCATCCACCTTTTTAAGTTCCTCGGTTATCTGCTCTGCCGTTATGATAAGGGGCGGGGCAATTAAAATCATATTTTCATGGGAATAGGTCATAAAGCCTTTCTTTGACAACCTTCCAATAATACTTTTCATAACCCCTTTCGGATCACTGCCGTAGGGTACGATGGGTTCTTTGGTTTCCTTGCTCTTAACCAGCTCCACCGCTGAAAATAGCCCGATATACCTGACATCTCCCACACAGGGATGTTTTTCTTTCAGTTCTTCCAGCTTTTCCCCTAAAACCCTGCTTACGGAATTGACATGCTCAAGGATTTTCGCATCGTCGTAGAATTTCAGGCAGGCAACCCCGGCTGCACAGGCAAGGGGATGACCGCTGTAGGTAAGACCGCAGGAAAGCAGGTTATCGTCAAAATATTGTGCTACCTCTTTACTTACCGCAACGCCTCCAAGCTGTACATAACCGCAGGTTACGCCTTTGGCAAAGGTTACCAGGTCCGGTTTGATGCCAAAGTTTTCAAAGGCAAACATTTTACCGGTCCTTCCAAAACCTGCCATGACCTCATCACAGATAAGCAGAATGCCGTAGTCATCGCAGATCTGCCGGATGCCTTTTAGGTATCCATTTGGAGGAATTATAATACCGTTGGAGCCGGTTACGGTCTCCAAAACGATTGCCGCCACATTGTAAGCCCCTTCGTAGCATACCTGCTCGCGCAGCTTAGAAACATAATACTCCGCAGCGGCTTCTTCCGATTCAAAAGGTATTTTTTCCCGGTAGAGATAGGGATCAAAGAATTTAACAAATCCGGGGATGCCCGGTTCCAGGGGGTATCTTCTTGGTTCCCCTGTCAAATTACCGGCGCCAAAGGTGGAGCCGTGGTAACTGCGGTAACGGGAAAATACTTTATTCCGGCCGGTAAACATTCTGGCCATTTTCACCGCGTTCTCATTGGCATCCGCCCCGCCGTTGGTAAAGAAGATCTTACCCATGTTATCCGGCAGGCGTTCAATTAACATCCTGGCAAGTTCCGCCCTGGGTTCACTGGCATAGCTTGGGGATATATAACAGTACTGTTCCGCCTGCTCTTTAATTGCATCCACAATATACCGGTTGCCATGGCCTACGTTAAGGTTTACCAGCTGGGCAGACATATCCGAATAGCGGTTGCCTTCCTGGTCCCACATGTATATGCCTTCTGCTTTTGTTATGGGGACCGGATTCAGTCCCTTCTGTTTTGACCATGACTGTAAAACATATCTGGTCTGTGTATTTTTCATTTCCTCCGATGTCATACATTCCACTCCATTCATAAATTATTTTCAAGGATTTCCTTGATATTGAATGCCAGCCAAAGCCTGGCAATATCATCGTATTCCAGCTTAATTCCCAGATACTCGCGTATCATTTTCATCTTGTAATTCACCGTGTTCCTGTGAACGTTCATCTGTGCCGAGACTTTTTGTATACTTCCGTTATTTTCAAGATAGCATTTTAGGGTGTTTAAATAATCCGTACCGTGGGCCGTATCATGTTCCAGGATTTTATTGATGGTATCATTTAAGTATCTTTTTAATATGCCGGCATCCTCCACTGCAAAAATAAGCTTATAAATACCGGTATCCTGATATTTTAAAATCGGTTTTTCCAGCAGTTTTGCCGTATTGGAAGCGGTAACGGCCTGCTTGTAGCAGGTCTGCATGCCGCCATAACCTATAATCGTATCCGATATCCCCACATGAAACCTGACATTTTCAAACCGGGCGGACAGTTCCCTGCTGACAATCCTGGCATGGGCTTCCATCTGGGAATTGTTTACCCCGGACCCGGCCATGACCAGATAATTTTCCTGGTCAAAGATACAGATAGGCTTTTCCACACTGGTCATTATACTTTCCATATCAAACCGTATCGTCTGCCAGTCCTCACCGGATATAACCGTATCCTTGCGTCCCGCCTGTAAAAGCAGCAAAGTATATTCCACATAATTATGAAAACCTCTTCTGTCCAGGGTGCCCGCATAGGCCTCTTTATTTTCGGGTGAAAATATTAAATTCCGGAAGGCCGCGGCTATACTCGTTTCATTTTCTTCATTTGCTATGATTCTATGGCAGAAATCATAAGTGACATCGATTAAATGCACTTCCCAGGGAACGATAAAAAGGGGGAATTCATTTTCATCACAATAATTGACCACGGACCTGGGAACGTTTTTGATATAAGGACCAACATTCAATACCAGACCGATTGCTCCATGGTTGATCAGGCCTTTTACGAAATCCACGATCCATTCCGTTCCGGTGTGGGCGATGCCGGTGGTAAGTATCAGTTCATTGCCATGTAAAAATCCCGGAACTTCACTGTCCTCCACCATATGCACCCACCGGACCAGGCTTTTCATCCCGCTCTGTCCGGCAATGAGTTTGATGTTATAATTCTTTTCCGAATTTGCAAATAATCTGGATAACGTAATTGCCATAAATGCCCCTCCCATGATCTCTTTTCATATATTTACTATTGGCTGGTACAGCATTGCATAAATTTCACTTAATATCAGTGCCTGATATTTGCTTCAGGGCAAGGCAGAGGATGGAGGCGCAGCGTGTTACGCTGACTGACGATAACGCAGTACCGGCGTAAATAGCAGGTGCTGAATTAATTGATAATTGTGCAATGAGTTTTCAGACACACCCTAGGATACCGGGGCCGGTTTGGGTATCCGCTTCGCTCTGCCGATGGCCCCGCAGGGACAAACCAGCAGGCAGAGATGGCAGCCCACACATTTTTTCGCATGCAGCTTCGGCCTGCGTTCATCCTCAGAAAAGGAAATGGCCTGGTGCCCCGCATCCTCACAGGAAATGTAGCACCTGCCGCAGCCAACACATTTTTCCCTGTCTATAACCGGATAGACCACCGTTTTCCTGTCCAGATGATCGGGATGAACAAAACTTGGCAGGGCACTGCCGCATAATTCATGGATACTGTTATAGCCTTTTTCCTTTAGAAAAGCTTTCATGCCCAGGATCAGGTCATCGATAATACGGTAACCGTATTGCATGACCGCCGTCGTGATCTGGATGTTTTCACAGCCCAGCGCTATAAATTCCGCAGCGTCCTGCCAGGTTTCGATTCCTCCCATACCGCTGATGGGAACACCTCTCAGCCTTTCATGCCTTGCTATGTCATGGATAAACCTTAAAGCTACCGGCTTCACGGCCTTGCCGGAATAGCCGGATACCGCCGACCTGCCGTTAATGTGGGGAGGCGGTGCCATATCAGAAAGATCGATGCCGCTGATACTCTTAATGGTGTTAATCGCTGCTATTCCGTCTGCTCCGCCTTCCATTGCGGCAATTGCCGGTATTTCCATATTCCCTAAATTCGGTGTCATCTTGGCAAGTATGGGAAGATGGGTTCCTTTTCTCGTATATTCGGTATACCGCTTAACCAGCTCGGGAGTCTGACCCACATCCGCACCCAGTCCATGGGCCGACATATGGGGACAGGAAAAATTACATTCAATCAGATCGACCCCGATCTCCGTTACGGCTTTCGCAAGCTTCGTCCATTCCTCTTCGGTCTGGCCCATAATGGAAGCCACAATGATTTTATACGGGAAATCCTCTTTTAACTTCCTTAAATACTCCAGATTTTCCTCTAAGGAGTGCTCCGCAATCTGTTCTAAATTGCGGAAACCGATAAAAGGGGTACCCTCCTTTTTTGTGGCGTCAAATCTTGGTGAAACCTCCTCGGGCGCAAGAAACCCGATGGTTTTAAAAACAATGCCGCCCCAGCCTGCCCTTAAAGCATTTGCACACATTTCATAATTACTGGCTACGACAGAAGATGACAGGAAAAAAGGATTTTCACATTTTACTCCGCAAAATTCAACGGTTAAGTCCACATCATCCTCAAAAGCTTTCCCTGTCTCTGACAGGCCTGCCATTTCCCGGATTCTTATGGGGTAATCATAATGAATACAAGCTTTTTCACAGGGAGCATCGCAATTGTTACATAGTGCGGCTTTGATCTTACCGGATTCATTCCTTGTATTTTCAAAACGGACCGACCGGATAAAACCTGCCGGGTCAAGGTCTTCCACGCAGGCTTTGGTGCAGGCCGGCAAATAACAGAGGAGACACCTGGCGGCTTCACTTGTTAAAAAATTTTTGGCGTATAATTTGTTTACCGGCATAAATTTACCTCCTGGTCTATTGGTTCATTTTCTGAGACTGAACAGTTAACATTTTATTTTTTACGGGATACACGTTTTACAAATTTACCCCAGCCGGCTTCCCCGACAAACTCTCCGCTGTCAAATACAAGTTTTCCCCTGGAGTAGGTTTGCAGGGGATATCCGTGAAGTTTCACGCCTTCCCAAATGGTATGGTCATAATCGGAATGCATGGAGTCGCAGGTTATGGTAAAGTCTTTCTCCGTATCATATATAACAATATCCGCATCCTTGCCGGCTGTTAAAAAGCCTTTGCTCTCACAGCCGAAGATCCTTGCCGGGTTCTCACAGCATAATTCCACTACTTTGTTAAAGCTCACCCTTCCGTTATTGGCACTGGATAACATGTAAGGGTACATATTTTCTATGGCGGCGCAGCCGTTGGGAATCTTGGTAAAATCATCCTTTCCCCAGTCCTTTTCATAGCTCTGGAAAGGGCAGTGGTCCGTTGCAATGGTATCAATATCCCCCCTCTTAATGGCTTCCCACAGGGCGTCCTGGCTTTCCTGACCCTTAATGGGCGGTGAGCAGACAAAATTCCTGCCGTCTTCCCTTTTGTAAACTTCGTTGGTAAAATGCAGATAATGGGGGCAGGTTTCCGCATAGATTTCATAGCCTTCATCCTTGGCTCTGGTCACTGCCTCCACGCCTGCTTTATTGGCAAGATGCACAATATAAAGGGATGTATTCAGTGATTTTGCCCATTGGATGGCACGTTCGTCCGCCTCCGCCTCCACAAATTCGGGCCTTGACATATAGTGATACCAGGCACTGGTTTTTCCCTCCGACAAATACCTTTCCGTCAGCATACCGATAATTTCTTTATTTTCCGCATGGACACTGATCTGTCCGCCGCATTCCCTGGCTTTTTCCAGTACCTTATAAAAAACCCCGTCATCCACACCGAAGTCATAGACCATAAAAACCTTAAAGGAGGGAACTCCGAATTTTACCGCCTCTTCCATGGAATTAAGGAGTTCTCCGTGTACATCCTTAACCCCCACATGAAAGGCATAATCCACGGCGGCTTCCGGGCTGGCCAGGGCATCCCGCCTTTTCACCGTATCCACCAGATTTTCATTAAAATCCTGCAGTGCAAAATCAAAAACCGTTGTGGTACCCCCGCAGGCTGCCGCCCTGGTTCCGGCAAAATAACCGTCTGCAGAAACCGTTCCACCAAAGGGCATGGCCAGATGGGTATGTACATCAATCGCCCCGGGCAGTACCAATTTCCCGGAAGCATCTACCACCCTGGCACCGTCCGCCGGTTTAATATCTTTTGATACCGCCACGATTTTACCGTCCGATACGGCAATATCCGCCACGTATTTCTCTTTTGAATTTACAATCGTACCATTTTTGATAATCAGATCCATTGATTTAACCTCCTTTTTTTAATTTAACGAAACAATCCTTGTTGCTGATACTGTCTCTTCTGTTTCCTGCCGCTTTAAAAATTTTGTTTTTTTACGGTAATATTTTCCTTAAAATAACACTTTATGGATAAAATAACCTTTTCGTAAGACGTAAAAGCCCCGCCTCCTTCGCTTCAATAAAAGAGGCGGGGGACTTATGACTGGTGTGCTGTCTCATTTATTTTTAATCAAAACAGAGCTGAATATTTTGTCACCCCGCAAGGCGGAGGAAGGAGGCATAGCGGTGGCAGTAGCAAGTATGCTGCGTCGACTGACGGCATCGCAGCGGATGACAAAATAAGCAGTGCTGTTTGGCTAATTTAAGTGAGACGCCCACTCGTATCCGGCATAAAATTTCCTTAACCGTGAGATTTACTTTTTACAGAATGCGGATACATCTCTTATTTATTTACTTTATAAACCAGTACAAGACCGGATCTTTGGAATACCTGGGATACTTCCAGTAAATCCATACCGCCTGCATTGGCTGCAATTAAGTTTGAAACCCAGGTAACGCCAAAATCCACGGATCCGTTATTCACTGCGGTTGTTTCACCGATGTCACCGCCGCCGGGTACGATATTTACTTCCAGGCCGGCTTCACTGTAATAACCTTTATCCAGTGCCACATAGTATCCCATAAACTGGGCCTGGGGCAACCATTTTAACTGGATGGATACGCTGGATTTTTCCGGTGTGCCAAATTTGCCGTCGGTGGAGGCATTGGCTTCTTCCCAATATGAGGTGTCCCTGATATTATCAAGGGTTAAAGTCTTTAGTTTATCGGCTGCCGCAGAGTCATCGAGCTTAATATACTGTTTGGCAAGTTCTAAGGTCTGCTGCAGTGCTCCATCATCCATTTTACCGTAATCCGTAACGGCCGCACCCGCCGTATCCGTCTCCACCAATTTCTTTACTTCATCCGCCATATATGCCTGGTGCTCGGAAGATACGGAAGAACCGTACTTATAAACGATTTCGGCAGCTTCCTCCGGATTGGCACAGGCATATTCCCAGCCTTTCATGGAAGCATAAATAAATGCTTTTACCGTATTGGGATTTGCCTCGGCAAAAGCCCTTGTACAAAAGATGTTATCTTCAAGCATTGCAACGCCCTCGTCATTCATATCGATATAGCCTACGGAATCTCCGTAGCCGTAGCCGCCGTCATAGGAATTGACAACAAGGCCGTATTCGTTATAAGTCATAGCGGATGCAAGGGAGATGGAATCATCGTCAAAACCGTCCATATCAAAAGCCTGGCTTAAGAAGGTGGTCGGCTGACCGTATTTGCTCAATAAAGCCTGGATTTCATATTCATTACCAAGTCCCCAGTTGCCAACCTTGCCTTCTGTGGCAGCTTTTACCACAATATCTTCCACCGAAGCATCGGTATTAAAATATGGGCCTGCCGCTTCCCCGCCCGCAGCTTCCGCTGTCTGTTCCGGGTCGGGAGCAGTTTCTAAAGCCGTATCTCCGGCAGTATTTTCTGTATTTGCCGATGTATCCGCAGTATCCGTTTTGCTGCCGCAAGCTGCAAGTGATAATACAAGTATTAAAGAAAGGACAACCATAAACACATTTTTCTTTTTCATAAATATACCTCCGTTTTTGATTTTAAGTTTTTGATTTAGTTTTTGATTCTAAATCTTGATTCTAAATCTTGATTCTAAATTCTATATCAGTTGATTTCCTGCAATTACTTGCGGTTTTTCAACAAAATACCTTCACAGGCCATCAGTATTCCATACATAACGATACCGATGAGACAGGCAACTCCTATATAAGCCCAGGCTGTGGCATATTGTGCCAGTACGATATTTTCCCTTATCTGCCTGCCTACGCCGGTAATATACTCGGCAAAATATTCGCTTACCAGTGCGCTGATTACACTTGCCGGAACACTTACCCTAAGTGCAATGAATATATAAGGTACACTGTTTGGCAGCCTTAATTTAACAAATGTCCTGAACCTTCCGGCTCCATAGGTTTTCATTAAATCCTCGGAAAAAGGTTTTAACTCCGTAAGCCCCCGGAACGCATTTACACTCATGGAAGCGGTGCAGATAACCATTACCACCAGGATCTTGGCAACCATGCTTCTTATACTGGCGTCCTTGCTTACATCCTTGGTCCAGTTGGTAATCACGGGAGCCAGGGCAACGATGGGGACCGCATTGAAAGCGGAAACGATATTCAGGCCGCCGGCACCCCACTTTGGGAAAACAGTTGCAATGATTGCCACCAGGTAGCCCGATAAGGAACCAAGGATCAGGCCGCAGACCGCAACAATGACGGTTGCCTGGATATTGGACGCTATTTTAGGAAAATTCTCAATTATAATGGTAACGATCCTGCTTGGCAAAGGGAGTGTAAAGTCATCCGTATTCAACAGCTTATGCAGTATCTCCGTCTGCCAGAGGACAAATACAAAAATGCCGAATAAAACAGGATACAGGACACCGGTTAAAGCATTTATCCGGGAACCTGTTATTCTTCGGTGCTTTTTCACATCCGGATTCCGCATTACGATTCCACCTTCTTCCTGCTAAGTGCTCTTTTATGGGGTGATAACAGCTTTTCGACCACTCCCATCAGGTAAAAACTCAGTATTCCGATAACGGCACTTAAAATTACGATCTGCCAGAATACCATAATGGACATTGCGTGTTTTAAGGACTGGGACAACATACAGCCGAGCCCTCCGTCCCCCTGGAGGGTATCTACCAGGATGGAAGCAGTGATTGCCATGGGAGCGGAGATTTTAAGGCCGGTAAAAAAGTAAGGGATGGAGGAGGGTATCAGGGTTTTTACATATACCTGCAACCTGGTTGCCGCACATAAATACATAAGATCGTGCTTTTCACGCTCCACGGCTTTAAAGCCTGCCAGGGTATTGGCTGCCACCGGATAAAAAGTTAATATGGCCGCTATGATGATACGGCTGGAGCCTATATCACGGGTGATGGCAAGTACGATGGGCGCCATGCCGAGAATGGGAATCATCTGGATTATCATGAGATAGGGAAAGGCAATTTTTTCAACTATCCCGGATAAATTCATGATAAGGGCCAGGATAAATCCTCCGGCCGCACCAATTACAAATCCCTCTCCGGCACGGATAAGGGTTGCGCCGGCATTGGATAATACGATCTGCAGCGCCGTCTGCCCCATGCTGACCGGCTTTGTACTGAATACGGAACCGATGATCTGGTAGAAATGGGGCAGGACATTTTCCGGTGTCCTTTTCGTACCGGCGATTTGAAAGGCCCCGATTTCCCAGATAAGTAATATTCCCATAAGCCAGACAAAGGTCACCATTCCTCTTGATGAAATAAGTTTTTTAACCCTTTTCATAATCAAACCCCCTCGAAACTGTTTCTTACCTTGGAAACCAATGCCGTAAATTCGGCGGTTTCTTTAATTTCTTTCGCCCTGGGCCTTGGAAGGGTAATATCTACCACGGCCGACAACCTGCCGGGATGGGGAGACAGTACACAGACCCGGTCGGATAAAAAAACGGCTTCCGCAATATTATGGGTGACAAAAATTACGGTTTTATTGGTTTTACTCCAGATCCTTAATAAATCCTCGTGGAGTTTCTCCCTCGTAAATTCATCAAGGGCTGAGAAGGGTTCGTCCATTAAAAGAATTTCCGGCCTGATTGCCAGCGCCCTTGCAATACCGACACGCTGCTGCATACCGCCGCTTAACTGATGGGGGTAATGGTCCGCAAATTTGGTAAGCCCCACCAGGTCTAACATTTTCTCCGCCCTGGCCTTCCTGTCTTCCTTTTTCACCTTCATCAGTTCCAGAGGTAATTCAATATTCTTCCTTACCGTACGCCATTCATATAAAACAGGGCTTTGAAATACCATTCCGTATTTTCGGTTAAGTCTTGCAGCCTCCGTAGTACTTCCTTCTATCAACACCTCTCCCGAGGTAGGTTTCAACAAATTGGCAACTATCCTGAGAAGTGTTGTTTTACCACAGCCGGATGGGCCTAACAGTGAGATAAATTCTCCCTTTTGAATATCAAGACTGACGCCGGTTAAGGCTGTGACCTCATTTAAGTCCGCCTGATATATCATACTGACGTTATTTAATCTTATCTCTATACCACCGTTATCCATATTAACAAGACTCCTTTCAAAATGTAGTGTAGTACAAGCATACCCGGTTAAATAAGTAAACTCCCGCCGGCCAGTGTGCTGTCTCATTCATCTTTAGTGAGACAGCACACTAAACAGGAGACTCTTTGATCGATTAAATCAAAGAAACACACGCTGTGGTGTTATTGTCAGTCACTGACACACCCCTGCGTGTGTTATTCTTATGCAAAGCAGGCAAGTCCGATATGGCTCCCCGTATCTCTAATTTGAGGTATCTCCTTAGGTCCCCGGGGCTTGCAGTACTCTGTCACATACAAAAAGGCAACAGGCTTTACTTTTCAGCAAAGCACCATTGCCTTTTTGCATTTTATTAATTTGTCTTCAAAAATTAATCATGAGTATATTATACACACATTTAATTGAATGGCAAGTCTTTTTTTAAAATTTTCTGTGTTTTAGCACATATTTTTAAAATTATTAACATTTTATACCTTTCATACCGTATTTTATTGTAAATATTTAAATTTTGTTTGTGCCAAAGCACATATAAAAAGAATTTGCAACACAAATTAGCTCATTTTCAGATATTGTGTGTACTTTTCACTCATCTTACCTGAGGTTTCGAATGGAACTGATTGGCCAGGATAGGAACTTCGTTGTAAAGTGGAAGGTGGAATTAAAGTGGCCGTGCATCTGTTTACTGACATAGTAAGGGGGCTCCCCAATAGCTGTAATGCTATTTCGGCAGCCCCTTTTTCAAATTGTTGAGCTTTCAGTTAGAATTTATAATCGGCATATTTATCAAGTTCTTTTTCAACATTCGCCAATTCTTCTTTAACAAGTTTCAGAATTTTTTCTTGTCTGGTTCTAACATCATCCGGAGCAGATTTTAAACCATCTGCTATCCTGTCTATCTGTTTTTTCTGATCAGCTATTGTTTTTTGAATTTCTTCGATACTCATCCTAACCCTCCTCTCCAGTTGATTCTTATTTATTTTAAGTAATTAAATTAATTGTGTAAAAAATTTAAATGCATATTATTCAAATTTTTTATATTTTAATATATTCCTTTTAATTCAATATTGTTACCAAAAATTACATCTGACTGCCTCGGTCATATAACCTTTATTTATCTCATCTTTGTCCAGTTTATATCCGAGAAAACAGGACAGAAAAACTCCTCTGACAATATTAGTAAAGGCAATCGTACCAACAACCCGGTCCATATCTTCTTTTTTATAGATCCATAACCTTAAGGCGGTATTGCTATTAATATCAATAAATTCCTTATCCAAAAGTTTTTCCTGGCAGCCTAATGTGTAAAACTCCTCACCCTTTATCACTCTCACAGCCTGTTTTTGCTATTCACATAATTATGCAACGGATGTAAATTTCTATATTCATTTGGGGTTTTTCCTATTATCTTTTTAAAATTCTTTATAAGACTTTTACTATCACAAAATCCAGTCTTCGTAGCTATTTTATCTAGTGTCCAATCTTTAGAACGTAACAATTTCTGTACTTCATTTATCCTGAGATTAATTAAATATTCATAAGGTGACTGTCCATAACTTTCTTTAAAACAGCGGATAAAATAATATTTGGATAGAAAGGCTATTTCTGCCATTTGTTCCACCGTTATTTTTTCCGAAAAATTATTATTAAGAAATTCTATAACCGGCAGAAGTTTATCCGTATTTCTTGTTATATGATCTTCCGTATTATGCTGTTTTTCAAAAAATAACTGTGATAATACATTAGAAACTGTATTTGATATCATAATATCATTTTCTATACTCCTTAAGGATACATATTCCTCTAAAACGCGGAATCTTCCACTAAATTCTGCGGTATTTCTGACAGTTATCAGCTTTAGCTGATCTCCGTTTATTATCTTACAATAAATATTTACAGAACTTCCATCCAGCTGCAGCCAGTAAAACTTCCAGTTGTTTGCACTGTTATATTTATGATATTTTTTACAATCAATTAATACTGCCGTACCGGCTGTTAAATCATATTTCTTATCTTCATACACGATCCGGCCGCTTCCGGATACCGTATAAAATATAAGATACCCCTCACCGTCTTTTCGTTCCGTATAATACTTATTTCCAGCCTCGAAATAGCCGTACTCTCTGATATAGAACGGAAAAGTTTCCATCATAAGGCTTGGCACCGTAAGTTTTGAAAATGAATTTTTACTGATATTCATATTATAACGCAGCATAGAGCACCTCCTAAAGCAGCAATATCAGAGAATTAATCGGCAATATAGTATGGTGATTTTTTTTATTGATATTGATATTATAAAGATATAAACAACAATTTTCAAGACTATGCAGAAAATTCAAACAGCATTATATTACACTTTATAAGGAGATATAAAAATATGGAGAATCTGAAGGAACTTTTCAAAAATCCGACTTCTGAATATCGTACAGCACCTCTCTGGGTCTGGAATGATACCATGGAATACGAACAAATTGACACCATTTTAGAAGAATTAAAATCTCATGGCTTTGGCGGTGCATTTGTGCATCCTCGTCCGGGACTTATGGTACCTTATTTATCCGATGAGTGGTTTGACAAATGGAAACATGCCTTATCCACCTCAAAAAAATTAGGGATGAAGCTTTATATTTACGATGAGAACTCTTACCCCTCCGGATTTGGAGGAGGCCATGTGTCTGCCGAACTTCCTGACTGCCTGGCAACTTCTGTCCGCTTTGAGTTAATATCAGCCGATTCTTTACAGGTTTCCGGCAATGAACAGGAGATCTGGTTTGGCGGAACGAATTACATTAAAATCTTTGCCTGTAATATCAACAAAAATAATACCCTGGAGTTAAGTAAAGATGTTACAGAACTTCCCAAATCAGATTGGCATAAATATGGTAAATTATTCTCCATTCTCAGCTTTGTGGAAGCTAAAACGGAAAGCTGGCTTGGCGGATTTGCAAATGTAGATTTGGCAAGACCTGAGGCGGCTCAGGTTTTCTTAAATAAGGTCTATGAACCATATTTTGTTAGATTCGGAGATGATTTCGGCAAAAACATACCGGCCATATTTACGGATGAACCAGCTCTCACAGGAAGTAATCTCTATGGAACCGGAGGCGGCAATGTCCTTCCTTTCAGTTTTTGGTTTGCTTATCAATTCAAACAGCGAAACGGCTATGATTTAACAGATTACCTGCCCGCACTTTTTTATGATACCACTGCACCCTGGTTTCAGACTGATGATAAAAAGGTAAGATTTGATTATTACTGTACCTGCCATGAACTTTGGACAAATAATTTCATAATTCCCATGTCTTCCTGGTGTGAAAAGCACGGTGTGAAATGGACCGGCCACTTTATGGAAGATAACTGGCCAAGAGCAAGTCTCCAGGTTGTCTCCACCTCCGTAATGTCTAACTATCAATATATGGGCTGGCCTGCCATTGATATGATTATGAATAATCGTATCATTGATAAGCCAAATGACATCCTGCGGCTTATCATTCAGGAAGTGAAAAGTGTTGCTAACCAATTGGATAAACCCCGAGTCCTTTGCGAATCCTTTGGTGCCGGCGGCTGGGATTCCACTTTGGAGGATTTTAAAAAACTGAGCGACTGGCTTATGGTAAACGGAATAAATTTTATTAACCAGCATCTTACCTTTTCCTCCCTTGTTGGTGCCAGAAAACGGGACCATCCCCAATCCTTTGACTGGAGGGAACCATGGTGGGATGATTATACGGGCTTGAATGATTATATTGCCAGATTAAGTTTTATTCTTTCTCAGGGTAAATCAAAGCAGCGTATCTTAATCCTTCACCCAACCACAACCGGCTATCTAAAGTCGCAAAATAGTGAACCCGCGAATCTGTTAAGGGATACCATATGCCAAAATCCAAATATGGAAGGTTATTTTGAATTGCTTCAAATTTTAAGCGATAATCAATGGGATTATGACCTGGGTGATGAGTTTGTACTGCAAAAAAACGCCTCTGTTAAAAACGGTATATTAAATGTAGGTGTTCAATCGTATCACTTAATTATTATTCCGCAAGAAATAGAATCCATGTTCTCCACAACTGCAGGGTTTTTATATGATTATCTGACGCAAGGAGGAATTATCCTTACAAACGGTGATATTCATGCACGAATTAACGGTTTAGAAAACCGGGAAGAGATGTATAAATTAATCCGTCATGATAATTTTAAGATAAGTTCCTGCAATAAAGTATTGGAAAACAGCATTGCACAATATGTTCCAAAACGCCTTCATAATACAAAATCATGGCCCTCCGGCTTCGAACATATGCGAAGAGAATTGGATAAAGATCACACCTTATACTTTTTTGTTAACCACAGTCTGCAAACGGTTGACAATGAAATTATAATTGAAGGAAAATCCATAGAGTTCTGGAGCCCCTGGACCGGGGAACAGAATACATATCCGTATGAGAATACAGAAACCGGCATTAAAATAAAACTTCACCTGAAAAACTTTGAATCTCAGGTTTTTATCGTTAAAAAACAGATTGTTTCTGATTACAAAGGAGAAGTTTATCCATTTATTAATATTGATAAAATGAATAAAACGGTACCTTTGCTTATAAGTATTAAACCCGAATCAAAAAATGTTTACCCCATTGACTATTGTACACTGCAATTAGATGAAAAAACTTATGAAAATATCAATACTATTTTTGCTAATAAACTCATCTATAAACAAAGAGGTTTTTCAAAAAATCCTTGGGATAATGAGATTCATTATAAATATAGATTATCAGACTACAATCAGTTTAAAGAAAGAAGCGGCTTTACTGCCATATATGAATTTATTGTCTCCGAGCATTTCATTGCAGAAGATATGGAATTAATCGTTGAATATGGTAACGCCTATGAGGGTATCCTGAATGGTCATAAAATCAGCTGGAAAACCGGCAATACTTTCCTGGATTATAAAAATATATGTGCAGATATTACAGATTACATTATTCCGGGTAAAAATATCATTGTATTACAAAATTACATATTTGATATAAAATACGAGTTGGAACCTATTTATATCCGTGGAAATTTTTCAGTTAATTCGTATAAAGATAACTGGCTTCTAACTAATACCAATAAAATCACTTACGGTACCTGGGTTACGCAGGGATATCCTTTTTATGAAAATGCATTTGATTATACTTATCAATTAAAACTTGACGGGAATTCACAGGTTATTGTGGAACTGCCGAAAGCAGAAACAACCTGTATGACTTTACTCTTTAATGGAGTTAGTCTAGGTATTGTGGGCATCAATGGAAATTATCGTTTTGATGTTACCCACCTTATAAAAGAAAAGGAAAATACAGCCGTTGTCCGTGTATGCAGTGGGCTTAAGAACCTTCTTGGGCCGCATCATGATCCGTCCCATCCCCGTAAAACCGCATGGCCGAATATGTGGCGTTTAGCTCCGGCATTTGGACAGCCAGAACCGTCTAAATATGATTTTATCCCGTATGGTTTACAGGATGGCATAAAAGTATATACATTTTAAAACAATGATACCTTAAAAAAGTTAAAACTTTTTGTTAAAATAAGAGAGTGTCCGGAATAAAGTGGCACTCTCTTTTATAATTATTATACGACAGTGCTATGTCTTATAAGTAAACATCATCCACACACCTGATAAGTACTGCCATGTACTACTCACGCCCCGGTAAATTTAATACGAATTTACCTTTAAATATTCCGGCTTTGGCTATTGTCATATTCTAGAGTGTATTGGAAAAATGTTTGTGCCGGGCCGGACTATCCAATTTGTGGTAGACAAGGAGCGGTTTTGGGTCAAATAGTTCTGATCCCGCCTACAAAAGACGGGAGACTTCCTTGATTGATTTATAGAGATTGCAGATCCTCTTCTCCTACTTTAAATATATTCAAATTTAAAATAATATTCACCGGACCCAACCTTTACTGCCGTATTCGCCTTATCCGGTAAATGAATAGTACTTACGGTATTCGCTGGTACTTTTACATACATATCTGCCGTATGATCATTTCTTATTTTCCACTGGCTGGTAATTTCTCCATAAATTGACTCATAGGTGCAGGTTACGTTCCGAATACAGGAGTTAATAGAAGGTTTTATGATAAAATGTTTATATCCGGGATTTTCTTCATCTATTTCAATTCCTGCTACCGTTCTGTAAAGCCAGTCACCAATTGCACCATATGCGTAGTGGTTAAAAGAATTCATATTAGGACTCCAAAAGGAATTATCCGGTTTCTTACCATCCCAGTGTTCCCAAATGGTTGTGGCCCCTTTGAGAACCTGATACAGCCAGGATGGATAATCTTTTTGCATCAATAATCGATAGGCAATATCACTGCGCCCGTATTTGCTTAAGACATGGCACAAATAAGGAGTTCCAATGAAGCCCGTGGTTAAATGATAATCATTTTCTTCTAATAATCCAACCAGTTTTTCCACGGCATATTCGATTTCTTTTCCTTCTAACAATCCAAATTCCAAAGGTATAATTTGAGATGTCTGGGTACTTTGTAAAATACGTCCATCTTTCATATAATATTTTTTAAATTCCTTTATGATGTTATTGTGAAGTTCCGTATAAGTTATAACATCCTCTACTTTTCCCAATACTCTTGCACATTTACACAAAATACCAACTGTATAAGCGTAATAAGCTGTTGCAACAAAATTTTCATCCGTCTTCCCCCGGTAACTTCCTTCTGAATGGTCCAAGGCCAGCCAGTCACCTAATTGGGGACCCCAATCCCAGAGATAAGGATTACCGCTTCCGTTTTCATGTCCATCCCTTATATACGCTACATATTTTTCTATCGAATGATATGATTTTTCTAAAATTTGTATATCCCCATAGCAAATATAGAGTGTCCAGGGGCATACAGCAATTGCATCTCCCCAGGCGGCCGAAGTATGTTCATATCCCAGCTTGCATTCCGTTAAGAAACTCCAATCTTGCGGAAGGACATTGGGAACTACAAACGGTACTGCTCCGGTACTGAATTGATCTGCTTTAACATCTTCCAGCCACTTTGTAAAAAACGCACCTGCTCCAAAGTTAAAACATGCCGTCCTGCAAAAAATCTGCGCATCTCCGGTCCAGCCTAAACGCTCATCTCTTTGTGGACAATCCGTTGGAACATCAATAAAATTCCCCTTCTGCCCCCAGATAAGATTGTGCCAGAGCTGATTAATCAATGGATCGGAGCAGGAAAATTTTACAGTAGGTTCCATATCCGTATGAATGACCACTCCAGTAAAATTATAAAGCGCAGGTTCCCCCGGAAATTCCAGAATTTTAACATAACGGAATCCCTGAAAGGTAAAGTGAGGTTCATAAACTTCCTCACCTTTTCCAGTTAACGTATAACAGGTTTCCTGTTTTGCCAGCCGAATATTGTCAAAATAAAAATTTCCGTCACCATTTAGTATTTCTCCATGTTTTAAATGAACTTTATCCCCTTGTCTGCCGGTTACAGTTACTTTTACCCAGCCGGACATATTCTGCCCCATATCGATTAATGTTTCACCGGCAGGTGTTTTAATTATTGCTGTTGGTTTGATTTCTTCAATTCTCTTAGTTCCTTCGTTAATGGTTCCTACCAGATTCGCTTTCGTTCTTTCAAGAATAATCACTTTTTCCCAGAAAGTATCATCAAACTCTTTCGTATCCCATCCGGAGGGTTCTTTATTTCCATCAAAAATTTCGCCATCATAGATTTCAGAAAAAATCACACCGCCATCTGTCGTTTTCCAGCTTTCATCCGTAACAATGATATCTTCTGAATCATCTTCATAAATAATCATCAGCTGTGCGATGACTCCGGTATTTTCTCCATAAGTATGTTTTTTATGATTAAAAGAAATTTCACCATTATGCCACCCGTCCCCCAGCCGGACTCCAATAGTATTTTGTTCCCTCTCCAATAAATCAGCAACATCATAACTCTGATACTGAATACGGTTATTATAACTTGTCCAGCCGGGCGTTAATACAAAATCTCCTACAACCTGCCCATTTATATGTAATTCATATAAACCCATAGCACTAATATATACTCTTGCGTATTTTACTTTCTTCGGTAGCGAAAAGGTCTTGCGCAGAATCGGGCATATATCCATATGATCTTTGCTTGTTTTCTTTTCTTTTCCTATCCATTTTCCGAGCCATAATTCAGGATCCAGTATGCCGGTCACAAAATAATCCATTTTCCCGGAAACAGCTTTTTCACCATAATTATCTGTAATTTCCACAGAATAATAATACCGGTGATTCGATTCTAATCTTATCCCTTCATAAGGCAAATGTACCGCATCAGAAGATTCTTCTTCTCTTTTCCATATAATTTTTCCCGACACTCCGTCTATAACCCGAAGGCTATAAGATGTTTGCATTACATTTTTATTATTTGATCTTATCTTCCAGCAAAATCTTGGATTAGCTGTATCTATGCAGCTTGGATTTTTTTTATATTCACATTTTAAATCATATATCTCCAACATATTTTTAATATCTCTTTTCTTTAATTTATTAGGAAAAGGACTGTATAAAAACAACCCTGTCTGTATTCGAATTAACCCTTTACGGCACCGGCTGCAACACCGTTCACAAACTGTTTTTGAAAAATTAAAAATAGTGTAATTAATGGTAATGCACATAAGAAACAAGAAGCAAATAATACGTTCCACTGCGCAGGATTTTCTCTGTCACCTAAAAACTGGATCATAGCAACCGGTAAACTAAACTGTCCTGATTTTGTTATAAATACCATCGGGAAAAAATAATCATTCCATATCCAGATACCCTGGGTAATAACCACCGCAACAGTAGCAGGTTTCAGCAGAGGAAATACAATTTGTGTAAACCGCTTAAAAAGATTGGCTCCATCCATATAAGCTGCTTCTTCAATCTCTACGGGAACACCTTTCATAAAACCGGAATATAGAAACGTAGTAAATGGCATACTGCAGGTAATAAACATAAACATTGGAGTAAACCTTGTATAAGGAATATTTAAGGAATTAAACATTTGGGCTACCGGTATAATTACCATCTGGGCCGGAATTACAAGACCGGCGATAAAAAAATAATATAAAAATCTGCTTAATTTTGTTTTGAGTCTTCCTATCGGGTAAGCTGCTGCTGCACCTATCATCACAATAACAACCAAGGAACCTGCCGTAGTAAGAAAACTATTCAGAAATACTACAGGATAATCCATTTTTGTAAAAGCTGCTTTATAACTTTCCAAAGAAAATTCCATAAATAATTTTAAATGGGATGCCTGGTTACCAATTGTTCGAAAAGAACTGGAAAATACCGTAATCAATGGAGCCAATGTAATGACAGAATATAAAATTAGACTTATATGAATTATAAAATTTCCAAATTTAAATTTATTTTTTTTCTTCATTACATTTCAACCTCCCTCTTATTCATATAGATGAGCATACAAATGGTAACCGTAATAATTAATATAAATGCTACTACAGATAATGCCGCTGATTTACCCATTAACTGTTCCGTAAAAGCCAGTTTGTAAATAGAGTACATTAATGTATTTGTAGATTTTCCCGGTCCGCCGTTTGTCATGATAAAGACATAATCATATGCTTTCAGGCCGTTGATAATACTTAATATAACATTAATGGTTATGGTAGCCGATATTAATGGTACCTTTATCCTACGGATCATCTGCCACCCGCTGCAGCCATCAATTTTACCGGCTTCAATTAAACTTATATCAATTGTCTGTAATCCCGCCAGATAAATGATCATTGTAGTTCCAATATGCTTCCAGATATCAACGGTAATAATTGCATACAACGCTGATTTAAAACCCGCTAAAATATTAAAATTAGAACCGTCCAATCCTATATTGTTCATAATAGTGGCTATCATACCATCACTTGGCATATATACATAAGACCAGATAAAACCGATTACAATTGCACTAAATAAGGTTGGTAAATATGCCGCCGTACGATAAATACCTTTCCCTTTAATATTTACATTCAATAGTAATGCCAGCGCCAATGCAATGATATTACTGACAGCAACGAGAACAACAGCATAAATAATAGTATTCGGAACCGCATTTAACAATGTGCCTTCTTTATACAGTGTAATATAATTTTTAAAACCTACAATATCATAATTCTTATTTATACCATTAAAGTTGGTTATACTGTAACGAAACAGCTGCAATACCGGAAATATCCAAAATGTAAAGTACATAAGAATTGCCGGTACTGCAAACCAAAACATTTTATTCGTCATAACCAGAGACTTATGTTTTTTCTTTTTTTTCAAATTACAATCTCCTTTTCCACCATTCACTAATCTGCCAGCCAAAGCGGATATTCGCGATCCGCTTAGCTAAGAAGCGTGGACTTACTTGTAAGGTTAAACTAAATGCGGCTGTTAAAAAATCAAAAAAATGATTACTTGCGGATGAATATGTTTTTTATTTCGAAGATAATTTGTGAAGCCGCTTATTCGCACAACGAAGCACAAATCCCGAGAAATAAAAAACACATTCTATACGCAAGTTTGATAAATTAATATTTTGGAACAGCCCAATTTAAATTACAAACACAGTTCACTATTCAGCAAGTAATTCTTCTAATTTATTCTGCATACCTTTCGTTATATCCGGAACAGTCGTACCGGCTCCGCCAATCATTTCACCGAATAAGGCTTCCATTTCATTTTCAGTACCAGCAGGCCATGCCTGATTACACCAATACCAGGAATTGCCCTCTGCATACAACTTCATAAAATCCTCGTATAAAGGCTCAACTGCAGCACCTTCATTGGTTGAAATAAATTTTCCGCAGCTTTCATATGCTTTGTAAAGATCAGATTGACCATCAAACCAATACTCTAAAATCTGCTTGCACAAATCAATATTTTTAGATTCGGAATAAATAGCCGGACCTGCTCCTGGTGCACCTGCTGTGTAAAGCTGCTGTCCTTCGTCATTACCTGGCAAGGGGAAGTAACCTCTTTCAAAATCGGCTGTACCGGTTGAATTAACTGCTTGAGCATTGAAGGTTCCATCAAATATCATAGCACTTTCCCCGTCAATAAATTTCTGTATTGCCTGTGATGCACCTAAACCTAAGGAACCGGACTGAACATATCCGTTTTCGTATAAAGAACCATATCTTTCAATTACTTTATCCCATGTACCTTCATCCGTGAACTTTACTGAACCATCCCGTAACTGATCATCGTAAGCAGGATTTTTCGGATAAATCATGTTAGCTGCAAGCTGATATAAACCAAACTGCATAACGTACATATCCTTATCACCCATAATAATCGGTTGAACACCATTATCTTTTAAGACTTTACAAACATTTTCAAATTCTGTCCAATTCTTAGGAACAGATAAACCGTATTCATCAAAGATATTTTTATTGTAATATGTACCTAAATATGTTACACCAGCCGGAATTGCATAAATCTTGTCATTATATGTAAAATCTTTAACACCGACTCCTACTGCCTGGGCAGCCTTAAGATCAGATAAATCTGTTAAATACCCTGCTTCTGCTAATGCAAATACGGAGTTAACCCCGGCATATCTTGGCTGTACCCACATTAAATCAGGAGCTTCGCCAGTAGCAAGTTTTGTTTTTAGTGCTGTATAATATTGGTCATCCGGAAGCTTTGTAACCTCAAGATTAACATTGGGAAATTTCTGTTCCACTAATCTTGTCATCTGGTCAACCTGAAAATCTTCACCTTCGGTAGCCAATGTTCCGGAACACATAAAAGTGATGGTAACTTTTTCTGATGAATCTGCTGCACCTGTTTTCTCTGTGGAAGCATCCGTTGTGTTTGAACTTCCTGTTGTACCTGCGCTGTTGTTGTCATTCTTCTTTCCGCAGCCAAATAGCATGCTTGCAGCCATAACAGTTACTAAAAGCATTGATAAAATCTTTTTTCTTTTCATACATTAATTCCTCCCTGTTTTTATTGCTTATTTATCATTGCATTGCTATTCTAGCATAGTCGGAGTATCTTTTTGTTTGATGTTAAGGTATATTTTTGTTAGTTTACCTACTTATCATGCTATAGGAATTAAACAATAGCAGTATACTTTAAATCAGTTTTATGGTATATTATTTCTATAGCTTTCACGAAGGAGATATAATCTTGAAACTAAATAATAAATTTTTACTTATATTTATATCAATTTCGCTTCTTCCTATCGTTATTATTACTATTTTTGTATATGGACGGTACACGGATCTTGTAAATAAACAAACCATACAGGTAACCGGCAGCATTGTTGATAATGCAGTCGAAGCCACTAAGTCCCATATAGATACAATCGATGGGATGACAGAAATCTTCCAGCTATACTCCAATAGTTCTTATAGTGTTTTAGATGATATTAAAAAATATAGGGTAAAGGGTAATTATACTGTATACGATTTATGGAAAAGCCGGAATAATATGCGTTTCTTGTGTCAGCATCTCTTATATTCCAACGATTTTGTAAATGGAGTCTTTATCTTTACCCCCAGTGGTGAAAATATAGGTTATGGCTGGGGTAACGGAATTGATATTCAAAATGATTATACTCCTTTTGAAGATGCTTGGTATAACAGTACCATAGAAAAAAAAGGGCAACTCTATATAAGCGACCTTACTAAAAAAGATTTTATTTTAAATTCCCAAAGTTCCATTTCTTTTTCCAGAGCCCTTTATGATGTATATACAAAAGATTTTTTAGGAGTTTTACTAATTGACTGTTCTCCGAATGTTTTTGACATAAGCAGTTCCAATACACTCCCTGGACATGCCTTACTTACAGTTTCTAAAGAAAATGGCAATATCCTATATACTAACATTGATTCTGTAAAAACTATTTTTACAAATAAAAGAGATCAAAAAGATATCGCAGTTATTAAAAATACCTTGGACGATACTGCTTTGACGGTTGTGGCGGCTATAGATATGAAACCTATCTATAACGAATTTAATTTCACAAAATTTTTAATAATCGGTATTGCAACATCCTGCGCATTTGTTTTTATTATTATATCCATTTTGTTATCAAAGTCCCTTACTAAGCCTATAACTACTCTAAGTGAAATAATGCGGGATCACAAAAAACACGGTATGGTAACTGCCGATAAATATCTGAATTTACATAACGAGATTGGTGTACTTTATAACGAATATAATAATATGGTAGAAGAAAATAATCAATTTATCAAAGAACAATACCACAATAAACTCATAACCCTGGATTCCCAGATGAAATCTTTGGAAGCTCAGATTAATTCTCATTTTTTATATAACACATTAGAATCTATAAACAGTATAGCAGAGATTGAGGAAATTGAAAGCATATCCATAATCTCCCTGGCACTTGGCAATATGCTTCGCTATAGTATTAATACGGAAAGTGAATTGGTAACCGTACAGGATGAGCTTAAAAATGTAAATGATTATATGTCCATACAAAAGATACGATTTGATAACCGTTTCGAGATCATTTATCAAATTGATGAGCCAGTCTGTAGATTAAAAGTCTTAAAACTTATATTACAGCCTCTGGTAGAAAATGCTCTGTACCATGGTCTTAACCGTTGTTCCATTGCCGGGAAAGTCATAATTGCCGCTACGGTAAATAATGATATTATTTGTTTTGAAATTAATGATACCGGAATGGGAATGGATGAGAAACAATTAAAAGAAGTACAGGAATCTTTAAATAAGCCAATAATATTTACAGAACTTGGAAGGCGTGAAAAACAAAGTATTGGTTTAAAAAACATTCATTCCCGACTTGAACTTTATTATGGAATTGGTTATGGATTATCAGTTAAAAGCAAAGAAAATGCAGGTACTACTGTATTGATAAAATTACCTGTATTAAAATAGGAGGCAACTATGTACCGTTATATAATAATTGATGATGAAGTTTTAACCAGAAAAGGTACTATAAAAAAAATTGGTACATTGGAGGAACATGTACAATGTGCAGGTGAAGCCGATAATGGAGAATCAGGTATGCTGCTTATTGCGAAAACCGATCCCGATATCATTATAACCGATATGAATATGCCAGTAGTAGACGGTACCCAGCTGTTAAAATTAATACGTGAGAAATATCCGGAGAAGCAGATAATCGTTATTAGCGGTTATAAAGATTTCGACTATGCGAAGCAAGCCATTCAGGCAAAAGTAATAAGTTATATATTGAAACCTTTCAGTAAAGAAGATATACAAAATACTATGAAAGAAGCAATTCATCTGATTGAAAATAATCAGTCCTCCGGCAATAAAATTATATCAATAGAAGCAGAAAAAGAATATGTCCAATATGGCTATGATATACAAATGTTAAAAAACCTTATTTTAGGTTATCATAACAGACACCTAGAGTTAAACTCTGAAAAGTTAAAAACAATGTACTCAATGCATCATATTGTCCTAATGACAATTCATTCTACCTCTGATTTAGATGAGGCTGCATTAAGTAATTATTCTGTTTCCAATGGATATGGAGACTTAGGCTTATATATTTCCCATCTGAATAATGATAAAATGGGATTCTTTGTCCTTTTTTTCCCGAATAATACACCAATTAAGCTAAACAGTTTATGCAAACATATTAGCTCGGGGCTTATACAATTACTTATGGAAACTGATTCCTCCGTCTCTATAGGAATCAGTAATATTAAACATGATTTGCTGCTGCTAAATGCAGCCTTCAATGAATGCGTGGAAGCTTTAAATTCAAAAAAACTGACTGACTCAAATCATTACTATTTTTTTAATGAAATTAATAATACTCATAAACGTCTTAATTGGGAACCTGCTGATGAATTTCTGTTTCGCATTGAAGCGGCAGAGGAAGCTAAAGTTTCAGGTTTAATTGATGATTTATTTGATTATTTTATGTCTGTGCAGGACTGTACACTCTATGAAGCAAAATTTTATTGTAATGAGTTAATTCAAAAAACTAAAATAATGTTAAGCACCTATTATCAGTATTCATCCTTAAATAATGATTCTTCCAGTATTAAGAACATCTTTAATTCAATATTTAACTTTGAGGAAATGAAAGTATATTTGAAACTTCTTTTCAATAATATAGCTGTAAGTATGTCAACTGCCAGCATTTACACGATTGAAGATAATATTGAAAAAATAAAATTATACATAGAAAGAAATTATAAAAATAATTTATCTATGGAATTTATATCCTCCCTTTTTTATATGAACAGAAGTTATTGCAGTTTTTTATTCAAGGATAAAACCGGCGAAAAGTTCGTAGATTATGTTAATCATCTCCGGATAAATAAGGCAAAAGAACTATTAGTTCAAACCAATATCAAGCTTTATCAGATATCTAAATCAGTAGGGTATGATAATATCAAATACTTTTTCCGGATATTTAAGAAGCTGACTGGCATGACTCCTGAACAGTATCGTAAAACCGATAAATAAAATCACCTTTCCTCTTGTTATGTTAGTAGCCTGAACAACTCTATTATAATAGAAAGGTGATTTTTTGTATAACAATCGTTTCACACGCATAGCAGGTTAAAGCCTACCAAAAAAGGAATGCCCCTAATCCGGCATTCCTTTATTTATTAAAACCATATGTATGTGATCTTCCCATTTGCCGTTGATTTTTAAATAATCCTTGGCAGTACCTTCATTATAAAACCCGAGCTTATCGGCTACTCTTAAGGAGCGAACATTCTTGGGCATTATATTCGCTTCTATTCTGTGGAGCCCGTAATCATCAAACATGACAGCAATTCCTTTTCTTACTGCCTCGGTCATATAACCTTTATTTATCTCCTCTTTGTCCAGTTTATATCCGAGAAAACAGGACATAAAAACTCCTCTGACAATATTGGTAAAAGAAACGGTACCAATCACCCTGTCCGTGTCTTCTTTTTTATAAATCCATAATCTTAAGGATGTATTGTTACGCATGTCGGTAAAGTCCTTGTCCAAGAGCTTTTCCTGGCAGGCTGCGGTATAAAACTCCTCCCTTTTCAGGGCTTCCCACTCTTCTAAAAAATCCTTGTTCCTTATGTAATAATCCAGCACCTGCCCGGCATGGGACTTGTCCAGGACCCTTAACAAAAGTCTTTCCGTCTCATATATCCGCTGCATAATAACCTCCCCAATTAAAATTTTTCAGTCCAGAATAAAGGAATTGTAACATGAAATAGAAATTTAATCAAATATGGCAATAAGAATACGGCAGTGCTACAAGTTTAAAACCTGTAAGAATACTGCCGTAAAATAATATTTATCCATCATATTTAAATCGGATATTCGCATTCCGCCTTGCTGCATGGCTCTTGCTTATCTGATAAGTTATACTATAGGAACTAAAAGCATGTTCCTATAGTCAGATGCACGGCGGTAAAGAGCACCGCCTTTTATCAGAAGTTTGGAAAGCAACTTCTGATAAGTTATATTATAATCATATTTCATCCACACGCCGGATACGTACAGCCATATACTCATGTCCCGGTAAATCCAGCACGAATTTACCTTTAAACCTTCCGGCTTTGGTAATTGTCATATTCCAGGTATCGATTACTTCCGCTTCATAAGTATGTATCTCATCGTAATAATACTCCCGGAAGGACGGCCGGTTAAATCCATAATAATATAAGTAATAACCTCCCTCACCGGAAAAGATACTGTCTGCCCTCGCCGCCACTTCATCCCACTTTGCAGCCATTGGTGCCAGTCCATTTGCCGGAGTCTCTTTCAGGATCTGCAATAAAAACTGAAAACGTTCCGGACTGTCTCCGTGAAGTGTTCCGCCGTGGGACCACCATAAAATATTCTCGGGATCCATATAAGTTTCGCCGTGTCCCCCATAGCCTCCCCGGCAGGTGGCTTCCCAGAACCTCCTTACCATTTCCTGGCCGCTGATGTTTCCCCAGCCATGCTGGATATTGCCCTCATAGGCGATTTCATCCAGGACCACCGGCTTTTTATAACGGATTCTCCATTCGTCAACATACTCAGCCGTTTTATAGGCATCCTGGCGCTGGATACTGCAATGGGTAATCCAGGGCTTTGAGTAATCGTAGAAGGACTTGCAGTTATGGATGGAACGCAGATGGTTATAAACATCCTTACTGCAGATAATTTCGGCATACCGCTCCCAGTCTTTCGGATTTTTGCGGATCATCAGATCGTATTCATTGGCCAGGGACCACCAGACATTCCGGTAAGCACTGAGTCTGGCAATGATGTAATTCCAATATAAATCATCCGCCTCCCTATCCATCATGGAAAATCCCCACCGGTCATATGGATGCATGACAATAATATCCGCTTCGATTCCCAGATCCATTAAATCCTTTACCCGCTTTTCAAATTTCCTGAAGTGTTCCGGGTTAAAACGCAGGTAATCCCAGTTATTTCCGGGAGCACAGCCCGTATACTCATTAAAATTATCTTTTGTCAAAACGGAATTATCGCAGGGTGTCCCTTCATAAGGATAACTGACCGGTTCCTTGAAATTATAATCATAGTGTTTTGGGAAGATACAGAAGCGTATTTTGTTAAAGGCGCTGCCAGCCAGGGTCTTTAAGGTCTGTTCCTGGAGCTCTTCCTCCTGAAGGCTCCACACATAGCAGGTCGTTCCCAGGGGGTAATAGGGTGTGCCGTCTTCATAGGCAAAATGATAGGTATTCGCCACTCTTACCGGACCGTGATTGTCTTTTTTCGGTGCTGTCACCTCAAATTCCCCCCGGCGGACTTCTTCTGAAAAGCTTCCCTTTATTTCAAATGTATAAGGCTCCTCAAAAGACGGCATAAACCTTACTTTATAGATCCCATCCCCGTCATAAAAGCCATCCACACACTTTTCTTCATTTTTGCTCCGAAATATTCCCTGTATGGTATAATCGGTAAAAGGATTATGATCCGAATAACCTGTTACGGTTACTTCGAATACCTCCCATTTTTCCACTGTTTTCGCATAACTTCTCTCTCTCATTGTCTCTTCCTTTCTAGTCTGAATCATGATTTTACCGCTCCTGCCATACCTTCCACAAAATGGCGCTGGAAAATCAGATATACGATTATTACCGGAATTACGGAGATCAGGACCCCCGCGCATAAATAACCGTAATCCGTCCCATGCTCACCGACAAATGTCATTAATCCCACGGGAATGGTTTTTTTCGCATTGTCGTTAATAATAACGCTGGCTAACAGATATTCATTCCAGGTTGCCAGAAAATCCGTAATCAGCAGTGTTGCAACAGCCGGTTTGGAAACCGGAAATATAATTCGGATAAAAAGCTGCCATTTGTTACACCCGTCAATATAAGCGGCTTCATCGATATCCTTCGGAATTCCCCTCATGAATCCCCTTAAAATCAATATTGCATAAGATAAACCGAATCCAACATAGACATAAAACAAACCAAAATAGGTATTTAAAAGTTTCAGTTTATTAAATATGATGTTGATTGGCACCAATGCTATCTGCATGGGCAGCATCATACCGATCAGGAAAAAGATAAAAATACCGGTTTTGTGCCTGATATTAAGACGCGTCAAAGAAAAGGCTGCCAATGCTCCCACAAATATCCCCAACGGTACCTTTAAACAGGTAATAATCAGGTCGTTTTTCATATAAGTAAACAAACGGCCTTTGACTATGGCGTTTACAAAATTACTCCATGCTATGTTCTCCGGAAGCTTAAAAAGACTTATTCCGGTGTAAAAATCCTGTTTACTCTTAAGCGCCGTGGCAACCAAAGTAAACATGGGAACAATCCAAACCAGGGCAAGAATTGTTAAAACCGTATAAAGCACTATCTTTTTCGCAATTTTTTTCTGTTTTCCCTCCATTGCCCGGCCTCCTTAATTTTCTTTCGCAGTAAATGACACATACGGCACAATTACCACCAGCATCATAATAACCATTATGCAGGACACGGCGGTTCCAAGCCCTACATTATTATACTGGAATGTCTGGGAATACATGTAGGTAGATAACATCTGTGTAGAATTATTCGGTCCTCCTCCGGTCAAGCCCTGTACTACATCAAAAACTTTCATTGCAGCTACAATCAAAGTGGCTATTACTATGACAAAAGTTTCCTTCATCAGGGGAACCGTTATATAAATGAATTTCTTAATGGAACCGGCACCATCGATGGTAGCTGCTTCCAGTACGTCTATGGATACGGACTGTAAGCCTGCCAAAAACAGGAGTGTCGGCTGACCCACGGCCTGCCACAAAGAAGCTGCAAATACGGCATACAGGCTGTACTTAGGATTAGAAATCCAGCTTTGGGAGAAATCACTTCCCAAGGCTTTCAAAAACTGGTTAATAAATCCGACGTTGGGATTATAAATCCATCTCCAAATAATAGCCACTGCAATGGGTGCTATAACACATGGGAAATAAAAAAATCCCCGAAAAAACGTTCTTCCTTTAAATTCTTTGTTAAGCAGCAATGCCAGGCCCAAAGAAACCGTCATGGTCATAAGAATGGTTAATGCAATCCATATCAGGTTATTTTTAAGTGCGGTAAAAAAAATTTTATCTGCCGTAAACAGCTTCAGGTAATTTCCCAGTCCGATAAATTTCATTTTCCCAATGCCATTCCAGTTAAATAAACTGATATACAAGGAATAGAAGACCGGGATTATGATTACCGACAGATATATAATGCCGGCCGGAATTAAAAAGGCATATGCGCTAAATTCAAATTTTTTCTCTTTTTTCATAGATATCCCCATTGCATGGGGCTGCAACAACCCCACTGCCTGCCCCATATAAAACAGGTTGAAAGAATCCCTTCTGCGGCGTCCTTTCACTTATATATTTTCCTTCAACCTTTCCGACATGACGCCGCTTATGCGGCATCATAATTAATGGGTAAAGGGCCGCCGGGGCAGCCCTTTAAGCCCTTATTTGCTGTGATAGGCTTCGATTGCTGCCTGAATGTTGGCTGCTCCCTCTTCCGGAGTCATCTCTCCGAATGCGATCGCATCCTGTGCATCAAATAAAGCATCTGCAACTTCTGTCGGCAGAGCCTGGTCCGTAATGGTAAAAGTTCCGTTTTCATTGCTTGTCTTAATCATTTTTTCCACATTCGGCTGTCCTTCCGGCATAGCGGCATTATTAAACGGAAGGGGCAGATTATAATACTCGGCATACTTTTCCGCATTTTCTTCGCTGTAGTAGTAATCCATGAATTTTATGCATGCATCTAATTCTTCATCGGTAAGGTTTTTATTAAACTGGGTCATCTCTGCAAAAGAAGATAAGCGGTTGGTACCTCCTGACGGGAAGGGAAAGGTTGAAAATAAATTAAGGTCAACCTCATCTGCCAGGATATTACCGTCATACCACTGGCCCTGAATATCCATGGCGGTTGCTCCGGAAGCCATATTCATCAGCGTATCATTCGGGTCTGCCGTTATAAAACCTTCCGGAAAATATCCTTTCTTGCAAAATTCCTGATATTTGGCAAGGGCTTTTATCACGGCATCATTATTCCAGCTTTCGTCAAAAGTATTTAACTTATCATGAAGTTCGGCGCCTGCATAGTGTTCGATCAGCAGTTCTACAAATCTCATAACATGCCATCCGTTTAACCCTGCAGTAGATATGGGAGTAACTCCGTTTTCCTTTAAAGTGGCACAAGCCTGCTCAAATTCTTCAAAGGTAGAAGGCACCGCAATATTATATTTTTCAAAGATATCTTTCCGGTAATAGACATCCAATACATTGTAACTGGTAGGATATCCTGCCAGAGTACCGCTAAGCTGACACAGATTTAATGCTCCTGAACTGAATTTGTCCGCCCAGTTATGTTCTTTCGCATAATCCGTCAAATCATATGTAAGTCCGTTTTCCGCATAAAAACCGCCTAAGCTTCCGCCCCAGTTAAACCACATGGAAGGAAGGGTATCCGCAGTGGCGGCAACTTTACATGCATCTTTAATCCCATCCGTATCATAAAAGGAAACCGTAACTTTTATATTATTGCCTGCCGCATTAAATGCCTCTGCAATGGGATCCACTGCTTCCTGCCTGGTAGACAGTGTCCAGAAAGTAACTTCTACGGGTTTTACAGAATTTTCTTCCCCGCTCCCGGTCCCCGAATTTTCCGTTTCCGCGGCATTATTATTTTCCGGGGCAGAGGAAGTATCTTTACTGCATGCGGATAAAAAGATTGAAAATAACATTGTGGTTACCAGTAATAATGCTGTTAATTTTTTGATTTTCATAGTTTTCCTCCCAGTTTAAAGTTAATTTAACAATTACTACATAATAATATCTCTGTGCGCACATACGATTAATTACGTTTAAATTTAAATTATTCCCCTATTAATTTAAATATTTAAACTTAATCTAAATTAAATTTAACATATTATAAATAATATTTCAAGTAATTTATATATTTTTGTTATTTTATATATTTTTACTCCTTATATTTTGTGCATATCGTATATATTATATTAATTTCCCTACTTTTCAGATTTAAATGACAATAAAAAAAGATAAATCTTTTAAAACAGATTTACCTTTTAAATTTATTTTATTTAGATTCTATTATTTAAATTTTTAACACTGTTTCCTATAACAAATTCGGTATTTACCAATATCTGAACAGACTCCCTGGCTTTCCTTTTTATCCTCTCCAGCAGCCTTCCCAGGGCTATATAAGCTACGTTACCATGTAATGCCCTCAGGAACGTAGGCTGAAAGTCCAGAATAGCAGCACCGGGTATCTCATCGAATCCCACGATGGAAACATCCTCCGGTATGCGGTATCCGCAGCTCTGGAGTGCTCTGGATACACCGATGGTTACTTCGTAATTTTCAGCAAATACGGCACTTGGGATATGTCCGTTATTTTTAATATATTTATACATATTATCATATATTTCCTGGGCCGTATTGCCTATGTCCAGTATTCGTTCATTTTCCGCCTGCTGCAGCTTTTTCTCATTCATAAATCCGTTACAGGCACTTCTTCTTTCATACATATTATAAAAATCCTTGGAGTTGCGCAAATACATAATATCCCTGTGTCCGTTTTCATAAAGATATTCCAGGCCGGTCTTTACACCCTGCCGGTTATTCAGTACTATACTGTCCGTATGCATATCATTAAAATCCTGGTCACATACTACATAAGGAAGCTTTAAACCACGGATACACCGGTAATCTTCCTCAGTCATATAAGCAGCATTCAGATAAACACCGACAACATCTTCCTCTTCGCATTCTTCCAATAATTTTACAAACTCATCCTTGCTGCGGTCCACAAACACCGTATCCATTTTATACCCTGACGCCCTGGCTCTTCTCGACGCTTCCGCATATCCCATATATAGCCTGGCATTTTCATCCGCATCAATTAATCCGCTTTTTTGTAAAAAGGTATACATACGGATGGTTTTTTCTTTTCTTTCCTTCCCGTCATCACCGCTCTCCCGGGATTCCTTAATATAATTGAGGACTTTATTACGTGTCTGCTCATTCACTCCGGGTTTGTTATTCAGTGCCAGTGACACAGTAGCTGTAGAAAGCCCCAAATCACGTGCAATGTCTTTCGCTTTTATCTTCATCTGACCCACCTTGTAAATAAATTTAAATTTTTAAATAATTTAAATTTATTTTACAAGCTAATTTAAACTATGTCAATAAATATTTAGCCTGTCAGCACAGCTTTGCAACAGGTTATGGGGCTGTTGCAAAATAGCTTCAACAGCCCCTGGTACGCAGAATTTTTTCTGTCTCAGATTTTAATTACCGCCTTAACGATCTCCGCCTTATTATTCACACTGTAATCCATGGCTTTCTGGATTTCATCCAGGGGGAATTCATCGGTAACGATTCCTTTTAAATTGACTTTGCCGGCTGCTACCGCGTCAATTGCCATGGGGTAGATGTGGCGGTAACGGAATACGGTTTTTAAGGTCAGCTCCTTATCCAAAACCAGACTCATGGGTAAGTTCATTTCTCCGCTCTTGCCATAACCGACGAGAACAATATTGGCGCCTTTTTTCGTCATATGTATGGCCTGCCTGGTAGTAATTTCCGTGCCGGCTGCTTCTATGACCAGATCACAGCCCAAGCCTTTCGTAAGTTCAAGTACGGCTTTTACGGCATCCGTACTTACAGCGTTAATCGTACCGGTTGCTCCCAGTTCCAGTGCTTTTTCCAGCCTTTTCTCCATGATATCCACCACATAAACCTTAATAACACCCATGGCTTTCAGTGCCATCATACAAACCAGTCCGATACAGCCTGCACCCATAACAACGGCTGTCTGGCCTGCCCCCGCCCCGCCCTGGAGGGCTGCATGGAAACCTACCGCCAGGGGTTCGATTAAAGCTCCCTCCAAAGTGCTCACATTATCCGGAAGCTTAAAACACAGGTCCGCTTCATGGGCAACGTACTCCCCAAAAACTCCGTCTACCGGAGGAGTTGCAAAGAAAACTACATCCGGGCACAGATTATATCTTCCTGTTTTACAGAATTCACAATGTCCGCAGGTTTTGCCAGGCTCCAGTGCCACCCGGTCTCCAACCTTTAAATTCACTACCTTCTGTCCTGTCTCGACCACCACGCCCCCGGGCTCATGCCCCAGTACAAAAGGCGGCTTTACAATATAATCCCCGATCCGTCCGTTTTCATAATAATGCAAGTCCGAACCGCAGATACCTACATACTCCAGCTTGACAAGGACTTCATTGTCCTTTACCTTTGGGATATCTCTTTCTTCAAAGCCCATCTTTCCAATCCCGTTCATTACTGCAACTTTCATAGTTCCTTCCAAAATAATTGCCTCCTTTTATTTTGTAATAACTTTAATAAATTGTTTTATAAAAGTTATTATATTATTGCACTATCAAAATAAAATGTCAAGACAATTCATTTAATATTTTTACCTGGAAAGCTTCTAATACTTCCTGTTTTGTCGGAAGCGAGGACTGGGCTCCTTCCCGCTGAACCACCAATGCGGCAACTTTCGTTGCAAATTCCGCACATTCCAGTATTACGGCATCGTCATACTCTTCTTTTTCCGACAGTGCCGCTGCCAATCCTCCGATAAAAGAATCTCCGGCAGCGGTAGTATCCACCGTATTCACCCTGATCGGCGGTATCAGGTAAGAACCGCCTGACCCGGTCAGCATGGAACCGTTTTCACCCATGGTTACAAGAACGTAGCTTACTCCTTTTGATAATAATTCACGGGAGGCCTGCTTCATTTCATCCATGGTGGCAAGTTTTCTGTTAACAAGCTGCCCCAGTTCACCTTCATTGGGAACGAGGATGTCAATATATTTCCACATTTCTTCCGGAATGGATCTTGCCGGTGCCGGATTAAAAATGGTAATAACCTCCGGGCCGTTTTCACTCTTTGCAAGCTTAAACGCCTGAAAGCTGGCTTCAACCGGTACTTCAAACTGGGAAATTACAATCTTACTCTGCAGCAGTACTTCTTTTGTATTTTCTATATCAACACCGGACAGTTCACTGTTAGCTCCTGATATGACAATAATGGTGTTTTCACCGCTTTCATCCACATTAATCATTGCTATTCCGGTTGATTCTTCCGAGGATTCAAAAATGTACTTTGTGTCTATCTTATTTTCCTGAAAATGTGACAGGTATTCCTTTCCCAGCATATCTTTTCCGATTTTTCCGACTGCTGCAACAGGCAGGCCAAGTTTACTTATTGCCACGGCCTGATTGGCCCCTTTTCCTCCGAAATGCCTGCTGAAATTATAGCCTAATATCGTTTCGCCTGCTTTGGCAAATGCCCTTACATGAGCTACCATATCCATATTGATGCTGGTTATAACATAAATAGAATTCATAAATCTTACGGGATAAATTCGTACCCGCGACTCCTTTCTCCCCTTATTTTGTCAAATCAATCTCATTTCTAGTATTAATTATCGGCCTGCACTTCCCGACATGGCTGCCATCAGGCAGCCGCAAATGGCGCATTACTCTTTGCAGTTTCTTTTCCCAGTTAACCTTTCACCGCACCATTTGTCAGGCCGGATAAAATGCTTTTCTGGAAAATCAAATAAACAATCAGCATGGGTACAATTGTCAGAACAAAAGAAGCAAAGGCAAGGTTGTACTGAATGGCATACTGGGATTGAAAATTATATTGGAACAAAGGCAGTGTCCAATAGGAAGCGGAACGGTTTAATATCAGCAGGGGCAGCAAAAAATCATTCCAGATCCACAGGCAGTCAATAATTACTATGGTAGCAGTCATTGGTTTTAACAGCGGAAATACGATCCGGCAGTAGGTCTGGAACTTGGAACATCCGTCTATGTAAGCAGATTCCTCCAATTCCTCGGGTATATTATTCTTGATATATCCCACATACAAAAACACTCCCTGTGACAGGGCAAACGTCACATATAAGACGATCAGACCAAATTTATTCAATGCGGATAAGGACGTCATTAATTTGACCACCGGAAGCATAATAACCTGGAAAGGAATGAAAATACCCAATGAGAACATGGTAAAAAGGGCTTTATAATATGCCTTCTGCCTGTTCCTGGTAATCGCATAGGAAGTTAACGGGACTACCAGAACAATCAGAACTATGGCTGCTAAGGTAATAAATACGGAATTTCCCACATAGGTAAAAAAGTTATTATCCGAAATAACCTCCTTAAAATTACCCAAATAGAGGGTTTCCGGAAATGCAAAGAAATTTCTGGCCGTTTCTTTCTGTGTTTTCAGAGAGGTAATAATGGTAAAATACATCGGCAATATGATAATAATAAGACCAATACTTAAGATGATTGTACTGACTATATCTAATTTTTTTTCTCTTCTCATTATTCATTCACCTCAAATCTGCTCATGCCCTTAACCTGGATCAGGGAGACAATTCCGATTGCAATAAATAAAATTACGGCCAATGCGTTGGCATAACTGAATTTTGATTCGGCAAAAGCATATTTATAGATCAGAAATCCGACCGATTCCGTTGTCTTATTGGGACCTCCGCCGGTCATGGCCATAATATAATCAAAAGAGGTCAGCCCGTTCTTAAAAGCCAGGATAACTACCATATTCAAAGAGGGGATCAAATAGGGAAACGTAATGGAAAAAAATCTCTTTATCCCGTTCGCCCCATCAATGGAAGCTGCCTCCAGCAGTTCTTTCGGAACACTTTGTAAGCCTGCCAGCAATAATACGGTAGGAACTGCAAGTCCCTGCCATAAGTTAACAAACAGGATTCCCCAGAAGGCCATACCGGAATCCGCCAGTATATTTTTTGATATTGCTTTCACCCCGATCATTTTACCGAAGCCCGGCAGCGCATGCAAATAAATCTGGTTAAAAATCAGGCCAACAATGATCATACTAAGTACGGCCGGAAAAAAATACGTAGTACGGATAATTCCCCTGAATTTGATATTCCGGTTTAAAAGGATTGCCAGACCTAACCCTACCAGTACGGTTAAGACCAGTAATGCTATGGAATATCTGAGGGTAAAGGAAATACTTCCCCGGATCCGGTTGTCGGAAAATAAATTGACATAGTTTTCAAAAAATATATACTTATATTTTTTCGCAATTCCGTTCCAATCCGTAAAACCATACAAAATACCTTTTACAAAGGGAACGATAAGAAAAATAATATAAAGAACAGTTGCAGGCAGAGTAAACAAAAAATGCATGCTTTGATTCATCCGCTTTTTAAATTTTCCCATACTGGTTTTCACTTTTTCCTTTCAAATCTACGCAGGGGGAGACTATAGGCAGCGTCTCCCCTTACGTTTTTTATTGATGGATACTTCACGGTATTAAAACCATTTTGCCTGATTATTTTTCAAAAGTACTGTCTACCGCCTGAGTAAAAGTATCCAGATCCTTTGTGATTGCATATGCATCCGTCATATCCTGCCAGTTGGGATCATTTTCAGGAATCCAGTCGAAATGAATCCATGGATAAGATTTTCCTTCCATCAAAAGTTCTGTGGCCGCAACGGTTTCCGTATTCCTTGGTTCAACACCATTTACGATGGAAGGGGATTTTTCCGTATCATGTAATTTCTGGGCTACTTCTGTTCTCGTCAGATAAGCTACAAAAGTTTTCGCAGCTTCTGCATTGGGAGTAGTTGCAGATATTCCCACCGCAAGGTCAATACCGTAAACAACCTTGGTGTCTTCCTTGGTATCAGCCGGTACCGGCATCATCTGATAGTCAAAATCGGCTCCTGCACTTTCAATTACGGTCGTTGCCCAGATACCCTGGGGAAGCATAAGGGCTTCACCTGTGGCAAATAAGGTTACTGCCGTATTATAATCCATACCTGCGGTATCTTCTTCCGTATTATCAATAAACAAATTATAATGATCTATAAATTTTTTGAAGGCGTCACTGTCGGCGGCAGATCCTTTGGTACTGAAGAATTCATTGGCCTGGGGGATACCCATTGTATTCCCTAAAAGAGCTTCTGTCAGATGTCCGGTGGTCCAGGCATCTTTAAAACTGGTTGCAAAGGGAATCATACCGGCTTCCTTAATCTTGCTTACGGCATCTGTTAACTCACTAAAGGTTTCCGGAACTTTGATGCCTAATTCTTTGAATTTGTCGGCATTATAATAAATACCGTACGCATTCATGGTTAAAGGAACACTCCAGTCCTTACCGTTATATTTAACGGAATCGACATATGTAGTGTTTAAATTGCTGTAGAAATCCGCACCTGTCAGCTCCATGAAGTATCCTTCATCAACATAGGATTTGAATTTTGTTTCGTTTGGATAAATGGATATCACATCCGGCATTTCATCGGAAGCCATACGTGTGGTCAGGACTTCACCCGCATCCGGTACCTGCACATGTTCCACATCGATCTCCGGATGTTCTTTTTCAAAATCCGCAACAATTTCATCCATAACATCCTTGATTTCCGACTTCTGGTTAAAAAACTCGATTTTTACCGTTTCCCCGCCTTCTCCCTTAGCCGGTTTTCCTGTACCTGACTGCGCTGCATTTCCCCCCGCAGCACTGTCTCCTGAAGATGCGGATGAGCCGCATCCCGTTATCATTGTTGCAATCATTACTGTGCTCAGTACTAAGCTCAAGATTCTTTTTTTCATTTGATTTTCTCCTTTAATTTTATTTTATTAAAACTAAATGTTATTTAGTTTTTTAAAAAATTAAGTCCATAAACCTTGACAGGAATCGTTCCCTGTCTACGTCTACAGCCACCCGGCAATTCACATTTTCCAATTCACGATGTCCGAAAACATCCCTTTTATCAATTGTGATTCCCCTGGAAAATTCGCCCTGTGTCTCGACGAGAATATTGGCATCCTTCAAAGTTAAAATTTCCGGATCTATCAGATAACCAATTACCAGCGGATCGTGAAGGATCGGATGATGTCTGGATTCCCTCATCCATTTGTCTACCAGTGTTTTTAACAGTTTTGTATTACTCAGATTGCTCTTCTGTATCTGCTTAAGTTCTTTGTCATTTAATCTGCATTTCAGTGTAACATCCAGCCCGACTAATGTAATATCCATTCCGGATTCGAATACAATTCTGGCAGCCTCCGGATCATTCATAATATTCCATTCCGGATATGCGTTACTTATCATGCCGCCCATAATAAAAATCTTTCTGTTTTTCATGGTCTCCGGACTTTTTAAGATCGCCGCGGCTATGTTGGTAAGGGGGCCGATTGCAGCCAGTTCCAGCTCCTTATCTTTTTTCAGGGAATCCAGAATAAAATCCACCCCATGGCCTTTCCTTGCCCCCACGGGCCTCCCTTCAATAACCTCGAACTGGGAAGCGTGTTTGGTACAGTCCACCTTATGGAGAAACGGCCTGTCTATTCCGGCTATTACAGGAATATCCGCTCTTCCAATTTCCTGCAAAATGGCCTCGGCAAGAATACACCTGTCCTGTGTATACTTAAATACGGTGGTTATGCCTGCCACTTCCAGCGCCGGTGAGGCCAGAGCCAGGTGAAGCGCCAGGGCATCGTCAATATCATCACCGATATCGGTGTCTATAATTATTCTTCGCATAACGAATTATCCTCCTTATCTGCAAGTCAAAGCGGATATTCCGGGTCCGCTACGCTACTTGCTCATAACCTTATACCTGCTACACAGATTTCAGTCGGCGCATGAACTCCGACTGAAAACAAGTAAGTACCTAATCCACCGCTTACACTCCGCTAAGAAGCGGGGGACATACTTGTAAAGTCAAATTGCCATGGTTTGTTATTTTGAATAACGAAACTGTTTTCTTAATCAGTTTTCCTATAACAATTATATATATTCTGATGAATTCTGTCAACAAGTTTCTTTATTTTTTTCAGGACAAACGCAGGCACCAAAAAAAGGATGCCGCAGAATAGTCGCAATAAAACTCCGATCACAAAATCAGAAGTATTATTACGCTATTTTGCGGCATCCTTGCTTTTAAAAGCTCATTACAGAAGCAGTAAATCAGAAACAGTCTCCGGAATCAATTCTTTTCGTTTAACTCCGTCAGAAAATATCTGCAAAAAGCCGTCCGGCTGGAAGAATCATTTCCAAAGCCAATGCAGCCATTCAGGTAAGGCTCCTCCGTATCCGTATATTCCAGCAGCAGCCTGTTTTCCAGATATACGGATATATGGTTCTGTATTACCCTGGCCCGTATACGGTAACTCTTTCCGGGCTCCCAGTTAAAATCTGTTTCACACAGGATACGGTAAGTCCCGTCCTTTTTATATAAAGCCAGCTTATTATTCCCGGACAGACCGGCTCCGTAACAGCGCATACCGCCCTGCACACGGAATAATATATTATGCTTTTCACCGATTCCCGGCACCAGTTCGGCCGTAAATTCATAGTCCTTCCAGTCCAGGCTGCCGGTATAAGCTTCACTGGGCCTGCCATATCCGCTGACCGTCAGGGCATGGTCCTGGATCCTAACAATTCCCCTGAGATAAGTTAAGTGGGCCGGGCATTCATGGAGGGCATTCCATTTTTCAACCGGGAGATTTCCCAAATCCATTTCAATATTGGGATTGCTGCTGATACACAGCTGGTCCAGGTACAGAATAAGGGGGAATTCATTTCTCTTCTCATAGCCGTCAACACAGGAAACCCGGATACCCACTTCTTCCACAATAAGATCAGGAACGGCGGGAACGGAAAAATGAATTTCCGTCCATTCATCCGGTATCAAGTTTTCCGCGGTTTCTTCCGGAAGCTCTAATATCCTGCCGCTTAAGCGGTCTTTTATATAAGGTGTAATCCGGATTCTGGCAGGTGTTAATTTTGACAATTTGATCTGCATATTTACTCTGTCTCCCGGGTAAACCGTCGGCGAAAAGTCCGGGTCATACCGGCTGTCTTCAAAATCCTTCGGAGTATAATAAGTCTTGTGGTAAATATAAAACTGGTTCGTTTTCCGGAGGACCGGAGCCGTTATTTTCAAAGAACGCTTTCCCAAATATGCCTCTTCCTCCGTATTCAAGAGTCTTATCTTTTTATTTCCCTCAAAACGGCACCGCATGGCATGGGTAGCCGTCGGGAATTCAAAGTGGAAGTATTTCCCTTCCGGATGGGTAAAGATATCCTCCCACACTCCTTCCTCCCGGATCCCATACATTTTGTGTGTAATCTTTGCAGCCAGGGCTGCCATCTGGGAAACAGTCTGGATATTTAAGTAACCAAGACAGCTGGAGGTACATACAAAATCATTTACCTGGGCAAGCCATTTTTCATCAATACCGGTTACCCCGTTCATTACGCCCAGAATCGTACCCACGTTGCCCACATTGCAGTCCGTATCCCAGCCGCACATATTACAGATATTTATGGTTCTGGAAAAATCATTGCCGCCGTGTACCAGCGATAAAACAATGACTGCGGCATTGGGTATAATATGGCACACTCCTTCATAATGCTGGTAACCGTATTTTTCTTTCACATAGAAAAAGGATTTCTCCCAGTCATCGCTTTCCATACAATACCGCATCACATCCCGTACCATGATACTGTAATCCGAATCTGCCGGAATGTAACTTAGCCCGGTTTCAATAATTTCTTTCATATCCCCGCAGGTAAATGCTTTTGCAATGCAGGCCGCCAAAAACATTCCGCCATAGATGCCGTTGCCGCCATGGGTTACGCTGGACATTTTACCTGCCAGCTCTGCGGCAAGAGCCGGATCCCCCGGGCAGATCAAGCCCCAGCAGTCCGAGAAGATCTGTCCCCCGATTTGTTCCGCCACTGTTTTGCCGTTTTGTTCTATAGAACCGGACCGGGGCGCCGGAATACCGTTCATTACATTATGATAGGCCGTATATTCCGTGGAAATCCCATAGCCTCCCCACCAGAAAAATCCATGTCCGTCGGCTACGTAATTAGCCATGGTATGTGCCATTTTATCTACGGACAGCTTTTTATCGTATCCGAAATCCTCCATGGCCCGCATATAGAAAACAGGCCCGTTAATATCATCATCACTGCAGAAATTACGAAAGGTAAAAGGATAATATTCAATGGTACCAAGAGTGCTTTTAATTTGCTCATAGGTCCAGCCTTCCGTATTGGCCCCATGTATGACGCCAATAACCTTACCGATAAATCCACCATATATTTGATCCATATATCTGCCGTCAAGTTTCATAAAAACTCCATTCCGCCTGCCTGCAGGCTTTTTATTCAGTTTATTACAGCGCTGTCAGAATTTCCATAAAGGCTTCGTTCAGTTCCTTATAAGGACAAATTGCAAAAATCTCGGAAAGAGTCTGATCCGGTGTCATGGATTTTTCTATAACCCGATTAATCTTTGCCTTTAAATCATATTCAATCTGCGCATCACACAGCAAGGTAAATAATTTATCCTTCACCCGGTTACCGGCAAGCTCCATCGGCTGGTTTAAGCAGATAACCAGTTCCTGACCCTTCATAGCTTCAGGATAAAGAAGCAGTGTATTTTTTTCCTGTAAATATTCTGCCCGTACGGAAACCGGTACTCCGCCTGCTGCCGCGGATATTCTGTCCGTATCCGCCTTTTTCATACCAATTAACTCGATACAATACTTCCTGCTCTCAGGGACGTCAAAATCTTTTCCTTCTGTTTTTCCGATCCGTATTCTGCCGGCTTCCCATTCAAACCGGATATTGGTCAGGGCATATACCCCCTTTTCATACGCTTTGGTTTCTCCGTCATCTTCATATAAATCAAAGCTTCCGTCCGCTCCCGCATAAATTTTCAGGCAGATTTCCTCCGGCAGTTCGGTACCGTTGCCCGTATAATCCCTTGCATCAAGAGGAATGACAGATCCCGCCTTAACCATTACCGGTATTTCATCAAGCTTTCGAAACATCTTAAGATTACGTCCGCCCTTATAAATTGTACCGTTAAAAAAGTCAAAATAAATCCCGTCCGGAATCCATACCGAAACCTCTGCCAGATAGGTGACCCTGTTTACCGGCTCCGTAACAGGGGCTACAAGGAGGCTGCGTCCAAACAGGTATTCATTGGGATACCGGTACGCATCTTCGCTAAACGGGTAATCATAATACAAAGGTTCCACAAGCCCATTATCCTCTCTACAGGACGCATAATTTAAGCTGTATAAAAACGGGACCATCCGGTGGCGGAGCCTCATAAACTCTTTTAGTATCCCCTGCACCTCCCCGGCATATCTCCAGGGTTCTTTGCTGTTAAAGAAATTATTGGTACTGTGGAGCCTGAAAATCGGTGAAAATACGCCAAACTGGACCCAGCGCACCATCAGCTCATCATTTTTAATTCCCTGCATATGCCCGCCGATGTCATGACTCCACCAGTTAAACCCGATATTGGAGGCAGCCGCAGTAAAATAAGGCTGGAATTTCAGTGCCTCCCAGGATACCACCGTATCCCCGGAAAAACCAACCGGATAACGGTGGCTTCCCGGACCCGCATACCGGGAAAAAATCATAGGTCTTTGCTTATCCCTGCCCTTATTCAGAAAATGCAGATGGTTTAACATCCACAGCGGGTCCAGTCCTTTCAGCTTTGTATACACGCCCTGCTGCCAGTCCAGCCACCAGAAGTCTACGCCTTCTTCCTCATAATTATCATGCAGGAGTTCAAAATATGCATTTATGTATTTTTCAGAAGTAATATCAAAACGTACCGCGTCCGTGCTGTTTATTTCCGCCCCGTCTCCTGCCGCCTCTTTAAACTTCCCATACATCACTTCATGGGCACATACTCCGTCTGCCGGATGCTCATTCAGCGTAACTTTCAGCTTCCGTTCATGAAGTGTTTTTAAAAAGGCCTTATAATCCGGAAATAAATTATCGTTCCAGGTATAACCCGTCCAGCCGCTGCTATAATCTGTGTTTACCGCCGGATGCCAGTCCATATCCAGCACCGCTACGGAAAACGGTACTTTTTCTTCCCCGAACCGGTCAAATAACTGTAAGTACTCCTTATCCGTGTACGGATAATAGCGGCTCCACCAGTTTCCCATAGCATACCGGGGAAGCAGCGGAGTTTTTCCCGTCAGATAATGAAAATCCTTCAGACACTTCCTGTATTCACGCCCATATCCAAAGAAATAAAGATCAAAAACTTCGGAAGTTCTTTCGGACAGCCGTCCGTCTTCTTTAATAATCAGGGACTTACTGTCGTCCAGAACGGAATATCCGTCTTTACTCAACAATCCGTCTTCCAAATCAATTGGGCCGTCGGACTCATCCAGGGTACGGGCCGTTCCCTTGAGATTCTGCCCCCGTCTGCCTGCTTCACCAAAACGCCATATACTGTGATAGTTGGTCAAACCGTTTGTAAGTTCGATTTTCAAACCATTTCCCGAAAATTCCTTTTTATCATAAGTCAGGCGCAGCTCTTTCGTAACCACCACCAGTTCCTCTTCACTTTCTTTATACCGAAATTGAACCGGTTCAAAATCGCGGTTTAATACCACCTGGGTCGCGCTATCTTCAAATACTCCCGTTTTACTGTATTCAAGCCGGATCAACTGTTCCGTCAATACGGTAATTCTGTATTGCCTGCCCTGCAGCAGGTTATTACTGTTTGCTTTCGGTTTTGTCAATATCTTAAACTGTTCTTTCATTTGCACTCCAATTGCAGGACCCGTCTGTGAAAGTCTGTGAGACAGACAGGCTGCTGCCGTTTTATTTATTTTTATTCTGGATGTATGTCTCCAAAGTTGTCTGGTCCACCAGGGCCGGAATAACTCCCTGGCGGGTAACGGAAAGGCCTGCCGCGCAGGTCGCATATTGAATTGCTTCTTCCAAAGCATATTTTTTAGTCAGATACACTGCCAATGCAGCTATAAATGCATCGGCCGCTCCCGTGATATCTACAGCAACCAGATTTTCCGCGGGAAAGTATCTGGCAATTTCCGGATTTTGAAGGTAACACCCTTTATCTCCCAAGGTCACTATAACATTCTTTACACCCCTGCTTAGAAAATAGTCCGCCTTTTGCTCCAAAGTTTCATACTGCGGACAGAGAATATCACACTCTTTGCGGTTCGGTATGAAATAATCGATTTCCTGCAATAGTTCATCCGGAATCGTCTCCAGGGTGGAGGGTTTTAAAATAATACCTGCTCCGCACTCCTTTGCCACTCTGGCCGCGTACAATACCGTATCCATCGGAATTTCCGTCTGGAGCAGGCAGAATTTCGTATTCTCAAAATAATGTTTGTTTTTAAGTATGTCGGCGGGCAGCAATCTGTCATTTGCTCCCGGATAGATAGCAATACTGCTTTCTCCGTCCCCTCTGACGTGAATATAAGCTTTACCGGTTTCACATTCATTTTCCAGCAGGGCCGGATTCATATTTACATGGTACATATTCAAATAGCTGATAATCGTGCTGCCTTCGTAATCCTTGCCTACTTTGCCGATCAAAGAAACATCCGCCCCCAGCCTCGCCGCTCCGACTGCCTGGTTGGCGCCCTTACCGCCGGGTAAAGCGGCGCTTCCCGTCGCCATAACGGTTTTGCCAAGCTGAGGCAGTTCTTTTACATTAACCATAATGTCCATATTGATATTACCCACAACAATAATCCGGTTTTCTTTTGATGCCCGCGGCAGATCCAGACTGCTGTCCGAATTCAGCCGGAAGCAGTCACCGAATTCAGCCGTATTCGTTTGTTTTTCAGACAGGTCGATTACTTTTTTGCAGATAAATTCACCGAAATCATGATGGGGAATTATTACGCCGGAAATCCACGGATTAAATCCTGCCGCATTTTCCGCATTGATAACCGTTATCAGGGAAAGATCCTCCGGTATTTTAATTTTCCTCTCCAGGGCATAGGTATATATTTTAAGTGCAGTGCCGGAATCCGGACATACGATTCCGGTAGCTTTGCAGCGGTACAATAACTCATCAAGATCACTTTCGGAATACTTAAAAGTCATATTTTCGGAGTAGCTGATATTGTTATCAAACAAGGCCTGCTTATATCCCTTTAAATAGAATCCGTAATGTTCATTTTCTTCTTTATCTATAAAAGCAATTGCCGTATGTTTTTTATCTATGAGCTGCCGGGCGGCAAATGCACCCAGTTTCTCAAAATCGATGCTGAACCTGGGATTTTTTCCGCTCATATCATCGGAAACAGCTATCTCACAGACCGGAGCTCCGATTTCCTCAAAATATTTTTCGTAATTACTGCTGGCAGGCGAAACTTTCTCCCAGATCACACCATCAACATTATGCTTGCATAACTGTAATACATTTTTTAATTCGTTTTCCGTGTCCTGTTTACTTTCGCAGATAACCAGCCGGTATCCATGTTTCTCCGCATATTCCATAATTCCGTCCAGGAGGGTGTATTCTTTATTGATATAATTTAATAAAACTCCGATCAGAAAAGTTTTTGTTGTGGAAACCGTTTTTATGGATGAGTACGGCGTATAATTGTACTCCTTTACTATTTTCAGCACCCGTTCTCTTGTTTCGGGGTTAATCATTTCATCCTTTGCATTTACAATTTTAGATACCGTTGATGTTGATACACCAGCTAACGCCGCAATTTCTTTAATTGTCATACTCTCATCCTCTTTTCTATGTTTCATATTCGCTATATTTTTCAGTCAGACGGCTGATTTACTTTAAACCTTTAAAGGCTTGCCCATCTTCCCACATTATAACATATTTTACATAGCTGCTCTATAATTTAATATTACTCAATTTATGAAACATATCACGAAAAACGTTATCCCTTTTAATTTCTTTCACATTTTTAATCAAATGGCGGGTATAATCTTTACTCCAGGTAATATTGTCGGTAAGGACCGGCGACGAAACCCACTCGTATTTTGCCCAGCTTTCTTCCATCAGATAACCGATCACCGCAATATCCCAGATTTGTTTTCCCCAGGCATAATGATTCCTGCCGTAAGCCTTCACAATGCCTGTCAAATATTCACATAACGGATTCTGTCCTCCGATACAGGCCTCCAGTTCCGGAATACCGGTCAGCATATGGGAAGCCACATAATTGCACGGTACATGGATAAGAGGCACACCGGAATCAAAAATAACCTGTGCTGACTTTACATCCTGGTATACATTATATACATTGGGGGAGTCATCCAGATCATTCCCTCCCAGCCAGAGGATGACCATATTCCGTATTATTTCCGGTTCCCTCAAAATTGCCGACGCTACATTCGTGACCGCCCCGATACAGGCCACATAAAGAGGCCTGTCGCTTGAATACTCTCCGGCAATTTTAATCAGGTTATCGGCCGCTTCCGATTGAACCGGTTTGCCTTTATCCTCCAGATAACGGGGGGAGCCTTTAAAAACAATATCCTTTTTTTGCAGCTTTATCAGCTCCATTATGCGTAATATTTCCTGATAGCTCAGCTCCATACCGGCTTCCGGCTCCGAAGCACGGTCATTCATGGAAAAGGGAGCAGCATAGATAGCCCGGATATTCAGCCGTTCTTCCGACAACAGGGCATATGCAATTGCAAATTGGTCATCCACCTCCGTTGCCGCATCCGTATCTAATACCAGGTCTATTTTACCTTTTGGATATTTTAACATTTTTACCCGGACATCTTCTTCCATTGTTATAAAACCCGACATTTTAACCTCCGTTCCTGCGAGTTTAACAGCCCGCTTTGCGGGACACTCCCGATTTATGCTTTTATTCCGGATGCCATAGCGCCTTCCACAAAATGTTTCTGTGTAAGGATAAAAAACAAAATAACCGGAAACGACAGCAGCACAACACCTGCCATTGTTAAATTGGTTTTCTGAAAATAGGTCATATTAACCGTCTGAAGGCCGACAACCAGCGTAAATTTCTCTATTTTATTCAAAAACGTCGCAGGTACCATATAGGAATTCCAGGTTCCGGTAAAATTAAGAATTGCAATGGAAGCAAATAAGGCCTTTGCATTGGGAATTACAATTTTAAAATACGCTCCCCCATGGCTTACCCCGTCAATTCTTGCGGCCTCCAAAAGTTCGTTGGGAATGGAATAAAAGAACTGCCGTGACATAAATAAAAACATTGTCTGGGATATAAACGGCAGGGTAATGGACCATACCGTATTGATCAGACGCATATTGGATAACTGTATATACATCTGGATTAAGGTAAGCTGGAACGGCACCATCATGGATATTAAAAATGCATTGAATAACATTTTTCTTCCGGGGAACCTGAGTTTCGCCAAGGCATAACCTGCCATGGTGGGAAGTATCATATTACCTCCCACCACCAGCAGGGTAGATACCAGTGTATTCCGGTACCAGGTTAAAATCGGATATTTCGAAAGCAATTCCTTAAAATTATTAAGGGACCAGTACTTTAGCGGAGCCCAGGTCTGCACATAGCGGTAAGGCAACAGGGAATTATAAAATACATACAGAATGGGAACCAGGAAAACCGCCGCCAGCATAACCAGTGCCGAATACAGTAATATTTTTTTCACTATGCCGCTCATTCATTTTCCTCCCTTGTAATAAACATTCTGACCAGTGACAGTATAAAGATTATCACAAACAACACTACTGCCGCCGCACTGCCGTAACCCATGTCCATATAGCTGAAAGACTGCTGGTACAAATAGGTTACAATGGTACTGGTGGAACCTGCCGGTGACCCCAGCGGACTCTGTTTGGATATGGCGGCTATCTGATCGAAGATCTGGAAGCTGTTAATCATACCAAGAGTAACAACCAGATAGGTCGTCTGCTTAACCAACGGGATCGTAAGGTAACGGATCGACTGTGCCTTATTCGCCCCGTCGATTTTGGCCGCCTCATATAATTCCCCCGATATATTTTGAAGACCGCTTATATATAAGATCATGTAAAACCCGATCTGCTGCCATACATAAATCAGGATAACAAGTATAAGTGCATATTTTTTACTTGTGAACCAGGTCGTGTTTTTGAATCCGAAAAGAGTAAAAAGCATTGTTCCCGGACCGTCCTTGATGAAAAAATACATAAAGAAAATACTGACGGCCACGGACGAAATAACATAAGGCATGTAATAAGAGGTCCTGAAAAATGTCTTACCCTTAATTTTACCCTGAAGCAGGACCGCTATCAGAAAGGAAAATACGGTCAGAAGCCCTACTACAACAGCAACCAGGATAAAACTGTGACTTAATGCTTTTAAAAATTCACTGTCCTGAAACAGCCGGATAAAATTATGAAGTCCGACAAATTTCGCTTTATCCGGATTAATATAACTATACTCATAAAAACTTAAGCGCATGGATTTAACAGCCGGATATAAAAACCAGTACAACCACATGGCAAAAGCCGGTAACACAAACAGGAGCGCCGTTGCAACTTCCTTTTTATTATATTTAACCCGCACGGCTGCCTTCTCGTTTTTTATCATGAATCACCACAAACTTTCTTGTAATTTTTATTGTATATTATTTATAATCCGCAGCCAGTTTATCAACAATTTCCTGGCCCGTTACTTTGGAATCTTCATCAAACATAGCCGACTGCATTGCCGTGATTAAAGCGTCCGCAAACTTTTTACTTTCCGTCGGATAGGCAAACGGCTGGGTATTATCCAGATAACCGACTAAATCAGCCAGCCCGGGCAGTTCTTCTTCATATAATGCATAATAAGAATCGTTTGCCGGAATAACCTGTGTTACATCAACTGTCGCTTTATATAAATTTTCATTAGCAAAGGCATAACCGATGGCTGCTTTTACCGCTTCCGATGCATCGGAATTCTTAAGTTCCACCAATGCTGCCGAATGGCAGGTTGCACCGCCGGCCGAATTGCCGCCTGAAGGCATTGCCAGGTACTTAAGTTCAATATCCGGTGCTTCGGACATAAAACTTGACTGGTACCATGCACCGCCGGTCGAGAATAAGGCCGATTCCTGAATCATGACCGCACCGTCCCATCCAAGACCAAGTTCGGTGGGTGTAATAATATATCCTTCTTTATAGGCATCCAGCAGAAATTGCATTGCTTCCCCGTTTTCCTTGGAGTTAACGGTTTGGCCGTATCCCCATCCGCCTCCGAACGAAATTGCATAGTTTGTCAGATGGTACTCCTGAATGTTTACACATAAGGCCGGTTCACCGGTTTCTTCCTTTACCTTCCGGCAGATTTCAAGCACTTCATCCCAGGTCTTCGGATAGGCATCACCCAAGCCAAGTTCTTTCCACATGTTATTGTTTACAATAAATACACCGGGATTTAAAGCATAAGGAACACCATAGGTAACACCGTCAATTTTCCAGGCGTCAAATGCGGACGGCAGAATTCCTTCCGTATTAATGGTGCCGTCTGTAATTGCAGCATCCAGGCCGACAAATAAACCTTCTTTTATATATTGCAGATAATGCTCATTTGTACAGGATATAATATCCGGTGCTGTTCCGGCTGCAATCTGGGCCGGAATATTATCCCAGAAATCAGAGTCACTGGGATATTTCATAAAATTAATTTTTATCCCGAGTTGTTCCTCTATTCCCTCAAAGGCCGCCTCCAGTCTCTTCTGTTCGTCATCACTCCAGATACCGATATCCAGGGTAACACCGTCAAAATTCTGATTTCCCGTTTTCTCAGTTCCGGTTCCTTCATTTCCTGATTCTTCTTTTGTTTCTGAATTGGTTCCGGTTTCTTGTGTACCTGTTATTTCCTTACCCGAATTATCTGTTTTTTTGCCGCCGCAACCGGTAAACAGCCCCACCGCCATACATCCGATAATCGAAAGTGTTACTAATTTCCTGAACTTCATTGTAAATCCTCCTTCACGTAATTGATTATTTGGATCAGATACCTTCCCCAATATCAAAAAATCCCCCCTGTACACAAAATCCAACTATTTTTATCATCAGTATAACATCAGATTGGATTTTAGTTACATTGCATAGGATAATTGTTTATGAAACTGTTTTCCTATGTATATTTATTATATATTTAATTCTAAACCTTGTCAATGATATTTTATACTAAATTAACAAAGCAGAAACAGGGAAATTATTCCAGCAGGTACCCTCAAGACTTTTTGTGTTGGAAAGATCTCATATGACACTTAAACTTAAGTAAATTACGCCAGGAATGAAAAGTGAAATGTCTGGGGCAAGGCGCCTGGCTTAACATAAATAACACCCTATGATTGTCTTTACTATCTGACAATCATAGGGTGTTTTTAATCGATCGAATCAAAATACTTTTCAATAAATTGGATTCCTGCTCCGACAGCAGCCGCTTCTTTCTTGTAGGCGGCACTTTTGATGTAGGTTGTATCGATATCAAAATTATTATATTTCATAACCTGGTACCCCAGTTCTGCCAGGTAATCTTCCAGGTAACCTCCCAAGTATCCTCCCAGGATAATATCACAGTCAAATGCCATCCTGAGATTGGCTATCGATATGGCAAGATAATCTAGATAGTCCTGCCAGGCTTTCATACATTCTGCATTTCCTTCTTTTAACTTAAGGAAAAACAGGTCTAAATTATCATCCGTATATTTAGAAAGAGTCTGGGCGGAACAATAGGCATCCATACATCCCTTTTTGCCGCAATAACAGGTCCGGCCTCCCGGCTCTATGACCATATGGCCAAATTCGGCACTTTTATAATTATCTCCCATATAGATATTATCATGGATATAGACGGCTCCTCCCACCGTATTACTCAGGGATAAATATATGCTGTTCTTTGCCGCCTCCTTAAGCTCCGCATAAGCCGCACTGTTGGCATCATTACTGAATGCAACTTCATATTTCAGAAACTGGCTGAACTTTTTGAGGCTCAAATTACTGACCTGGAAAACATGGGTCCGCAATAATATGGAATTTGTCGTATCCACGATACCGGGTATGGACAGCCCCACACCCAGGACCTTATTTTTATCAATATGATTTTCAGCCAGGAAGCTATCCAATTCCACACCTAAGCTTTCATAATATTCAACCGAATCTTCATAAAAACGCTTTGACCTTTTATATACGGAAACAGTTCCGCTGGTGTCAACCAAAACCATACTGATATGATTTCTCGTAACGTCAATACCTACCGCATATTTATGGTCTTTTGCCAGGGACAGGGCTCCGGCCTTTCTTCCTCCGGTAGACTGGTACTTGCCTGTCTCTATAACAATTCCCCGCTCAAGCAATTCTTTCACATTCTGCAGTACCGTGGGCATACTAAGGCCTAACTCCCGGGATATTTCCTGCTTGGAGGTTTCTCCTTTTTTATATATAAACTTAACTATTTTCACTTTGTTCCTGTGCTTGGTTTCCATAATACTTGGTTTTCGATTCATATATACCCCGGCTTTATCTAAAGTTTCCATATCATCAGTTCCTATAATCCTAAGTTATATTATAGGATAAACCGGGGGTTAATTCAATTTAATTTTTTTGCTGCCTGGCAGGTTTAAGTATTATTCAAAGACACAGTATAAATTAAGAGGTAATAAAGTTCCAATACCCTGGAACTTTATTACCTCTATTTATGATTTATATTACTGCTGTGAAACGATTCCGATTCCAAGCTCGTCCAATTGTTTCTGTTCTACCATATTCGGTGCTTCCGTCATTAAGCAGGAAGCGTCTTTTACCTTAGGGAATGCGATTACGTCACGGATGCTGTCCTCTTTTGCCATAAGCATAATAAGACGGTCCAGGCCATAGGCAAGTCCCGCATGAGGGGGAACACCATACTTGAATGCATTTAATAAGAAGCCGAACCGGTCATAGGCATCTTCCCTGGTAAAGCCTAATACTTCAAACATCTTCTCCTGAACCTGGTTCTGGAAGATTCTCACGCTGCCACCGCCGATTTCCGTTCCGTTTAATACGATATCATAAGCTTTCGCCCTTACTTTGCCCGGTTCCTTATCCAGTAAATCCAGATCTTCTTCCATAGGCATGGTAAACGGATGATGCTTCGCCGTATATCTTCCTTCTTCCTTGGAATACTCAAGTAACGGGAACTCCGTAACCCAAAGGAACTTGTATTCGTCTTTCTTTAATAAATCAAGATTTCTCGCTATCTCTAACCTTAAGTTACCTAATACGTCAAATACGATGTCGTCTTCGTCTGCCGCAAATAATAACAGATCACCCGGTTCTCCTGCCATGGCATCCGTCAGGGCTGCCAGTTCTTCCTCCGTCATGAATTTTGAGAAAGAGGACTTATAAGTGCCGTCACTGTTCACTGCCAGGTAAGCCAGTCCTTTCGCACCAAACCCCTTGGCAAATTCCACAAGGGCATCAATTTTCTTTCTTGGCATCTCGGCTTGTCCTTTGGCATTGATGCCGCGGACGGAACCGCCATTTGAAAGGGCTCCTGTAAATACAGAGAAGCCGCAGTTTTTCACTGCTTCCGACACATTTTTTAACTCCATGCCAAAACGGGTATCCGGTTTATCGGAACCAAAACGGTCCATTGCCTCGGCATAAGTCATTCTCTGGATGGGAAGGGCCACCTCGATACCGATGGTTTCCTTAAACAGTTTCTGCAATAATCTTTCATTTATGCTGATTACATCATCCACATCCACAAATGACAATTCCATATCAATCTGGGTAAATTCCGGCTGCCTGTCCGCACGCAGGTCTTCGTCACGGAAACATTTCACGATCTGGAAATAACGGTCATATCCGGAACACATCAGCAGCTGTTTAAATATCTGGGGTGACTGGGGAAGTGCATAAAAGTTCCCCGGATGTACACGGCTTGGCACCAGATAATCCCTGGCACCTTCCGGCGTACTTTTGGTCAGCATGGGGGTTTCGATTTCAAGAAAACCTTCCTCTGCTAAAAACTGGCGGGTCAGGGTTGCAACCTTGCTTCTCATAATCAGGTTCTTCTGTAAATCCGGTCTTCTTAAATCCAGATACCTGTATTTTAACCTCAGTTCTTCCTTGGTTTTACTGTCTTCTTCTATTGGAAACGGCGGTGTTTCTGCTTCGGAAAGAATGCGAAGCTGTGCAGCCCTCAGTTCGATACCGCCGGTTGCAAGATTATCATTGGCTGCACCGGAGCGTGCCTCAATCTTGCCAACTACGGCTATAACAAATTCGCTTCTTAACTTCTCCGCTTTCTGAAAACCTTCGGCTCCTATATCGTTTTCTTCAAATATAACCTGTAAAAGCCCGGAACGGTCCCTCAGGTCTACGAAGATGATCCCGCCTTTATTTCTGCTTTTTTGAACCCAGCCCATAACGGTTACAACTTTACCGATATCTGAACTGGTAACTTCCGTACATCTGTGGCTTCTGTGCAAGCCTTTCATCGATTCTGCCATGTTGACCTCCTAATTTCACGTACCTGCAGGTACGCCAAAACTCCTTTGCTATCATATCACTGATTATTCATAATAGTCAATACATTTTCGGTCCTTCACGACGGATCTTACGAAAGTTGCAGCTTTCACATGCTCCGGGTGTACCTGATAATTATTTAAAGCTTCCGCACTTTCAAAGGAACTGTCCAGTATCAGGTCCGCATCACCGGAACCGGAAGGCAGGGGATCTGTAATTACTTTAGCGGATATAACACCGGGTACCTTATCCTTTAAAGCTTCCAGGCTTTCTTTTATAATTTTTGCATGCTCTTTTTTCTCTTCTTCCGTAAAATTATCTCCATGCTTCCACATAACGATGTGCTTTACCATGTTTCAATCCTCCATCATATTTAAAATTATATTGAATTACCAGGTCCGTTTGTTTAAGACTGCTGGGGCCAGGTTTCTAAAAGAGACTTTTAAGCAGCCTCCTAATTCCCTGTAAGTTTCTTCATTATAATTCTTTTTCACTTAAAATACAAGGGGCAGCAAACCCCGGTACAGAACATAAGCATGGGAAAGACTACGAAAGGGTCCTTATATTTTATATTGAAGTTCATACTTTTTCTTATTTTTCTTATCCTGGATTATTTTTTTATCCGCCTCTTCCAAAAAGAGGTTTATATTAAATTCTTCCCCCATTTTTTCCGGCGGTATCTCTGCTATTCCATAGGAAATGGATGCGTAGGCTGAATAGGCCTGAAGTTCGTCATTCAGCCTTTCCATTAACCGGTATGATTCCATCTGGTTTCTATCGGAACATAAAATCAGGAATTCATCCCCGCCTAACCGAAACAGGGTATCTTTTCCCTCCCGTAATAGTTTCCGTGTAATGGATACAAAGGTTAACAGCAGCTCATCCCCTTTCCGGTATCCGAATACATCATTGAATTCTTTCAGATTATCAAAATCTATGGCAATTAAAGTTAACCTGCTGCCAGCCTCATAAGCCTTTAAAGCTTCTTTATATACGACTGAATTAAAATATCTTTGATTGAAAATATCCGTCAGAGGATCCTTCATAACCCAGTTTTCCAGTACTTCGATATATTCAAGCAGCTCTTCTCTGGGCGGTTCCGTGGTTTTTTTATAGCTGATGTGCTTATTATTTAACAGCCTGATATGGTTTAAAGTTTTTAAAGTGCCCTGACACCCAATCATAACAGAGATATGAAACTTATGATTCTTGTAAAAAGCGTTTACGCATACAGGCTGGGTAATATTATCAATATTGATTGATAATACATAACCAAGTGCATATCCTTCTTTTTTTACGGCAAATAAAAAGTTTTTAAAAATAATCTGCGAATCCTTATCTAAAAGTTTAGAAAAGTGATTGCCGATTTCCAGTAAGTTATCCCGGTTATTATAACTTTTGATCTGCTCAACTATTCCGGCTGCATCACAAATAACAGTAAATTCTTTAATCGCATATTCCTGTTTCATATTTGGCTCCCATCTGCCCGCTTAGGCGGGCATGCAAATCAAGAGGGGTAAATAGCCCCGTCACCAATACCTCCATATCAAAGTTAATTAAATATGATATAACCCCCCTATACCCCTTTCACATGACTCCAAATATCCGGTTATATCCCACCTCCATTTTTCCCTATTCTATTACATATATTAACAATCATTCATCACAAAATTCTCACAAAGAATAAAACCCATACCTGTTTCACGATATCATCCGGAAAATACCCTTTATTTTTGTGTCTCACTCAATATCCGTTCTCATTTAGCCGTTTTAAAGTAACGGCAGATCCATCTCCGAAAGTCTTTCATTAAACCATTCTTTGAAATCCCCTATTTTTTCTTCCCAGCCATTCCAGTTCTTCAAAATTTCCAGCCACCATAACATCATTTCTTCACTTTCCGTATGCTGTTTTACAAAATGGCGCAGGATTTCCTCCGCCTGTTCAAAATCGTTATTTTTGCGGTAATAACAAATCAATCGCTTGCAGACTCTTTTATAGATCCTGGCAATACTTTCCTGATAAGAGACGCTCCATAAATAATCCCTGGTTCCAAATAAGGGGGTGCCGTAGGATAAACAAAGTGCTTTTATTCCCGGAACGGTGCTTTCCGTCAGGATATTCTCCCTGTCATCTATTATTTTCAGAGCCTCAAAGTCCGTAAGGATTCCCTCTGCTTTCAGTACATAACCGTCATTTATTTTTTCTATATTCGGTTCCAGAGACAGTTGTTTTATCGTCAGTTTTATTCGGTAAATGGTATTGTAGAGATTATGAAGGCCCCTGTTTTCTTCCATGTCCGGCCAGAATTTGTCCAATAATTCCCACTTATCCATATAATCGCCCCGGTGCATAAGAAAATAGGCAAATACTTCTTCCGCCTTTTTGGTGGGCCATTTTATAATCTGTTTCTGTTCATCCCTTATTTCAAAACGGCCGAAACAACGGATGTTATAAAGCAGATTCCATTCCGGTCCCTGTTTATCCTCCTTATTCATTTCATTTTGTGCAATATTTGAGTTTATTTTGTTCAGTCTTTTTATGACCCGCAAAATATCCTCCGAATTAACCGGTTTTAAAAGGTAATCAATTGCTTCCACCCCAAAGGCATCTACCGCATATTTGGAATATGCCGTAGTGAATATAATCTGCAGGTTATGCCTTTTTTCAATCAGTTTACCGGCCAATTCCAGACCATTCATGCGGGGCATTTCAATGTCTAAAAAAGCCACATCCGGGTTTAAGCCGTCAAAATCCTCCAGGACTTCCTCCGGTGACGAATAGGCTCCTACTACTAAAAATTCAGGGAATTCCGTAAGCATTTTTTTCATATAATTTAATACAAACAGTTCATCCTCAACAAGTATTACACGAAACATTTAATCAACTCCTTTAAGTTGTTTTCTCCTTAGGTAAGTAAAGGATGCATCTTGTACCTTTTTCCATTTCCGAATCTATGGTAAAGGACGCCTTGGGAATAGCCTCTATCCGCTTACGTATGATTTTAATTCCCGCGCCGGGTCCCGTATCTTCATTTAAAAGCTGATACACCTGGTCATCACTCATACCTGTCCCGTCATCCTCAACCATGATTTTTAGAAAATAATCTCCTTCCATTACTGACAATCTTACGGTACCGCCTCCCTGTTTATTAAATATGCCGTGCTGAATGGCATTTTCCACCAGCGGCTGAATTAACAAAGCAGGAATGATAATCTGTTCGGCATATATAACCGAATCGATATTGGTCTTAAATTTAAGACGGTCACCAAACCTCAGTTTTTCAATTTTTATATAGGCATCGATCAATTCCAATTCCTTTACGACCGGTATCCACGGATCAGCCTGGTCCGTCTGAAACACATTTCTTAGGTACGTAGATAATAAATAAACTAAATCGGCTGCTTTCTCCGCATCTTCATAGCAAAGAGCGATAATATTATTTAAGGTATTATAAAGAAAATGAGGTTTAAGCTGTACCTGTAAAAGGGACATCCTGCTTATATACTCATTTTTAACCTCGTTGGATTGTTTCAGTTCCTCCGACAGGGCCTGCACCTCTTTTAATTTGTTTGTAAACCGCCTTGCCAGCAGGATATTTAAGGATAACAAAAATCCCAGGGAACTCACTTTCCCGATCACATTGATATATGTGATGTCCAGGTAATTAAATCCTGTATCCAGCTGTATCAGGGTTATAAATACAAAACCGGATACGATACAGGCAAATTCGTTCAGGGGTAAAGTACGGTCCTTATTTTTTATCATTATGTAAAATAAACGGATTACCAGCAAAACCATGCAGCTGTTCTGATAGATGGTAATTTCGTCTTTAAAAGCAGAATGGAAGGGTAAAGGGCTGGACAGGATAAGTATTATGTAGAGCAGGACAGGTGAAATACCTGCCAGCAAAAGCTTCCGATTTGCCACCCTGGGTTCCACGGACCGGATAAACAGTATTAAAAACGGAAAGCCTGCGGTGGAAACAAAATCCTGGAACTTATAAGCCGTGTCAAACGGAAGCCCTTCCAGGAATCTCATAAAAATTTTCTCCCCTGTGGTTATTATGGTAAAAGCCAGCAAAACCAAATAAATCCCGCTGTAAAGATAGGATATTTCCCTGTCCCTCATCCGGTACAGGTGAAGGTGAAAAATACCAAAGGTAAAAAACAGGAATAAACCGGCCAAATCAGAACCAAAATCAAGCATGACTTTCTGCTTCATACTGTTTTCATCCCCAAGCAGCAGGGGCCGGATAATGCCGCCGTCATAATAATGATAGCTGGAAACCTGAATCACAATGTCAAGGGTATCACCGGATCCAACCTCCAGCATATAAGATGTATTGAGTGCTTCAAATCCTCCCTTATGGGGAGCGGGATTACCGGATTCTTTCATTAAGTTACCATTTATATAAATCCGGTGGGCCATCCGTATATTCTGTACTTTTAAGAACAGGTTACCGCTCTTATCCGGTAATTTTACACTAAGACGATAAGTTCCGCAGCCCCTTGCCGGTTTAGAAAACAGCTGCTTTTTACCCCAGCTTCCGGGGACTTCCATAAACCGTCCCGGGGCATGTGCAGTCTCTCCGGGGCTAAGAAGGCTGCCCGGGTAAAATTCCCATTCTCCGTTTAAATTTACTATCCCGGCCTTTTTTAAATCCCAGTCGCTTAAGTCTAACCGCCCTTCTGCTGCCTTGTGGACTTTATAAGCCGGACTGAAGATTTGAAATAAAACAGAATACATGAAAGCAGTAACACAGAGGATTATTACCAGACTTATTAATCTTTTTACATTAATACACTCTCTCATACGCTACCAGCCTTTTTTTAATTATTTATTGCACTTAATACGTTAAAGTTAAATATTATAAAATAACTGCCTTTTCAATAAATGATACAGGCAGTTATTCATTACACAGATGACCGGCAATATTTAGTTTTTATTTAAGATGATACAAAGCAGAATTTAAGTGCCTATTGCATAAAATACGCTGCAATATTGTCCAGGGTTCTTTCCGTTTGCTCACCGTTTTCCATATTTTTAATCATTACACTGTTTTTCGCCAATTCATCCGCACCGATTATGACGGTGTTCCTGGCACCGATTTTATTGGCATATTTCATCTGGGCTTTTACGCTGCGGTCCATATAATCCGTTTCAACAATGATACCGGCATTCCTGAGCCGGTTCACTATTTTGTAGGCGGATGCTTTGGCTTCCCTGCCCAGGATACCGACATATAATTCAATGGCCGGTTCCGGAGGGAGAATGACCTGCTCCTTGTCCAGAAAATAAATAATACGTTCAATTCCCATACCGAAACCAACCGACGGGATATCCTGCTTTTCATCTATTTCATGAATCAGATTGTCGTAACGGCCGCCCCCGCATAAGGTAAAACCTTCTTCATTGACAAATTCAAATACGGTCTTGGTATAGTAGTCCAGACCTCTTACAATACCGGTATCAATTTCAAAGGGGATATTTAATTCTTTTAACAGATCCTGTAATTCCTCGAAATGGCTTTTGCATTCCTCATCCAGGTATTCTATGGTCCTTGGTGCGTCTTTTACGATCTCCTTACAGGACGGGACCTTACAGTCCAGCACTCTTAAGGGGTTCTTTAACATTCTTTCCCGGCAGGTAGGGCACAGATGTTCCTCGTGCTGTTTTAAGTATCCCAGCAAAGCTTCATTATAAGTCTTCCTGCAGTTGCCGCAGCCAATGCTGTTAATGTGGAGCTTGGCATTCTTAAGGCCTATTTTATCGATAAAGGTGGTTATTAAGGTTATTAATTCAACTTCGGCCAGGGGGCTCCCGGAACCGATAAATTCCACCCCGAACTGGTGATGCTGGCGAAGCCTGCCGCTTTGAGGCTGTTCATAACGAAAAGCCGGTGTTACGTAAAACAATTTCGTGGGCTGGCTTTCCGCATACAGGTTATTTTCCAGGTATGCGCGGATTGCCCCTGCCGTACCTTCCGGTTTTAAGGTAATGCTTCTTTCTCCCTTGTCCGTGAAGGTATACATTTCCTTTTGAACCACATCTGTAGTCTCGCCCACACCTCTTTGGAATAATACGGTGTGTTCGAATACAGGAGTGATCACTTCCTTTATATTATAAGCCCTGCACAGCTCTCTCGCCAGTTCTTCAATCCGCGTTCTTTTGTACATATTACTGCCAAACCAGTCCTGTGTACCTTTGGGTCTTTGTGTAATCATTTCTTTACCTCCAGCTCTGTCTTAAATTTTAATAATAACCGTCATGGAGAATCTTTCTCCAGGAATACACTTTTTGATTGATATGGTTTACAAAATCATCCACCTGGCAAAAGTCCTTCGAATGGACTACCCTTAAGAAAACAAGGAATATCTCCATGTCAAAATTCTTAACTTCCTCTATCATTAGTTTTATGGCCATTTCCTTATTAAATGCTGCCCGGTATCTTCTGTCCGATATCAAAGCGGCATACACATCACATATCCTTAAAATCCGGCCACCAAGTGGAATAGAGTCCTCTGTCAGATTATCCGGATAACCGGTGCCGTCATAATTTTCATGGTGATGGTATACGGCTTCCAGCAAGACATCATCATAATCATAATGTTTCAATATTTCATAACCTATGACAGGGTGCATCCTGACATATTTCATTTCCTCGACTGTCAAAGCGTTGTCATTGCTTTTATATAAAAACTGCCCTAACTTTAGTTTCCCGATATCATGTACCATTCCCGCCTCTGCCATGGTATAGCAGGAATCCTTCTCTAACTGCATTTCCTTTGATAGGAGAAAAGCTAATTTACTCACCAAAATTCCGTGGTCTATGGCCTCTTCCAGGTCACCCACCATGACCGCTTCATTATCTGTTTCCAATAATTCAAGTGTTTCCTGTAACAACATGGGAATTTCCTTTCTACAAACAAGGAGCATTTTCCTGAAGGAAAATACGTTTTCTCTCTATCATCCCGTCAATGCGTTCCACATAGTCTTTTAGGCTTTTTACATTTTCCACCCGTTCAATACGGTTTTCTTCATGAAATACGAACTTGGACAGGGCACCTGCCCCTAAAGCAAGTATGGTCTGTTTTTCTTCCATAATTAAGATATTGTAAAGCCCTTCCTTCCCAAATTTAGCATATCCGATATTTTCAAGATTATCTGCCATATTCTTCTGTCTGTAGAGATAATATGGCAGATAACCTGCTGTTTTCGCATAATCGGAAGTTAATTTAAGGGCTTCCAGGGTATCCGTCGGCACCAGGTCCTGATATTCTTCCTTTTGGATGTTTAACCTGGCTGCCCGTTTTAGAGCCAGTGTATGGACCGTAAGGCTGTCGGGTCTTAACCGGTCGATCCTGTTCAGGGTATGGGCCGTATCATCCTTTCCTTCACCAGGCAGGCCAATAATGATATCCATATTAATATTATCATGTCCTATTTCCCTGGCCATTTGAAAAGCCTCCGTCACCTGTTCCACCGAATGCCTTCTGCCAATCAGATCCAGGGTCTTCTGGCTCATGGTCTGGGGATTAATTGAGATTCTGGTAACCCCATGGTCTTTTAACACTTTTAATTTATGCCGTGTAATACTGTCGGGTCTCCCTGCTTCCACCGTATATTCACGGCAGTGAGTAAAATCAAAGGTTTTCCCGATATGATCCAGGAGCCGGTCAAGTTCTCCGGCGGTTAAGGTTGTGGGGGTCCCGCCTCCCAGATATATGGTCGTTATTTTTTTGTTTAAGCCGCAGGTCCCGGCATAAGTAATTTCTTTATATAAAGCCTCTAGATAAGCAGGTACAAAATTACCGAATTTCTCAAGGGAATAAGAAGTAAAGGAGCAATACAGGCAGGTACTTGGGCAGAAGGGAATCCCGATGTAGATGCTGCAGCCGTTCCGGTAATCCATCTCCTGTAATAAGGTTCTTTCCCTTTTTGCAACCTGAAGGCTTAGATCCGTCTTCTGTGCGGAACATAAATACTGTTCCTTCATATGGTCCTTAATCGCTGCCTCCGGTATACCCCGGTCCAGTTTTTCAAAAGCTATTTTGGTGGGCCTCACTCCGGTTAAAGTACCCCAGGGCAGTTCCCTGCCCGTTATATGGGACAGGCAGTTATAAAGTGTCCTTTTAACCCGGTTCCGGTCAGGCTTTGTTATCTGCTCCTCTTTCGTTACAAGGTCAAGTGCGGCACTGTTGTTCCGGGCCCACCCTGCGGAATACATATCCGGGTATAACACCGTTTTGTTCCGCACAGCCTTGACTTTTAGGATTGCATCTTCATATTCTATATATATATTAATATCTTTTTGCTGTAAAGAATATTCTTTATCATTTTGTTCCGTTAAAACACAGGAAGCAATTTTTTCCTTTCCTGTTTCTTTCTTTTCATCCTGTTGTTCCGATAAGGTCTTTATTACCTTAATCTGTTCCTCCGGGTAAAATGCCTTCACTAAAGAATGTATGTCATATTCATACTTGTCTTCCGATAAAAAAATCTGGATCATGACAGCTCCCATCTTATTTTTATATATCCCAAAAGTTATCTTTCCCTAAAAAGGGATTATGGATTCTTTCATGACCAATGGTAGTGCGGTCCCCATGTCCGGGATACACTGCAACTTCATCCGGCAGTATCATTAATTTCCCATGGATGGATTCTAACAGCGTACCTGCATTGCCGGTGGGCAGATCCGTTCTGCCGATGGATTCTAAAAATAAGGTGTCACCGCTTATTAATATCTTTTCCTCCTCAAAATAATAACAAACACCTCCTGCTGTATGTCCGGGGGTGTACATAACTTTTATCTTCATACCGCCTAAGGTAAGCAGTTCATTGTCTTTCACAAATTCCACCCCTTTTAATTCGTAATTCTTCCGGACCATGCGGGAACCGTTTAAGTTGGCATCCGCTAACAGTTCTTTCTCCGCTTCACCGGCCAGTATGGGTATATGAAAGCTTTCCGCCAAATCACCGGCTGCCATAATATGGTCAAAATGCCCGTGGGTTAATAAAACAGCGACAGGAGTTAAGTCCTTTCTTTTAAGTTTATCCGCAATGGCAGGTGCATGGTCCGGCGGATCAATCACGATGGCTTCCTTTGTATTTTCATTGTATATAATATAGCAATTGGTACTGACCATTCCTAATACATAGGTCTGTATTTTCATGTCTTCCTCCCGTCTGCCCTTTTTTCGGGCTCATAAGTTAAGGCGGAAACCGGTGTCTGCTTCCTCATTAACCGGTAGTACGTTCGATATCAAGTACGCTTTCTACGCTGCGTAGTTTCGCCACAATATATTTTAACTGCTCAACGCCGTTTATCTCAAAGCCTACACTGATGGTTGCAGTCCCCTGCTTGCTGGTTCTGACCGTCATAGAGGTCACGTCAATCTTATTCTCCGTTAAAATCTTCGATACGTCTACCAATACACCGCTTCTGTTATTGGCATATATTTTAATTTCCGCAGTATAGAGTTCACCGCCCTGGGTTTTATCCGGGGAAACATTCCATTCGGCTTCGATGAGCCTGGCCCGGTCTTCTTCCGACAGATTCATAAGATTGATACAGTCTGTGCGATGGATTGACACGCCGCGGCCGCGGGTAACAAATCCCACAATTTCATCTCCGGGAACCGGACTGCAGCATTTGGAGAAACGGACTGCCACATCGTGGATCCCTTCCACCACAATACCGCTTTTTGATTTGGCAACAGCCGCCGGTTTATTTTCCTTAATTTCAGAAAGGGTATCTAAAACCTTTTCATCGGTAATTTCTTTTTTATGCTTTTTATCATACTCATCTTTCAGCTTGTTGATTACCTGGCCTTCTTTCAGACCGCCGTGGCCAACCGCCGCATAGATGGAATCCCAGTCACGGAACCCGTACTTTGACATGACCTTGTTCATAAACTCAGGCTTTAATAAATCGCTTAAAACAATACCCTTTGTCTTACAGTAAGCGGTTATCATGTCCTTACCGCGGGTTATGTTGTCTTCCTTTAATTCGGTTTTAAACCACTGGTTTATTTTATTTTTAGCCTGGGTACTCTTAACCAGGGATAACCAGTCCCTGCTGGGTCCTTTGGAATTCTGGGATGTAATGATTTCAATCCGGTCGCCGTTTTGAATGACATAATCGATATTCACCAATTTACCGTTGACCCTTGCTCCCACCATCTTATTGCCTACGGCACTATGGATGCTGTATGCAAAATCAATGGGAGTGGAACCGTTGGGTAAATTCTTGACGTCACCGGTTGGCGTAAAACAATATACGCTTTCAGAAAACAGATCCAAATCACTCTTAAGCAGGCTTAAGAATTCCTTGTTATCCGACATGTCCCTCTGCCACTCTAATATCTGGCGCAGCCAGGTAAGTTTCGCTTCTTCCGTATCGTGGGTATTCTTGCCGTCCTGCCCTTCCTTATACTTCCAGTGGGCCGCAATACCGTATTCTGCCGTCCTATGCATCTCGTAAGTCCTGATCTGGATTTCAAAGGGCTGTCCGCCCGGACCGATCAACGTAGTATGGAGGGACTGGTACATGTTTGGTTTTGGCATGGCTATATAATCTTTAAACCTGCCGGGTATGGGTTTATACATCTCATGTATTACACCCAGAGCGGCATAACAGTCCTTTACGGATTCCACAATAATACGCACGGCAAACAAATCAAAAATTTGATCCAGTGTCTTATTTTGATTTACCATTTTTTTATAAATACTGAAAAAATGTTTTACACGGCCGTCTATCTTTGCATCAATTTCTGCTTCCTGGATGTGGAACCTTACTTCTTCCACGATTCCATTGATGATTTCTTCCCTTTCACCCTTTTTGGAATTAATTTTTTCGGTTAAATCCTTATATACTTCCGGTTCCAGGTATTTTAAGGATAAATCATCCAGTTCTATTTTAATTTTGGAAATACCAAGCCTCTGTGCTATGGGTGCATAGATATCCATGGTTTCCCTTGCTTTTTCTTTTTGTTTGATCGGGGTCTGATACTGAAGGGTCCGCATATTGTGCAGACGGTCTGCTAATTTTATTAAAATCACACGGATGTCTTTCGCCATGGCTAAAAACATTTTTCTCAGGTTTTCGGCCTGGATTTCGACTTTATCCTTGGAATAACTCAACTGTGTTAATTTGGTAACCCCATCCACGAGTAACGCAATTTCTTCATTAAATTCCTTTGAAACTTCTTCAACCGTATATACTGTGTCTTCCACCACATCATGGAGAAGTCCAGCCACTATGGTTTCTTTGTCTAATTCCAGCTCAGCCAGTATAATAGCCACACACAGGGGATGAATGATATAGGGTTCACCGGATTTCCTGAGCTGATTCTTATGAGCCAGATCAGCAACCTGGTAGGCTTTTGCAATCATGGAAATATCAGCGGACGGATGATAACTTTCCACAATTTTAACCAGTTCCTTATATAAAAGTTCAGGACTTGTAAAATCAGCAGGAACTATCATTTCCTTATTCTTTTTGTCTTTATTATCGTATTCCTTCATCTTATATGCTAAATCATCCATGAAATCACCACCAGTCTGTAAGTTTATCTTTTAATTATAATCAATATCTAAAAAAAAATCAATTCATTTATTGAATAATGACATATCCTGCTGGGTTTTGTCACTATTTTCCATTGTGTAAAAAATAATGGCAAAACAATTCCGGCCGGCTTTCTGTGTAACAGAACGTACTTTCCTTTTATCTCACAGGACCGTTTTTCCCATTGGATAAATAATTTTTGCCATAAATCAGATACTCCATTACCCATCTGACCTATGGCAAATTTATTATAAATATATGTTTTTTGAATTACAAAGTTCTTCTTAAGACAAGACCTGAATTGTAAATCTTTCACCTATTTTCCTTCATATTTAATTACCGCATCCACATTATAACCTTTTAATTTATCGCGTCCGTGCAGACCTTCCAGTTCGATCAGGAAAATAATTTTAACGACCTCACCGCCCAGGCTTTCAACCAGTTTGGTTATGGCTTCAATAGTTCCTCCTGTTGCAATCAGGTCATCTACGATGGCAACCTTCTGGCCCGGTTTGATTGCATCCTTGTGCATTTCAACGGTAGCGGTGCCGTATTCCAGGGCATATTCCACTTCAATGGTTTCACAGGGAAGCTTTCCTTTTTTACGGACAGGTATAAAGGCTTTATTCAGGTTATAGGCAATAGGTACCCCGAATATAAATCCTCTTGATTCCGGTCCAACAATAACATCTATATCCAATCCGTCTAAAAGTGCCTGCATCTGGTCGATGGACATTCTTAAACTGTCTTTATCCTGGAGTACACTTGTTACATCCCTGAATATAATACCTTCCTCAGGAAAATCAGGTATACTTCTAACATATTCTTCTAACTTCTTCATACTGACCTCTTTCTGGATATACAACCTTTCCTTGTATTATCCGCAACTACATAGTTGAAAATTGTTTTTCAGCCTATCGTTTCTTTCTTATTTAAATTTTCAAATTTTACGTACTCTAATTCCATGCTTATAAGCACGGATAACACCAACAAATATTATAACATTTTTTAAGTCAAATATCAATTTATTTCAATTCTTCTGATTGTAAAATATATGTTTTTTTAGAGTTTCCGGTTACCATCTGCCGGCAAAATTCGTTACGCTTTTTATTACTTACATATTATTTTATATTTTTATTTGCTGCCGGGAATTAGTCTGTAATCATTTTATTCTTATATGATCTCGTATTACAGGCCTCTAACGGTTCAAAAATCAAAGCCTGAAGGGTCGTTTTTCATTCAGAACACATATTAGGACTTCTGAAACTCAAACCGGTTATTTTACTATAAGATAATTCTGGATTATGATCTGCATGGTACGGCTGCCGCCGTATTCATTAATGCTTGGATAGTAGGTGACCGATAATTTTACGGTGTTGTCCCGGTTCTGAAACATTTTATCCACTTCGTCCTGGCCGTAGTTTTCTCGCAGATTGTTTAAAAAAGCGTCCGCTTCCCCGAAATATAAGGCATCCATCACCCTGCCATATTCATTGACTACCTGAAATTTCAGGACATTGGCATTTTTGCCTAAGACCGACGCCCTTCTTATGCGCAGGTTTTTTTCAGCGAATATGGGCTTTGTATTCCCCTTGCCAAAGGGTTCGAGAAGTTCCAGTTCGGTTACCAGTTCTTCACTTAAATACCCCAGGGGAAGCAGTATATCAATGGTAACTTTGGGTATTAAATCATCCGGGGTCAATGCGGTATTCTGGTTTAAGGCAGCTCTTAACTGGTCTATCATGGCCTGCTCCAGGGATAAGCCGGCAGCCATGGTGTGTCCTCCGTACTTTAACAGAAGGTGTTTGCATTTTGTTAATTCTTCATATATATTATATTGTTCGATAGAACGGCAGGAACCTTTCACGGCTGCCTCCGAATCCGTAAGTACGATGGCCGGTTTGTTATACTTCTCCTTAAGCCGGCCCGCAATAATACCGGCCAGGCTTTCATGGCAGTCATTTAAGTAAACAACCAAAACCTTATCCTCTTTCAGGTTACCGGCTTCCACCAGTTTAACAGCCTGTTCAAAACCTTTAACTGTCAGGTCTTTCCGGACATCATTCAACTGTTTCAGTTCTTCCGCTAACCGGTCGGCTTCCTCTTTTGTCTCCGCTAATAGTAATTGCAATCCTTTTTTCGCCGTATCCAGTCTGCCTGAAGCATTCAGGCAGGGTCCGATAATATAGCCCAAATGATAAGCGGAAAGGCTTACAAGGTTTATATTATTTTTCTCGATCAAAGCTTTTAAACCTAAGTTACTGGTTTTTTTCAATAATTCCAGGCCGGTTTTTACGAGAATCCGGTTTTCATTTACCAGATCCATTACATCACAGACGGTTGCGATAGCCACAACTTCCAGTAACTTATCCGTTTCCCCTTTGCTGATACCGAATTTATCGTATAGAATCTGGACAAGTTTAAAAGCAACGGTGGCACCGCATATGGATTTCCAGGGATAATTACAGTCAGCCTGCTTTGGGTTCACTACAGCATCCCCGTTTGGTATCAGAAATTCTTTCTTATCTTCAACTTCCGAAAACGGTATATCATGATGGTCCGTAATAATTACCGTCATCCCCAGTTCCCTGGCCTTATCCACCTGTTCTCTGGCCGATATGCCGTTATCACAGGTCAGTACTGTGTCAATCCCCTCCCTGTAAGCGGCTTCGATAATATTCATGTTTATACCGTATCCGTCTTTTACTCTGTCCGGAATCTCATAATCCACTGCTGCCCCGCAGTTTAAAAGAGCCGTATATAAAACATAGGTGGAAACAACCCCGTCAACATCATAGTCTCCTACAATACGGATTTTTTTCCCTTGCTTTATTTTCTCCGTCAATAGGTCACAGGCCTTAACCATGTCTTTCATGGATAAAGGATTATGTAAACGTTCTAAATCCGGATGGAGAAAGGCTTCTATGTCCTCTTTTGTTTCCTGGTTCCGGTTTATCAGTAATCTTGCTATCACTTCACTTATTTTGTAATGTTCCATCATTGCGGCAAAATCCGCTTTTTTATTTTTTATTACCCATTTTTCCATACTGTCTCCCGTGCATACCGCAAGCTGGCCTGCGATACTGTTTAACCTAAGACTTTTGTTCTTTGAATGCCGTTATTTCATCAGGTGTAATGCAGTAAAAAAATAATTGCCTGTCTCCACATTAAGCTTGCTGTAAAAAATGAAGAGGCAGGCGTATCCTGTTATTCGTAACGGTTCAGTCACTGCGGATCTAACAAACCGCTTATTTATGCGCTTATGTACATAAAATATACTAAAAAATGCCTCTTAATAATATCCTGAAATACAGATAATATGGCGTCCATTAACTCCAAATTTCACTTGAGCGCAATTTTCTGCACTCTTTTCCCGGGTATAAGAAATACATATAATTATTCTTCTTCAGAAGCTTCCGCCGCTTTTAACATGAGTGCACATTCAACCCTCTTCTTCTGCAGCTGGCAGCCGATGTCATATGCATCATTGATCGTTTTGTGAAATTTAAAGGAATTGGCGGCACAGCCTCCGCTGCAGTAAAATCTGGCGAAGCAGTCCCTGCATTTATCTTTGGCATATACATTACAGCATTTAAATTCATCTCTTAAACCGGTTTTCTTAACCCCTTCATAAACATTGCCCATCAAGAAATCCTCTTCCCCGACAAATTGATGGCAGGGATATAAGTCACCCCAGGGCGTCACCGCCAGGTACTCCGTGCCGGAACCGCAGCCGGAAAGGCGTTTTGCAACACAGGGGCCTCCCGATAAATCGATCATGAAATGGAAGAAGTTAAAATCTTTCCCTTCTTTTTTCTTCTCTATCATATAGCATGCCAGTTTATCGTATTCTTCAAAGATCTTAGGAAGGTCTTCTGACCTAATGGCGTAAGCTTCCTCTTCCTTTGCAACCACCGGTTCCACGGATATCTGCTTAAAGCCCAACTCCGCCAGATGCTTTACATCCTCGGAAAAATCCAGATTGTTATGGGTAAAGGTGCCTCTGACATAATAATTGGTCTGGTTACGGCTTTCGGCCACTTTGATAAACTTCGGTAAAATTAAGTCGTAACTGCCCCTGCCGTTACGTGACGGTCTCATTCGGTCATTGACCTCTTTCCGGCCGTCAATGCTGAGTACTATATTGCTCATTTCCCGGTTGGCAAATTCCATAATATCGTCGTTAAGAAGTATACCATTGGTAGTCAGGGTAAAACGGAACTTTTTGTCATGAAGTTTCTCCTGTTCCCTTCCGTAGGCAACCAGCCGTTTAACCACCTCAAAATTCATCAGCGGTTCGCCGCCGAAGAAATCCACTTCCAGGTTTCTCCTTTTGCCGGAGCTTTGGATAAGAAAATCCAGGGCCTGCTTTCCTACCTCATAACTCATTAACGCCCTTCTGCCCTGATATTCGCCTTCTTCCGCAAAACAATAGCGGCAGGCCAGGTTGCAGTCATGGGCTATATGTAAACACAACGCTTTAACTACCGTTTGGCGGGATTTAAAATCGGTGATATATTTTTCATAAATATCCTCCGTAAATAAAGCCTCTTCCTTTATCAACTCTCCGATATCCTCAAGAGCTTCCAAAACAGCTGCTTTAACTGCTGTTTCATCCTCTGTTTTATTTTCAAACAGGCGGTCATATTCCGAATTATGATATTTTATGAGGATTTCTTTCATAATTACTTCTTTATCTGTTTCAGAAATTCCGTCTGCTTTGTTTTTATCTGAATTATTATAGATTTCTATGATATCATAAACTAAATCGTCAACTACATGAACCATTCCGCTGTTAACATCTAATACAATATTATAGCCGTTATTTTTATACTGGTGAACCAACGTGTTTCTCCCTTCTAAACACAAACAATAAGCAGCGGCCTGAAGACGCTGCTTATAAAATACATGTCTAAACAACAAGGGGATCAATATAAATCCCTGTCACTAATTTCTGTCTTTAATGTATCTGATTATGTAACTTAAGTAATTATTTGTTTTCGCAGCTTTGGTTTCCTACGGTACAGGATGTTTTACAAGCTGACTGGCAGGAAGTCTGGCATTCGCCGCATCCGCCCTTTTTCATGGTATCTTTTAAATTTCTTGTATTTAATGTTTTGATACGTTTCATGAGGTTGCCTCCTTCAATTATTCCTGATTGCCTCTTTATAGCAATAATATCAACTGATATTATAGCATACCCCAAATAATATGAAAAGAGTTTTTTATTGTTTTACAAATATTAACCGATCACAGCTGATCATACCGCAAGCATTCCGTTTAATAGGCAGATAATCATTCGCAAAACTAACCCGCTGCCAAAACTGCGGGTTTTTTTATCTACCACAGGGCTGATTACCAATCTTTTAAAAATCTAAAACAGCTTAAAGCCCTTTACATTTATATAGTTTATTGCAAAATCTGTAACAGAACACATTCATAAAAATTGCAATAACAATCACGCCAATCAAAAGAGGACTATTCATTAAATAGTTATATAAAAGGGCCATAAGAGCCATATATGGAAAAATTGCAAGCGCACCAATAATATCCGCTTTTTGAGTTTCAAACATATAGAATATTAAGAATTCTATTGGTATAAAAACAGCAACCAACAACAGCCCATAAGGAAGAATATTCGTTTGAATAACTGCAAACATTTCAGGTTTTATGGCATGTATTATGCTGGAAAACAAAATCAAGAGAGGGGTAGCAATTAAACAGAAAAGATAAATAATTATGCCCCTTGCCCCTATAATTGTTGTAGACGTAACAGGTAATATACTGAATAGTAACTTAGTCTTATACTTTGCGTCATTGAATGCAAAATTTCGCAATAGTAAATAGGATAGCATCAACAGTCCCGCAGCATAAATGATGATATTGGCTAAATCATTGTTTGCGTTGATTTGATTAAAAAACATCGGGTATAATGCAATACAAAAAAGCTGCAGCCAAACAATTTGGCTTAATGCTGAAATTTGCATTTTTGTAAAATTAAGAAAGTTTGAGCACATTATTTGAACCTCCTTGAATAGTAGAGCATAATGTTCTCTATCGAGGGGACTTCATAAACTGTTTTGTCCGGCAGTACCTTTTTGAGTGCTGCTTTATTATCTGTCAGTCCTTCAAAACCGTAAGAGGATCTGTTTATACCAACAAAGTAATTTTTGTAATCTGGTAATAATACCGCAGTATCGCCTTTCACAATGGCGTGCTGATCTTTTATTTCATCCTTTTGCCCTTTCAGGATAATTTTACCGTCATATATGAAATACAAATAGTCAGCTATTTTGTCAAGGTCAGAAGTGATATGTGTTGACATCAAAACAGTTTTATTGTCCTCAAACACAATGTCTTTCAGTATTTCTATCAGTTCACTTCTCACCAACGGATCAAGGCCAGATGTAGGCTCGTCCAAAATGAAAAGTTCAGCGCCATGCGAAAGAGAAAGCACAAGCGCGTATTTCATTCTCATACCTCTGGACAGATCTTTAATCTTCTTACTCTCCGGTAATTCGAATTTTTTTATGTAGAGCTGATACGCATTATCGTCCCATGCAGGGTACATGGGGGCAATCAGATTTTTCATTTTTCTTAAGGTCAGATCTTCATAAAAATGACCGTCGTCAAGAACAATGCCTAGCTTTGATTTTATTTCTAAATCACTTCTAACGCTATCCAGCCCTAAAACCGTAATTTTTCCATCATCGGGTTTGATCATGTTCAATATGCTTTTAATGGTTGTCGTTTTTCCTGCGCCGTTAGGCCCTATGAAACCGGTAAGCGTTCCTTTTTCCAGCGACATATTTATATCCCGCAAACTGAATTCCCCATAACTTTTACATAGATTGCAAATATCCAAAACCATATCCAATCTTATTCCTCCTCGCCTAGTTCATCTATAATTTTTTTCAAATCCTCGCCTGAAATTCCAACAGGCTTTGCATACTCAATAATATCTGTGAGCTTTTTTTCAATTTCCACCAATCTGTTTTCCCTTAAAAGCTCCATATTTTGCGGTGCAACAAAAGAACCTTTTCCCATCATATTGATAGTAAATCCTTGTGCTTCCAAACCCTCATATGCTTTCCTTGTAGTAATAACACTAACGTTCAAATCCTTTGCCAAGCCCCTAACAGACGGTAAAACATCTCCTTCTTTTAATTCCCCGGACAGAATAGCAGATTTAATTTGGTTCATAATCTGCTCGTATATAGGCACTTCCGCAGAATTTACAATAATTATATTCAATATCATATCACCTCCGCGGTCAAATAGTGTATATGCACTATAAGCACAGTATAGTCTATTATACTATAAAATGTCAAGACTTCTAAAAATAAGATTTCCTGACTCTTTGAATGGCGTGATTTAGAAACTGCTTGTTGGGGCAAGCCGCCCCAAACCCTGCGACTTCAGGCCAAGTTCGATGAAATACTAAAATACAAAAAACAGCCCAAGGCATATCCCCTTGCGGCTGTTTTTTAATGAAATTTTGTATATGGTGTCCGTATATGGTGTCCGATACACTAACTGATCATTCCTCCAAGCATACCGCTGAACAGGCAGATCACCAATACGGTCACTGCCCTGCCGGCTTCCATTCCCATAACGGAATTCGTTAATATGGAAATTAAAATCAGTATGATATAGTATAATGCTCCCATTCCCAAACCCCACAGGAATCTTTTCTGGTCCGCACTTTTACCCAGCAGAAATCCCCCGGCTAAAGAGGATAATATGTAAGTTAAGAGAATACCTCCGCTTAGGACCCCGCCTGACAGATCCGCTTTCAGCATAAGAAATGCCAGCAGCAGCAACAGTATCCCTGTTATCATATACGAAATCAGTAGATCCCTTAAAATAACCGTAACCCTTGAATTACGGTGCAATACTTTGTCCATTCCAAACCTCCGCTTTATTTATACTGTAATATATTAGAAGTAATATGTTTCTATTCTTGAAACTTCATGTTGGGAGTAATTTGCCAAGAGAAATAACTGGATAAGGACAAACGCATGTAAGAAAATTATTCCAGGCGGGAGATAACTTTCAGATGTAATTGGATAAAATCGTATTGTATAACATATTCCATTAATGCTATAATAAAATTAAATCTCCTACACGAAATTATTATTTCCAGTAACCGGATGGAGACATGCTGACTCAGATCTCATACTTTTGAATTATCCATAGGGAAGGAATACATCATGAAATTAATCGACTTACATGTTCATTCCAATGCATCTGACGGGTCTTTATCACCTGCAGAAGTTGTAAAACTTGCCATTGCCAATAACCTGTCTGCTTTTGCCCTGACTGACCATGATACTCTGGCAGGATTAAAGGAAGCAAATGAAACTGCTTTAAGGGAAGCTGAGCGCGGAAGTACCATACGGGTCATTCCCGGAACTGAGCTTTCCGTTTCATACAAAAAAAAGGACATCCATATATTGGGGTTATTCCTGGATCCCGATAATCAGCCTTTGTTACAGGCACTTGATAAAGCCAGGTCAAAACGGGATGAAAGAAATGAAAAGATGACGGCAAACTTAAGGGAAGCCGGTATCGATATTACGGTAGATAAACTAAGGGCTGAAGATTCGAAAGCGGTACTGACCCGTGCCCATTTTGCCAAGTACATGGTAAAATACGGCTATGTTAAGACTCTTTCGGATGCATTTACCAGATATTTAGGTGACGACTCCCCTTATTATGTGCCCAGAGAATATTTATCCCCCGAAGAAGCCATAACCCTTATCCACAATGCCGGCGGACTGGCCGTTCTGGCCCATCCCCTCCTTTATCACTTTACCCTGGAGGGAATTGAGGAAATGGTTTCCTATTTTACGGAATTGGGATTAGATGGCCTGGAAGCCATATATTCAGGCAATACCGGTTTTGACGAAGGACGGATGCTCCATTTAGCCAATAAATATAACCTGGCAGTAACCGGCGGTTCTGATTTTCACGGCAGCAATAAACCGGATATCCGTATTGGCATCGGAAGGGGCAATCTAAAAATTCCGGCCACTCTTTTGGAAAAGCTGGAAGAACGGCTTGGTAAACGATAAGAAAAGAGGTTATCCAAATTCTTCTGAAACCCAAAGCCCCTGCTATTCTGCCGTTGCTAAATATAATAAAAAGATATTGATAAAGATCTACATCTTTACTCAATATCTTTTTTATTTAACTATCCGTATTATTTCTCTGCTGTAACAGCTCCCGGTTTTTCAACTTCAACTACCGCTGTTTTTTTCATTGGAATACGGCAGTTTTTATTATTACCGAATTCTACAATAACTACTTCCTCCATGACATCAATGATTACTCCATAAAAACCGCTGGAAGTAAGGACACTGTCACCGGGTTCCAGAGTGGAAATCAGGGCTTCCATTGCTCTCTGCTGTTTTTTCTGGGGACGGATTGCCATAAAGTAAAAAACGGCTCCCATGATTACAATCCATATAATCATCATCCCTAAGGACAATCCTCCGGATTGGGGTGTTCCAGTTGTTAAATAAATAAGATTATTCATAAATTCCTCCTGTTATTTTATAAAATTTTGTTGCTCTTAAAGATTCCGTGACTCAAATAAAATATTCCTAAGCTTCACCTTCCGCAAAACCGTCAAGCTTTGCCTTTTTATATTCTTTGTATCTTTGCTGTTCTATGGCACTCCTTATTTCCTCCATCATATTATTATAAAAATAAAGATTGTGGGTGACTAAAAGCCTTAAGCCCAGCATTTCTTTTGCTTTTAACAGATGTCTTATATAAGCCCGGCTGTAGTGCTTACAGGCAGGACACCGGCATCCTTCCTCTATGGGTCGGCTGTCCAGTTCATACTTCGCATTAAGTAAATTCATCTTTCCATGGTTGGTATAAGCGTTGCCGTGCCTTCCGTTTCGTGCAGGATATACACAGTCAAAAAAATCCACTCCCCGGTCTACGGATTCCAGAATATTTTCCGGAGTGCCCACCCCCATTAAATAGGTTGGTTTGTGAAGGGGCAGATGGGGAACCGTCTCTTCCAGGATACGGTACATCTCCGCATGGGATTCTCCCACTGCCAAACCGCCTACGGCATAGCCGTCCAGGTCCAGCTCCGAAATCCTTTTGGCGTGCTCGATCCGTATGTCCTCATAAGTTCCGCCCTGATTGATTCCAAATAACATCTGCTGTTTATTAATGGTGTCTTCCACTAAATTGAGCCTGTCCATTTCTTTTTTACAGCGTTCAAGCCATCTCGTTGTCCGGTCTACCGAATTCTGCATATATTCCCTGGCTGCAGGATGGGGCGGGCATTCATCAAAGGCCATGGCTATGGTTGAGGCCAGATTGGACTGTATCTGCATACTTTCTTCCGGGCCCATAAATATTTTACGTCCGTCCACATGGGAATTAAAATATACACCTTCTTCTTTGATTTTGCGCAGTCCGGCAAGGGAAAAGACTTGAAAACCGCCTGAATCCGTAAGAATCGGCTTGTCCCATACCATAAACTTATGGAGCCCTCCTAGCTTCTTAATAACCTGGTCACCGGGCCTTACATGCAGGTGATAGGTATTGGACAATTCCACCTGTGTCTTAATATCCTGTAAATCCATGGTGGATACGGCTCCTTTTATGGCTGCTGCCGTACCGACATTCATGAACACGGGTGTCTGAATCGTGCCGTGGACGGTATGAAATTCTCCCCGTTTCGCATTACCATCTCTGCAAATTAACCTGTACATATATTTCTCCGTTCTGAATCCATAATATGAAATATTATTAATAAGAATACTGCTTTCGATTATGCATTATCCAATGCTACAAGTATACCTTTTATGGAATTCTTTTTCAACTAAAATTTTAATATAAGTTGTAAAGATATTGTGAATTACCCACCACTTAATCTACGATTTGAAGTGGGGACTTCTCTCTCCTACCGAATTCATACCGGCCGCGGAAGAAAGCGGCCTGATTATGGAACCTGGAGAATGGGTTTTGCAGGAAGCCGGCAGATTTAACAAGACTTTAATTAATTTAGGCTATCCAACCTACATCGTATCGGTTAATATTTTTTCCATCCAGATTAACCGGGCCGGTTTTATTAACCTTCCGGATAAGGCTTTAAGAGGAACCGGGGAAATACTTGTGCCGGACTGGATGCTCCACTTTGTGGAAGCAAGAAACGATATCTCGTTTGCAGCGGGGCTACGTTCCCAAAATTGTGACGCAGCGGCGGCAGCAAGTAGCTGCCAGTTCCTCCGACAACGCAGCAGCTAGAAATTCAGTCCGGAACGTTTATTTATACCTGAAAACTTTACACAGGTGCATATTTTTTAATAATATTTTCAAACTTTTCATTATGACCGTTATAGGCCACATTCAAATTCCTGGATATGTCCATGCTCATGACACCCAGAAAAGATTTTGCATCTACGATAATACGGTTATAGTAGATATCAATCTCAAAGTCACACTGCTCCGCAGCATTGACAAATTCCATAACCTCTTCCGGCGTATTTAACTTAATCTGTTTTGTTTCCAATTCTAATAATCCTCCAAATAAACTCCCCATGGGACTGCCGCAGCTACAGCAAATTTTTTGCGGCCCCATATGTAATTAATAAACAATAACAAATGTTATAACATGTTTTATATTATAAGTCAATTTACGCAAATTTATATCATTACAGAAGATTTTTCCGGTTTTATTGCCATTTTAACAAGAAATTAATCCCAGTTATACTGTTCTTATTAATTATAACCTATTTTTCCCGGTTTATTGGTAACGCCGTTCTACACATCGGCTAATGCCATCTTTGCATTTCTAACATTTTTTGTAACTATTTGGTACAATCATGCCGCTATTTTTCAACAATTTCCAAAACCATGGCAAATATCATTAATCCGTGTATAAATGCATAAGTACAATTAATACATTTGGGGATTCGGTCGGAATACTTAATACCTGTATAATTTATACAATCAATATAAAAATATATCTGCTATTTGACTATATCCATTTCTTCCTGCCTTGTATTATAATGTAGAGGATGTCAGAATTATACATGCAGACAGAAATTCGAAAGAAACAGATGGAAAGAAAGGCTGGTATTATGGAATTTACAAGATTGCAGGAATTAATGAGTGAAATAAAGCAAAATATTGAAAAAGTGATTGTAGGCAAGTCGGAGGTAATTGACCTGGTGCTGACTTCCCTCCTGGCTAATGGACATATTCTTCTTGAAGACGTTCCCGGTACGGGTAAGACGGTACTTGCCAAATCCCTGGCAAAATCCATTGACGCTGATTTTAAGCGGATCCAATTTACCCCTGATCTTCTTCCATCGGACATTACCGGACTAAATTATTATAATCAGAAGCAGGGCGAATTCACTTTCCGCAGCGGCCCGGTCTTTGCCAATATTCTTCTGGCAGACGAAATCAACCGCGCGACCCCCAGAACCCAATCCAGTCTCTTAGAATGCATGGAAGAAAAACAGATTACCATAGATGGGGTAACCCACCGGTTAGAACAGCCATTTTTAGTCATAGCAACCCAGAACCCGGTTGAAACGGCCGGTACTTTTCCTTTGCCGGAAGCCCAGCTGGACCGCTTCCTAATGCAGGTCGGCATGGGATTTCCCGCTTTCCCCGATGAAGTTGCCATATTAAACCGGTTTATACATGCCAATCCCCTGGAAGAACTCCACAGTGTATGTTCCAAAGAGGACCTGCTGGCAATGCAGGAAATGATTAGATCCGTATACATACACCCGTCCTTAACGGAATATATCATTTCCCTCATCCATAAGACCAGGAATCATAAAAGCATTGCCCTTGGAGTCAGTCCCAGAGGCAGCCTGGCTTTCTTAAGGGCGGTACAGGCTTATGCCGCCATAAAAGGCTCCCGATACATTACACCTGAATTTATTCAGGCCGTTGCACCTTATGTTCTCGCCCATCGCCTGATTCTAAGGACTGAATTTCAGAAAGGCTCTTCCTCCGTTGAATTAATTCATGATATTTTATCGGAAGTGCCGGTTCCCACGGAGGATTTTACCAGGAGGTAATTATACATGAAAATACTATCAGCCCTGTTAGGAGCCTTGCTTTTATATCTATTGCAGAATTACCTGTACCATAAATACTGGAATAAGAACTTGTCCGTAGATTTAAGATTTTCGGAAGACAGGGCCGTGGAAGGGGACGAACTGCAGCTGTATGAAACCGTCCTGAATAAAAAGCTGCTCCCGCTCCCGATCTTGAAAGTGAAATTCATGACTTCCAGGTATTTATGTTTCCAGGATATGAATAATTCCATCGTGACCGATAATTATTACCGGAATGATTTATTATCCATCATGATGTACCAGAAGCTGACCAGAACCTTAACCTTTTTATGTGCCCATCGGGGTTATTATGTCATTGACAACATAGATGCGGTAGGTTCCGATATGTTCGTAAGCTTTGAAGCGGTGGCCGGTTATGATTTGGATATCAGCCTGTACGTATACCCCAAACCGGTGGATTTGAGCCGGTTACAGGTACCGTTTCGCAAAATGCTGGGAACGGTACTTACAAAACGCTTTATCAATGAGGACCCTTTTGAGTTTCGGAGTATCCGTGAATACCAGTCCTACGATAACTTAAAATCCGTCAACTGGAAAGCCTCTGCCAAAACCGGCTCCTTAAAAGTCAATGTGAATGATTATACCTCGTCCCAGCAGGTAAAGATCTTTTTAAATCTGGAATCAGACACGATCTGGAAGCAGGAAGACCTTCAGGAAGAGAGTATCCGCATTGCGGCCTCTTTCGCTTTCTCCTTTACCGGCCAGGGGATTCCTGCTGCCATATACACCAATGCCCGGGATATTATTACCCATGAAGTTTTAAATATCCATGCCGGATCCGGTATGAATCATAAGAAGGCCATAAATGAAATGCTGGCCCGGATCGATACGGCCCAGTCCCTTACCGCCTTTGTTCCGGCCATACAGGAGGAATGCATCCATGCTTCGGAAAACGACTACCTGTTATTTATATCCTTTTATCAGAATGAGGATTTACAAAAGCTTCTGTCTTCCCTGTCGGCAGCCAAAAGGGATTTTGCCTGGATTATCCCTGTAAATCATGATGTTACCGTAAAAGCCCGGGAAGAATTAATGCCCTATGTAATCCCCTGGGAAGTAAGCCCCCAATAAAATATCCCTTACTTATTAATTGGAAAGGAAAGTGAGTTTTTATGAATAACAGGCAATATCACTTATTGATAGATTTAATTAATATACTGCTTAAGTTTCTGGCTTCTTTTACCCTTATTGGAATCGCCGTTTTGTTTACAACCAAAGAGACCGGTCTCGTTATGAATACATTTATCCTGTTACCGGCACCCTTCCTTTCCTATTCCATCCGGAAATATGTGAAACATATCTGGTCTTTTCTGGCCCTTCATATTATAATGGCGGCCGCCTATACCTTTACTGCCGCCAATGCCTTTATATTTGCCTTTTATACGGTATATCTGGTCTTACTGACCATATTTGCACTAAGTAGTAAATTACGGGAGGACGCTCCAAGAAAAACCAATTCTTCCCTGCTGTTACTGGCCGTATTTGCAGCCATGTACCTGCTGAACGATTATCTGGGGATTACCGGTCTGAACAACCTTATTCTTCTACTGGTGATACTCTTTGTCCTTTTGTATTTACTTAATATGTATCTGATAAACTTTGAAGGTTTTTTTCAGAATCACAGCAATATGGCCAATGTACCGATCAAGCAGATCCGGAATACCAATCATGTATTAATATTATTTTTTAGCAGTTTCTGTATCATAGTAATGCTGTTCTTTACCAGGCTGCCCCTAAAGGAACTTTTATCCCTGGCCGGAAGCTTCCTGTTAGTATTATTACGGGCTTTTTTTGCTCTGTTTAACGGGAAGGAGAAGCCGGCCCCAACGGAAAACGGAAAGCCGGAGCAGGGAGCCCCTCCCCTTGATTTTGGGGAGGCTAATCCGCCGTCTCTGATCTGGCAGTATATCCAGAATATCTTATCCGTTCTGTTTACCATTGCCCTGATAGCCGGGGTGATAGCACTGATCCTGTACGGCCTTTACCGAATTTACCAGCGTTTTTATGAGAATAAAAACAATTACTTCCAGGATAAAACCGAATTCATATCTCCCTTTGACAGCCGGGAGGTACTAAAGGATAATGCTCCTCAGGCTGCGGCAAAAAGGTTTGGCGGAATCTTCGGCCGTTCCAATAACGATAAAATCCGAAAGCTAATTTACAGGGCAGTTACTTCACACAGGAAAAATGACGATCTTCCTGGGAACCTTACCCCCAGCCAATTATCCGAATATGCACTTGGCAGGGAGAAAGAATTGTCCGGGAATGTTGATACCCAAAAGGTAAAGGAGCTGACGGCTTATTACGAAAAAGCCAGATACAGCAGGGAAGTTTGTACAAAAGAAGAGGTACACAAAGTTAAACACATTTTGGATAATCCATATAATAAGAGTTAAGAAGGGTTTTTACTGAAACCTCGCTGCTTCTGGCTGATAGTTAATGCCTCATTGCCGTAAACAACACCCGTTTTACATAAAAAAAGACATTATCCATTCCGATAATGTCTGACAACAGGGGATGAGAGAATCGAACTCCCGCTAAAGGTTTTGGAGACCCTTGTCATACCATTTGACCAATCCCCTATGTATTGGCACTCAACACTGCTTAATTATAATACAATGAATTGTTTTAATTGTCAAGAATATTTTATGAATATGTTTTTCCTTCCGTATTCTTTTTGCAGTATTTTGCAGCATTCTGCTGTCAAATGGAATATTTCCGCACTTTTTTACAAGTATATAACATTGATTTGGACTTTTGCACGATTTTCCTTTGTTTCTCTGTTTATTTTTGGTATATTTTAGCATTGCTTTCCATTTAAACTTATGCTATCATGTAGTCGTTATGCTCCCCGGTATAACATCCCAAAATTTGCCCTGTGCGCCCACCCAGCAGCATAGGGCTTTTCATTTCATCCGTATGTTTTATCTTAAAACCCCATATAATGGATAATAATAAGAATGATTTACTTTTTCGTAAACATTCAGTCACATTTTTTTATTTCATAAATGATTTTATCTGGAGATGAGAGACATTGGATCAGGAATGCAGGGATCGGATACTAAGTGATAATTATGCTGACTTTATGTTAAAATACGGGCAGCCTTTTGAAGATATCAGTACCAAGCTGAATGTCTGCTATAATATGATTAATTACGATATTGTTAATGTATATACGCCTGTGGCCGAAGTGCCCAAAGATTTTATTCATTTGTACGGATACGGTACTTACCCAAGCTGCTATGGACTCCTGGACATAGCAAGTATTGCGGCCTCGGGCATAGAAAGAGCACGTAATATACCCAGTTTAAACCTGCGTGGACAGGGCGTTCTTATAGGGATTATTGATACCGGTATAGAATATACCCATGAAGCCTTTAAAAATGCCGACGGTACCACAAGGATAATTTCCATCTGGGACCAGACCATTCAAAGTGAATCTGCCCCGGAAGGTTTTCCTTACGGAACGGAATATACCAAAGAACATATAAACCTGGCTCTTGCCAGTAATGATCCCCTGTCCATCGTCCCAAGTACGGATGAAAACGGTCATGGAACATTTTTAGCCGGTATTGCGGCCGGTACCAGAAGCGATGAAAACAGCTTTTCCGGCGCTGCTCCGGATTCTGAAATTATTGTTGTGAAATTGAAACCCGCCAAGAATAATATAAGGGATTTCTGGCATATTCCCCATAATGTAACCTGTTATCAGAAAAATGACCTTATGTACGGTATAAAATACCTTGTCGATACGGCAAGTAAATATATGCGGCCCCTTTCCCTGTTCCTTGGTGTCGGAACCTCCCAGGGGGCCCATGATGAAAGAGATGCTTTAAGCAATTATCTTTCCGCTCTGGCAGCGCAGTCCGGTATTGCGGTGGTAATTGCAGCCGGGAATGAAGGAAACCGGGGGCATCACTATTACGGTACGGTAAGCAGCGGCAGTGAATACGATACGGTAGAATTAAAGGTAGGTCCGAATGAAATGGGATTTACCATGGAAATATGGGGGATCGGACCAAGTACCTTCTCCATCGATATCCTCTCCCCAACGGGGGAATACATTCCCCGGATACCGGCCAGAATAGCGGAAACCAGGGAAATCCATTTTATTTTTGAAAAAACCGTTATTAACCTGGATTATCAGGTTGTGGAAGCACAGTCCGGTGATGAACTTATCCTGCTGAGATTTAAATCTCCCACGGAAGGAATATGGCGTTTCCGTATTTATTCAAGCGGCAATCTGACGGTAAATTACCACGTATGGCTGCCTATCCATCAATTTATCTCGGATCAGACTTATTTTTTAAGGCCCGATCCGGAATATACCTTAACTTCCCCTGGAAATACTTTCATACCCATAGTCGTAACCGCCTATGACCATATCAGGCAGAGTTTATATATCAATGCCAGCCGGGGGTATATGCGCAACGGCAATATTTCCCCCTCTCTGGCCGCTCCGGGCGTAGAACTCATCGGACCGGGATTAAACAATACCTATATCACTGCCTCCGGGACCAGTGCGGCCGCAGCCCATACCGCCGGAATCACTGCAATGCTTTTGGAATGGGGCATTATTAAAGGTAATTATAATCATTTCAGTACCATCGAAATAAAAAATTTATTATTACGGGGTGCGAAACGAGATCCGAATATTACTTATCCCAATAAAGAATGGGGATACGGGATCATTGATATCTATAATACCTATGAAAGCTTAAGAAATGACAATATATAATAATCCCCTTCTAATCGGACCGACTTTACCCGGGGCCACAACTTCCACTTCTCAAATAAGCCTGATCCCCTCCTCTGCAGGCTGGAGTCAGGCTTACTTGAGAAGTCAGGCTTACTTAATGTAAAGTCTGTTTATAAATAAGGTAGTTTACAAGGTTACCCTGCCATCCTTATGATTGGTATCGATCTTCTCCGTTTCAATATGAAACCGTATATACCATACGGTAAACAGCATAATTATAAAACCAAGGAAATTCAGTACCTGTTGTGCATATATGGGAACACCGTTTATCTGCAGATCGCTTTTTTGCAGGAAGTTCAGTAATGAACCGCCGAAAATGGAAACAAAAAAGCCAAAAACCCCTGAAATAGAGGATACCAAAGTAAGCCAGATCATCCTTTTTTCATTCTGGAAAAAGTCCAATTGGACTCCAAATAAACCAATACCGACAAAAGCCCATGCAGTGGAGGCTATTACCTGGCTTAAGATAAATAACGGGTAGGCATTGCCCGGTACGGTTAATGCATTGGTAAACATGTTCAGCCCCAGGGCAAACAAGGTATATCTTAATAATCTGGCCATTCCGTATTTATCCGCCAGCCGTCCTAACTTCGGCGAAATGTAAATCCTGTACAAATTCGCAATAAAGCCGATAAGCATAATAAAGGTATAAGGCAATGCCAATTCCTTGATTTGATAGCTGGAGTTAAAAGGGAGGCATATGTAGAAAGACAGGGTATACAGGCTTTGTAAAATGAAAGCCTTTCTGAATTTACGGTTGCAAAAAGCATCTTTTATTTCAGCAAAAATTGCTTTTTCCTTTCCCGGCTTTTCGTTGGCCCTGGCTTTTTTGGCAAGCCTGCCATGCATTTCCTTTCCGTCCTGATTCATATATGAAATCTTCGGTTCTTTCATTTTAGAAAATGCAGTCACATTAATTACCACAAGAATAAATATTAATGTTCCTATTATAATAAATCCGGTTTCCAGATTACGGGACTTAAAAAAGTCTAAAATGATTCCCCCAATTAACATAGTACTGGATACCACAAATACGGCAATGGAATCCTTGATGGAAAAATACTTTCCCCTCAGTCTGCCTGGAACCAGGCTGGCAATCCAGTCCTGGGATGCCGGGGCACCTATCTGCACAAATATCTGTCCGGTAAAATATAAGATCACGATCAGGACAGCTTTTTTCGTACTGCTTAATGGTAATAGCGGTACAAAATAGATTACAGTGAACAGTAACCTCTGCAGGGCCGTAAAACATACTAAAAATTTGTATTTTTTTAATTTTTTAAAATAATTGATCAGAAAGATTTGTGATATGGCGGCAAGGCTCACCAGGGAGGTAATAATTCCGATATTTGCATCGGATATGCCGCAGAATTTCATTAAGGTTGCAAAAAATGCACCCCCGGAAAGCTGCACAATAGTTTGGACCGCACTGTCTCCCACCGTAAAGCACACCCTGCTTTTCTTAAAGTCATTTTTATTTTCAGGTAATGCCATAAAGTAGATCCTGCGCAGCTTTGCTAATAAAAAACTGTTGATAAACATTAAGTTGTCTAGCATTCTTATATAAATACCTCCATATCGTATCTTCCTGATTTTGATTTATCCCTGCCTGTATCCGCAGGATACGGCTTTTGTGTTTGGCTTGTCCCAAATTGCAACCGGCTTATCACCTGTCAGAAGGAGTAATGCCGGATTTATAATCCGAAATCAATTATAACTTATGAAAATACGATTGTAAATGGAGTTAATCGTGGTTTTAATGTCATATATTATTCGTAAAAGGGGGCTGTTACAAAATAGCTTGAACGCCTCTAACTAAAGGATTGGGTGTATAATATACATTTAGCTTAAGACTCCAAGCATTTTACAACAGCCCCCTAATATGGCTTAATAAGCGGTATCGTATACCTGATAATAACCCTGGGGAAATCCACATATCGGGCATACAGCCGGAGCACATAATCCGCCCATAATATTTCCGCAGTTAATGCATACCCATAATACCTCCTGGGGTTTGCAAAAAACCTGATTAGTCTGAATCTCATCTGCAAAAGTCCGGAAGATGACTTCACTGTTTAACTCTATATTGGCAACTCCGTCAAACAAAGCGGCAATCGAGTTATAACCTTCCTCCCTGGCTACCTGTGCATAATCACGGTATAAATTATTGCCTCTAAAATCTTGCTCATCAGCACTTTCTATAAGATTTTGCAAGGTACCCGGAAGTTCCCCATTATTTAACAGCCTTAACCATATAACTGCATGCTCCCTTTCATACCTGGATATGACATCAAAGGCATATCCAATTTGCTGGTAACCTTCATCTCTTGCTCTTATACCATATATTTCATATTTGCTGCTGCTGATCAATTCACCTTCAAATGCGCTCTGCAAATTCACAAAAGTCCTGCTTTGCGAAAAATCCATATTTTCCTCCTTGTTACGTGGCTATTCCGACTCTGCGGTTCCAGAGCGTGTTTGAAAAATGCTTGTGCCGGACTGGATGCTCCACTTTGTGGAAGGCAAGGAACTTGTTTTGGGTACGCAGCGGGGCTACGTTCCCAAAATTACGATGCAGCATGCCGCAAAGTGGAGCGTTCAGAACGGTGCAATGATTTTTCATACACACTCCTACACTCTTTTCCCGGTTCGACTGAATAATACGTTCTACTGATTTATTGTTACATCATATGAAACAACCCCGTATTTTATGTGACATGATAAAAATAAGCCAATAACACCGATAAACGCAGGAATGAACATTGTTAACATTTCATGGATTTCCGGTATCTCCTGGCGGCATATAGTTCCAGAGAAAGAACCGTTACAGTTCAGCCGCCATTCTGACCTGTAACAAAGAACCCATATGTCACTAAGAATTTGTTTGCTTTCCCAATAATTCTATTGTATTATAATGAAAGAAACCTGTTAACTGTTTGGGAAAGGGGATTTTTTATATGAGACGATATGTTATTTGTGCATAGCAAAGGCTATTGCATATTAAAAATCATAAATTAATAGCCTTTGCTCGATCTTTGTATTTTTATTCAAGGAGGAGCACTATGAGCTATATAAAGGCTGATCATGTTTTACCGCAGGAAGTATTGGAATTAATTCAGGAGTATGTAGACGGCGGTTATTTATATATCCCCAGAAAAAGTGATAAAAGGAAAAGCTGGGGCGAAACCACCAATTCAAAGCTCTGGATTCAGAAACGGAATGCAGAAATTTACGCAGGTTACAAAAACGGATTAAAGATAACCGAACTTGCCAAACAATACTTTTTATCAGAAAAAAGTATACAGCGGATCGTATTGCAGGAAAAAAGAAACGGTCTTTAAATATTTTAAATTTATCTAGAACCTGTATCAGAACTTATATGTTTTTACACTTACTTTTTTGTAAGTCACGGAACTTATAAGTTTTGATACAGGTTTTTATTATGCTATGTCCGCAGGCTCCCATAGTATGCGCCGCTTTGCGGCATTGATGCGCACTCCAGCCCCACTTCCCTGATAGGTTAATAAAGAATTTGTATAATACGAATATATTTTACAAACTAAATATATGGTAAATATTGTAGTACCTCCCGACTTCGGTTATAATATCCATATTAACATTTGAAAGGCTGCTTTTTAGTTATCGGCAACAGCAGCATGCCAGGTTTTGAGAAGCAGGTCAATCAGGAGGGATAAAGAATGAAAGTGTTACTATTTTTACCGAAAGGGTTTGAAATTATGGAATTCAGTCCGTTTATTGATATTTTGGGCTGGGCACGGAATGATTACGGTAATGATATACAGGTGGTAACCTGTGGATTCCGTAAACAGGTTATCAGTACCTTTCATGTTCCGGTAACGGTTGATTTATTAATTGAGGACGTCACCGTGGATGACTATGAAGCACTTGCGCTGCCCGGAGGATTTGAGGAATTCGGATTTTATGAAGATGCCTATCATGATAAATTCCTTCAGCTGATCCGGGACTTTAATGCCAGTGGCAAAATTATCGCATCCGTATGCGTAGGTGCGCTGCCCCTTGGCAAAAGCGGTATTTTAAAAGGCAGAAAGGCCACAACCTATCAATTTAAAGGAGGCTTAAGACAAAATCAGCTGAGGGAATTCGGGGTTAACGTCCTGAATGAGCCCATTGTGGTCGATAATAATATTATTACATCTTATTGCCCGGAAACCGCTGCCGGAGTCGGATTTAAATTATTGGAATTACTTACCTCAAGAGAAAAGATGGAGATTGTTAAAAAAGCCATGGGATATTGAGGCTGAACCTTTCTGTCCTTAGGCTGTGCTTAGTGAAAGGAGTAAACCAATGGGAAAATTATTAATTGTGGTGGATATGCAGAATGATTTTATTGACGGGGCTTTAGGGACCGGGGAAGCCGTCCGGATTGTAGATAAGGTGACAGAGAAAATAAAAGAATATGAAAAAAACGGTGATCCGATAATCTTTACCATGGATACCCATTACGATAATTACCTTAATACCCAGGAGGGTAAAAATCTGCCGGTAAAGCATTGTATCATACACTCCGACGGTTGGAAACTCAACAGTAAAATTCAGGAGTCTATTGATAAAAATCCTTATAAAATCTATGAAAAGATTACCTTTGGCTCCGGTGAATTGGCGAAAGACCTGATAAATGGCGTATATGATACGGTTGACGAGGTAGAGTTAGCCGGACTCTGTACGGATATCTGTGTTATATCAAACGCCCTGCTGGTAAAAAACCTGCTGCCGGAAGTACCGGTTACGGTAGATGCCTCCTGCTGTGCGGGCGTTACACCAACGAGCCATAAAAATGCTCTGGAAGCAATGAAAATGTGCCAAATTAAAATCATGAACGAAAGGGAATAAAATCAGGTAAAAAATATGTTTCGTGCTGCAAAGGATTGGAATCCAAGACAGGCCCTGTTAAAGGATCTGCTGAAAAATAAGGATAAATTTGAGGAAGCAGTTCATTTATGCATGGACATGCATAAATTTGTCCACCTCTCCTCAATGTCTTCCGTTAAGGAAAAAACCTTGGCAGATGAAGTATTGGAAGGTTTAAGCGAAGAAGCTTTTACGATCATGCCTACGGATAAAGATGTTACCATAGCCTGGAATCTCTGGCATATTGCAAGAATTGAAGACCTGACCATTAATATCCTGGTCCAGAATACGAACCAGGTTTTAAATGATGGCTGGCTGGATAAATTAAAAATTACCGTTCGGGACACCGGAAACGCCATGACCGATGAAGAAATCATTCATTTCAGCCGGTCCGTGGATAAAGAGGAATTAAGAAATTATCGGAATGCCGTCGGCTTGCAGACCCAGAAGGTACTAAAATATTTAACTCCTTCCGATTTAAAAAGGAAAATATCCCAGGACAGGCTGGAACGTATCCGGGAGGAAGGCGGTGTAACAAGCCACCCCGACTCCATGTGGCTTCTTGATTTCTGGGGGAAAAAAGATGTTTCGGGAATTTTGCAGATGCCCGTAACCAGGCATCAAATTGTACATTTAAACGACAGCTTAAAATTAAAAGAAAAAATCAGTAAAATTAACTTAAAATAAATATGGATAAGAAGCTATGGACAAGAAAATATAGATAAAAGATGAAAAGATGTACCGGAGCGTTCCTGCCCTGTCCTTTGCACATGGGTAAAAAATCTTCAAATTTTTTATCTTTACATACATGAAAAAACTTCTTTCGGACAAACTAATAAAGAGGTGATTTTATGTCGCATGTTGCTCCGGCAATCAGGGAAAAATTTGAATCCCTGCCAATTGAATTAAAAAATTCCATACTGGAACGGGACGTACAGCTTAACAATATCTATGATTTGATGCATGTCCTGGAACAAATCGTAGCAGAAGGAGAAGAGGATACCAGAAAATAGGCGTCCTCTTCCCGCCTTTATAGACTATTGCTTTATAGACTATTGGAAGGCATCGACCTGTTCTTTAATGTGCTGAATAGAACCGATGGTATTCTTCGCACTGTCCGTTATATCTCTCTGATAGGCAATTTCATGTTCCATATTTCTTGAGACGTCATTGGATATGTAAGCTGCTTTAAGGATCTTCTGAAAAACCGTCTTAACGTCACTTACCATGGAATTCTGCCTCTCCACGATCCCATAAATATGATTCATGGCTTCCACAGTTTCCGTAACAAAGGTCTGAATGGACTGTATGGTTTCCGAAATTTCTTTTGAAGACTGTGAGGACTGTGCCGCCAGGTTCCTGACCTCACCGGCTACAACGGCAAACCCCCGGCCCTGTTCCCCGGCTCTTGCGGCTTCAATGGAGGCATTTAAAGAAAGCATATTGGTTTTATTGGAGATTCCTCCAATTACTGCTGCAAATCCTTCAATCATATTCGAAAGATTTTTCATCTGGTTCATATTCTCTGAGGAATTCTCTACTGCCGTATGCAGCAAATTAATTTTATCCAGCAGATCATCCACACACCGGATTCCTTCTTTCACTAAATTAAGAGATGTGTCCGAGCTGTTAATTGCATCAAAAGCATTCTTCTCCACCTTTAGCTGTGAGGAATCCAGGTTTTCCATAATCCCACCGATACTGTGTATGAATTCCTCCTGCTGTTTCATAAGTAATTTCAATTCCTCGCAATCTTTTGTACATGCCATTGTTAATACCTCCACTTTTTCCTGTGTAATTTTCTATTATAAAGTCAAGAAAATAGGTGCCTGTCTGATCCGTTACGAAAATAGATTTATTATCTCACGGATATTTCTTACCCCGATTAATTTAACATTCGTATTACTGATATTTTCTTTATTAATCTGCGGAAGCAATACCACATTATACCCCATTTTGCCGGCTTCCATGACACGCTGTTCCGCCATATTGACAGCCCTCACTTCGCCGGTAAGTCCAATTTCACCAAAACAAATGGTTTTACTGTCCAACGACCGGTTTTTGTAACTGGATAATATGGCCATGACAATTGCCAGGTCCAAAGCCGGTTCATTAATTCTCATACCCCCTGCAACATTGATATAGGCATCCATACCAGACATCTGAATTCCCAGTCTTTTTTCCAGTACGGCCATTAAAAGGTTTACCCGGTTATAGTCCGTTCCGGCTGCCGTTCTTCTTGGCATATTAAAATTAGTCTGGCTGATCAATGCCTGTACTTCAACTAATATTGGCCTGGTGCCCTCCATGGAAGCGGTTACAACAGAACCCGGCTCCCCTTCCGGCTTGCCCTGCAGCATGAACTCGGAAGGATTGCTCACTTCCTCCAATCCCTTATCCCGCATTTCAAATACGCCGATTTCATTGGTGGAACCAAAACGGTTTTTCACAGCCCGGAGGATACGGTAAGAAGCTTTACTCTCCCCTTCAAAATATAATACCGTGTCAACCATATGTTCTAAAACCCTTGGTCCTGCCACCACTCCTTCCTTTGTCACATGCCCGACGATAAATATGGAGATCCCAAGGCCTTTGGCTAAATGCATTAAAATGCCCGTCGTTTCCCTGACCTGGCTTACGCTGCCGGGTGCGGCACCGATTTCTTCCTTATACATGGTCTGTATGGAATCTATAATTACAATCTGGGGCATTAATTTGCGTATGGTATCTTCAATACTGTCCAAATTGGTTTCACTCAATAATAATAATTCGCCCTGGAAGGACCCCAACCTGTCCGCCCTCATTTTTATCTGTTTTAAAGATTCCTCCCCGGATATGTACAATAACTTAATTTGTTTATCGGATAATTCCCTGCACATCTGAAGTAAAAGGGTCGATTTTCCTATACCCGGATCCCCGCCGACTAAGACCAGGGAGCCAATCACGATCCCTCCTCCCAAAACTCTGTCAAATTCATGGATTCCGGTCAGTATCCTCTCATCTTCCACCGTTGCCACTTCGGATAAAAGTTCCGGCTCCGTTTTCACGAAACCGGTATGCCCCTTACTGCTTTTCTTTACCACCGGTTCTTCGGTAAAGGTATCCCACCCCTTACAGGCCGGACACTGTCCCATCCATTTGGATGCTTCAAAACCGCACTCCTTACAGAAGAAAACCGTCCTGTTTTTTGCCATAATTTCCTCCTTAAACAGAAGGAACTGTTTTAAGGGCTTTCGGCTCCTAAAACAGTTCCAGTTATTAAAATCAAATCATAGGAATACTATTGTAGCTTTACTACCCGTATTACTGATTTATTATTTTGCCCTAATTCCACGCTAAACATAAGTTTCCCGCCTAAATTAGTTTTCATCTTTCCTACATTTGTATCATCGATATAGATTTTATATTCTTTCTCTGCTTCCAGTTCCAAGGTAATCTGTGCATCTTCAGGTCCTTCTACAGAAAATCTTACTTCTTTTTCGGTTATATCTAAATTTTCTACGGCAGTTCCCGGAACAGATTCATATACGAACATTCCATTCCTCTCCAATTTCGTAATTTCTTTGAATGTTTTTACCTTATATAAATCTCCGTTATGCTCAAAATCAGCTACCTTTGATTTTACTGTTAATTCGTAATTGCCAAAACTGATTGTCCCATTGCTTTCTTCACGTATCAATTCATCGATTACTGACATGCTATATCCTCCTAATTTCGTTAAATACTTCTTTCGATTCATCTTCACCAAATGATTTAAAGCCTTAGTACTACCGGCTGCAAATCGAATCATATGGATATGAAGAACTTTTGTGACTGAACAGTCACAAACTTTTTCTTATTCCAGGCATTTATTAAATGGAACATGTTATATCAGAGCTTTTTTAAAGCTTACTCTATTATATAATATTTGCATGACGATTTCTACTAATATATGCACAAGAATTGAATTATTTTTTGGAAATTTTGATGTCTTTGTCGAAAAGTTGTACTAACGCGGTGTCTCCATTATGAAGATTTCCTTCCAGGAGCTCTTCTGCCAGTTTATCTTCGATATGGGTCTGTATTGCCCTGCGCAGCGGCCTTGCACCATAATTCTGGTCAAAACCGATTTCCACAATGCGGCCGATAATTTCATCCGTTGTTTCAATGTTAATGTTCATCTGCTGTTTAGACCTTTTCGCAATACTTTTTAACATAATACCCACAATGCTCTTGATATCATCCTTGGATAAAGAATGGAAAACAATCATCTCATCAATACGGTTTATGAATTCCGGCTTAAAAATTCTTTTTACCTCTTCCATTACACCGTCCTTCATTTTTTTATAATCTTCTTTTTCATCGGTTACAGAGGCAAACCCTAACCGTTTCGGGGATATAATGTTCTGGGCCCCGGCATTGGAAGTCATAATGATTATGGTATTCTTAAAGCTGACTTTCCTGCCCTGTGCGTCGGTTATATGCCCGTCATCCAATACCTGAAGAAGAATATTGAATACATCCGGGTGGGCCTTTTCCACTTCATCAAAGAGGATCACGGAATAAGGATTCTGCCTTACTTTCTCACTTAACTGGCCACCTTCGTCATAACCTACATATCCCGGAGGAGAACCGATCAGTTTGGAAACACTGTGCTTTTCCATATATTCTGACATATCGACGCGGATCATGGAATTCTCACTGCCAAACATGGCTTCCGCCAGAGCTTTGGAAAGTTCGGTTTTACCAACACCGGTAGGTCCGAGGAATAAGAAGGAACCGATGGGCCTGTTTGGATCTTTTAATCCTACACGCCCTCTCCTGATTGCCTTTGATACCGCGGATACCGCATCCTCCTGTCCGATTACCCTCTCGTGGAGTATATTTTCCAGATTCCTTAAGCGTTCGGATTCTTCTTCGGCTAATTTTCTGACCGGGATTTTGGTCCAGCTGGATATGATGTCGGCAATTTCATTCTCTCCTACGATCAGCATGGTATCCTGCCTTTCTTTTTCCGTTCTGACCTGCAGAGCATTTAAGCGGCTGTTCAGATCTTCCTGCTGTTTTTTAATTTCACCGGCTTTTTCATATTCTTCATTTTTGATTGCCAGTTCTTTTTCTTCTTCCAGGCCGGCAATTTCGGATTCCAGTTCCTTTACTTCCGGTGAAGTAATAAATGTGCTTAACCTAACCTTTGAAGCTGCTTCGTCCATTAAATCAATGGCTTTATCCGGCAGGTAACGGTCATTGATATACCTGCTTGACATTTTTACGGCAGCTTCCAAGGCCTCATCGGTAATTTTTACTTTATGGTGTGCTTCGTAGCTGTCCCTTAAACCTTTTAATATAAGAAGAGCTTCCTCTTCGGAAGGTTCTTCTACGACCACAGGCTGGAACCTGCGCTCCAAAGCCGCATCCTTTTCAATGTACTTACGGTATTCTTCCCTTGTAGTGGCTCCGATCAGCTGCAGTTCCCCTCTTGCCAGAGAAGGTTTTAATATATTGGAGGCATCGATTGCACCTTCCGCCCCGCCGGCACCGATTATGGTATGGATTTCATCTATAAAAAGAAGTACATTACCGTCATTCATAACTTCGCTGATTACCTTTTTGATTCTTTCTTCAAATTCACCCCTGTATTTTGAACCTGCTACCATTCCGGATAAATCAAGGGTTAAAACTCGTTTATCTTTTATGATTTCAGGAATGTTTCCTTCCACAATTTTTCTGGCAAGGCCTTCTGCGATTGCGGTCTTACCGACACCGGGTTCGCCGACTAAACAAGGGTTGTTTTTCGTCCTGCGGCTTAATATCTGGATAACACGCTGGATTTCATTCTCCCTGCCGATTACGGGATCCAATTTACCTTCCCTTGCATATTCCGTCAGATCTCTGCTGTATTGATCCAGGGTAGGGGTACTTGATTTTGCCTTTACTTTTCCTTTGCTGGCGGCATACTCATTTTTTGCGGTACTCATATCCGCACCAACTGCGGTCAGTATATCCACATACAGTTTCTGTACGTTAATACCTAAGGTATTTAATAATCTGACAGCGATACAGTCGGACTCTTTGATCAGGGCAATTAAAATATGCTCTGTTCCGACTAACTGTGCCTTTAAGCGGACAGCTTCCTTAAAACTCTGGTCCAGAATCCTTTTTGCCCTCGGGGTAAATCCGTCCACTTCAACGGTTTCCATGGTTGTATTGGGGGCAATGAGCTGGTTTACCAATTCAACGACTTTATCTACATCTACTCCATTCTTCTCTAATACTTTGGACGCAACTCCGTCTGCTTCCAATAAACCGATAAGCAGGTGTTCAGTCCCTACATAATTGTGGGATAATTTATATGCTACTTCCGTTGCATAGGTAATTGCTGCTCTCGCATTTTCCGTATATTTTTCGTTCATAGTAGCCTCCTGTTCTGATCTTTCCGGAAGTACCGTAATTGCTGTCTTCCGTCTATTTATCTGCTGTCAAAGCCGATTTAAGAATCCGCTTTGCTACTGCCTGTTCTTTAGCAGGATTATACGGGTTCCGGCAGTTTCTTACGGATATAATCTGCCCTGTATTTATCCCTTTGTATACTTCCTACGTTTTTATCCAGCTGGCATTGTAAATTGCCCGGCTGAATCTCCATCATTAATTCATGTATGTTGTAATGATCCCCTAAGTTAATCAGGTTCATATCCGTTCCCAGCTTTAACTGTGCAAGCAAAGTCATTGCATCTGTGGAAGATAACTGTTTTGCATATTTTAATACTCCGTAAGAACGATGTACCTTATCTTCAAATTCATCAAAATTGTTGGTCAGTATATATTCCCTCTGCCTGCGTTCCTGCTTCATCACCTGTTCCACAATGCGGTCCAGGGCTTCCATTATTTCTTTTTCCGTACTTCCTAAAGTTTTCTGGTTAGAAATCTGGTACAGGCTGCCGACACTTTTGGAAGCTTCGCCATAGGTTCCCCTTAAAGCAATACCATACTGCCCTAATTCTTCCGCCAGTTTAATGATCTTACCGGCAACTGTCAGGGCAGGTAAAAACATCATATAGGACGCCCTTAATCCGGTACCAACATTGGTAGGGCATGAGGTAAGATAACCGTATTTTTCATGGTAGGCATAATCAAAAATTTCACCGGTGATGTCATCGATTTTATTGGCGGCCTGAAAAGCTTCCCTAATATTCATCCCGCCCGTAATGGATTGAATCCTTATATGATCTTCTTCATTAATCATGATACTGATGCTTTCATCCTCTGACAGTATCAGGCCGGTATTCTGCTCTTTTGATACCAGCAGGGGACTTATGATATGCCTTTCAACCATGGCGGTTTTCTCCGTATCACCCAGTATATCCGCACTGCAGCTGTAAAATTTCTTAGTGGCCTGGGATTCAATGATCTGGGTTGCCTCTTTCACTTTCTCCACCAGGTCCTCTGCCTGTTTTTCGGAAAGTTTCGCGGAAAAAGGGTAGTCTTTTAAATTACGTGCAAGCCTTACCCTGCTGGAGATTACAACGTCATTATTCTGGCCTGCTTCTTTATACCATTTAAGCATTGTTCATCTCCTCCTTTTTCAGCTGGCGTATCTTATCTCTTAATTTAGCGGCTTCTTCAAATTCCTCTTTCTCGATGGCATCCTGCAGGCGTATGGACAGCTTATCCAGTTCGGATAATTCTTTTACCAGTTTCTGCGTTTTGGTCTCAAATCCTTTCGGTTTTTTACCGGTATGGGTATCGGAACCCTGTATACTTTTTATGCTTTTTTCCAGAATCTTTTGGAAGCTGTCGTAACACTGGGCACATCCGAATCTTCCGTCCCGCATAAATTCAGAATATGTCATACCGCAGCCGTCACAGTGGATTTCTTTTTCCGTGTGTTCCGTACCATGCGGGTTATTATAATAATTTCCTAAAATCGTTGACAGCAGGCTGCCTAACGTTATTTCCGGATCCATAAAAGCTGTTCCCATGGGAAAAGAGGTATATTCTGTAGCACATTCTTCGCATAAATGCTGCTCTGTCTTTTCGCCATTGATAATTTCGGTGTAGTATATCTTCGCCTCATTTTTTTTACATTTATCACATAACATAGTAACTACCTCCTATTCAATATGATCCTGTTACTATTTATCTATTGAGGAAAATTCATAAAATATATTGTTAACTATTTCATGGACTTCTTCACAACTTATATTTTTACATACAGCTTTTGCCAATACCACTTTCATATCATTCATTAATTCTTCCATTGCTTTATATTTATCGGCACTGATTGCCACTACGGTACCTTTTCTGCGGTCAAGTTTTACATACCCTTCCTGCTTTAACATAGTATATGCTTTGTTTACCGTATGCATGTTAATTCCTATATCTTCTGCTAATTCCCGAACCGAAGGCAGATTATCTCCTTCTCTGAACTCTGCATTAGCAATCCCGAAAATGATTTGATTGCGAAGTTGGATATAAAAAGCTTCATCGCTGTTAAAATCAATCCTTACTATCAAATCATCCACCTCCTGTTTGTTCGTTATATTTGTTATACTCACAGTATAACAGAATAAAATTTAATGTCAAGATAAACTTAACCCCCTGCATATCTGAAACTTATCCTCTTTGAACCGAAAATCCTGAGCGTATATTATACGTTTTTTTCCAGGGATATCTGTCACTGTTCCTTTTTCTTCAGATAAATCCGTATTAATGCCACCGAAAGGATGATACATACGGAACCCAATACGGCCAATACGATTCCCATGGCGGTCAGTTTTGCCTTATAATCTTCTGACTTGACCAATTCTTCCGACATGACTACTTTACTACCTTCCCTGCCTTTGACATAGCGCTGTAACGTACCTTCGGTCCTGTCATATTGGTAAAAGCCTGATTCCCCGTCATCATTCACCGCATAGAGGAGCAGGAAGTCATTATCCAGGTCATTTGCCAGGGTATAGGCGGTTACGGTAACATCATCTATTATCAGGGAAGTTCTGATATACCCTTCCGGTATGGCTACATCTTCTTCCGGTTCCAGGATACGGTAGCGGAAACCATTCTGGATGTACAGGTCATCACCGTCTTTTAGAATTATCAGATTTCCGATGTCCGCAGATTTGTTCCGGGTACTATTATATTCCGCAGTATCCGTATCCTTGTTATTACCGGCTCCTTCTGTTTCATTTATTTCTCCGGTTTCCTGATTTTCTCCCTCCGCCCGTATTGCCGTAATAATATATTCCTTTGTATCACCGGATTCCGCTTTTATTTTTACAGTAATTTTATTATTACCTACTATCAAATTTTCATTACCATTTATCGTTACATTTGCATTTTCATCTTCCGGGACGGCACTAAGAACCAGTTTTTCCACCTCATATTTTAAATCTACCTTATATTCGGTTATTGCTTTGTCAAACCCTGGTGATAATTTACCCGGACTTACTTTTAAACTTTTCAGATCGGCATTATCCGAGGCCGTCTTCGGTGCTGTTACACTGATATCCAGACGGTTGCTGGATACCGACATGTCAAGTCCCGACTCAAAATCATAAATTTCAGGTTTATCTTTTATGGCAATTTCACTGGTGCCTATGGCTTTAGCCTTAAATTTCATGATGTACTTTCTGGATGTTTCTTTATTCACGGAGTTTTTATCGGTCAGTTTTAACAGACCTTCCCCGCCGGCAATAAAAGAAGCATCGTTTTTAAATTCCAGTATATCAGCATTATATGTTATATAAGCTTCAAAATCTCCTAACATGGCTTCCGAGGTTATGGAAAGTGTTACCGTCACATCCTCTCCGGCTTCCGCGGTCTTGGTGCCCGTACTTAAGGTTATGGCTGCACTGGCCGCATGGCTTACGGAATGGGGCAGTATGACCAATATAAGAGATAAAATAAATAAAAATAAACTGCTATAATTTTTTTTACGGATTTTCATATGTTCTCCTTTATCATAAGTATTCCTTTGAGTTTCTTTCGGTATTCGAAAAAGAACCTGCCTTAACCCTGATTCATGCACTTGTATGAAATTTTTTAATCATAAGTGCTTTTTAACAAAGTTAGGACAGGTTCTTAAAAACTTAGGATGTATCTGAAAACTGCTTGTGCCAAGCTGAATACGTTTAAAACGTTGCAATGAGTTTTCAGACACATCCTGGTTTAATGGTCTTAGAATTCTCTTACTACATCAATCAGATATTCCCTTACATCGCCGTTTTCTGCCACGACGGTTATAATTATTTGATTATCCCCTTCTTCCAGCGTTATGTATCCGGTTCCGGATACACTGGCTTTTTTGCTTACTGCAGTGGCCGTAATATTAATTTCCGTCATATCATTTTCAACGATAATGGAATAGGTCTGATCTTTTTTCAAATCAAAAGTCGGGGTCAGGCTATAACCGTCCACTTTTAAAGTTTTAAGCCAATTGTTGGGGTTATAAGCCGGTTCGGGTATGGGCGAAGCTTCATCCGGCATATTATCATAAACCGGTATACTGAATACAATCGGAATATCTGTCATTACACTATATGCAGAAAATGTTTTTTTGGCTTCTGCATTGGGGGCTTCTATATTCGCCATATATTGATGGCCGTAGGTAGAAGTCGGGGTCATGTTAAATTTCTGCAGGTATGTAGTATCCTGGCCTCTTTTTATGTAATTGCTTCCAATGATATACGCGCCTCCTACGATGGAGTCATAAGGGTTGTCCCAGGGAATTAAGTATAATGCATTGAGCTCCTGGTTGGTGGTGCCGTTCTTCGCATATTTTAAACCGTTGGCTACGGCGCCCCCTGCAGCCGTACTGTTGTATGCACCGATATTATAAAAATTATATAATCCTTCCAGGCCGGATACGGCTCCGGATACGCTGGAACTTAAGGTCGTAGTCCCCGTAACCACCTCCTGCTTTGCCCTGCTGGCTAAGTGGTACGGGCTGACACCGGAATACTCGGCCGCATCCATAAAGGTCTCCGAATAGGTACGTTCGACTACCTCCCCGTTATCGTCCTCATAGGAATAAACGGTATCATATAAAGGCGTATTATAAAGAATTCCTTCCAGACCCGTTATATTCTGGTATTCACTTTTATAGGTCAGGAGTTCAAATTGGAAAATCCCTTTATCGTTCAGGAAATTTCTGGGATCTATGTAATATTCCAGACCGGATTTTGAAGGTGTTACCCAGGTAGACCCGTCAAAAGGGATAAAACTGTCGGTAGACCAGTTATAAGCTCCCGCTTCCAGGGACTTCCATTCCACGCCTTTTCCATTGGATATTAAGTTGACACCCAGCGCACTTTCTTCTTGAATTACCGTATCCCAGTCCAGTCCGGTCTGGAAAGCTTCGAAAATCCAGGTCGGGTACATCTGGTGCAAATCCCTTAAATATGGTTTATAACTTTCCGGGAACCCTTCACTGTTCATCTTCTCTTCAAACTCCTCATCGGAAAGTTCTTCCGGAGGAGTCGGCGTATCGGTCGGTTCACCCGGTGTAGGAGTTATCGTATCCTGGGGGGTGGGAGTCGGACTTGGAGTCGGTGTTGGAGTGGAGGTCGGCGTTGGGGTAGGGGTAGGAGTCGGCGTTGTCACAGTGGACTTTATCAAAACCTGGTTCCCCGGGATATAGCCGCTGTATTTTACGCTGCTTGCCGTAAAGGAAACCTTAAACCACTTTTTCCCTTTTGAATCCGTAATTTCCTTGGTTATGGTTACTGCTGTTTTATTGCTTAAGGCTATGGTGCTTCCTTTTGCATTGGTCAGATATTTATAACTGTCCCCTGCTCCGGTCCTGATTTTGACTTTGGATTTGCTGTTAACGGCTGCTTTGACACTTGACGAAAGAGTTAATTTAACGTAATCGCTTAATACATAGCCGGTTTTTGATTTATTACTGACTTTAAAGGTAATCCGGTACCACTTTTCCGTTCCGGAAATTACTTCGTTTAATACGGTTACTTTTGTATTTTTCGTAATAGAGGCAATCTTGGTACTTGTGGTAGCCGTCTTTTGCCGTACATTTAAATTGGTGGCAGTTACGCTGCCGGCCAGTTTAAACTCCGCTTCCGTCTTGTCCGGTGTGACGGTCGGCGTGGGGGTGGCCGTCGGGGTTGGGGTCGCTGCTGCTTTTACATAATCATCCATTACGTACCCTTCCACTTTTTTGCCGCTAATGGTGCAGGATATTTTGTACCAGCCGTTTTTCGTACTTATAATGGATAATTTGGCACCTTTCTTTAAGTAGACTTCGGCTCCGTTCACTTTCACTTTGTCATAGCTTGTCCCAGGACCGGTCCGTATATATAAACTTGTTGCGGTGACCGTACCAGTGGTGGCCGCAAGGGCTTTTATCGGTTTTAATGTTAATCCCTGCGGGTATATTAAGACCAGACACAAAATTATGACCATCCACTTATGTAATATACATTTTTTCATTCCCTGCTTCCTCCTAAGACTCATAGGTTAACCGGCTTACTTGGCAAACACAGCAAAATAAATTATCCTGCTTATTACCTATTTTGCATTTTTTCATTATTTTACCTATTACATATGGCACTTCTGTGACATTTTCATAATATATGTCAATTTATCTAGAAATTAGGAAAATTAAGATTTTTGAACTGGCCAGGCACTGTCTGACTAATTGTATCCCGGGATAAATCTGATAAAACTGCCTCAAAGAACCAAAAAGCCCCGGTCCAAATCTCCCGGACCGGGGTAAATCATCCACCTTACTGCTCAGACCTCATCAATGGCCTTGCCGATATCATTCCGCATATATTTATTTTCAAAGGTAACCCATTCCGCCGCAGTATAGGCATTTTTTCTGGCAGTCATTAAATCCCTGCCGGTTGCGGTTATACCAAGTACACGGCCGCCGTTTGTCACAATGCCCTCTTTTGTTTTCCTGGTCCCTGCATGGAAAGCATAAAATCCGTCTTTCTCTTTAAAATTCTCAAGGCCATTTATGACAAAACCTTTTTCATAGTGCTCCGGATATCCGTCCGACGCCAGTATTACGCAGACTGCGGCATTCTCTTCAAATTCCAGCTTAATCTCATTAAGTTTTCCGTCAATGCAGGCTTCAAACACTTCCACAATATCATTCTTCATGCGGGGAAGAACTACCTGTGCCTCCGGATCACCAAACCTTGCGTTGTATTCCAATACCTTGGGACCGCTTTCGGTTAACATTAAGCCAAAGAATAAAATTCCGGTAAAATCCCTTTCCTCTGCCTTCATGGCATCCATGGTCACCTGGTAAACGTGCTGTCTGCAGAAATCATCCACTTCTGGAGTATAAAAGGGACTTGGGGAAAACGTGCCCATCCCCCCCGTATTTAAACCCTGGTCCCCGTCTTTTGCACGTTTATGGTCCTGGGCGCTTGTCATGGGAATTATATTGGTACCGTCACAAAAAGCCAGGACGGATACTTCCCTGCCGGTCATGAATTCTTCGATAACCAGTCTGTCACCGGCGGATCCAAATTGTTTATCCAGCATAATTGTTCTGACACCGGCTTTCGCTTCCTCCAGATCATTGCAGATTAAAACTCCCTTTCCAAGGGCCAGGCCGTCCGCTTTTAATACAACTGGAAACCGGCAGGTATTAAGATAATCAAACGCAGCCTCCGGTGAATCAAAGGTTTCATATGCCGCAGTGGGAATGTTGTATTTTTTCATAAGGTCCTTGGAAAATGCTTTGGAACCTTCAATAATGGCTGCTTTTTTCCCGGGACCGAAAACACGCAGCTTCTTTTCTTCAAATACATCCACTAATCCCGCCACCAGAGGGTCATCGGGACCTACTATGGTTAAATCAATCTTCTCTCTTTCCGCAAATGCGGCCAGTTCCTCAAACTCCATAGCGCCGATATCAACACATTCCGCATATTCTTCTATTCCTGCATTGCCGGGAGCACAGTATATTTTGTCAACCAGCCTGCTTTGGAATACTTTATATGCAATGGCATGTTCCCTGCCGCCACCGCCTATGATCAATACTTTCATAAATCCGTACCTTTCCCGGCCAATCCTATACTATGGCCGCAGCTATTTATTCCCGGTTAATATAAACCCGGTTCTCTTTGATCCGTATTTTATTGTCTGCAATTAATTCAATAGCCTGGGGCAATATATGCCATTCCGCCTCTTCCATAACCCGTCTCTGCAACACTTTTGGCGTGTCAGCTTCCTGTACTTCTACTGCCTTCTGCACTATAATCGGTCCGGTATCCGTACCTTCATCTACAAAATGAACCGTGGCTCCAGTTATCTTAACACCCCTGTCAAGCACCGCTTCGTGAACCCGCAGTCCGTAATAACCTGCTCCGCAGAACGCAGGTATCAGAGACGGATGGATATTAATGATTTTATACCGGTAATTTTGTATCAGTATCTCAGGTATAATTACCAGATATCCGGCCAGTACGATTAAATCCACCTGGTGGCTGTCTATCTCCGCAAGCAGCGCCCGGTTAAAATCCTCCCTGTTCTTAAATTCCCTTGGGGAAATGACGGCCGTCTTGATCCCGTGTTTACGGGCTCGTTCCAGGGCATATACGTCTTTTTTGTTGCTGATGACTGCTTCTATTTTTGCATTGGTTATCCTGCCCTGTTCTATATTGTCAATAACAGCCTGAAGATTGGTCCCTCCGCCGGAAACTAAAACCGCGATCCTTAACATACGGTTACACCTTTCTCCCCTGTCTTAACCTCACCCAGGATATATGCCCTCTCACCGGCTGCCTGTAATAACCTTACCGCTTTATCCGCTTCTGTACTGTCTAAGGCTATCATCATTCCAATTCCCATATTGTACGTATTATACATGATCTTTTCCTCAATATCCCCATCCGTGGACAGCATCCGGAAAATAGGCGGAACCTTATAGCTGTCTTTATATATCACCGCATGCACACCGTCACGCAGCATCCTGGGGATATTTTCATAAAATCCGCCGCCGGTAATATGGCTGCAGGCCTTAACGGTTATACCACCGGTCTTTAAAGCTTTCAATGCCTTCACATAGATTTTTGTAGGAGTCAGTAAAACTTCACCCAGTGTGGCGCCCAGGGCTTCATAATAGGTATCCAGGGCTTCCCTTTTCATATTAAATACACTGCGTACAAGAGAATAACCGTTACTGTGGATACCGGAAGAAGCAATTCCCACTATGGTATCCCCTGCCTTTAAGGTGCTGCCGCTGATGATTTGTTTCTGGTCTGCAATACCGACTGCAAAACCTGCCAGGTCATATTCGCTTTCCGGATAAAAACCGGGCATTTCCGCGGTTTCTCCTCCGATTAAAGCGGCACCGGCCTGCTTACAGCCCTCTGCCACTCCGCTTACGATAGTTGCAATTTTTTCAGGTTCATTTTTACCACAGGCAATATAATCCAAAAAGAAAAGAGGTTCACCGCCGGCACAGGCAATATCATTCACGCACATAGCCACACAGTCTATGCCCACGGTATCATGTTTATCCAGGATAAAAGCCAGTTTTAACTTGGTTCCCACACCATCCGTTCCGGAAACCAGGGTAGGCTGTTCCATATGCTTAAAGCTCTCTAAAGAAAATGCACCTGAAAAACCCCCAATTCCGGTTAAAACTTCGCTACGCATAGTCCCTTTAATATGTTCCTTCATAAGCTCAACAGCCTTGTAACCGGCCTCGATATCTACTCCTGCCTTTTTATAATCCATGGTTAGTCCTCCTTAAAGATATGTTTGATGTGATCAGAACATGTTCCTGACAAAATATGCAGAATTATTCTTTCATTCTTATTTTAACATAAGCCATATTATTTGTCCTATCTTTTAATTTCATTATTTTCTTATAGCGTTTATAAGCTTGATTAATAAAACAATTTCCATCTATTAGTGAATTATATAAATAAATCTCATAAGATGCAATTCCGGGTCCGAAAACAAAAGGGAGAAAGGGTTCTTTCCCTGCAAAACCGGACATCTACATCTGGAAGTTACCTCTCATCCGGAATAATTTCACTCTTTGCCTTTATCTTAAAAAAGAGGCAGAATTGACTCCGCCTCTTTCCTTTCAGTAACCGTTATTCCAGTATTTGCAAATCATCAAGGTTAATGCTTTATATGTTTTACATATCTTTTAAATAAGCTTCATAGCCTATTTTATCCAGTTTTTCAGCTTTAGCCTGCACACTTTCCTTTAAACCTTCCGCATAGGCTTTAATGCGCTCCAGTAATTCTGTATCCGACGTTGCAAGAATCTTGGCTGCCAATAAACCGGCATTTAAGGCTCCGTTTATGGCAACCGTCGCTACAGGAATACCACCCGGCATCTGAACGATTGAATAAAGGGAATCCACGCCGCCTAAGGACTTTGTCAGAATGGGCACACCAATTACAGGCATTGGAAAGATTGCCGCCGTCATACCGGGCAGATGGGCTGCACCGCCGGCACCTGCGATAATTACCTTATAGCCTTTTTCCTCTGCCGATTTTGCATAATCAAAGAATTTATCCGGCATTCTATGGGCAGAGATCACAGTAATATCATATTCAATCTTTAATGCATCCAATACTTCTGCTGCCTTGCTCATGATCGGAAGATCCGAATCACTTCCCATTACTATTCCTACTTTTGCTGCCATTTGTCATCCTCACTTTCATTCTCTATGATTATCATCCGGACGGTGGTTAATACGCCGTATGATTACCGACTGGTATATTTGCCCTTCCCCATGACCGTCTTACGGTGCTCAGATGACGGGCTTTTTGCTGCCGGAACTTAAACCTTACCGGAACGCTTCGTTTAGTTTTTCCGTACCGGGCAGTATGAATCTTCCATCCTTTATTATGGTAATGGTTTCGCCATTTTTTTTGTAAACCGTGATTTCTCCAAGTTCGTCATAAGGAATGGTAATATCCGTATGACAGTTAAAATAAGCTTTATCCAGATCGGTTTTTCTCAATATGGATATTTCATTGTCCTTGGCCACGATCAGTTTTCCATCCGGATTATATAATTTTAAATCTTCACTCATTTTATAGCAGGTATCCCCCACTGCAAAATGGGGTCCGGTTTTTTCCGCAATAAGGATAGGGAGTTTGTCCCCTATCTGATATTTCCTGGCCATCACATAGGCAGTGGTATTGGTTCCGATTGCAAATTCTCCAATCGGCAGGGTATCCTGATTATACATAAGGTTTTCCTTAACAAATTGCAGGTTATCTGCTTCTAAAGCAAAGTTCCCGCAGGTATAAGAGCTAATCTTCCCGTCTTCAAAGCTTAAGGATAAATCTGTATATTCCAGCCCGTTTAGATATACCTGGCTTACATGGAGAGTTCCGTTAGTCCCAGTCAGTTTGGGTGATGTAAAGACTTCCCCTACCGGAATGTTAACATCCGCGGTACAGTTTTCAAAAATGGTTTCCTTTGCAGGATCCTTCAGTTCATAAAGCATTACCTTAAGGTCTGTCCGGTTGTCCCCCCTGCCAAGTATCCTTACATACTCTCCCTGGTCTAAAGCATCGATGATGGACTGCTGTATTATCTTATAGGTCTGGTTATCCAGGGTATTCACCTTAACGGTTTCGGCAAAGATCTCCTTAAACCGTTCACCGATTTCGGGAACCGGATAGGCTATTATGGTAAAGCTGGTTTCTTCCCCTTTGATGAATTCATTGGTTATAATACCGGCATCCCGGTTATATGCTACATATAATTTCTGCTGCCTCTTATCCAGTTTAACTGCTTGCGCCTTATTTTCCGGTGCAAAATTCTTTTCCCCGAATATTTCAATTAAGGCAGGACCGGCGTAAAGGGCCGCTTCCTTTTTATATTTCTCAAAAGCCTTGCGAAGTCCCGCCAGTTTGCGATCGTTATATGCCTTATCCAAATACAGCCCATTGTCAAAACGGTGGTCATAATCATATTGTTTATTGGGTCCCGAGGAATGGTAACCGATTTTTAAATGCTGCTTTTTATTCACATCATTTACCGCAGCACGGTAAATCACAGGCTTAAGCCCCATAGCCCCGAAATAGTCTATGGCATACAGAACCATTCTTTCAAAGCCGATACTGTAACGGATATTTACGGAATCCTTTTTTCCTAAATCAATCCTGGCTGCCTCAAACCCTCTCCGGTAACCTTCGGTGTAGGTAAAAGCCATGGCCTTTACTTCCTCTTCCGTCAGGCTGTTTAAGAATTCGGCCGTACGCAGCTCGTTCTCTCCGATATATTCACCAAACTGGTATAAGTACCTTAAATCCTTTAAATCCCAGTTTGTTATGATATCCGTTGCAAAAGTAAGACCCGGATCAACTAATTCCCTGGTTCTGTATTCCAGCATTGCCCCGGTGTAATCGCTGATAAAATCATATATGGCACGTTTTACGTCCTTATAGGTATAATCATCCTCTTCTTCAAAATAATTATAGATTTCTATAAACAATTCAAGATAAACAGTAATATCCGTAAGCCTGCATTCAAAAGCATAAGCAATCATACCTCGGATTTCGGAATATAAAAAGGTCAGGAGTTTTCCGGTCTTTCCCAATTTTTCGGTTGCAAAGACCGGGTTTGAATAGCTGTTTCCGTAATTTTCCGGAATTATATCCTCATATAACTCATAATTTAATTTCTTTAGTTCTTCAAAGGGCATCCGGCTTAATTTATCCGTCCCGGCAAGGGTTACTAATTCCCTTATCTGCAAAATAAAAGCCGCCACTTTGTTAAAATAATCTTTGTGAGGTTCTTTTACCGCCTGTTCCTTTAAAATTGTCTCTACCCGTTCCATGGATAAATCATAGCGTTCCCTGATCTCATCATTGGCATCTTTAAATAATTCCGTATATTTCATATTTACCTCTCATTCCGCCGCCCATGGCGGCACAAAATTTGCCTACCGCAGGCTGGCCTGCGATACTGCCATAACATGAAAATGTGAACCAAATTTCACAAAGTGGAAGAATATGCATGTGGCATCCACTCTTTTTTTAATCTTCTTTCACTCTTCTCTTCATGATGCCGCTTTTACGGTATCACAAATAATACTTTTATATAATTAACCCAACCATGTACAATATAAAAAAAACGATGGATAAAATCCCATTTAAAACCATTCCGGTTATGGGTGCGGTGTAATAGATTTCCTTTTCCCGGCAGGCCTTAATTCCAAGGATGAAGCCTGCAACAGATATGAAAAACAGGAACATCCCGATTATCCCCAGTACAATTCCGCCATTGCCTTTTGAAAGGCTGGAAATAACGGACAGCACCAGCAGGGTAATAAGCGTTACCGTTCCTGCCGCCACCGAAATGATACCTCTAACGGAATGACTTCTGCCGGAAAATTTAAATATATCTCTTTTATGTTTGAATATTTTAAACATCGCCCGCTCCTATCTGCACGGCCAGGTGCATGAATTTAATTATTCGTTACTATTCAGCCTTACGGTTTCCCAGTAACCTTTTGTTACAAAAATTCTGCATTCCGCATAATTTTGCGCATGTAAAGTACGGGGTTTCTTGTGAATCCGCCCTGCTCTACTCACAGAAAACAATTACCGATATCATGCTAAACTATAATAATCATTCATCTCAAACGTTTGATGGATTTGACTAATTTATGGCATATAACAAAGCAGATACCACCCAATACGCCGCCAACCGTGTTCATAAATATATCATCCACGTCAAAAATCCCGACCTTGAAAATTAACTGGATCAGCTCTATGGTCAGGCTGAATTCAAGGCTTAGTAAGGTTATATTTAATAATTTTCTGTTATTTTTACTTATGATAGGCAATACAAACCCAAATGGCATAAATGCCAGTACATTTCCAAATATATTGACGATAAAACTTTCCAGCCCTACTTCCTTCCGGTATAAAATAAAACGCTTTACTTCTTTAAACAATACTAGATTATATCTATATTCATCGGAAATTATTGTTCGTCCATAACGTTCGCTGAAAAACAAAAAATATGCTAACAATATGATATATAGTACAAACAGCACGCGACTTACTGACATAATGACCGTTCTGCTAATTGATTTCAATGACTTTTTCCTCCAGTGTGCTTTCCATATCCCACTCATTATAAAACAAATCTTACATTACGTAAAGGGGTAATAAATGAGTCGGCAAAGAATGTCTCGGCTGAAAGAAGCTGCTGCATATCCGCACCTTATGGAACCTATGAAAAATGGTAATTTTTTCTTAAAACAGACTATCTAAAATCAGCTCATGAAACGTAATTTACTAGTGTGCTGTACCGTTCATCTTTAGTCAAACTGTGCTGAATATTTTGTCACTCCGTAAGGCGGAGGATTGAGGCGTAGTGATTCCTACGCCTAACGCGGCGAATAGCAAAATAGGCCGTGCAGTTCGGCTGATTATGAACGGTACAGTACACCAGGGGACAAATAACAGGGAGGAATTCTAAGAATCCCTCCCTGTTGTTTTTGTATAACCGGAATATTCAATTCATTTATTACTTATTCGGTGTTACATATTTAGTGGTTATGGCAGCCTTATTGCCGGAAATATCTGTTATGGCATTGGTGTTTGTAGGTTTGATTGTCAGCTTTTTGCCCAGCTTCGGACTGTCATTCAAAGAAATAATAACGGTATTATCTTCGATTTCAAAGTCTTCCGCAAGATCATCCTTATCCTGGATAACCGTAAAGCTTGCCGTTCCTTTTATGTCTTCATCAAAGGTTATTATTACCGTGCTTGGGTAATCGAAGCTGACCTTGGTTATGGACGGCCCTTCATTTTCATCTAATAATAAAGTGGTTTCATATTCATCCATTTCCGTAAAGGAATCATTGTATCCTTTAATACCTTTAATGGTTACTGCATAAGTAGCTGTTACCGAAATGGCTCCCTCTTTTAAGGTAAGCTGAACAGTGGCACCGCTGTTATTATTTTCAATCAGTTCCGCCTTTGATATGCTCACTCCTAAAATAGTGTAATTGTTCTTATTTTCAGCCGTGGCTTTATCGATCTTGTTATCAAAGATGACCTGTATGATATTAGGATCGTCCGAAGATTGTTCTATACTCTCCGGTGCCGGCAGCCCGGTTCCTGTTGAACCGCTGCGATTTACGGTAATTTCCTCTTTTTCGCTTTCATTATTAAATTTATCCTTAATAAATCCTTCCGGAATGGTTATGCTGTAAGTTCCGTTTTCGTCAAACTGTTTTTTATCCAGTTTAACCGTTACTGTCTTATCCTTTACGGTAGCCGTATACTCAAGCTTTTTCTGGGGATAGATATCATCATTTAGGGTAACCAGCTTGGAGATGAAACTTCCCGATTCATCCTCTAAAACAACCGCTTTATCATAGGTTAAGGTTAAAACATAACTGACATCGTCATTCTTTTTATCCGTGGAAAGTTTATATGTTTTTAAATCCGGCGCCTTGGTACTCACACTGAAATTAATTGTTTTTTTAGTGTACTTATCCGCGGAATCATCGGAAGATTTTACGTTATAACTGTCCCAATAACCGATGGAAACCTTCTGTGAACCGGTCAGTTTAGCCGAAGAAGAATCCAGTGTAAAATTGACCATGGTCCGGTCATCTTTATCCACTTCCCCTTCAATGGTTTTGCCATTGTTTAGTACAATCTCACCCGGGGTCTTGATTGACCTGGAGAAAGTAGCAGTCAGGGTGTTATAACCGGTACGCGTCAGGGTTTTTAACTTAGCCTGGGCCTTTTCCGTCGTATCCGTTGCCACGTAGGCAGTTATAACGGAGTTGCTCGGATAATTGCCGGCTTTGTCCTTCAAACCGGAAAATACCACGGCAAAAGTCTTATTCTGGTCATCCTTATCTATATCGCTTAAATCAATAATTAAAGATTTATTATCCTCGGATTTTACATAATTTGTCTTAGTCTTTAATAAACTGAGGGTCGCTGAATCCGCAGTCTGGCTGGATTTTACCAGGCTTACCTTGGAAACGGCCATACTGGTAAAGTCCATGGCTTCACTGAATTTAAGGGTAACGATCAAACCGGTATCATCCACGTCGTAATCTTTAAAATACGGCGGTTTTGTATCATATAATTTCAAATTCTTATAATATTCCGTAATGGCAGTGCCTTCGGTAGTCAGAATACTGTCGTCCAGATGCAGCCCGTAAACTCCGTTAAAAGCATTCTCGGAAGTAATCGTTAAGGTTTTTCCGTCGGAGGACAATGCACCGGTTAAATCTCCCAGTTTATCCGCCGGATCCCCATCCTCATCTGTCATGCCATTAATGGATACGCTTTCAAGAAGTTCGCCGTCATTGTTAATCACTGTTGATTCATTGATGGCGCTGTCAAAGGTTACGGTCAAAGTTGTAGTATCGGTCAGAAGTGCACTTTTAACTCCGGCTGTTTTCTCAACGATCAGAATATTAACCGTATCTTTAACAAGGCTTGTGGGAGCCGCCGCTTTCGTCAGGGAAGCCGCCGCCGTCAGACGGACAATACCGGCCTTTAAGCCTTTCACGATACCCTTTTTATCAACCGTTGCATAATTCGTATTATCAATGGAGTAGGTTATTAAATCGCTGGCATTGCTTGGTGTAAGCACACTGTTAAAGTCAATGGAATCTCCCACCGTAATTACAAAATTATTCATGCCTTCTTCCGGGGTATTGGTAAAGTCGATTGCCGTAGCCTGGATTTTAACCGTTACTTTACAGGAAGGGCTCTTTGTAGTACCGTCTTTATATGTAATTTTACATTTAATCGTTGCGGTTCCTTTTCCTGCTGCAGTTACATAACCGGTTTTCGAGTTTACGGTAGCAATGCTTTTATTCGTTGTAGCCCATACCGTCGATTTAACCTTTGATTTGTCAAGATTCTTGACCGATAAGGTAAAAGCCGACCCTATCCCGACGAGAGTCTTGGAAGTCATGGATAGACTGGGTGCGGCTGCAGCAAGTGATGTTGCCACGTTCGCAGGAAATATTGATGTAATCAATAAGACGGCAAGTAAAATTCCCATCCATTTTTGCATCCGTTTTTTCATTCTTCGTTCCTCCTATTTTCAATCCCTTTTCATATTAAAGCCCTGAATGCCCGTTCCTTCAAACCTTCTGTTTACATGGAAAGCTTGAAACCGCCGGCAATATTTCATTGCTGTTTCATAACTATTTTACATTATAGTTCCTACATTTGTCAAAAATTTGTCTGATATTTCATTAATTGTTATATTTTTATTAAATTGCACATTTATTCCTTGTTAAATTATGGTTTTACCCGTTTTAATTGTTTTGAGATAAATCCAATACCGAAGCATCTGCCCGGCAAGTGTGGTCCAGCTTCGCTGGACACATGGGTAAAAAAGGAGCTTTTGCTCCACAGCTTATTCCGCTGTTTTACAAAAGCTCCTTTATTCAATATCATCTTTCCGTTAATTGGTCGGCACTAAAGATTCCGTCTCGATCTGGGCTGCATTTCCATATTTATCCGTTATGTGGTTGGAATTTGTCGGTACGATCTGAACAGCCTGATCCATAACCGGCTTATCCTCCAGGATAATGATTACTTTCTTACCGCTTATTTCACAATATTCCACCAGATTCACCCCATTTTGAAGAACCTGGAAACTTGCCGTACCTGCGAGGGTTTCGTCAAAGGTTATGGTTATTTTATCCGGATAAGTATAATCATGATCCTCTGCTGTTGGTCCTTTATTCTCATGAAGAGTAACCTTTGTCTTGTATTTTTCCATCTCCGTATAGGTATTATGATAGCCGGTGATGCCTGAAATTGTAATGTTGTACTTACCGTTTTCCGAAATACTGCCCGGCTCCAGGGTTAATTCCACCGTGGCACCGTTTGTCGAATTATCAATGAGTTTTGCCGTATTAATTTCGGCATCTTCAATATCATAATTATCTGTATCCTGGGCCGTATCTTCATCCACCTGGTAACCAAAAGTTACATAAATAATACTTGCATCCGCCTCCGATTGGACGATATCCTTCGGTTTTGGCAGGGCAGTGGAAGAACCTTCCGTATTCGTAACCTTAACGGTTTCCGCAAGGTTGGTGTTGCCGTATTCATCCTCTACAAACTCTTCCGGAATGGTAATGGTGTAGGTACCCGGTTCCTCCAGATCATCACTGTCCAGAATTACCGTTACGACCGTATCATCCGCATCGGCAGAATAACCAATGAGATAATCGTCAAATACATCTCCGTCTTCCGTTACCAGTCTGGCCTCGAATGTTCCGTCATCCTCAATGAGGTCTACTTCTCTGTCAAAGGTTAATATCAGGTTGTAAATCGGCTCATCATCCGTTTCAACGTAGAATTCATGGCCGGTTAATTCCGGCACACTGGTAACAATGGTAAAGTTAACTTCCACTTCCTTGTAGTCATCGGCGGAATCATCCGAATCTTTTACGTTATAGCTATTCCAGTATCCGATACTTACTTCCTGTTTACCGGTAAGTTTGGCTGCTTCAGAATCCAGGGTGTAAGTAACCTGTTTTGTATTCTTTTCGTTAACAACACCGGTAATCATATCACCGTTGCTTAATAAAACCTTACCCGGCGTCTTGATTGCCCTTGTAAAGGTTGCTGTCAGGGTATTGGTATCCGTACGTTCCAGTTTCACCAGTTTAGCCTGAGGTTTCGGTGAAGTATCCGTAGCCAGGTAAGCCGTGATCCTGTCATTGTCAGGATAATTGCCTGCCCTGTCCTTTAACCCGGAGAATACGATTTTAAATTGTTTATCCTGGTCCACCGAAGACATCTTCGACAAATCGATGGATAAGGATTTTCCGTCATCGGAAGCCTTATAATTGGACTTCTGGCCTAACCTGGTGATGGTAGAAGCTTTTGCCTTATCATTCTTCTTCGTTACCTGTTCCACATCCTCTATCTTAATAGCGGTATAATTCATGGATTCCGTGAAGTTAATGGAGGCCACCAGACCGGTATCGTCAACGGAGTAATCCAGGTAGGCAGGCGGTGTGGTATCATACAGGGACAGTGATTTATAATATTCCATTAAAGGTTCGCTGTCTTTGGTCAGGATATTCCTTGTAAATTTAATTCCGTAGGAACCGTTGAAATAACCCGAAGTCTTAATAGTCAGGGTCTTGCCGTCGGAGGAAAGGCTGCCGCTTAACTTTCCCACGGCACTGGCAATCACCCCGTTGCTGTCCGACTTCGTTGTTATGACAATATTGTTTAAAAGCTGTTCGTTACTGCCTATCAGGGTTTTTTCATCAATTGCTTTATCAAAGATTACTTTTAAAGTCGTGGTATCCAGCAGCTCCACACTGGTAACACCGGCCGTCTTTGTCACGATCTCAAGATTTATGCTGTCTTTTAACACGAGAACATCATCTAACAGGTTGGTGTAGCCGGCCGGTTTTTTTAAGTTGGCCTTGGCGGTCAGGGTTACAAAGCCGGGTTTCTTCCCTGTAACAATGCCTTTTTTGTCGACCGTGGCATAATCGGTGTTGCTGATGGTATAGGTTATATAATTATCCGCATTGGACGGAGTAAGTACACTGTTAAAATCGTATTTATCCCCTACCGCTATAACCTGTCTGCTGTTATTGGTCAGGTCATCCTGGGCATTGGTAATTTCAATTGCCTTTGCCGGGATTTTAACCGTTACCTTACAGGATGGGGTTACGACGGTTCCGTTCTTATAGGTAATCCTGCACTTAATATAAGCAGTTCCTCTGCCTGCGGATGTAACATATCCGCCGGATACCGTTGCCACCTTTTTATTGGTGGAAGACCAGCTGGTTGATTTTACTTTGGATGCGGTTAAATTCTTAATTGATAATTTAAATTCCTGGTCTACGCCGATTAAAGTTCTGGATGTCACGGACATAGCGGGTTTCGCTGCCGCAAAAACTGAGACTGCATCGGCAGGAAGCACGGTTATTAACAGAATACATGCCAATAAAAATGCTTTCCACTTAAACAGGTATTTCTTCATTTTGTCTCCTCCTTTGTGAATAGAATAAGCTTGTATTTGGGTGACTGACAGCCGTTTTTATTCCCTGATATGAGATTAATACCCAAATTTGTCAGAATTTAGGCTAAACATTGAATTTTTTACCGATAATGGATTTATCGGCAATTTTTTATAAAAAAATAAGAAAAGAGCCGTGCAAATTTATAAATTAATAAACCTTTAAACGAACCGGGGTTTATTGATTTAAAATTTTGCAGCGGCCCTTTCGTGCTTGCAACTGAAACGGCAGGTCAAGTTTTACTGCCTCAATTCAATACCTAATTTGCCCAGACCGTCCAGGATCTTTTTCATAACTTCCGTTACATCCTTTTCCTCAAGGGTTCTGTCCTTGGCACGGAAACTGATGGAGTAGGCCATGGATTTATAACCCTCTTTTATCTGGCTTCCTTCATATATATCAAATAACCGGTAGCTTTCCAGAATCTGTCCGCCGTTTTTACGGATCACTGCCTCCACATCACCGGCCAGTATTTCTTTACTCATAACCATGCTGATATCACGGGAAACTGCCGGGTACTTTGCAATTCCCTCATATTTTACGTCAAAGGTTGCACGGGATACGATTTCCGGCATATCCAGTACGGCAACATAGGCTTTATCCCCAATATCATAATTATCCAGCACATCCGGATGAACTTCCCCGATATAACCGATTACGGTATTATCATATATAATATTTGCCTGGCGCCCCGGATGCAGATAGGTTTTTCCTGCTTTCGGATCATAGGAAACAAGTTTCTTCATGCCGACTTTCTCCAGATATTCTTCCACTACTCCCTTTAAGTCAAAGAAATCTCCCTCTCCGTACATGCCCAGGGTAAACTGCATTCTTTCCTCCGGAAGTTCCGTAATGGGAAGTGCTTTCGGAAGATAGATATTACCCAGTTCATACAAACGGACATTCTTATTTCTTCTATTGTAATTGGTTGACAGGGAATTTAACATACCGTTTAAAGAAATGGTTCTCATTACACTGAAATCTTCCCCCAAAGGATTGGAGATCACCACATTCTCCCTGAGTTTGTCATCGGCCGGAATCAAAAGCCGGTCAAATACTTTCGGGCTTTCAAAGGAATAATTCATGCCTTCATTGAAGCCGAACTGTTCCGCAATGTTTCTTGCCGCATTTTCAATACGTAATTTAAAGGATAATTTACCCGTAGTCGCTTCCCCGGTGGGCAGCGTAGTCGGGATATTATCATAGCCATAGAAACGTGCTACCTCTTCATCCAAATCCGCCTGGCTCTCCACATCCTGCCTCCAGCTTGGGACAATAACTTCACCGGCAGCTTCATCATAGTCCAAATCTATCTTTTTAAAATAGCCGATCATGGTTTCTTTCGCTATATCGGTCCCCAGTATTTTATTGGTTCTCTCCGGGTTAAAAGGCACCCTTAAAGGCCGTCTTACCCGGGGATAGATATCTACGGCACCGCCTACAACTTCTCCGGCTCCCAATTCTTCAATGAGCTGGCAGGCACGGTTAATGGCTTCCATTGCTGTATTGGGATCCAGGCCCTTTTCGAATTTGGCCGCCGCATCGGTCCTTAGGCCGAGTTTTTTGCCGGATAAACGGATATTGGTACCGTTAAAGCAGGCTGCTTCAAATAATAAGTTCTTAACCCCGTCCGTAATCTTGGAGTTCTCTCCTCCCATAATGCCTGCAATACCAACGGGTTTTTCGGCATCACAGATCATCAGGACGGAGGAATCGATTTTTCTGGCCTGACCGTCTAAAGTCTGGAATTCTTCCCCATCCCTGCCCCTGCGGACAATGATCTTTTTGCCTGCCACCAGATCCAGGTCATAGGCATGCATGGGCTGGGAATATTCCTCCATAACATAATTGGTAATATCCACCAGGTTGTTGATAGGGCGGATCCCGCAGGCAGCCAGTCTTCTCTGCATCCATAAAGGAGACGGAGCAAGTTTGATATTTTTAACAACCCTTGCCACATAGCGGCTGCAAAGGTCTTTATCTTCTATTTCCACGGAGATATAATCACCTGCATTTTCCGTATTGCCGGAAACCTTCACTACCGGAGGATGAAAACTTTTTCCGAAGGTAGCGGCCGCTTCCCTGGCTATACCTAATACTCCAAAGCAGTCCACACGGTTGGAAGTAACTTCGTATTCAAATACCACATCCTTAAGGCCAAGAGTTTCAATGGCGCTGGAACCGATCCTGATCCCGTCATATGCAGGGTTATCACTGAAAATATATATCCCGTTATCCGGTGCATCGGGATACATCTCTTTGCTGGAACCCAATTCTTCTATGGAACACATCATGCCGCAGGATTCAATTCCCCGAAGCTTGCCCTTTTTAATTTTAATTCCCCCGGGAGTTTTATTGCCGTCATGGCCTCCGGCAACACGGCCTCCGTCCAGTACGACCGGTACAATGTCTCCTTCCTTTACATTCGGAGCCCCGGTCACGATCTGTACCGTATCTCCTGCTTCCGTAACCTGTACCTGACAAACGATTAATTTATCCGCATCCGGGTGCTTTTCGATTTTTAAGATTTTACCTACTACAATTTTATCCAAATCAGCATCCAGCTGTTCATAACCTTCTACTTTGGTACCGCTTAATGTCATGGCGTCGGTATATTCCTGCGCAGTTACATCAAGGTCCGGTACATATGCTTTAATCCATGATAATGGTGTATTCATCCCATTAACCTCCTATATGAATTCTATTAATCAGACAGATATAAAATGATTGTGAAAATTGCCAGACACCGGATAATTCTTTGGTTTCCGGTGCTGCCTTAAACGTTACAGTTAAGCCTAACGGCTGAATTGTAACCTTAAAACTGTTTTAAGAACCGGACATCATTCTCATAAAGTAATCTCATATCATCAATTTCGTATTTTAACAGGGCAATCCGTTCCAAACCTACACCAAAGGCAAAACCGGAATACTGTTCCGGATCAATTCCGCTCATCTTAAGAACCTTGGGGTGAACCATGCCGCAGCCCAATATTTCGATCCAACCGGTACCTTTACAGAAACGGCAGCCCTTACCTCCGCATTTAAAGCAGGTAACATCCACCTCCGCACTGGGTTCGGTGAATGGGAAATGATGGGGTCTGAATTTTACTCTGGTCTCTTCCCCAAACAGCTGTTTTGCAAATTCGGCGAGGGTTCCCTTTAAATCGGCAAAGGTTATATTCTTGTCTATAACCAGACCTTCAATCTGATGGAAGCTCGGGGAGTGGGTCGCATCCACTTCATCGGAACGGAATACCCTGCCGGGTGCTATGATACGGATGGGCAGCTTTCCCTTTTCCATTTCCCTGACCTGGACCGGCGAGGTCTGGGTCCTTAGTAGAATATCCCCGGTTACATAGAAAGTATCCTGTTCATCTTTTGCCGGATGATTAGCCGGAATGTTCAAGGCCTCAAAGTTGTAATAATCATATTCCACTTCCGGTCCTTCCACTACTTCATACCCCATTCCGACGAAAATCCTTTCAACTTCCTCCAGTGCAACGGAATTTGGATGGCGGTGCCCGGTCATGGGCTTTTTAGCCGGGAGGGTCACATCTATGGTCTCCTTAAAGATCTGTTCTTCCCTTAATTTCCTGGCAAAATAGTTCTTCTTTTCATCCAGTTTTTCTTCCAGCGCGGTTCTGGCTTCATTCACCAGCTGTCCGATAACCGGTCTGTCCTCCGGTGCCACATCCTTCATGGACTTTAAAATTTCCGTAAGTTCACCTTTTTTACCTAAAAAAGCTACCCTGATTTCATTTAATTTGTCTAACTCTTCGGAAGCCTTTATTTTTTCCAGTGCTTCCTCCACTATGGCTTGTAATTTTTCTTTCATGGTAATCTCCTTTCTTTTATAGAGCACTCTCCGCGGTGCGATCCTGGCAGAGCATTTTTTGTCCCATAGGACCTACTTTCCCATAGGACCTACTTTCCTATTGCACAAAAAAACCGTCCCTGTATAAACAGGGACGGAAAAATATCATACATGACAATACACAGACCAAAAGGCAAATGTGTAATCCGCGGTACCACCCAAATTCCTGCGTAAATAAATGAAAAACCATCTTACCACACAGGCACTTTAGTCGGCGTAACGTGCCTGAACGTCATCTCCTACTGAATTGTTTCAAAGATGAGGCTCCGGTGGGAAAATCAATAATTATCTGAACTTAAGGAAGCTTTCAGCCGGTGACTTCCTCTCTCTGCCAGAAAATAATTATCTCTTATGCGATATGCATTGCACCTTCACAGCCTTTTACATATATGACTACATTTTAACATAAAATCCTGCATTGTCAAGGGAGATATGTCAGGGATTCAGGATAAATGTATGAACGTACATTTAATGAACATAAATTTGTATTGCCCATGGCAGGTTCAAAATACCCATTTTCCTTTAAACCGGATTTTATAATTATGTATCGGTTTGCGTAAATAGATTAAAACTTTATAAAATTTTACATTTCCGTGTTAAATAATGGTATAATTTTAAAAAGTTAACTTGTTCTTAGACTAAGGTTATAACGGATTACATATACTAAAATATAATCACGATATTACACTTTTGGGGTGGAATATCCTGGGAGGCAGCTTTATGAATATTGCGATTTCAATTTATAAAATTATACGGGCCTTTAACAGAAAAGTAAGGGATGATTTTGTTTCGGCATTTTCGGCCCAGGCGGCTTTTTTTGTGATGATTTCTTTTTTCCCTTTTATCATGCTTTTATTAACCCTGCTTCAATATCTGCCGATTACGGAAAGTGTACTGATGGGAACCTTAACCCAAATATTCCCCAGCAGTGTAACTTCTTTGATAATCAGTATTATAGACGAAATATATGACAAAGCTTCCGGCACCATAATCTCAATCACCGCCATTTCCGCACTGTGGTCGGCATCCCGTGGAATTCTGGCCATTGTTAAGGGACTGAATTCCGTCTATGGCATTCGGGAAACCAGAAGTTACTTTAAACTCCGTTTCATGTCTTCCATATATACTTTTATTTTTGCCCTTATGATGATTATAACCCTGGCTATATTGGTATTCGGCAACCGGTTATATATCTGGATCGAAAGCAAGATTCCCCTGTTACGGGACCTTGCCCTTCTGATCATCAGTATACGGACTATTGCCGGTTTATTTATTCTTACCATCTTCTTCCTGCTTCTTTATATTGTTATTCCCAACCGTTCCACCCGGTTATATAAAGAGCTTCCCGGCGCCGTAGTATCTGCAGCGGGCTGGATGGGGTTTTCCTATCTATATTCTTTTTACATCGATAATATGAGCAATTATTCCCGGATGTACGGCAGCCTTACCGCCATTGTACTTTTTATGCTGTGGTTTTATTTCTGTATGCACATACTTTTTATCGGCGGTGAAATTAATGTGGTCCTTTCTTCCGGGGATTTAATCTACTATTTAAAATATATATTTAAGCACAGAAAAGAGTTTAATAAAAACGGAAAAATTTCTTCTTCCGAAAGAGTCCATATTCTGGAAGAGCCAAACCAGCCTACCAATTATAAGAGTAAATAAATATTGCCTGCCCGCTTGATTTATTGTAACTTGCGGGCAGGAATTTTTTTAATAGATAAACCCGATATCCACGCCGGTATAATAGTGCTTCAGAATTTCTTCACAATCCTTGCCGGATTCAGCCATTGCTTTTACCCCGTTCTGGCTCATTCCCACGCCATGGCCATAACCGCCGCCCTGGAATGTAATATTTTTATCCGACTTATCCATTACAAAATATGCACTGGGGAGCATGCTAAAATCGGAGACCTTACTGTCATCCTGCCTTACAATATCATTCAGGATGGGGGCCAGCAGTGTCCTGATATTATATTCGGTCTGTACTTTTATTGTACACTCGGAACCGACTAATATGATTCCGGACAAGATTCCGCTCTTTTCCCGCCTGCTGATTAGTATATCCTTGACCGTGCCGATGGTGTTAACAGGTCTGCTTTCATACCTGGGATTGTCGTTTACTTTCCCGCCGACCAAAGTCTGTATTAAATCCGGATTGGCATTATACCGGACTGCTAAAGCTTTATCAATGGATTTCTTTAAATTCTCTTTTGGTATGGTAACCTCCCACCGGTACCAGGCAAATTCACTGTCATAGGTATCAGCAGGCGGCTTCAGGATAAAGTTTCGAAATGCTTCTTCCGCAGAGAAATCCACTCCATCCGGTGAACCTGCGGAAGCATAAACCGCCTCTCCGTCAACCACATCGTAAATGGTCTGCATTTTCCCCTGTAGATAATCCACCGCTTCACTGCCTCCCCACACTTCATTCAGGGAAGCGGTATGGCCGCAGGAAGTGGAGAAGTAATAAGCGGTTATTACGGAGTCCTGGAATTTAATCACTTTTCCGTAGGTATCTTTTACAGCCAGAATAGTATCCGCATTTTCAGCCATATTGTTATATACCTGATAATTAACACTGTCATCCACATGGGCTCCGTATTCGCTGTAGCCGTTGGCAATCAGCTGGTTATATGCATAACTCCTGGCACATATGGCCTGGACTTTTAGCGCCTCCGAACCGTAACTTGACGGCATCTCACTGGGAATTACCGCATACAGGTATTCTTCTATCGGAAGTTCATTAATAATAATCAGGCCGTCTTCCGCTGCTGAAATTTCCATCGCCCCCCGATAAGAGGGAGTACCGCTGGATCTTTTCAGGGACAGCAGCCGGATCTTGCCGTTTTCCGACTTTGCTTCAATCTTAAGCCGCCCTTCTTTGAACAGTTTATTATCCGGTTTTATGGTTATTTTCTGGCCGGCTTTATAGTTTTTTACCACATCACCGGCTGTTAATGTATAGTCCTTATCCGACGTTATCTGCATTTTGCCATGATATATAGCTTCGTAATTATCGGTTTTAATTAGAACCCGGATATTTTCGGCTTTAATGGGCTCTTTAATTAATGCCGCTACAATCTTACCGTCCGCCACAACGAAATCCGTAGCCTCATAACCTACCAGGATACCGTTGGTAACCTCCATGGACAAATCATCATAGATTTTATAGATTTTATAATAATCATCCAGATCAACTTTGCCATAGCCCTCTATTTCTATATAATCCTGGTTTGCCACCAGCACTTTGCCACCGATGGTATCCGGTTTTATACTGATTTTTACGATTTCCTTATCCTTAATTACCAGATCACCGATTTTACCCTTTATTTCCTTGGATAATTTATATTTTGTATTAAATTTCCTGGGAATATCATTTAAAAAAGCAGAAACGGTACTTCCTTCTCCCGAGGTAATAAAGACATTGTGCAGAGTGGTTTCTTCATCCAATATATCCTTAACATATACCAGCCTGGTACCGCTTACCATTACGACAACCTTGCAGTCAATATAATCCTTCCCCTCAAACAGGCCATCCTTTACGAGAGTCTGTCCATCCGAAGACTTATCCGGCGGGTTTTCCTCCTCCGGTATCTGTCCGCCCGTGTTATTTTCCTGGTCCGTATCCTTTTTCTCCTTGACGAAATTCAGGACACCCCGGGTATATAAATTATCGTAATTAACCGTATCTTTGTATGTAAAATTTCCCTGATCCGTAACTACGGCATCTGCCTGCCCGGATGCAGAACCTGCAGGATTTCCTAAAATAAACAGGGTCTTCTCTGTTACCGGTACAGTTTCCTTTGGCATAACTGCCAGTATGCTCTCATAAAGATTTAAAAATTCTTCGGCTGACATAACCCGGTTATCCGGCAGGGCATCTAAATCAAAGGACAGCTTATCCATTACATCTGCCTGTTTCATATTAAGTTTATCACAGACGGTTTTAAGAAGCTTTAACCCTTCACTGGTCTTAAGATAAGATACTTCCTGTGCAACTGACCCTTCCCCTGTCCCGGTTTGGTCTTTTTCTCCATCCTGGAGGGCTGTTTCGGACTGCCCCGTCTCCACATTAAGCCCGGCAGCCGATCTAAGGTCGGCCTCACTGATGCCAAGAAAACCAAGTAACCGCAAGGCCTCTTTCACGGTCATCTCACTGTCTTCCTGTATTACCGTATTCTGTCCGGACGTACCCGGTTCCTTGTCCGAATTTAGTTGTTTATAAATATTTCTTGCAAATAAAATGACAAGCACAGTGATACATATACCCATCAGCCATAATTTTTTTTTCATAGATCTCCCCACCCGCATTTTTCCATAGAGCTAACGCGTGCTTTTTATTTCTTACTGCTTGTATTAAATTATATACGTGGTATTTAAGAATATGTCAACAAATTTCTTAATGTTAATATTTGGGGTTCCGGGGATATCTTCTTAACTTCTTTCCTGAAAATCTTGGTTATTACTTAGGGCGTGTCTCCCTTGTTTTTAATGACAAGCCTCATTTACTCCATAAATATTTAAATTTTTCAAACAAGGTGAGCGGCTTCTTATCTGCTGTTTCATAGGTATCTTGAGCTTTAGCTTCTTCATAAAGAGTATCTGTTTTTGAGGGGCGATGCTGCTGCAAAAACATTGTAAATTCCGACATTGGCAATGTTCGTTCAAATTTGAGAGGAATTTTATATTCGGTACATAAATCGGAAATCAATGAATCCAGCATGGCCCAATGCACCACCGAAAAAGTTTTATTCTGTTTTCTGTATTCCTCAATAACTTTGTAACTCCGCTCATTTTTTAAGTATCCGGCGATAATAAGAAAGTCTATGGCTTGATCTGCCATTTCTAATGCCTGTTCTTTTGTTTCTGCCAGTCCGACGACCTGAATTCCTACGGAACAGAAATACTCGGACAATTCTTTCGCTCGGTCTGCTAAACGGTCAGAAATAATAAGCACCCTCATTTGTGATTGAATAATCGAGTTATTTTCGCTCATTTGTTTTCCTCCTTTCTTAAATTTTTTTATATATATAATACAATTATTTTATTAATATTCCATAAGAATATATTTTTATGTTCTTACAGATGATTTCCAATTTCTAGTGTACTCTTTAAGATTACTCCAAAAGAGACTTATAGCAAATATGTTAAACAGAAATTTTTTTTGCAAAGCCATACGAAATGTCGGATAAAAAAATTAATACAGGAAATTATGTTTTTATCCAATAATATTAGATGTTATTCGTAAAAAAGTTGTTATATTAACAAGAATACTGCCTAAATACGTAAATAAAAGGGCTCATCCCGAAAACCCTTATTTAATAATAAGTTTTCGAGACAGCCCCTTATCAAGTTATTTTTACTTATTGTTTGTAAATGCTTCCAAAGCCTTGGCTATGTCATTTACTTTCCTTAAATCGGTGAGGAAATATTCCACCCCGTTCGAATTGGCCACATAATAACTTTCGTCATATGGTTTATAGGATATGTCTATGGTCCCTCCGGCTATAAGGTGATAAGTCAGGGTCATATACGGGGTCTGGTCCGCATTACTTTCAAAGTATTCTGCCGGTATATCTCTTTCCGTGGTCGGAGATATAATCAATTGGTAGAGATCCTTAAATTCATCTTCCCCCACTTTGGTGCCGTTAAAATAGTAATTGGTCACTTCCTCCGCCTTCTCATCTCCGGACTGGATATCCTCCGCAGTTGCCGCAGTTTTTTCCGTGGATAAGGTAAAGGTTTTTCCGCCGAAGGTTATATCCAGCTGGTTGATGGAGTCCAGATTAACCAGATTAATATAGCTGTCCACATTACTGTATGCGTCAATGTTGATTAACTTTTCAACCGCATCCGCACTCATGGTATGAACGGCTTTGGAATCCTTGGTTTTTGCATAATAATTACCGTCCGCATCCTTGGAGCCGATTAACAGGTCAAAGTTGTAATTAATTTTTGTTTTTTCTTCTGCCGTATTGCTGTCAGCCGTATCAGCGGTGTCCTCACTCGTATCGGAATCCTTGGTATATTCCTCAAAATACTCCAGGGAAACGAAAGCTGCCGGATCATCCAGGCCATATTTGCTTAAATCACCCGCATTATAGTCAACACAGGCCGTAAAGGACATGGAGGCATAATTGGCCAGTAAGGTGTTGACCGCATCTGCGCCGGCAGCAACCGGTGTTTTGTAAGGCTGCCGCATGGTCCACTTGGATAGTCCTGCAAAATCAGAAGGCTTATTTTCATCATATACAAGCTCAAATCCGGGTTTATCTTTATTTTCCACGAGTAAGTGGGTGATATTTGCCGCCGTTATGGACGGAATGGTTTCAACTGCCGTCATATCCGTCAAATTGTAATTGAAATTATTAAAAAACGCTGCCGACAGGATATATACTTTGCTTTCCCCATTTAAGGCCGCATAATAACCGCCGGCCACCGGAGCTTCACTGCCCAGGGCAATGCCGGTTTCTTTTCCGTCTTTATCCGTTACGGTAACGGTAATGGAAGGCTTATCCAGACCAAAATTGGCTAAATCCTCCACACCCTCCGTTATGGTCCGGGTAGACGATACGCCAGTAAAAGCATTCATCATATTCTGGGCATAGGTCTGGTTAACGGGAAATAATTCGTCCGCTGAATTTTTCCAGGTGCCGTCATCGCCTTTTACAAGGGTCATTTCATTATTCCCGTTTTTAAAGTAAATGGTGCGGATGGAATCCGCGGCTATGTCGGCTACGGTTTCCGTTTCTGCGGTAGACTCTTCACCGCTCCCTGCGTCTTCCTTTTTATCATTATATTTTATCAGCCAGAAGCAGGCTCCGATCATGGCTACCATGACAATCAGCAATACAATAAGTGTGGAGCCCTTCTTTTTCTTACTGCCTGCCATTATTTCTTCCTCCTTCTGATGCAGATATATCCGCCGAATGCCAGTACGAATACCGGAATTATCACAACAATTACGATTGCCCAGAAGTTAACCTGTGCCGCATTCATTGTTAAATACTGCTGGGTAACGCTTCTTGTGCGGATAGCCAGGTTGCTTTCCTTGTCGGAAACAAAATTAACGGTATTTAACATTAAATCCAGATTACCTATGGACGGATAGGCCATCATCTGCTCATCAGCCATTAAGGTAGAGCCAAGCACCACTAATTTTGATTCCACCCCATTATAATTTTCCGTAATTACCACACCAAGATTAAAAGGTCCGTCAATATCACCGTCCTGCTTTTCAACGGTACTTGACTGTACGTCTATTTTTGAATAAGCACTGTCGGAAGTGGAAATCAGCGGCTCAATCTGGGTAGTGCTTCTCTTGGTATCCAATGACTGGATGCCGATTGCGGAAGGAGCAACTATGGACGCTTTTTCGGATATCAGGGAGGAGGTTATATCATGGCTCTTAATACTGGGTACCAGGTTGTTCACATACTGGCCCATATAGTAACCCTGTTCACTTTCCAATACAATACCGTTTACAAAACTGATTCCGTAATAATTCATCAGGCTGCTAAAATTATCTAGGCTTTCAGCGGCATAATCAGCTAAAACAATAGCATCTCCGCCTTTTGCCAGATAGTCTTTTATCATGGTGACTTCATCCTCGGTATAATCGTTCTGAGGCCCGTTTATAAAAAGGATGGAGCAGTCCTCGGGTATACTTTCCACCGTCAGGGTGGACAAGTCTTTTGTAGTTACATTTACTTTCGCCAGGGAAGCAGCCAGGGTGTTGCCGACTGCTGTTTCCCCGTGCCCCTGTACCATATACATAACCGGGAGGTCTTCTGTCGTAACATACTGAAGTGCTGAAGTTATCTGTCCTTCCACATCAATGCCGGTAACACTGGGCTGATAGGTGTTATAGTCCATTTCTGTCTGATACATGTCATAGTTGTCCACATATTTCGCCCTTTTGTTGGCATTATTGACTACGATTACGCTGTTGGCACTTACACTTTCATCCGTGTATTGGGATGCGAAGTTCGGATACAGTACGGGATCCTTATACTCTACTTTGATCTTATCGGAAAGGTTTGCATATTTATCTATGATTTCCGTAAAGGTCTTATCTTCCGAGCCGGTCTGTGCCATATAATAAATAGTAATATTATCTTTTATTCCCTTAACATAATCCCTGGTGGTATCGGTTAAGGTATACATTCCCTCTTTACTTACGTCAATTTTAAGATCCAGTTCGGTGACAAACAGATTAACCAGCAGAACCATAATAATGACGATGGAGGAAACCGCAGTTGCATAGGCACCGCCCCTGAATTTCCTGGAAGTAAAGGAAGCTTTGATTTTTTCCGCAAAGCTTGCCCGGTTTTCATTTTCCTCCGCTTCCTCCTGATTCAATTCCTCCGGAACCAATTCATCCTCATTTATTTCTTCCCGGCTTATTTCATCCTCATTTATTTCTTCCTGATTTATTTCATCATGATTTATCTCTTCCTGATTTATCTCTTCCTGATTTATTTCATTCTGATTTATTTCATTCTGATTATAATTATCCTGGATCGGGGAATCCTGATTTTCGTTATTCTGATTTAAGCTGTCCTGGTTTAAATTATCCTGATTTTCGTTATTGATATCTTTCATCTTACTCATCTCCCTTCCTTAGCTCCATCTGCGTTTCTTTATTGCCTGAACCGTTAAGAACTGGAACAGGAATACGATGCTGATAAAATAAACGGCGGAGGATAGATCCAACACTCCCTTGGTATAATTATCAAATCTGGCAATTACGGAAAACCAGTTAAATACTCTTGATACCAGCCCGTCAAATACGGTTGGTTTGATTAAATAAAATACCGTTAACACTACTTCCGCAATTATTCCGACTGAGAGGGATAAGGTCAGATTATGCATCATAACATAAGTCAGCCAGCAGATAATGATAATAATGATGGTGAAAATGATCCAGGCTGACTTCTTGTCCTTGGGCAGCAGGTTAACAAGACCGTCCATTAATGCCGTAATTAATATTACTACAAAGGAAATAACCGCAGCAACTACCTGACTATCGGTTAATGCGGAGATAAACAGACCGATTGCTATGTAAGCCGCACCTAATAAGGAAAATCCCAGGATCGAGCCATAGGCAACCTTTAAGGATAAGGTTCCAAATTGCAGTAAAATCAACGGATACAGACATATAATACCCATTACGATTAAAAATACGGTAAGCACCGCAAAAAATTTACCCGCAATGATTTTACCGACCGGCAAAGGTGAAGTAAAGAGTAACTGGTCCGTCTTCTGCTTCTTCTCCTCCGCCATGAGGCGCATGGTTAATATAGGTACCAATAAAATAAATATAAAGGAAACACCGGATAATACATACTCAAAATTGGCAAGTAACTGAATCATATTATAAATCACATAATAGATACCGATGATTACTAAAAAGAATGCAATAAATACATATCCGGTCATGGATGTAAAATAAGATTTTAACTCTTTCTTATAAATTGCCAGCATCTTTAATTTTCCTCCTCATTGTCAGTTTCCCCGGTTTGCTCTGCCACCTGTGCAGCCGCCTTTTGGGTAACCGGCTCTTGTTTAGCCGGGCTGAATTTTTTTCTTCCAAATCCTTTTGCCTGTTTATTTTTGCTCCTGGTCTGGGTCACTTCCAGGAAGATATCCTCAAGGGACATATTGGAGGACTGCATATTTAAGATGGGACACCTGGCATCGCTTAATGCATAGAAAACCGCCTCCCGGATATCACTGTCCTCACTGCAGTATGCAGTTAATTTTATTATGCCGTCTTTCGTTCCGGATTCATAATCGATTTTTGTAATTTCTTCAATATTTGACAAAGCTTCCTTAATTTTATCTTTGCTTCCTTTCACCTGCAGGTGTAATCCATTGGAACCGCCGATATGCTTGGATAAATTGTCCGGTGTGTCGCTGACAATTAATCTGCCTTTATTAATGATCATAACGGTATCGCAGATTGCACTTACTTCCGATAATATATGGGAGCTTAAAATTATGGTATGTTCTTTGCTTAGTTTCTTAATTAAGTCCCTGATTTCAATGATCTGCATAGGGTCTAACCCTACGGTAGGCTCGTCCAGGATAAGAACATCGGGAAATCCCACTATGGCCTGAGCCAGGCCAACTCTCTGTTTATATCCTTTTGATAACTGTTTGATCAAACGCTCTGATACATCCGTAATTTTTGCCATTCCCATTATCTTTGTTATCATTTTGCTTTTTTCCGATCTTTTCACCATTTTAAGATCGGCTACAAAGTTCAGATATTCCCTTACGGTCATGTCCGGGTACAGCGGCGGCAGTTCGGGTAAATATCCAATACGTTTTTTTGCTTCCTCCGGCTCATCAAAAATATCATGGCCATCAATTACTACCGAACCTTCCGTTGCCGATATATAGCCCGTGATGATATTCATAGTTGTGGACTTTCCTGCACCGTTTGGTCCCAAAAAGCCTAGTATCTGTCCTTTTTCAACCGTAAAGCTTAAGTTGTCCACTGCCAGATGATCCCCATACTTTTTGACTAAATTCTTAACTTCTATCAAGACTTTCTCCTCCTTAAATAAAATGGACTCTAACAAGAATATGGTACTCTCAGAATGCGAAAAATTTGTGAACAATTCTATAAAAATGAACTGTTCACAAACTTTTCACAATTTTGCCAATTAAATTATAAAACAACTGTCCCATAAAATCAATGAAAGGAATACTTCTCCATTTGTTATGTGATGAATATGCTGTATACATAAACCTCCTGATTCCAATTAATTTTCTTAAGTTTATTTTGTTTTGGTTCACTGTAATTTTAATAACACAAGTTACAGGGTCTACCAGATTTGCAATTGTTATTTTTACTTATGTAAGACTGCGGTAATCTTTTTTCTGGTTTTTCATGCATACATTAATATTATCTTCTGCGCTTATTACTCCTATTATCGATAAAGGTAAGCATTGCCAAAAGTATCATGCCGAATTGAAGCATTAAGAATAAAGAGTCATACGTAACCATTGCATCACCACCCTTCAGGGGGTTTTTAAGTCCGGTCAGACCCTAAAAGGTTCCTAATGCTTGTACCTCAATCCGAAAAGCCATTCCTTCTTTCAATGATTTACAAACCGTACCAATTGGTAAACCGATCTTTTGATAAGCCCTCTTTGCTACTGCCATCCATACCTTTTCCTGAACATTTTTCATAGTAAAATCCTCCTTTTAAAAAGTTAAACGGTTAATAGTTACTGTAACAAATTGCTTATAGCACTGTGACTGTTCAGTCACTGTGTACTAACGGTTTTTAAGCTCTTTTCACGGGCGACTGAATAGTTACCTTACACTATACATTATATACCATGCCCTAATATTTACAATAGTACTTGCATATTCTACATGTTTTTTGTCTATTGTACATAAGAAAGAGCCAGATTTGTCAGAGTCTGGCAGGCCAGACTCTGGTCACGTGCTGTCACTTCAGCGGCAGTTTTCCACCGGAGCATCATTCGCATTCTGCCGGTCGGGCTATTTTAAACGTTTTTTTGAGTTATCTTCCAGTCGGATAGCTTTCAAACACCTGGCATATGGTATCATAAATGGTTTTTGCTGCCTCTTCCTGGAATTCCTGATCGTTTAATAAAGCTAATTCCGTCGGGTTTGACATAAACCCTAATTCAATAAGTACTGCAGGTACCGTATTTTCCCTGGTAACGATCAGGGATTTATCTTTTACGCCTCGATTGACTGTGCCCAGATTAACGGTAAGGGATTCCAAAAACATCTCCCCCAGTTTTTTACTGGTCAGACCGCTTTCATTGGGTGAATTATTGGAACCGGTATAATATACTTCTGTGCCTGTCGGCGCCGTGGTGGTATGTGAATTCATGTGCAGGCTCACGTATATATCTGCTCCAACGCGTTCAGCCTGTTCTGCCCTGTCATAGTTTTCCGTAGTTGAATTCGTATATCTTACTTCATCCCCATATCTGGTATAATATACCTTAATTTCCGAATCAGGGGCGTTAAAATACTCTTGTGCCAGATTATATAATATAGTAAGGTTTAAATCTTTTTCCATGATTTTAACACCATTTAACGTACGGGTCGCACCTGCGGCGTTTCCTCCGTGCCCAGGGTCTAAAAGTACGATATTCCGGTATATTTCCCTGGGGTCCCCCAGGGTGACATCTACACTGCTCCCTGTTTCAGCCAGACGGAAGCCCTGTAATTTTGAAGTCTCAATTATGATTTCCGTACTGTCATTTACATAAGATACGGATACGTCCTTTACTACCTCCGATGCGGAAGTAACCGGATTAGCGGCATAAAATTCCGTATGGTCGCCGGGAAGCAGGATCGCAATCTGGTTTTGATAATAACGGTATCTGTCTTCCGTCGTGATATCGGAATAAAAAACTCCTTCCGGCAGCTTAAACTGCAATGCGGTTTGTGAATTTTCCGGCGTATTTTCCCCTGTACCTGCTGCATCCTGTCCAAAAAGGATGGTATAGCTGTTTTCCGCCTGTTCAACCCGGTAGCTGATCCCCGGTGCCTTTTCTATGGTAATGCTTGCGGTATAGTCATCGTCATTGGCAACGGTTACCGCTTTTATGGCCTCCAGTGAGCCGGCCGTAATTTGATTCCCCACACCACTAACCGTAAATGGAAACTGTAAAATCAGGGAGTCACCGCTCTCCGTTAATGTAACCGACATTTCTTCCATTGCCGTTACGTTAAAAAACTCTTCCCCATTCTTTCTTCCGGCAGTTACCTCATTAATATAATTGGGATAAAGGGTGATTGTCAGTGTACATTGATCTTCCGATAAAGTAACCTGATATTTTGTTTTTGCTTCGGATAAATACATATGGACCTCACCGGAATTATCCAATGCGTTAAAATCCGTATTGAGTTCTCCGGCGAGAACCCCTCCCAAGTTATAGGATGCCGTATCTATATAGGAATTATTTATATGGAGTTTCAGTATGTTGCCTTCCGTCTCTATGGTGGTTTTACTGATGGGAGATCCGGCATTAACGGTATATACCTCTTTCCCGCTGTCCGTATCGAACACCCGGGTTAAATTTATGGATTCTATATCGGCAGTCGCTTCCCTGTCCTCCGATACTTCGGCTGTATTTATTACCTGCCCGGCCTCCGTATAGCTTTCTGAGTGTTCCGGTGAAATTCCCCATTGAAATAAAGTTGCATCCGGCAAGGGTGTATTGCCTGTTCCCGTCTGATTCCCGGTTCCGTTTTCTCCGGCAGCTTTTTTTGTGGTAATCTGTGAGGTTTTCGTTTCGTTATTCCAGCTATAACCATAACCCAGGTTTGTCGCCACAAAGCTGCCGGGAACCATTACAGAGGATTCTTTACTGCTTCGGTTTGTCACTAACAAAGGAACCGTATCCATTACCTCCTCGGCACCGTTTACATATGCTGTCTTGCTTCCTATCGTAAGCTTTATAACGGTATCCCCTTTGGTAAGAGTTACTTCTCCGGAATTTTTATCATAGGAATATCCTGCTTTTACAGAGGATTTTGCAAATACTTTCCAGGCAGGAAGCAATGCCGTATCATCCGCTATAATAACCGGTATGGAGCTTAAAGTTACTGCACTTTTATCAATAGTTACCCTGCCCTGGGTACCGGTATAAGTAATATCCTTATTATTGTAATTCAGGCGCAGGGTCTCCGTAATGGCAGCCGTTGAAGTTTTGCTGTTCCACTCATAGGAATATCCAAAAGTTTCCGCTACAAACCTTGCAGGAACCAGAATCTTTGACACCTTTTGCTCCTTGTATTTCATCTTGACGGGTGCCAGTGAAACCGTCGCTTTTTTCCCGTTTACAAGTACGGTTTTGCTGCCAAGAGTCATAACCATAACCGTATCCCCTTTGGTAAGGGTAAGTTTACCTGCCTTTTCCTCATAAATATATTTCATTTGTATTCCTGAATTTACAAACACATCCCGAAAAGACGCCAGTGAATAACCGTTTATTATAATCCCAGGTGTATTTTTTGACGGGATTTTCTTCCCGTTATAGGTGTATATTACCTGCTGTCCGGTATATGCAACCTCCTGTTTTGTCTGGTAATTATATAAAGCAAGCCCGACGGCTGCATCGGCACTGGTTAACGATAAAAAAAACACGCTGAAGATAATTGCCAGAATATATGGTAATCTGCTCCGACAGAGCTTTCTTTTTTTGTAAATTCGTTCATTATACGGTTCGTTGATTTCTATAACGTTTTTTCTCAAGATTAGAATCCTCCTCGGGTATGTACTGGTTTTACTTTAATGACATATTTTGTTATAAGTGTGTCAAAATTTTATCATTTTTCTTAAATTTTCCACTAAGGATATATCTGAAAACTGCTTGTACCGGACTGAATGTTCCTCTTTACGGGAAGCAGGGAACGGTTTTGAGGGTGCAGCGGGGCTGCATTCCCCGAAATCATAACGCAGCATACCGCAAAGCGGGGCGTTCAGAACGGTGCAATGAGTTTTCACGCGTGTGTACCTTCCGCCGATCGGGCTTTTTTGCGGATAGGACATAATTTCCCGTGGCACAAAAAAACTGCGCTGTTTTAACTATACAGAAAGATAATGAATTCCATATGAAATCATACTTTTTTCTCTTTCTTTACAGTTAACCAGCACAGTATTATCGAAACAGCAAATAAACATACCTTAACCGATTACATCACCCATCTGATAGAGCCCCGGTACTTTCCCCGCTAAAAATTTCGCCGCATGGATAGCACCTTTCGCAAATACTGCCCGTGAATAGGCAGTATGTTTGATTTCTATTATTTCATCAATGCCGGCAAATATAACCTCATGTTCACCGACTATGGTTCCGCCCCTGACCGCAGAAATTCCGATCTCCTTTTTCTCCCGTTTTATCCGTTCCTTTGAGCGGTCAAATTTATAAGCGTATTCATTCTTTAATACCTGATTCATAACCTCCGCAAGTGCCAGGGCCGTCCCGGAAGGTGCATCCACTTTTTGATTATGGTGTTTTTCCACGATTTCTATGTCAAAATCCGCTGCTGTCAGCACCTGGGCTGCCGTCTGCAATAACTTCATTACCGTATTAATCCCGACCGACATATTGGCCGATCTGAGAATAGCTATGTGTTGGGATGCCTTCTGAACCACATTAATGTCTTCCTCCGACAGACCGGTTGTACAAAGTACAACGGGTATCTGGTTATTTCCTGCAAATTTCAGCATTTCACCCAGCCCTTTCGGAGAAGAAAAATCTATAATGACATCAGCTATTACATTACAGGCTGCAAAAGTCGTGAACACGGGATAACCGTTATCCGCCGTCTCCTTTAAATCTATTCCGGCCACTATAGCTGCCTGTCCATCGTTCTTTATCAGCTTTGTAATCTCCTGACCCATTTTTCCGTTGCAGCCACGTAAAATTATTCTTGTCATTTTATCCTCTATTCCTGCGCTTATTTTTGCGCATATAAGGTTTGTATATTGTTATTGCCGTTATAAGCTGTCCATTTTACCACTGGTATACGGTTACCGGTACACGCTTATCAACTTTGCCTTTTCTCTATTATATCAGATTTAAATTAAATTTAAACCACTTTCCTTCATGGCTTTCATTAATTTTTCCACATTCTCAGGTTCCAGATCCGTAAGAGGCCTTCTTAAACCTCCTACTTCAAAGCCCATAAGATTTAATGCCTTTTTTACCGGTATCGGATTTACTTCACTGAATAAAGCATCAATTAAAGGCAGATATTCCAGCTGCTGTTTACAGCTTAACCTGACATTCCCCTCCAGATAATTTGCCACGATATCATGGGTTTCCCTGGGTACTATATTCGATAATACGGAAATAACACCAATCCCCCCTAAGGAAAGTAACGGTACGATCTGGTCATCGTTGCCGGAGTATAAATCAATATCTCCCTGGGTAAGATGCATCAGGCTTGCAACCTGTGCTATATTTCCACTGGCTTCCTTAATTCCTACGATGTTATCCACATCTTTTACCAGTCCGGCTACCGTTTTGGGGAGTAAATTACAGCCCGTCCTGCCGGGTACATTATAAAGGATAACCGGAATGTCCACTTCCTTTGCAATATCAGTAAAATGCTCCGTTAACCCTCTTTGCGTCGCTTTATTATAGTAAGGCGTGACCAGTAAGAGTCCGTCCGCACCGTATTTTTCCGCTTCCCTTGACAGATAAATTGCCGTGTCCGTGCTGTTGGAGCCCGTTCCTGCTATAACCGGAATCCTTTTATTTACCTTATCCACCGTATACCGGATACATTCCAGATGTTCTTCATGGGTCAGTGTGGATGCTTCACCGGTGGTTCCGCAGATTACTACACTGTCTGTTCCGTGTTCAATCTGGTAATCCAGTAATTCACCCAGTTTATCATAATTAACTTCCATGTTTTCTTTAAATGGTGTTACAATTGCAACGCCAGCTCCCGTAAATATTGCCATAACAGCACCTCCTGATTTTTTTAAGAAAGAGTTTCACAAGCACCCCGCGCCGGTACAAACGCTTTCTGCAAACCTGCATCTGGCACCGATGTAATTCCCGCCGCAGGTTTTTTATTTTATAGGATTTAATATCTTATAAAATAAAAAAAGTCGACTAAGAGTCGACACTAAAGAATTCTTCTGTAACGCCAGGTTCTTCAACGCAATAAAGCAGTGTTTTAAATTTCAGGCTATACATTCTTTAGGCAGCACTCCATCAATAAAATGATGACAGTCATATGGTTATTTACCATATGCCCAACCAAGGCATTGCAGTTTCGCCTTAATTTCGGCATCTTTTCCTTTCCATTGCATTCGCTTATGTCTGCCATATCCTGCTATGTACTCTTAAAAAATGCGCCTCTACCATAAATCATCTATTCAATTGTTTTAAGCTTCTACCTTAATTCTTTTAAACATATTAGCATTAACGTTATTGGTTGTCAATGTTTTTTTAATGGGAAACGGGCGGTTTTGGAAAAAACGGACACTTTCGGAAAACGGACGTTTTGCGGGGGAGAGTCAAAACGGATATTCGCAATACGCTATGCTACTTACTTGTAAGGTTAAATAAAATCCGGGAATTCATGGCAGTAAATATGCCATGAACTCCCGGATTTTCTATAGTAAACTGGCAAAGCGTCCGTCAAAAATTCCTTCAAAATGCTCATTAAACAGCCAAAAAATCAATACTCTTCCAGATATTCCAGCTTGCTGACTGAAACTTCATAAGCCACACGTCTTTCATAGTCCGTTTCGCCGACTTTCTTCTGGTATTCCCTGCTCTGTATTCTCCCCCAAACCTGTATGTGCCCGCCTACGGTAAAATTCTCTGCAAATCTGGCATTTCTGCCCCAGCAGATACAGGGTATGTAATCAGATTTTCCGTAAGGACGGTTTACCGCCAGTAAAATATCTGCAATCTCTCTGCCTAATGGAGTCTTACGATATATCGGTTGCTTACAAACATAACCATCTAAAAAGATATAATTAGGCCTCACGCCATCCAGGTCTTCTTCACAAACTTTAATTTCTCTGGCAAATACGGACAAAACTAAGCGGTTTTTGTTATCTTCGTGCCGGTTGTAAGAACGGAACTGTCCGTTTACCTCAATATACTTACCTTTTAAATCTGCTTTCACATCGATGAGCCTTTCTGATACCATAATTGGAATAATATCATAGGAATTACTTAACCGGCTTACGGACACATCCAGAACGTAAAAGCCTTCCCCGAATACATCGTGACTGAAAACAAAATCAGTCATTACCTCGCCTGCAATACTTACTTGATTATTATCAAATACTTTATCTGTCATATCGTATGACTCCCTTCTCTTTAATCCTGCTCTGTACAATACACATTGGTTACCCAATTTAATTGCCTGAAATTCAAGATAATTATTTCTCCATTATTATATGTATGCTCGTTTTCATTGTTTTAGAACCAAAATTTCAAAAAATTTCCTAATAAATATTTTAATAATTATATTACCGACAGCAAAACGCTGAAAATAAGGACTTATAAAGGAAAAGCCTTGTAAAATTTCTGTTATATGATACAATATTCAAGTTAGATTGTTATTATTTTACCCAAAATCAAGTTTAGCTGTTGTAATATGTTATAATCTATTGCACTGCAGAACTTATTATGACAGAAAAATACGATATTTTATTCAAACGGCTGCCGGGTAAGAAACCTGCTTTCGTCAAAAGGCTTTTGCTTTCAGAAAGCTGTTAAAACGGCGGTTAGATTTTTATGGTATAATGTCGACAGACATTATACCGCGCCGAACGTAGTGAGTGCGCATTAACGGTACGTAGTACCGCATACCATGAGAGCTTGCAAACATGGTATAATTTATATTTTTACGTATCAGCAGGATACCATATAAGGAAGGAAGTACTATATGCAAATCAAAAGAGAAGATATTCGTAACATCGCTATTATTGCCCATGTCGACCATGGCAAAACGACCCTGGTAGATGAGCTTTTAAAGCAAAGCGGTGTATTCCGTTCCAACCAGGCCGTCCAGGAGAGGGTCATGGACTCCAATGACATTGAGAGGGAACGCGGAATTACGATACTTTCTAAAAATACAGCCGTATATTATGAAGGTGTTAAAATTAATATTATCGATACACCGGGACACGCGGATTTCGGCGGTGAAGTAGAACGTGTTTTGAAAATGGTAAACGGCGTCATCTTAGTGGTGGATGCTTTCGAAGGTGCCATGCCCCAGACAAAGTTCGTATTGAAAAAGGCCCTGGAACTAGATCTGCCGGTTATTGTATGCATCAACAAAATAGACCGTCCGGAAGCCAGACCAAAGGAAGTAATTGATGAAGTGCTGGAACTTTTTATTGAATTGGATGCTTCCGAAGATCAGTTAGATTGTCCTTTCGTTTATGCATCTGCCAAATCCGGTATTGCCATACTGGAATTGGATGATTCCCCTGAGAATATGAAACCTTTATTCCAGACAGTCATTGATTATATCCCTGCCCCGGAGGGTGATCCGGAGGCCAGTACACAGGTACTGATCAGCACCATCGATTACAATGAATATGTCGGCCGCATCGGCGTCGGCAAGGTAGATAACGGTACCATCCGGGTGAATCAGGAAGCTGTCCTGGTAAATGCCCATGACCCGGGTAAAAACCTTAAGGTTAAAATCAGTAAATTATATGAATTTGAAGGCCTGAAGAAGATTGAAGTTGCGCAGGCAACCGTTGGTGCCATTGTTGCCATATCCGGAATTGCGGATATTCATATCGGTGATACTATCTGTTCACCGGAAAATCCCTGTCCGATTCCATTCCAGAAGATCTCAGAACCTACCATTGCCATGCATTTTATTGTCAATGACAGTCCCCTTGCAGGGCAGGAAGGAAAATATGTCACATCCCGCCATTTAAGAGACAGACTCTACCGCGAACTAAATACGGATGTCAGCCTCCGTGTTGAAGAAACCACGACTACGGAAAGTTATAAAGTTTCCGGCCGGGGTGAATTACATTTATCCGTATTAATTGAAAATATGAGACGTGAGGGATATGAATTTGCCGTCAGCAAGGCAGAAGTCCTTTATAAATATGATGAAAAGGGCAAACAGCTGGAGCCCATGGAGCGGGCAATCATTGATGTGCCGGAAGAATTCTCCGGGACCGTTATTGATAAGCTAAGCCAGAGGAAAGGGGAACTGCAGGGTATGTCAAATGCCAGCGGCGGGTACTCCCGTCTGGAATTCTCCATTCCCTCCAGAGGCCTTATCGGATACCGCGGTGAATTCATGACGGATACCAAAGGTAACGGTATCCTGAATACTTTATTTGACGGGTATGGCCCTTATAAAGGTGATATCCAATACAGAAAACAGGGTTCCTTAATCGCTTATGAATCCGGTGAAGCAATTACTTACGGTTTATTTAATGCCCAGGAAAGAGGTACCTTATTCATCTCCCCCGGCGAAAAGGTATATTCCGGTATGGTGGTAGGACAGAACGGCAAGGCAGAGGATATTGAGGTAAACGTATGCAAAAGGAAACAGCTTACCAACACCCGTTCCTCCAGTGCGGATGAAGCTTTAAAGCTGACGCCGCCGCGGGTATTAAGCCTGGAACAGGCTCTTGAATTTATTGATACCGATGAATTATTAGAGGTTACTCCCGCCAGTTTAAGAATCAGAAAGAAAATATTAGACCCCACTCAACGTATGAGGGCAAAGAGAAACAGTCAAAACAAATAACACAATCTAAAAGTAGAAAGGATGGGCTGATGCAGATCCCCCGGGAATACAAAATACCTTCCAACGGACGGTCAATCACCTTATATTTTGCAGCAGCCCTTTACTTTCCTAAAATGGAGTGATATCTATGGGGATAGAATTAAAGAAATTAACAATACTAGACAGCATGTACCTGGAGAAGTACAACCGCCTGCGTCCGGTTTACATTTCCGAGCGGCAGCCTGTCAATGCAATCATATGGGAAGAGTTTTATGACACCCATTATTACCGTAATGACACTTACATGATGTTTGTCATAAAATCGAGAAACCGTAACTGTCCTATGATGCCCTTATGTAAAACCGAAGACATCCGGGAGGTTTTTCTGGAAATAAAAGACCACTGGAATCATGTGCTTCATGAACCCTTAAATATGTTTCTGCTTGATACTGCTTTTCTTGATGTTCTAAAATCAATTCCCGGCTTTACTGATGAATTTGACATTGTGGATGACAGGGATACTTATGACTACCTCTATGATGCGGAAAAATTACGCACCTTAAGCGGTAAGGCTTATCACAAGAAAAAAAATCACTTGAATTCCTTCTTAAGAAATTATGAAGGACGTTATGAATATAAACCTCTCGCCTGCTCCGATATCGATGAAATTGAAGCGTTCCATGACACCTGGCTGGATAACCGTAATTATGAAGACAGACATAACAGTATGCGTCTGGAAGAAAATGGGATACACCGGCTTTTCAGAAACTGCGGCCTGATTGACTGTGAAATAGGCGGCGTCTATGTAGATAATAAACTGGAGGCCTATTCCATCGGAAGCTATGCGCCCGAAATTCAATGTGCGTTTATCCATATTGAAAAAGCAAATATTAATATGCCCGGATTATATAATTTTATTAACCAGCAGTTTTTAACCCATGCATTTCCGGAGGCTAAGGTTGTTAACCGGGAAGACGATCTGGGCCAGGAAGGCCTCAGAAAAGCAAAACTGTCTTACCAGCCCATTCGGATGGAAGCAAAATTTCATATCTATCAGAAAATTGTAAGTGCTAAAATACAATAAGAAAGAACAAAATTTCCATAAACAAAAAACAATTGCTTATATATTCTGACCTCACTCTTATGGCAGGAGGTTGAAAATATATAAGCAATTGTTTTAATAAAACATAATACCGGAAAAAACCGTGTTCCTGAATTCGGATGGCAGGCAAAAGCACCGCCTTTATTATAAACTCTTTAACTGCATAAAACGCCTGTCAGGGTAATTGTTTATATCATCTACACTATGTATGTCATATTGTACTAACAGTTCTTTAAAATAACTTTTAATGGTCTCTTTCGAAATAATCCTTCTTCCTTCCTTATCTCTGGAAATTCGGAAATTGGAACGCTCAGATGAAGTAATAGATTTTAATGCTTTGGGTCCATACCAGCAGAAAGTATCGAGTATCTTACGTATAAGATTCACCTCTTCTTCTGTCAGTCTCCCCTCCGGAACTTCAAAGACATTGACGCCGTGCTTTTTCATACTGCTGTAAAGCTGATAATAAGGAGCATTGTCCTGGTTCACACTATAATCATCCTCAAACAAATCTCTGTCATATAAAGCCAGCGAAAACCCCTGGGAATAATATAAAAGCCACTGAATATAACCTGGCGACATGTCACCTTGACAGAAATAAATCATAAACTGGGCAATCAGGTTAATCTTTTTCTCCATCAGTTTCTCCAGCACCGCCTGCATACTTTTTCGGAAAGCCACATTGGTCAAATTGTCTTTATTCTCCAATAATAATTCGTAATAATACGCCGGCTCTTCCGCTATGGTCTTTAATTTGTTAGAGTATTCCGCAGTTGGTATATCACCTTCAATATATCTTATTATGGTGGTTTCCCCCCAACCCAATAGTTTTGCAAGAGGTTTTTTACCTATACGAAAATCACTCAGTATTGTTCGTATTTCATTGGCAGTGACAATTGAATTAGCATTATTCTGCAGATTGTTTTCTTTCATAGTTTTATCCCTTTCAGTATAATGTCTTCCCCAAAATCCCTTATTCCTTCGCGTTTCAATATCTTCATAATATAAAACTTTTCAATTTTGGTCAATATTAATTGTGAAAAAGTCCACCGTTATTTGGAACAACTTATTTTTCCAGTATAAATTAGTAATATTTCATACTAAAGTACTTAAAACTTTCGGAATTCATTTAAATCATGGATAATTATCTTAAATCCTCTTATTACTCTGTCAAACATTCCAATCTGATAAAACTTAACTAAAATCATTCCGATGGGGATACCGATGATCATCCCCAATACATTCATGAACCGGTAACCGATAAACATGAAAATCAGTGTGGCAAATGGGTTAATTCCGATACTGTCTCCCACCATTTTAGGCTGCAATACCTGTTTTACGATCTGGCAGATCAGGTAAATCGCCATTAACAATACCGCTTTTAAATAATTGCCCAGCAGCATTTCAACCAAAGCCCAGGGCCAGATTACCGCACCTGTCCCAAAGAAAGGCAGGAAATCCAGAAAAGCAATACCTAAGGCCAAAAGAAACGAATAATCTACTTTCAGTAATTCAAATCCCACAAACAGAATAGCGGTTATGATTAGCATTATCTTAAACTGGGCTTTGAAATACCCTCCCACGGCTGTTTTAAAATTATCCATAATCAGGGTACAGCTTTTTATCACGGCTTGAGGCATATGCTTTTTAATGCTCCGGGACAGGTTATCCCGCTCCGCAATAAAGAAATAGGCGGACAATATGGTGATGATGGTCATAAGCAGTATTTCAATTATATTTTTCGCATAAGTCCCGGCTTCACTGATGGTCGGGAAATTGTCATCGGCCATTAGCTTAGCTCCGTACTCGGTAAAATTGAAGTTCATATTGTCTATTATTCTTTTCATTCCCGCAGGAAGCAGCACATAAATACCTTTTAATTTATCGGATAATTCATCCAGCTGGATTTCCATGTTTCTGTAGATATTGGGCATGTCATTCACAAACTGGGCAGTTTCCCTGACGATCAATCCGATTAAGGCATACAAAGCTCCGACCACTGCGGCTATGACTGCAATTATTATTATGGCTGAACTGTGTTTTCTTATGATTTTCACTCTTTTTTCCAGAAATTTTACCAGTGGGTTGGCTATCATGGATATAATCCACCCTATAACAAATGGCATAAAAAATTCCAGGACTCTTGGAAATATAAATATGACAAAAAGCAGGCCCAAAATAAAAATCATCAGGTTTACAGCTATTTTAATATATATAATCCCATTTTTCATCCGTTCATCTCCATAATAAGAATGTAATTTTTTTACTGTCAATTTTATTATAATACTATTTTATTTTTAATGTAAATATTTTTTTTAAATTTAATAGAACTTTAAGTACTCATTTGTTACTGTTCACAACACTGCTGCTTTTGGCAGGGCTGTGAACAGTAACACTCATTTAATCCCTGCTGCCCATTACCCTGTTTTTACCCAGTTCTTTGCCCGCATACAGAGCCCGGTCCGCTTTGGAAATACAATGATCAAAACCGTCTTCCTCGTCGTATTCTGACACACCTATGGTAATCGTAACCTTAAGCTCCACCGATTCTTCGATTTTAATAACGGTTGTTTCGATTTCTTTCCGGATCTTCTCTGCGATCTCCAAAGCCTCCTCATAGGTTTTATTAAGAAGCATAATCAGGAATTCTTCTCCTCCCCAGCGGCAGACTATGTCATTTTTCTTCACATTTTTCTTCATGATATCTGCTGCCCTGATTAATACCTTGTCCCCGGCCGCATGCCCGTAGGTATCATTGTACTGCTTAAAATAATCAATATCACCAAGTAAGATGGTTATGGGGATCTGACCCGATTTATTTTTTATCATATTTTCATTTAACTTTTCCTTAAATCCCCTCCTGTTGTAAGTAGTAGTTAAAAAATCCATTTCAGCGGCACTCTCTAACAGCTTTTGGTAGGATTTCAATTCCGTAATGCTGTCTTTCAGAAGCCGTTCCGTTTTCCTTCTTTTCTCAACTTCATTAAGGGCCAGCAATAAAAAGAAACAAATCAGCATAATCGGTAATGTAGTAACTAAAGACTGCAGCAGGATCGACCAGGCAGGTACCCTGATAAAAAGCCGCCAGGGTGCATTGGTTAAACGAATGGCATAAACATAATAGTTGCCGATACGTTTTACTTCATTCACTTTCATTTGCTTCATAGTATTCACGGTATCATGTGAAATATCCAGAAATTTATTAAGTGGAATCACCTGTTTGCCCAATTTATGTAAATGACCCGATGCCATTACGGAATCATTTTCATCAATTAAATAGCTTTCATAATTTGAATCAATCATTTCACTGAACCGTAAATTGGTGAAATCAAAGGAAACCACACCCATAAAAGTATTCCTGTTATAAATTGGCACCGCATAAGATATGATCAGCTCTGTACCGGCCTGGTTTAAATATACGGGTGTCCAGACCGACTGGCGGCTTTTGTTGTTTTCCGGTACTGCTTTGATGTAACTGGAGGATTCTTTTAACTTCATGGTATATCTGAAATCTTTGGAAAGAACAAAAGGGTACCGGTTTATAAAATTGTTCTCACTAATGTAATTCAGCCATAAAATATCCGGAAGTTTATCGTATAGTTTATTAAATATATTATTAAAATGTAAGGCTAAATACAACTCATCCCTTTGGATTCCCTCTGCCGGAATTTGGCCTGTTCCGGTTAAATTTCCTTCTGTTTTTTCAATTCTGGTTCCTGCTATGGCATCCATATGGTAATAGTCCAGCTCGGTATCATATTGCAGCAGGTTATAATATCTTGAATCTTTTATTCCTGCCCCCAGGAAAAAGCTGTTACCAAAGACGGATATAATATCCGCATAACCTCGGATCAGATCAATATGGCGGTTTAAAACGGCCTCTTTTGATATAGCCGCATTTTTAATATTATTCATTAAGGAATCATATTTATTCTGGTAAGTAATCAGGTTACTTAAAAATATTAATAAAAATATGACAGGTTTTTTTAACTTCACCATAAATCTCCTCCCAAGCAGGATTTACGTCGTATTTAAGCCTCCCTCTTTACTAACATTCCCCAACTAATTCCCTTAATGCCGTTTTTTACAGGTAAATCCATTCTCAGAATATTTGGTCAAACTCACCTTCTTTTTTAATATCCGTTTCCACGTACTAGGTAAACAAATTCCATTCATAATAACCGCTTCCATTTATACGGAAAAATTACACGAAAAGGCACCTTTATAAAAGTGCCCAAAGGATGCAGTTTCCTATTGTATAAAAAATCCCGAATTATCAAAATATCTTTGATAATCCAAACTTGCTCTTAAATCTATTTTAACTAAAAAATTACTATTTTTCAACAATTTTTTTTACAATACGACAGGAGTCCCTACTAACTCAGAATACCGCTGTTTTGTATGCCGGTTTCACCTGAAGTTTTGTAAAGACTCCTGTATTTCTTTAACTTTTCTGTTCCAGTATGTTTAATATATGTTTTTTATAATCCATAAACGGGCGGCTGACGATAAAGTCCCTGTTTCGTGGCTTTGGTGCCTCTATTATAATTTCCTCCGTTATCCTTCCGGGCTTTCCCGTCAGCATATAAATCCGGTCGGATAAAAGAATTGCCTCGTCAATGTCATGGGTGATAAATAAAGTGGAGAGCCTGATTTGTTCCATTACCTCCAGATACCATTCATGCATACTGCCTTTGGTAATGGTGTCAAGGGCACTGAAAGGTTCGTCCAGCAATGCAACCCGGTCGGAAAATAAATAGGTCCTGAGCAGGGCGGCTCTTTGTCTCATACCTCCGGATAACTGGTTGGGGTATTTTTTCTGGGTTCCTTCCAGTCCGAATTCTTCAAAATACCTGGCAGCGGTTTCTCTGGCTGTCTTTTTCTTTACCCCTTTTATTCTCAGCGGCAGGGATACATTATCCAGTATCGTCTTAAAGGGCAAAAGCAGGTCTTTTTGAAGCATATAGCTGATTTTACCGGCTTTACCCGTTATGTCCTTACCGTCTAATTCAACGGCCCCGGTATCCGGATACAACAAACCGGATAATACATTAAATAATGTAGTTTTGCCTGCACCGCTTACACCTAAAAGGCATACAATTTCATCTTTTTTTAGCTCTATGGAGATGTCTTCAATAATCTTAATTCCGTCAAAACTTACGGTAATGCCTTTTGCAGTTAGCTTTTCCATATATATTTCCTTTCCGGAAAGGGATTATTTTGCTAAATAATCATTGGTGAAGCCGGTTCCTGCGGGAATTTCCTTCTCGATCAGGCTGTTCTCTGCCAACCAGGCATAAAAGCCGTCCCATCTTGCAGGGTCTATAAATCCCCATTGCTCCACTTCTGCTTTGTACTGGTCTTTCAGCCAGTTCTGGCTTTCCTTTACAAGCGCCCCATCCAGTTCGGGCACCGCGTCAATTAAAATATCGGCGGCTTCATCGGGATCTGCTATGGCAAATTCATAGCCCTGTCTTACCGCATCCAGGAACTTTGCCGCCGTTTCCGGATTCTTATTAAGGAATTCATTATTGGCTATGATAACCGGACTGTAGTAATCCAGTTCTTTTCCATAATCGGCAAAATTCAGATAATTGGTGTTAAGTCCGGCAACTTTTGATGCAATGCCGTCCCAGGCATAATATACCCATATGGATTCGATATCAGTCTGCAGGGCGGTTACAACATCCGTAACCGTATTGGGAATTAATTTAATATCCTTGTAACTGCCGCCGTCATCTTCCACAACCTTTTTGATAATGGCAAGTTCAATAGGGGAATCCCAGGTTGCATAAGAATGGCCCGCCATTTTAGCCGGGGTATCGATTCCGGTTTCCTTTAAGGAAAGAATACCTGAAGTATTATGCTGAATAACAGCGGCTACTGCCGTAACCGGTATGGAATTATCAGAAGCAAAGGAAGGAGCTAAAGTATCCTGGAAACTGATACCGAATTCGGCTCCGCCGGCTCCGACTAACTCTGTGGTACTGCCTTCCGGCGGCTGCATTATTTCCACCTCAAGTCCTGCCCCATCAAAATACCCTTTGGCCTGTGCCACATATAAACCGGTATGATTGGTGTTTGGCGTCCAGTCAAGTACAATACGGATCTTTTCTTTCTCTCCGGCGGTTCCGGCATCCGTTTCCTCAGGGGCAGCTGTCCCTTCCTGTGTAACTGTATTATTATCATCGGCCCCTGTATTCTTACCGGCCTCGTTTTTTTCTTTATTAGCGCATGCTGTTAAAGTCAATACAACCAAAACAGCCGCTATTGTTAACGTTAATAATCTCTTTTTCATAATTTCCTCCCATTGCATACCGCAGACAGGTCTGCGGTACTGCCACAAAAAAATGGTTGAAAGAATCTGTATGTGGCCTTCCTTTTCTTTATTCTATTTTCTTTCAACCTTTTCAAACATGCCGATGCGGCATGCCCTCCTATATCGTTCCTGCCTTTCGGCACAAACAATGTATGCCGCTGATTACCGTTCTCCTGTTGTTATTGCTTTGCCATGTTTCTTTTTACTTTGGTTTCACTTCTGTCCCAGGGCATCAGCACTTTCTGCAGCAAGGTAACTCCCGACATTAATAATAAACTGATCAGGGATATAAAAAATATAACTGCAAACATTTTATCGTAGGAATAAGATTTCCGCACCCTTGTCATATATACACCAAGACCGGTAAAACCGCCAAGCCACTCGGCAACTACCGCACCGATAACGGAATAGGAAACCGAAATCCTGAGTCCGGCAAAAAAGTGGCTCATGGAACTTGGCAGTTTTATATGGATAAAGCGCTGCATCCGGTTAGCCCCCATTGCCTTCATGAGGTTTAAGGCATCTTTGTCCGCAGAGCGGAATCCATCCAACAACCCGACAGTTATAGGAAAAAATGATGTTATAATAATAAGGGTTACTTTCGGCAGTATGCCATATCCAAGCCAGAGCACCAACAAAGGGGCTATGGCAACGGTGGGAACCGTCTGTGTTATGACAAGAACCGGATAAATAGCTCTATAGGCAATCTGAAACCGGTCCATTATTAACGCCACAAAAAAACCCAGTATAATTCCTGAGGATAAACCGATAAAAGCTTCCGTCAGGGTAGTCCCTGCATGGGACATCAGTAATTGTAAGTCACTGAAAAATGCAATCACCACATCGGCAGGGGAAGGCAGCATAAACTTAGGGACTATGCCCGCCGTGGAAAACAACTGCCACACTGCCAAAATAATTGCAATTGCAAATACGGAGGATATTTTATAAATGATGTTTTGTAACTTTTTTTTCAATGGTCAGTACACCACCCTCCGGTGCAAAGCTTATCTTTACATAGGCTGCCACTTTGGGGCACCCGGCCTTTATTGCAATATACTGGCAGTTCTTCACTATCTCCATTAATTCTTCATATTCCCCTTCGATGGCTGTTTCACAGGGTCCTACATAGTAATTTAATCCGGTACTTTTAATATAAGCTATTACCTCATCTACAATTCGGATTACTGCTTCATCCGTATCCACATGAGGCAGTACTTGTATGGCTACACTGGCATTCATTTCTTTTTCCTCCTTTTTCTTCCTTAGTACTTACGTAACACGCACAGCCTGTCACCGAAGCACACTTCCATTGTTATTATGTACCAGCCCTTTCTTCCTTAAGCAGGAATGAGTCTGCCAGGCAAACTCTGCGCTGATGCCTTGCCGCTTTGAGTCTATAGATCACAGGCATTATGCGGGCATCCTTAGCGGAGCGTTTTTATATGGCCGGATGGCATTTTGTGCAATGAACTTAATTTCCCATTGCGCAAAAAAACCCCTCCGCTTACCGGAGAGGCATGTATTTGATGGCTTAAGATTTTCTTTCAGCATTGTCTTATACATCCCTACGCCGGCATTATCCGGATCAGGTACGAAACAGTTCTCACTGTTTCAGGGTTTAAAACATTGGATTAGTTTTCTCTCAGCCTAATTCATTAGGCACCCCTAGTTCATGGCAAGTGTAGCATAACTTGGTATTGATGTCAATACCTTTTCTGGTTTCTGCCTATTTGTTATTTCCGGCACATAATGTTATAATATAACTTATCAGAAGTTGCCTTCAAACTTCTGATAAAAGGCGGTGTCTTTTACCGCCGTGCATCCGACTATAGGAACGTTTTTTGTTCCTATAGTATAACTTATCAGAGGTTGCCTTTCAAACTTCTGATAAAAAGCGGTGTCTTTTACCGCCGTGCATCCGACTATAGGAACGTCTTTTGTTCCTATAGTATAACTTATCAGAAGTTGCCTTTCAAACTTCTGATAAAAGGCGGTGTCTTTTACCGCCGTGCATCCGACTATAGGAACGTTTTTTGTTCCTATAGTATAACTTATCAGAGGTTGCCTTTGGCTTGGACAGTTTCTATTTTTAAACTGCCTGCATAATTAAACCCTGCCGGTGTTTAGATTATCTTGAGGCAGCCTGCAGCCTTTTACAGTTATTTGTTACAAAATGTAAAATACATAATTACATACTTCTTAAAATACCAACACAAGGTGGAAGGATATTAAGTAATTTATGCTGCATTATTACATATTATAAGGAAATGATAGGAGAAGGAAATGGATAAAAAAACTTTATATTTAGAGTGTTATTCCGGTATTAGCGGAGATATGACCGTCGCCGCCCTTATTGACCTGGGAGCTGACGTAGATGTTTTAATGGCCGGACTTGGCAGTCTTAATGTGGATGGTTATAAAATTGAAATCAGCAGAAAAGAAAAAAACAGCATAGATGCCTGTGACTTTAACGTGATCCTGGATGTTCCGGAAACGGATTATGAAGTGGAAGGGGAGCACAGCCATGAACATTCCCATAGCCATGAGGAAGAACATAATCACACCCACGGACATAATGGACATGTTCATTTTCATGACCAGGATTCAGACCATAACCATTCCCATGACCAGGACGGAGAAAATGGCCACTCTCATGGCCATGAATCAGAGGATACCTATTCCCATGAACATAGCGGACAAAAGCATACTCATGTACACAGACACCTTCATGCCCGTCTTACTCTGAGAGCTGACAGTCATTCACACACCCATTCCAATGAGGGAAATCATTCCCACCTGCATTACGGCCATCATGAACACAGGAATTTAAATGATATTAATGCAATTATTGAAGGTTCCGCTATTACGGAAAATGCAAAAAATATCGCTAAGAGGATATTTTATATTGTAGCGGCTGCAGAGTCCAAGGCGCATGGCAAGCCGGTGGAGGAAGTGCATTTCCATGAGGTCGGTGCAGTGGATTCCATCGTAGATATCGTGGCTGTTGCTGTATGTCTCGATAATTTAAATATCGGGGAAGTAATCGTCTCCGAATTATATGAAGGGACCGGCCAAATTAACTGCCAGCATGGCGTACTGCCCGTACCGGTACCGGCTGTGGTCAATATAGCTGCCGAACATCATCTGAAGCTTCACATTACCACAATTAAGGGGGAACTGGTCACACCGACCGGTGCCGCTATTGTTGCTGCCATTAAAACCGGCGACACCTTGCCGAAGGAATTTAAAATCAATAAAATCGGCCTTGGTGCCGGCAAGAGGAATTACGAGCGGACCAGTTTCCTGCGTGCTATGCTGATTGAAGCTGGCTCTGTCAACGCTTCTTCTCATACCACGCCGGATAAAGTATGGGTATTAGAGGCCAATATTGATGACTGCAGCGGAGAAGCCTTATCCATAGCTATGGATACCTTATTACAAAATGGTGCAAGGGATGTTTATTACACTCCGATTTTTATGAAAAAGAACCGCCCTGCCTACCTCCTGGGGGTAATCTGCAGTGAAGATAAAATCGAATTGATGGAGGAATTAATCTTTATCCATACGACCACCATCGGGATCCGGAAACAGGAAGCAATAAGGACAACACTGGACAGGGAAGTGAAGATCATAACGACTCCATACGGTGATGCCCTGGTAAAGGTATGTACATTTAAGGATAAGACCTTTTATTATCCGGAATGTGAAAGTATCAAAAAACTCTGTGCCAAAACCGGTAAAGATTATGTAACACTTTACAGTCTTGTCCAGACTCTGGCAGGCCAGCCATAAAAGATCACAGTCAAAAGGAGTAACGCAATTGGAATTAGAATATAAATTAACGTCTGATATAAACCGGGCTAACCTGGAAAAATTAAGCCTGGTGATGGAAACCCACGTAGATGAGGGCATCTGCGTGGCTTTTTCCGGCGGTGTGGACAGCAGCCTTTTATTGAAAACGGCCTGTGATGCCGGCAAAAGAAAGAATAAATCCGTATTGGCCGTCACCTTTGAAACCAGACTCCACCCCCACGGTGATCTGGAAGAAGCAAAAGCCCTCGCCATAAGCTTTGGCGCGGATCACAAAGAGATTGCCGTAGATGAATTTTCCGATCCGGAAATCATGCATAATCCGGCGGACCGTTGCTACCGCTGTAAAAACCTGCTGTTCCAAACCTTAATCCATACTGCCGGGAAGGAAGGTTATCATTTTTTAATGGATGGCAGCAATTATGATGATTTAAATGCTTACCGGCCCGGCATGAAAGCCTTAAAGGAATTGGGGATACACAGCCCTTTATTGGAACTTGGAATTACCAAACGGGAAATCCGTTCTCTTGCTTCTGATTTAGGCATCGCTACCAGTAATAAACCCTCTGCTCCCTGCCTGGCTACCAGATTGCCCTACGGGGCCACCCTGGATTTTGATTTATTGGAACGAATCGACCTGGGTGAGAAGTTTATTAAAAATCTTGGCTTCTACAATGTACGGTTAAGGGCACACGGGGATATTATCCGGATCGAAATTGACAAAGAAGACTTTTTTAAATTTATAGAACAAAAGGCTTGCGTAACAAAGAAGCTGAAAGAACTTGGTTTTCTTTATTTAACCCTGGATTTGGAAGGTTTCCGTTCCGGAAGTATGGATGTTAATATAGTATAACTTACACCAATCAGGCGGGAGTCAGACTTAATATGATAGATTAAATAAGCCTGTCGGTTTCGACGGGCTTATTTAATAGCATTTAATATTACCGGTATGTACAGAACCTCTTGCCTGCTGCACTGGGACCTATACTGCGGTGGTTTTAGGGAATTTATTAATCATTTTTTAAACGGTTAATCTGGGTAGCAATATAACCGGCGCCGAATCCGTTATCGATATTAACAACGGCAAGGCCTTCTGCACAGGAATTCAGCATGGTAAGGAGTGCGGACAGCCCTCCGAAGCTGGAGCCGTAACCAATTGAGGTAGGTACTGCAATAACCGGTTTATCTACCAGCCCTGCGACTACACCTCCTAAAGCTCCTTCCATTCCTGCAACTGCAATGATACAATTTGCCTTGTGAATTTCTTCCAGTTTGGAAAGCAGCCTGTGGATGCCTGCCACCCCAACATCATAAATCCTTATAACATTGGAACCAAAGAATTCTGCAGTCTGGGCTGCCTCTTCTGCCACGGGTATGTCAGAAGTGCCTCCGGTACAGACTACAACACAACCCGATCCGGATTTCTGTATCTTTTTTATGGATAATATGCGGGATGTGGGATCATATTCCACCATAGGCAGTACTTTCTTAACTTCTTCATATTGCTCCTGGCTGGCCCTTGTTCCCAATACATTGGTGTCGTGTTCATGGAACCTGATAAATATATCTTTTAAATGGGAGATGGATTTTCCCTGGCAGAATACAACTTCTCCAAAACCGGAGCGCAGAGACCTGTGATGATCCAGCTTGGCAAATCCCAAATCTTCATAAGGGAGTTTTTTTAACAATTCCTCCGCTTCTGCAAGATCAATTTCGTTATTCTTGACCTGTTCCAATAATTTATGCAAATCCATAATTTTCTCCTTCTCAAATTATAAATGTATTTTCTTAAGTAAATCAAAGCGGATATTCGCATTCCGCTTGGCTACGTGCCTGCATAATCCTTTGAACTGAACAAAAGTATATCGGTCTCTTCCCTGGTGGGTATGGAACTTTGGGCACCCGGCCTGGTCACGGAAATGGATGCTGCCGTATTGGCGAACTCCACCGCAGCTTTATGATTTTTCCCTTCTGCCAGGGCAACTGCAAAGGATGCATTAAAACAGTCTCCGGCGGCAGTGGTATCCGTGACGGAATATACTTTCCTGGCTGCAAAGGATTTTACTCCGTCTTCATTCACCAGAAGTGCACCTTTGTCTCCTAAGGTAACCAATACGTTATTGACACCTTTCTGTATCAGGCCATAGGATGCAAACAGAATGTCTTCCGCCTTATCACAGGGACTTCCGGATAATCTGGCTAATTCAGTTTCATTTGGCGTTATGTAATCCAGCTGCCTTAATATTTCCTCAGGAATTTTATCCGGAGCAGGCGCAGGATTTAAAATAACTGTCTTGCCTAGCTGCTTTGCCCTGCGGACCGCGTAATATGCGGCTTCATGCGGTATTTCCATCTGAAGGAGTAAATAATCACAGGCTTTGAATAAATCTTCATTTTCTTTCAGGTATCCGGCGTCACACTGTCCATTTGCACCGGGTACGACAACGATACTGTTATTACCCGCTTTATTTACATATATTATGGCCGTTCCAGTGGAATAGTCCGCACTCTTTTTCACATGGCTGATGTCCACGCCTGCTTTTAACAGATTATCTAAAAGAATATTCCCGAATTCATCCTGGCCTGTGCAGCCTAACATTGTTACATCAGCTCCCAGTTTTCCGGCCGTATAAGCCTGATTGCCCCCTTTTCCTCCGGGAACATACCGGATATCTTCACCCAAAATAGTTTCTCCGACTAAAGGCATGTTCTCAACACCAATAACAATATCCATATTTAAGCTTCCGATAACAAGTATCTTTTTCATAATATCTCCCATCTGTGCGCTTTGGCGCATATACAAATCGGATGTTGAAAAAACTGCTTTTGTTTTTTCAACCTAACACCCATGCATATCACAAGTTTGCTTGCGATTTGCCTAAATAATAAGTGCGAACGTCTTTTATTCACACTAGCTCCCATTGCATATCCGAAACCGGAGTTTCAGATACTGCCTAACCTAAGACATTCGTTCTTTGAATTCCTGCTGCTTCAGGCCCCTGACAGCACAGCCAATTCAGGTAAAATAAAGCCTTCCGTATGTCTTCTATTATTATACATCAATTTACCTGTTATAAACACTCTTATTTGGGATTTTTTATAAAATAATTATTAAATTTTTGGGGTAAAAACCACTTTAACAGGGCATTTTAAATCCCAGCGCTGAAACCTGAGTTTATATCATTATTCAATAGCTGCGGGCAATAAAGCCGGTATTCTAAACAGCCTTTTTCGTTATATTATGTTGGACCAAGTTCTAAAGCTTAATTACTGAAAAAGCATCTGGCACTATTAATTTTATCAATACTGGAACTTTTAATCATACCAAAATTATTATAAAGTAGCTTCAGGTTGAATTGATCTGAAAGGAGTAAGATTTATGCATAATAAAACACTTAAAATAGTAATTGCGGCATTAATGGCTGCCATGACCTGTGTTGCAACCATGGTAATCAAGGTCCCTTCCCCGACCTCCGGATATATCCACTTAGGAGACGGTTTCGTACTCTTATCGGGTATCATTCTCGGACCGCTTTATGGCGGAATCGCAGCGGGAATCGGCTCCATGTTTGCCGATCTTTTTTCCGGTTTTGCAGGGTATGCACCGGCAACCTTTATCATTAAGGCTTTGGCGGCTGTGGCAGGCGGCATTGTGTTTCACGCCTTGAACACCTTCTTTGCAAAATCCTTCTTAAAAATAGCCCCTGTAATTTTTGCAGGAATAAGCGGCGGAATTGTAGTAACTTCCGGCTATTTTATATTTGAAGCTTTTATTATGGGCCTTGGAATCCCCTCAGCTTTAACCGGGATACCGTTTAACCTGGTTCAGAATGTATTCGGAATTATAGTATCCGCTGTTTTAATGCCATTGCTCTTCAAAGTACAGGTGGTAAAAGAATTTATGGTAAAGGCTTAAGACAGTTTAAAGGGGCTGACGGGATGCAGCCTGTGTATTAAAAAAGAGGATTATTTTATAAAAGAGATTATTTTATAAAAAAGATTATTTTATAAAAAAGGATTGGATGAAAAAATTATGCATCCAATCCTTTTTCGGTTTATTCAGACCATTCTGTAACTACCTTTATTCTTTGTAACGATACTGTTATTATTCTTTAATCATATAGGTCGGCACCAGTTTTTTCACCCTGTCCCTGATTTCCTCCGTCTCTTCCTTGGCTGCCAGATCCAGAGCCTCTACTTCCTTTATAAGTACCTCTTCATCCATTTCAATTGGTTTTCCAATATGTATTAATTTATTTTTAGTATCCTGCAGGCCTTCTTCATCCATCAAAAGCTCTTCGTACAATTTCTCCCCGGGCCTTAAACCGGTAAATTCAATGGTAATGTCTCTGCCGGGTTCATAACCGGATAAACGGATCAGATTCTTGGCCAGTTCCGTAATTTTTACCGGTTCTCCCATATCCAGAACGAAGATTTCCCCGCCTTTGGCATAGGCTCCGGCCTGAAGTACCAAAGATACCGCTTCCGGTATGGTCATAAAGTATCTTATAATATCCGGGTGGGTAACCGTAACCGGTCCTCCCCGCAGGATCTGTTCTTTAAATAAAGGAATTACGCTTCCGTTGCTGCCCAGGACATTGCCGAAACGTACCGCCACGAATTCGGTTTTTGAACGTTTATTATAAGCCTGGATTATCATCTCACAGATTCTTTTGGAAGCACCCATTATATTTGTCGGATTCACGGCTTTGTCGGAAGAGATCAGTATGAACTTCTCAACACCGTAGGCATCGGCTGCATTTGCCATCTTAAGGGTCCCGCCCACATTGTTTTTAATCGCTTCCGTAGGACTGTCTTCCATAAGGGGAACATGCTTATGAGCCGCAGCATGGTAAATGATTTCAGGCCGGTATCGCTCCATAATCCAATTCATCCGGTTGGAATTCCGGACTGAGGCAATTAAAACAACCAGGTCCAGCTCCGGAAACTCACTTTTTAATTCCTGCTGGATGAAATACGCATTATTTTCATAAATATCAACGATAATCAACTGCTTGGGCTCATGCTTTACAATCTGCCGGCACAATTCACTTCCAATGGACCCGCCGCCACCGGTAACCATGATGACTTTGCCTTTGACATAATTCATAATACCTTCCATATCAATCTTGACCGGTTCCCTGCCAAGTAAATCTTCTATTTCAACATCCCTTAATCTGGTGATGCTGACCTCTTCGTTAATGAGCTGGTACATACCGGGAAGTATTTTTAATGCACAGCCTGTCTCCTTACAGACTTCAAGAATCTCCCTTATATTTTTTCTGGAAACAGAAGGCATGGCAATAAAAATATCTGTAATCTCATACTTTTCAGCTGCTTCAATAATTTTAGTCCGATCCCCTACTACTTTGATTCCCTGTATGTAACTGCCTAATTTATCATTATTATCATCAATGGCACAAATGACGGTTCCCTTTACATAACCGCTTACGGCAATTTCACGTATAATGGAACTGCCCGCTTCCCCGGCACCGATTATCATAATCCGGCTCTGTGATGTTCCGTGATGACGCTTTGACAGCCTTCTGACATACCGGTAAAAAAAACGGCTGACGCTGATTAAGGCCATCATAAATAAAGTGCTTAAGGGATAATAGCTTCTCGGCACATGGATTATAAGTATAAAATGCATTCCTATTAACTGGAACATACCGGATAAGGTACAGGCAAATATAATATTGACCAGTTCGTCAATCCCGGCATATCTCCAAAGGCTGTTATATAAGCGGAACAGGGAAAATATAATAATGGTGGTCACCGTATTGATAACGGTATAAGACAATACTGCATCAGCATAATTGGTCGGTATCTGGCCCAGACGGAAATCAAAACGGATAAACAGCGCCGAAAAGGCCGCTAAATTAATTAATATGGCATCCAGTATTATTAAGAACAGTCTTCGTATGAATAATCTTTTATCATGAATAAATTGCTTCACTTTAGCTCCCATCTGTCCGTTTTCCGGACATTTAAATATAAGGATGGGTAAAAAATTCGCTTTTTATTTTTTACCTTATCGTCTCTATTACCAGCAGCATGTCAAATCAGGTATTTGCTATTTTCGCTTTACAAAATGTCATAACCGGGCGTCACTGATCTTTTATTTTATCCGTAAACAGGATCAGGAACAAGGGATTTGAAATACAACCCTAGTGTACCGACAAGCTGATATCTGTATCAGCTTGTCGGTACACTAGATATCTTAGCATATTAATTCTACGGATACAATGTTTTACTAAAAAGATTTTATAAAATAACTGATTTTCTTACTTCTGCTTAAAATACACTTTTACCGCCAGATTATATAAGCCTGTCTTTTTTAAAACCGGAACTATGATTTTCTTAATGATCTGCTGTGGCAAAGTTAATTTTCCGTATTTATGAAGCACCCCGGGACTTCCTTTTGAAAGATATTCTTCCCAGAATGCCTGCCGCTTGGGGGAGCTTTTACTCGGCATCTCAAAGATGGGCTGATAAAAGTCAGTATGGCTGCTCTTTACCAGATTGGAACTGAATTCCCCAGCTTCCATCTTCCCGATCAGTTCTCTGCCTTTCCCGGTATTGGCCAATACCAGGGATACACCTGTGTCATCCTGAAAAGCTTCCCTGGTATTATCACTTCCCCAGAAATCAGCCAGAGTGATATCCGAAACCCTGTGGTAGGAAGTGTAAACGCATTGATGGCAGGAAGGCCGGATGGTCAAATGAGAAAAGAACAGAATATAATACGGATCCTCCTGCATATTTTTCTGATGGATCCCTTTGTCGAACTCCACTTTTAAGGAACTGTTCCGCCAGCCCGTATCTTTGTTCCTGAAATTGACCTCTTTTATTTTATCCCGGTGTTTTTCTTCCAGATATGCTCTATAATCCTCCCATACCTTAGGGCTTGGAACACCGTGGCAGGCTATGTCACACAGAATCAGACGGGGATATTCCTTATTAAGATAGCTTTTTAATCCGCCATTCTGGCAGGGGGTACCTGTAAAAAGTACCGGCTTACCGGCTTCAAGGGTCAGTTTTATCTCTTTAAATACAGCACCCAGGTCACTTTGTACATATTTGGAGCCTCTCATTTTGTCCCGCTGTTCCCGGTTCACTGCACTTCCATGGACGACTTCGAAGCTGTCATTAAAAACCGCACCGTAAACAACGCCGCCCTGCTCCAGTATAAAATCGGAAATTGCGGAAAAAGCCCCACCGGAAGTACTTTTTTTCCGTATCTCCTGCTTAGGATGCCAAAAGCCGAAGACTTCCTGGTCCTTCGGTATCTTTTCCTCATGTTCCTTTTTGTGAAATGCACATACCTTTATGCAGGCTCCGCATTCAACGCAGGATCCGGGGTCGATTTCCGGGTATAAAAAACCTTCCTCATCCTTTTTCATAGTAATGGAATTATGGGGACAAATATTCATGCAGGCCGTACAGCCGCAGCAATTCCCTTTTTTTTCATACAAGTTTATCATCTTAAACTCCCATATGTGCGCTCAGGCGCACATACAAATCAGGATGTTGAAAAACTGCCTTTGTTTTCAACCTATCTCCCAATACATCACCCGTCTGTCTGCAGCCGGGTGACTGCTACTCCGCTTCATTCACAAAAAACATCTCGCGGTATTCAAGGTTGAACTATAACCTGCATTCAACCGAACAGGGGCAAGGTATAATTCGATTGCAGATCTGACTTTATTCCAGCCTGCCTTAGTATACGCTGCAACCTTAATCTAAGCTTTCAGCCTTAATCTAACCTTTCAGCATAAGCCTTAAATATTCCCTGGAATCTGCACGAAGTTCCTCAAGTTTTCCATTCACTTTAACATAGTCAATATCCTTACTGCCGCTTATAAACTTACCATATCCCTGCTTCGGCTTACCGGAATTTTCCTTTCGTATTAAACGGTTTTCCAAACCGAAGATGTTAAGGATATGTTCTATCCGGGAGGCCATTGCACCCCTTATTCTTTCTTCCGCTATTTCCACATAAAAATTCCGGTTAAAATTAATGGAAAATGCAACTCCGTGGAAAGAATTCGTTACCACATGCCTGGCACCGCGTATTTCCGAAAGCCATTCCACAGGTCCCACATCCCTCCTGCATTCCTCGGCTAATTTATGGTTAAAAGGCTTATTTAATAATCTTATGGAACAATTTTCCTTCCTTGATAATTCCCTGGCAAACCTTAACAGGTTTTCCGAATATTCAAGCATATAAACGATTATGACATCTTCTTTTTTTAACTTTCCGCCGATAAGAGCCGACCATTCCTCTTTATTTAACAATAGCGTAGGATCCAGTACTACTTTTGCTTCTCTTTGGATTAACCCCTTTACCATATCCGCACCTGCCTTTTCTCTGACTGCCAGATATTTGAATCCGTTAAGCAGTCTTTTATAAGCCTTAAGATATTTATCCGGTATTTCCTTGATCCCGAAGCTGGCCGCATAGCTGCCCTTTTTGTCACCGTTTTCCACAAAATCAAGGAAATAATTTTTATCCAGGAATACTCTGCCGCAATTCCAGACCTGGTCACTGCCGGATATGAATAAGTCATAATCCCTGTTTAACTCTTTCACCGTATCGCTGTTTACCGCCCTGCTTAACGGAAACTTTTTCCGGAAGGCATCAAACTTGCCGGCTACGGCCTTATTATTAAAAAATACCATAGTTAAAACCATATTTATAAATTCCGGATTGGAATAACCCTGACGGTCCGGCGAACCTTTTAAGTAACTTTTTATCTTATTTTTCTGCCATAACAGTATATCCCTGAGGTTTTTTCTGCCGTAATCAATAATATCACATTCGCAGCCAAGGCTCTCCACGGTTTTCTGCAGGGCATAAGCCTGCAATACCGCACCGTAATTATTTACTTTATGAAATGTAATAATTCCAACTTTCATACTGGCTCCAATCTGCCGATTATACTATGTCGCATGCTCCCATGGTATGCGGTACTTCGTACCGTTGTTGCGCACTCACTTCGTTCGACGCTGTTATAATGTCTGCTGACATTACCATGTCCGCATGCTCCCATGGTATGCGGTACTTCGTACCGTTGTTGCGCACTCACTTCGTTCGGCGCTGTTATAATGTCTGCCGACATTATAACATAGTATTTGACTTCTCCGATTTTGAATAGAGTTTTACCAATAGCCTGGCAATTCCCGCAGGCCAGAATTTTAAGTACATTTCATAATCCTCCCTGGAGCGGACCTTGTCCCCGATAATGGCCGTCGTGGCGGAATCCTCATGAATCCTGTGGCAGGTCAATATCCGGTTACAGTATACAAACTCTCCCTGCAATGCGGATAACTTCTCCCAGGCCTGCCAGTCTTCATCCGATCGGTAACCCACCTGAAATATGGTATCCGGAAGATTATCTTTCCGAAAAATAACGGAAGGGCAGCAGACCGGACAGCCCAGGGATAAAATCCTCCGCCGGACAAACCGGCTTTTCTGCAAAGCCCTGCTGCTAAGGGGCAGCAGCATAAGCCTCTTTATCTTAAGCATGGTATTATTTTTAGCAATTTTACCGCTGCGGATCTCCGCATAATCCGTAAATCCGATCAAAGGATGTGCGGCCCGTCCCATATTCCTTAACATAACTTCCGTATAAAACCTGGAATATACATCATCCTGGTGGGCTATGGTCATATACCTGGTCTTAGCCTGTCTATAAGCAAAATTCCAATCCTGCACGATCCCCTTATTCCCGGTATTCACTTTTAAGGGGATGCCATATTTACGGGCAATCCTGCTGATATACCAGTTCGGCGTAGAAGTAGTCATGATCAGCTCAGACTTGACCGTCTGCCTTAATAAAGACCGGACACACTCTTCCAAAAACGGACTTTTCTCATATGCACAAATCACAAAAGTATGTTCACAAACCCTGCTCAAAATCCTATCTCCTTCAATATTTCTTATCATTTTAATAAACCTTCAAGCCAAAGCGGATATTCCACTTTCCTTTGCTGTGTCCTCACAGCCGGTTCTTTACGGCTTGGCATCCTCGGAGGAGGCCTCCTGCTTCTCAATTTTATCTTCCAGTTCCCGGATCCTCTTCTCCATTAATGCATTCTCCTGGACCAGCCGTTTTATATTGTCACTTTGCTTTGATACAATAGAGGTGATGGAAATTAATATAATCAGGACAAAAAACAGGATTATGGCAAATACGCCGTTGCTCGCCAGCTTTATGTCCACGATATGGATAAACCAGGTTAAAAGCTGGGGGAAAATAATCAATACGGCCATGCCGATCCCCCCGAATATCCACAGCAGAGTATATTTTAAGGACAGGGTTCTCCGTTTTAGCAGTGTAAAAATCAGGAGGAAGTACAGCATAATGCCAATTGTCAGAAATAACCGAAGAGATGATGATAGCATATGTATCCTCCTAGTTTAGAATTTTAGCCGATAGGTAAAGATAGCAAGGGAAACTTTTATCATATAATAAACGATCTTCCAGGAATGAATGGAACTGCTGCCGGATTCCCGCTCATGCATAATTACCGGAACTTCCTTAATTCTGCCCATATGGAAAGCTCCCGCTATAATGGCTTCCGGTTCGGGGTAGTCCTGGGAGTAGTCCTGGGAATAAATCCGGATGAACTTTTTGTTAACGGCACGGAAACCGCTGGTTACATCCTTTACTTCGGTACCGCTGCAGGCTTTTATTAAGTAGCTTAAAAATCCGATACCCATCCTTCTTAATCTGGAGGACTGAAAACCCTGCTTTAACAGAAAGCGGGAGCCGATCACAATATCCGCTTCATCCTTTAAAATCGGCTCAAGGATCTTATCTATATATTTCGCATCATGCTGCCCGTCGCCGTCCATCTGAACGGCTATGTCATAATCGTGTTCCAGGGCATACCGGTAGCCTGCCTGAACTCCGCCTCCTATGCCTAAATTAACCGGTAAGGAGATATAATGAAAGCCATTCTTTCTGCATACCGAAACCGTATTATCCCCGGAGCAGTCATTTACTACGATATAGTCAACATAAGGAGCATTTTCTTTTAGACGGGATATGACTTTTTCTATATTCTGTTCTTCATTGTAAACCGGTATTATGATTAGTGTCTTCATTTTGTACCATACCTTTCAATTTCTCATTCCTGCAGCGTCCCCCTTATCCGGAAGTATAAAAAGCCGGCTCATGGATACCGGGACCCGGGAATGAATTAACTGTATAATTTAAACCATCTGTTTTCGTTTTCTGATTATTGCTGCCAATAACATGATTGAAAAGATTATAAATAAAACTATACCTGATATAAAACAGGTCATGGCTGCACCAAACATAGAGTAATTCCGCACCAGCACAGGACTCAGGGCTGTAATAAACAAAGCGGTCAGAGTATATCCGGCCAGAAGCCCGAATTGTTTCCGCATGGCGGTCAATACATGAAACTGTAAGTAAACACAGGCACTAAAGCCGCCGCTGACCAATAAAAGTACCAGTTCCTTTTTATACCGGAATAAATCTACTCCGTAGACAAAGGATAAGATATCACTTCCTATAAAATACCCGCCTGCTACCACAATCACGGTTAAAATGAGAATTCCCGCCAGAAGCCTCAGAATATAAAATACAAAATTTTTCATATGGCTTTGCTCCCATTTCACGGCGATATCCGTCAATAACGGTTTGAATATAAACTCGCTGAATAAATTAATGACAAAAGCCGGCATAAATAAAATATTAAAAAAGGCTTGTATATCTTCCGTCAGATACCGGTCTATCATATATTTGGGAACATTGTTGATGTAGAGGGCTAAAAAACTTCCGATAAATAACGGAAAGCAGTTTATAAACAAAGTAAATAATTCCTTTTTATAAAACCTTAACCGGATAGATACCATAGCCTTAGCCGTGGGTATATTTAGGTAAAGACAGGCGGCAATGGATATAATCCCTGTAAGGATACAGGTCATTAATAAATCCCCGGTCACTGCCAACAGGGCAATAAAAGTTATCATGGTTATCAGGTTTCTTACGGTTAAAAACCGGCCTGCCAGATCAATACGCCCATTCTGCTGGAACAGGCCATGAAATACATCCTCTAAGGCATCCGCCATTTTAATGACGCAGATACTGAATACAATTGCCGCTTTCGAAAAAAAATAACCGCTTGCCAGGATGTAATACAGGCTTATGACTAACATAAGGTTACAGGTAAGTATTCTTGAAAACAGGTAAGTTGAAAAGGTTACGGAAGCTTTCATATCCGTAGCCTGGTAAGCCCTCATGCCATATCTGCCGATGGTCAGCATTAACTGTGCATTGGCAAATCCCAGTGCAAAGATACCGGCATCAAACTCACCGCATATCCGCGTAACAAATATTAATAATACGAAAGAAGTAGCGGCATTACACATAATTCCAACGGTATTCCATATAAACCTGCCGTAATTCCTGTTGTTCTTAAATGGGCTCACTTTTATTATTCTCTTCTCTCCTGATTTTTAATTCATTTCTTCCACATTTCTGGCATACAGATAAAATCTGTTCAGCCCTATATCCAACTTATCATATCCTTCTATGGAATACCATTTATTCGCCAGGATATATTCCGGATAATCTATGGACGGATCCTTAAACTGATGGTTAAAGCTGTATAAATTCAGATCCCAGAAGGATTCCCCGGGATATTCATGGATATAATCGGTAAAATCCTCTGTTTTGGAATAATAATAATCCGGACGTTCCAAAAAAGTCTCCAGCTTGGCATCGGATACATTTTTATCCGAAATAATTAACAGGGATCTCCAGTCAAAATCCGGCAGCCCTTCAAAATACTTGTTAAGGGTCAGGGCGTCGGTGTTTTTATTAATTGAAGTTTGCTTATCGTTATAGATATAAATGTAAGTATACAGGTTACTGATAATTCCCGACAGTAAAAGGCCGGTTACCAGGGTGGCATAAAATACCTTGATTTTCTTTTTATACAACAGCCAGAGACAGCCGGAAATACCTATGATAACCAGCATACGGAGGGTATTCACCATCATTTCACTGTTAAACAGATATTTAATATAGTTTGCACCCACGCAGTCTATGGTTGACCCTTCGGCCGGCATAATGCTGATATATCCTAATAACAGGACATAGACCAGCGATATAAAAACGATCTTAAAATTAAATTTTGATTTCTTGATCTTATCATAAATACTAAACAAAAGTATCAGTAAAGGTACAATTAAATAAAAAATATACCGGAAATGGAACCGGGCCGATACCTCGTCTAAATTCTCCGCCGGTATGATCCTTAAGCAGATTACCGCAATGGTGGAGATTAATACGGTACCTGTGATTAATAATAAATTACGCTGTTTTATATTTAATTCGTTACCCGCTGATAAGGGCAGGGTGACGGTAAAATAACCAAAGTATAAAGTGGACAGTAACAGATAGGACAAGGCCGGATATATTAATCGACTCAGTAAATAACTGTTAAGCATATTCTTTATGATTGCCATAATCGTCAGTTCCGCAGAGGATTCTTTGGAAATACCGTTCATAATGTTAAAGAGGATGTCATAGGAGACCTTTAACCCCAGAAACACCGTTATAAAAAAAAGTAAGGCAATCAGGCATTTTTTCCGGTTACTTTTATCGAAAAACAGGAACTGAAGTATATAATAGAGAACTACCCCTGCAAAAATATTAAGGGCCATCTGCTTGCACAGGCTTACAAGAAATATATAAGCGGCAAGGAGTATGACATTTCTTATACGGTACTGGTTTTTTAATATCAGGACGATAAAAATATAAAAGAACCAGATTACCATGGGATAATACAGGTTTTCCTGCAAAATTTTCGTGGTATAGTACATTTCCGGCACCATTATGCTTAAGAAAGCAATAATACTGGCACGGTACTTACTGTTAAGGAACCTTTTTGCCATAAAATAAACCGGAAATAAAACGGAGGACATTAACACGGAATTAATCCCCACGGCTATATGGTACTGGGTCTGCACATCTCCGATACTGTGGGAAACGGATAATACAATGGAGTACAGTATCTCCTTATAGCTTAAGATGTCATTCCTGAAATTACTTCCCAGCTGATAATAAACCGATTTACTTAAATTCCAATGGAGTAATTCGTCATAAAACACATTCATCTGACCGCAAAGCAATCCTAAACCGGTCCTTAAAATTACGCTGAATAAAAATGTAATGATTAAAATATAATATATATTATGGCCTTTTTCTATAAATGCTCTTATCCTCTTCATGATTTTTCGCTTCCGTTAATATTTTTGATTTTGTGACTGTTCCGTTACTGCGGTTCTAATAATCAAACAACGCATAAATGTGTTTATTCAGATAAAATATGCCTCAAAAGCACATTTTGGCGCTAAATGACTCGAAATTCTAAAGTCGTATGTTTTTTTACATTTTTTCTCGGGTATACTGAACAGTTACCGGATTTTTTATGCAGTTTCAAAATTGTCTGTGTGTCTTTTAGTTGCTTTGCCGGTATTACATAGGGTAAAGCATTATAGTGATTATACCTATTAATGAAAGAACCTGTCAATAGTATATCCATTGGTATTTTAGAGGATTTTGACATATATTACATGTATTTACATTTTATTAAAAGGCATAAGATTGGCAAGATGTTTCTGTTCCTCTTTCAATAAAAATGCAAACATTTCTTGCAGGAATAGGGGCATTGTTTCTATTTTCAAAAGCTCCATGATCTGTGTTATGAGAAATATCTGTTTATTTTCATTGTCAATGGCTTTTGCAATCAGCTGGCCTGCCGTTACTATGCCATAACTGTTAATGGAATGTCTTAAATTGATCAGAAAATAATCTACTTGTCCCATAATGGAATCCGCTATGATTATCTCTTCTTTTAATTCTGCCTGTTTCACAAACTGCCTGTATATATCCACATGTTTTTTCTCTTCGGCTGCAAGGATTACCGCCGTATTTTTTAATGCGAAATTAGAATTTACAAAATCATTTAAAACCAGGTTTTCATAAAACTCCTCCAGGGAGATTTCCAATTCCAGTAGTTTATATAATAAAATCACAATGGTATTTTTCATATTGTCATATTGTCCGCCTCTTTTTATTGTGCCTATAACATTATATATTATTTCAGAAAATTTACAAGCATAACTATCACCAAAAAATGTATGTCCTTTTTTCTATAGAATTGACGAAATAATCACTTTTCTTTTATAAATCCCTTAAAATCCGTTTTATATTCAGAAAGCCTTGTCAATTTAAATATTTTTCCTTTTATTGTAATTAACTGGTAATTGTGATACGATAGTTTAAATAATTAAATAAGGAGATTACAAAGGCGTAATCCACCATATTCTTCGTATAAGGTTCTGAAAATATGTGATTACTCTGCCCATTTATAAAATCCTTATGACATTATTGAAGTCCATCCGGCCTTTACCGCCGGATCACATAGCATTTCCTATTGTAAGAGTATTGCTTACGGCAAAACTCTTTTTTCATTTGTAACGGGAGAATGGATTCGGGAGACATTCCCTACAGATTAATAGGGATGGTATGAATAATTAAAGAGAGAGGGATGTAAATGAGAAAGGAACTCACAGCAGCTTTAACGGCCCTGGTATTGGTAATTACCACAATTGGGACAGGCCCGGTTGCCCATGCCGGATCCGCAGCTGCAAAAAAGGAAATCAAGTCTTTTACAAAAGTGGAAAACTCCAGGGGGGTTAAGAAAAATACAATAGAGAGGAAGGTAGCCGGCAATGCTTATACTCCGGCCGATAAAGTTACCGTAATCGTAGAACTAAAAGACGTGCCGCTGCTGGAACATTTTAAGAAAGAGCAGAAAGCAGGCATACGAGCCTCTGTCCAGGACGTCAGTTTTGATGAATATGCCGTAACCTATGAGGCGGAACGGATAACCGACGGCTTACTAAAACAGCAGAAAAGTGTTTCAGACCGGATACAGGCTTTTAAAACCGAGAAAAATAAGGCTGAAATAATTTATAATTATACGGCTGTCCTGAACGGTTTTGCAATCCGGGTAAACTACGGGTCCCTGGCGGAGATAAAGAAGCTGGCCAATGTAAAGACAGCCTACATAGCCGGAAGTTATGAAAAAATAGAACCGGTAATGGATACCAGCACCGATACCATCGGCGCAGTCCCTACCTGGGATTTGGACCTGAAAGGAGAAGGCACCATAGTAGCCATATTGGATACAGGTCTGGATACGGGCCATACCGGTTTCCAAAAAGAACCGGATGCACCTAAATTTACGGAAGCTGATATCCAGGATAAGATAAAGAATAGTACCGGTTTAAAATCAGGTGTAACAAATGCGGGGACAACCTATGTCAGCGCAAAAATACCCTATGCCTATGATTATGCCGATTCTGATCCGGAAGTTACCCCTACCCTGGAAGCTGTAGTGGAAAACGGCAACGACCACGGCACCCATGTGGCCGGCACCATAGCCGCACCGGACGGCGATGGGGATGGTATTACGGGAGTTGCGCCACAAGCCCAGTTAATGATCATGAAAGTATTCAGTGATGCAGCCGGAGCTACGGGTGCTTACACCGAAGATATCCTGGCTGCCCTGGATGACAGCGTTACCCTGGGAACGGACGTCATTAATATGAGCCTGGGTTCACCCAGCGGTTTTACCCATGAGGAAGAGGTTTCTGTTTCGGAGGTATATGACCGTATTGTTGAAGCCGGTATTACCATGGCAGTGTCGGCGGGCAACAGCTACAGCGCTTCCTATAATAACGGCCTGGACGGATATGCCCTGTCCGGCAACCCGGATACCTCCGTAGTCGGGTCTCCCTCTACTTACGGGGCCTCCACCTCCGTAGCCAGTGTGATAAATGCCAAATATCATGCTGCATACTTTGAAGTGGACGGTGAAAAAATCACCTACACGGAAACCGCCGCCGGAAGCCAGCCCGTCTTCCGTGACTTGACGGTTGTATCCGGAGGTGCCGTTGAATATGTGCCGGTGCCCGGTACAGGGACAGCCGGTGATTATGAAGGCTTCGAAGTAAACGGCAAAATAGCCGTAGTCAAACGGGGTACGATCTCCTTTAATGATAAACTAGTCAATGCCGTCTCGGTCGGTGCTATCGGCATCGTTGTCTATAACAATCAGCCCGGAACCATATCCATGGCTATTACGGACTATGAGATTCCCGCAGTTTCCATTACGGCAGAAGACGGAGAAAAGTTATTAGAGGCTGAAGATAAGATACTTACCGTAAGCGAAGAAATGGGAACTTTCCCGGATGAGAATGCAAACCAGCTCTCGGGTTTTTCTTCCTGGGGCGTGACTCCCGACTTAAAATTAAAACCGGAAATCGCGGCACCGGGTGAAAATATCTATTCCACCCTGCCTTTTGATAAATATGGAAGCAAGAGCGGTACCTCTATGGCAGCTCCCCATATTGCCGGCACTTTTGCCCTGGTAAAACAATACCTGAATACTTCCGCCAAATTCTCCACGGAGATTGAAAAATCGGAGCTGGCCAATGCTTTACTAATGAGCACTGCCACACCGGCCAAAAATTCTCAAGGGATTTATTATTCTCCCCGCAAACAGGGCAGCGGTATAGTGAATGTCTTCAATGCCGTGAATACGGATGCCTATCTCTATGTGACGGACGAAAAGGAAGCAAATCAAAGACCTAAATTAAATCTTTTGGATGACCCATTAAAAACTGGGGTATATGAAAAATCTTTCCAGGTAAGATCCGTTACCGGTTCGGCCATTTCTTTTATTCCCCGGATCACCACACTGACGGAAACCGCCGAAGACGGAATTATCAATGAATCACACGGAACTATCGGCGAAACACCCTATGATATCAGCGGTGACACGGAGGTTGAAATCTCAGTAAATGGAGAGGTTACAGACATGATAACCTTACAGCCCAGGGAAGACGTGGAAGTCACGGTAAAAATAAGACTGTCGGAGGATACAAAAGAGTATCTGGATACAAGTTTTGAAAACGGTGAATTCATCGACGGTTTTGTTATCTTGGATTCTGTGGAAACCAATTATGATTTGACCCTTCCTTTTATGGGCTTTTACGGAGACTGGACCCAGGCTCCCCTGTTTGATTCCGGTTCGGCCAATGATTTGCAAGGTTACCAGCAGACCATACATGCCTTGTACACGGACGACGGCGGCAGTTATCTGGGTGTAAATCCATTTGATGAGTATGCCTATGCCTTGATCAGTGAATATAATCCTTATCTGTATCCGGAATTATATGAATATTATGCTCCCATGGCAGACCCGGATAAAATCGCCATCTCCCCGAATGATGACGGTTCTTTTGACAGCCTGGATATAGCTCAGATAAGCCTGTTAAGAAATGCAAAAAGTCTGAATTGGTCCATTACCGATGATAATAAGGTTATCGGTTCCGGCTCTTACATATATCAAACGAAAACTATTTATAACCCGAATTATGCTTTGATCGTACCGACCTTTATAGAGGATATCTCATGGGACGGTACCGATGGGGCCGGCAATCCGGTAGCTAATAATACCGCAGTTACATTTACGGTAGAGGGTAATCTGGATTATGAGGAACATGACCAGAATAATGCAGGAAACACACTCTCCTTCCCGGTAGCTATAGATACGGAAGCTCCTACTCTGGAAGGGGTTACAGAGGAGAAAGATAACATTCAGATTGCGGTAAAGGACAATCAATACACAGCCGCAGTCTTCCTGTTTGAGAAAACCGACCTGGTTAATCCGGTGGCTTCCTGCCTGTTGGATGAAGATACGAAGAATACACCGACCAGGATTAATATTGACCTGAACGAACTGGGGTTATCGGGTAAAACCGCATCGGACCTGGCTGTGATTATCTTTGATTATGCCTTGAATCAGGAAAATTATTTCCTGGATGAAGACGTTACACCGACTCCGACAACCTCACCGACTCCTACCGAACCTGAAACTTCTCCAACTCCGACAACCTCGCCGACTCCTACCATTCCTGAAGTTTCTCCATCCCCTACCGAGCCTGAAACTTCTCCGACTCCAACTATACCTGAAGTTTCACCGACTCCTACCGGACCTGAAACCTCGCCGACTCCGACGGTTATAACACCAACGCCTGCGGATCCTTCCGTTACACCGACCCCGTCCGTTTCTGTTACACCAACGCCGACAAAAAAACCGACCCACAGGCCAGATCCGGATCCAACTACAAAACCGCCGACCACAACCCCTACGGCAACACCAACTCCTGCTGAATCCCCCACGCCTACTGAGAAACCCACACCTGTACCTGTAATTGACTTAGTAACAGTCACCCCCGCCGCTGTGACACTGTATGTAGGCCAGACAAGCAAGATTACGGTAAAATGGCCGTCCGCTTTAACGAAGGACGATAAAACTTCCCTTACCTTCCGGTCCAGTAAAAAATCAGTTGCAGATATAAATGCTTCCGGAACCATCACGGCTAAAAAAGCCGGAAGTGCGGTCATTACCACGAAAGTAACCATTAACGGCAGCTCAAGGGATTTTACTGCAAGCCTTACCGTTAAGAATCCTTACATAAGCTTCGGTAAGAAGCCGGCAACCGTTTATACCGGCAATTCCTACGATTTCAGTGCAAAAGCATATGGTTTAAAGAATAAGATAACTTACCGTGTATCCGATACCAAACTTGCCGCCGTAAATAAAACAACCGGAAAGCTGACCGCAAAAAAAGCTGGGACCCTATATGTAACTGCCCAAGCGGGATCGGTATCAAAAAAACTTAAGATTACCGTCAAAAATCCTTATATCAGCTTTACGAGGAAACAGGCCGCGGTAAAAGTAGGAGAAGCTTTTGATTTCAATGTAAAAGCTTATGGAATAAGCGGTAAAATATCCTACCGTGTATCCGATACCAAATTTGCTTCCATAAATAAGAAAACCGGAATACTAAAGACGAAAAAAGCTGGGACCCTATATGTCATTGCAAAAGTTGGTACCATAACGAAAAAATATAAAGTCACAATTACAAAATAGTAAATTAAAAGTTAATAAATGAAAACCGGAAGGGGCTGATGCAAAATCATAAATTTACCTTACTCGGGTAGATTTTGAATTTGGCAACAGCCCCTTCTGCTTTTATTACTGTCCGCTTTTCAATTTATTCTGCTTATCCTGCACAGGCATCCACGGACAAATCCGTTTTTGAAGCCTGTTAACTATGGCAACGCAGATAAGCCCCAGAATGCCAAGTACTAAAATACCGGCATACATCTGTTTATAATCCAGCCTCATCCACATATCCATAATATAGAAACCCAATCCCCACCTGGTTCCAAAGGTTTCGGCAAAGAACAGTACGGATATGCCGGTGGCCAGGCCGACACGTACGGAAGTAAACATTTCCGGAAGTACTGCCGGAATAATGATATGAACTATCATTGGCTTATGCCCTGCCCGGATGGTCTTTAGGGGGATAAAATATTCCTGAGGGATATTTTTTACCGCGTCATGGGCTGCTACCACCACCTGAAAAAACATAATGATAAATATAATAAAAATCTTGGATATATCCCCGATTCCGAATAAGAGCATAATCAGAGGCAGCAGTGCTATTTTGGGAATGGGGGCCAGTAAATAAATGACGGGGGAAATATATTCGCTGAGCCGTCTGTGGTAACCGATTAATATACCGAACGGCATTCCAAGCAAAACGGCCAGGAATACACCCGCAGCCAGCCTCAATACAGAATAAAATCCATGGATTAAGATGACGGTAATATTCCCGGCCAGGGATACCATAACCTGCAAAAATGTGGGAAATATATTATTATCTGCAAGAACAGCCGCTAATTGCCATACCCCGATCAGGGACAGGATTCCAAACCATTTTTTCATCGGTCTTATCCTCCTTTTCTTTCATCCAGATTTATTATCCGGCTGCCCATATATTCCGCCTCTTCCGGATTGTGGGTTACAAATAAAGTGGTGATATTATGCTGTTTCTGGAGATTTAAAAAGACATCCTGGACTTCCCTTTTTGTTTTTGCATCCAGGGCTGAAAACGGTTCATCCATAAGGATAATATCCGGTTCATAAAAAAATGCCTGGCCGAGGGCTGCCCTCTGATACTGGCCGCCGCTTAAAAACAAGGGGTATTGTCTTTCATACCCGGATAAGCCAAGGCTGTCCATGAGGCTTTTGGCACTCTTTATATCCGCATGTCCGGTCTCTATTTTTCTTAATAAAACAATATTATCATAGACCGTTTTCCAGGGGAGCAGGCAATTGTTCTGTGAAAGAAACGCTATCCTGCTGCCCTCAGTAAAGGATACCCTGCCGTCATACCCGTCATGAATACCGGCTATTATTTTTAGAATGGTAGATTTTCCGATTCCGGAGGCTCCGGTCAGAGCGGCTATTTCCCCTTTTCCGATGCATAAGGATATGTCTTTCAGAATAGGCTGCCCCGGTTCATAGTATATTGTCTGTGCATTTAACTCTATCATAATAAATAACTCCAATAGCTCTCCCGGCTTAAATAATCCGGGTGCAGATAATTTCCTGCCCGATTGTTATAAGGAAACCGCTCTATCCGGTTTCTCCGGTTAATTGATTTCCTTAACCAGATCTTCATAGGTGTATTCCTGTTTCAGCAGTCCTTTATCGATCAGCCAGTTCATGGCATTTAACACCTGTTCCTCTTCGGGAAGGCTGGTTTTTTCATACTGGGGAAGCTCCACTTCCAGGGCAGAATCAGGTAGACCAATTTCTTTGACAACGGCCGGCATGAATTCTTTCGGATCCGTGGATTTCATATATTCCACCGCTTTATCATAAGCTTCATAGAAGGCTTTGATTTCACCTGCCTTCTTTTCCGTTGCTGATTTGGTAAATAACATAATTCCGGGATTTATCCCCAGTTCATCGGAGGTATTTACAATCGTACCTCCCTCTTTTCCTGCCGCCGTGACATAAGGCTCCGGCATGGCTACCGCATCGATTTGGTTGTTCTTTAATAACTCCAGCCTTGAAGGAATTTTGGGTACGGAGGTCTTCTTTAAAAGAGCCGTATCCCCTCCGTCTGCCGTTACCATACTGTCGGTTACATACTCGATAATGGTATTAAGGCTGAGTCCGATTTCCTTTCCCTCCAACATTTTGGCACCGGTGATACCGGAATCTTTGCCGGATACGATTCCATAGCGCCCGTAGGTCCTGGAGGTGGCATAAACCGGGAAATCCCCTTCCTGAGCCAGGCAGACAGCAAGTACATCGGAAATGCTGCCGTCCAGGTTACCGGAATAAAGGGCACTGTCTCTGTCCATCGCGCTTTGGTATATCTGCAGTTTTATATTGTCTCCAAAGTATCCCTGCTCCTGTGCCACAAAAAAGGGAATGGAGTCAAGGTCTGTCATAATACCTACGGTTAACGTGCTTTTCTCCTTAGAACACGCTGTTAATAAAAACATGGTTACTATCATTCCGAATATATAAACTTTTTTTGATTCCATTTTTACAAATCCTTTCCACTGTTCCATTTTGTATATAATTCATTATCAATCCCTGCGGACTTTAATATCCGCCCCACAATGCCGTCGATCATTTTCCCATAATCTTCCGACCTGGCATAAAACATGGGAACCGGCGGCAGTATCACTGCTCCGCATTCACTCAGAGTAAGGAGGTTACGCAGGTGGATGGAATGGAGAGGGGCTTCCCTGGGTGACAGGACAAGCCTCGTTTTTTCTTTCAGGCAGACATCCGCCGCACGGCATAACAGGTTTCCCCCTGTACCGGATGCTATTTTGGCTGTCGTTGCCATGGAACAGGGTACTATCATCATAGCGTCCGTGGCAAAGGAACCGCTGGCCACACTGGCAAACATATCCTTATTATCATAGGCATGAATATCCGCCTTATTCTGTTTGAGGCTACTTAAAAAAACACCCCAGGGAATCCCTGTTTCATATTCAAATACTTTCCTTCCCATATCGGTTGCTATGATATGCAGTTGTACCTCCCCTGCTGCCAGATAATTTAACAGCCGCTGTGAGAGTATGCTTCCGCTGGCACCGGTCACACCGATTATATATCGTTTCATCTTATTTTTGCTCCAATCTGTTTATCCCTGGGGCGTGTCTGAAAACTGCCTGTACCTGGCTGGGCGTTCCACTTTGCGGGAAGCCGGGGAGTGTCTTGGAGTCGTAGTGGGTCTGTGTTTCCCAAAATCATGACGCAGCCTGCCGTAAAGTGGAGCGTTCAGAACGGTGCAATGAGATTTCAGCACGCCCTGACTTAATATATCTGGATTAATTTAACATCTTGCCATACCAGAAATCGATCATGGCAAAAATAAAAAATACAATGCTTAAAATCTGATTGATATGATAGGACGCGAAAATCATCTTATTTTTATTTTCCGGTATGACATTATAGTGTTCTATGCACAGTAAAATAATTGATACGATAATTCCAATCAGAAAAAATATTCCTCTGGGCATTAAAATATAAATAGCAAGAAGGCAGAGGATATGCATGACATGGCATCCCCTGGCGATCCATAGGGCATTTTTAAGGCCAAACCGGGCGGGTACGGAATAAAGTCCTTCTTTTCGGTCAAATTCAATATCCTGGGTGGCATAGATTATATCAAAACCGGCTACCCAGAAACAAACTGCCGCTCCCAGAAAAAGGGGCATAAAAGTAATCCCCCCCGTGACCGCAATCCAGGCTCCCACCGGAGCTCCTCCGCAGGCAACTCCCAGAATAAAGTGGCAGAGCCAGGTGATCCGTTTTGAGTAGGAATAAAAGATAAATAAGGCAATAGCAAAGGGCAGCAGGATCAGGCAGGTGAGATTTAACATATAAGCCGCAACCGCCATTAAGGCAAAGCATACTACCGTAATAATCACCGCTTCGTATAATTTAACCGCCCCGGTGGAGAGATGCCTGTCCTTTGTCCTCTCATTTTTCCGGTCAATATAGCGGTCCGCAATCCGGTTAAAGGCATTGGCACCGTTTCTGGCTCCAAAAAGGGCTGCCAGAATCCAGAAGAAAATCCGTAAGGCAGGGATGCCGTCCGCCGCCCAGAGCATGGCAAGGAGTCCGAAAGGCAGAGAAAATACGGTGTGGGAAAACATAACCAGTTCCCCATACTTTTTTAACTTATCAAATACCATACTCCTTCCACCTCTTATCTACTTTTTCTTTTATCTTATCCGACATAACAATATCATCGGGCCATTCCCTTTCGTATCCTTCCGAGGCCCATTTCTTTGTGGCATCGATTCCAAGGCGGTTGCCAAGCAGGTGTAAGGGCGAAGAATGGTCCAGCGCATCCAGAGGACCTTCGGATATGATCAGGTCCCTTTTGGCATCTATATTATTAAAAACTTTCCAGGCAACAGCGGAAATGTCATGGGGATTAACCTCCGCATCCACCACAATAATCATCTTGGTATACATCATCTGCCCGTTTCCCCAAAGAGTGTTAAGGATTTTCTTGGCATGGGCAGGGAATTTCTTCTGGATGGATACAATAACACAGTTATGGAATACACCCTCCAGCGGAAAATTAATATCCACGATTTCCGGTGCGATCATCCTAAGCAGGGGAAGGAACAACCGTTCCGTCGCTTTTCCCATATAACAGTCTTCCATAGGCGGCCTGCCGACAATGGTTGCCATAAATACGGGCTTTTCCTTTCTGGTCATTTTGGTCACATGGAATACCGGATACATGTCCTTCTCGGAATAATAACCGGTATGGTCCCCAAAGGGGCCCTCCATCCTCAGTTCTTCCGTATCCACATAACCCTCCAGTACAAATTCACTGTTGGCCGGTATATAAATGTCATTGGTAACGGATTTTACGATAGGTACCGGAAGCCTTCTTAAATAGCCCGCAAACATGATCTCGTCAATCATTTTGGGCAGGGGCGCCGTAGCCGCATAGATGGTAGCAGGGTCACATCCGATTACAACGGTAACCGGCATTTTACCGCCAAGCTTTCTGTATTTTTCATAGATCTCCCGTCCGTCTTTATGCAGGTGCCAGTGCATACCTGTGGTCGTCTTATCATATACCTGAAGCCGGTACATGCCGATATTCTGCTGTCCGGTTTCCGGATCCTTGGTAAATACCAGCGGCAGGGTAATAAAACGTCCTCCGTCATCAGGCCAGCACTTTAAGATGGGAAGCCTGCCAAGATCCGGTTCTTCGATCACTTCCTGGCAAGGTGCCTTATTTACTTTAATAGGGAATACCGTTAATAGCCTGGCCAGCCTTGGTATGGATTTTACCTTGTCAAGCATGGTCTGATAATTGGAAAAGTCAATCAAATCCTGTATATCTTTCCCGATGTCCTCCAGCTTGTCCGCTCCAATGGCCATGCTCATTCTCCGGTAAGAGCCAAAGGCATTAATTAAAAGAGGATACGGGGAACCCTTCACATGTTCAAAAAGTAGGGCCGGCCCCCGCTTTTTCACCACCCGGTCGGCAATTTCCGTAATTTCAAGTATCGGGCTTACCTCCGCTTTTATTCGTTTTAACTGATTTTTCTCATCCAGGTATTTTATAAAATGTTGTATATCTTTATATGGCATCGTTATTTCTCCTTACATAATATCATAGCAATATTTTGTCCAAAGAATACTATAACACATTGTGAAAAAAGAATCATCCCGTATATTGATTTTTTATATCATTTCTTTACGAAGTGGCATAGCTGCAACAGAAATATTCGAATTTATGAACGTTGTACCAGCGCGTATTTGATAAATGCAACCAGATTCGCAAGGTGGATCATTTGGAGCGTATCTCCGGTTTGCGTTCGACAACGTGGGCCGCACCTTTTCCGCCGCGTCGATTTCCAAATATCTCAAGAGTGAGAACCGGTCCATAGATAACGAAACGGTCTACAATTATTTAAGCAAGCTTGAGAGCGCCTATATTCTCCATCGCTGCTCCCGCTATGACATTCAGGGTAAGGAGATTCTGAAAACACAGGAAAAGTTCTATCTTGCTGATCCCGCGCTGCGCTACAGCGTATTAGGCTACTCCCCGGACAGCGTAGCCGCCATGCTGGAAAACGTGGTGTATCTGGAGCTTTTGCGGCGTGGCTATGATGTGTTTGTAGGGAAACTGGACAGTATGGAGATTGATTTTATTGCTGTAAGGCAGGAAAACAAACTGTATATCCAAGCAACGCAGGAAATCAGTTCGACGGAAACCGAAAAGCGCGAATACGGGAAACTGCTTGATATTCGGGATAACTACCCTAAATATGTACTGAGGACGGATGCTTTTGCCGGCGGTAATTATGAGGGAATTCAGACAATGCACATTTCTGATTTTTTACTGAGCGATGCCTATTAAGCAAAAGGGAAACAGTTTTTTCTGTTTCCCTTTTAGCATCAACCGCCCCACATTATTTTCCTATCACAGCTACAGTAAAATGTAAATCCCAAATTGATTTTTTCTGCTATGGTTGTTTCGGTTCCGCTGTCATACCCCAGCGCATCCAAAGTTTTTATTACATTGCCGTTTTAATCGTACTGGTTTGCTTTTGCATGGATGGTTTTCCAGGTACCTGCTGCCTCGTCATAGTATATATCCTGTTCCAGATTTTAGTTTTGATACTTACCAGAACAGGTACTCATAGCGACTTGTTTTGACAAGGCATTAAAATGCAGGAGGAATGCTCAACATAGACAGTCCTCCTGCATTTATACAGCTATTGAAAATGTTCGTCTTTGATCGGCCAATCATGTCTGGTATGTAAACTGTTCTCAATCACAGCACGTAAGAGGCTCATTTTTGCATTATCATTGATAACTACATCAATGGTATTATTCTCATCATGGTATGTACAAGCATTAATTATCTTTACGCACAAGCTCCTCTTTTCCGGTCATTACTTCAATCATAATCCATGTCGCGAGTTTAAAGCCGTACAAAAAAGCGGCTTCGGCGTTCAGGGCGTCCACTTGGGAGCGTAAATCCATTAGAGCCTCAAGCTCTGTAAATTCATCCTTTGGAAGCTTTTTTCTCCACATATCCATCATGCTGGATATTTTTTTGTTTAATGGCCAATATTCCGGGTCTCTTGAAATGATTCGTTCATCCGGACATATACTGCCGTCAAATAATGCCTGCATTATGGATTTCATAGGCTCACCTCCATGTTGAATACCCCAAGGAAGGCCAAAAATTTCATGCTATCCCTCAAGCCTTGAAGATAAACTTCATCAATTTCAAAACTGTTTTTTCTTGTTTCGCCTTCATAATGGCTATAAATGGAAATACGTTCCTCTTTCTCAAAACGCTGAAACAGTTCATCCACTGTTTTTTCAGTTATTTCCTGCTGTGCACAGATTTCCAGATACTGAAAGTTGTTTTTCAAACGATTCATTGCGATTTCTTCCCGCATGTTGATAAAAGTTTTAAACATTTTTCGTTCTTCGTTTGTCATAAGGCTCCATCCTTTCATTCTATTTTCCGTCAATGCTTGAAAGTAACTGCAACGCATGTTATAATATTTACACTGCAATTGCCTTTCGGTGGTTGTCAGTTGGGGAAGTGGCGTGTATCTTTTGCGAGAGTGCGCTACTTCCTTTCATTTTTTCAGGTCGCCCTTTAATTTCTTAATACCTCGTCTGGCAGCTTCCATTTGATTAACATTTTCTTGTTTACAATATGCCTCTAAGATTTGCTTACATTCTTCATCATACTTTACTGCCATCCTGTAAGGCTTTGGGTTATTTGTAGGCCGACCCATCTTTTTGTTACCCAAAACTTCACCTCCTTATTAGGGTCACCTTTAGT
>JAEWAK010000019.1 GCA_023391695.1 Bacillota bacterium
GCATTTAATACATTTATCCTGATGAATGACATGAGCTTCCTTAACCTTACATTCAATGGCTCCGTTCGGACATACTCTTGCACAAAGTGTACAGCCTTTACATTTATCTGCATCAATTACATAGGAAAGTAATGCTTTACAAACACCTGCGGGACATTTTTTGTCCACCACATGGGAAACATATTCATCTCTGAAATAACGAAGAGTGGATAATACAGGGTTTGGAGCAGTCTGTCCTAATCCGCAGAGGGAATTTTCTTTAATATGGTAGCAGAGTTCTTCCAGTTTATCGAGATCTTCCATTGTTCCCTGGCCTTTGGTTATCTTATCTAACATCTCATACATACGTTTTGTTCCGATACGGCATGGAGTACATTTACCGCAGGATTCATCCACGGTGAACTCTAAGAAGAATTTGGCGATATCAACCATACAGTTATCTTCATCCATAACGATAAGACCGCCGGAGCCCATCATGGAACCGATTCCGATTAAGTTATCATAATCGATGGGAATGTCAAAATGTTCCGTAGGAATACATCCGCCGGAAGGACCGCCGGTCTGTGCCGCTTTAAATTTCTTGCCGCCCGGAATTCCGCCGCCGATTTGTTCCACAACTTCACGGAGGGTAGTACCCATGGGGATTTCAACAAGCCCCGTATTTTTAATTTTACCGCCAAGGGCAAATACTTTGGTTCCCTTAGATTTCTCGGTTCCCATGGCAGCAAACCATTCAGGGCCATGTAATATGATCTGCGGAATGTTGGCATAAGTTTCAACATTATTCAAAATAGTGGGTTTTCCGAATAAACCTTTTTGAGCAGGGAACGGAGGTCTTGGACGGGGTTCTCCTCTGTTACCTTCGATGGAGGTCATAAGGGCGGTCTCTTCACCGCATACGAATGCACCTGCACCAAGTCTTAAACCGATATCAAAATTAAAACCGGTTCCGAAAATATCTTCACCTAACAGTCCGTATTCCCTTGCCTGTGCAATGGCGATTTCAAGACGTTCCACGGCAATGGGGTATTCGGCACGTACATAGATATAACCCTGGGAAGCACCGATTGCATAACCGGCAATTGCCATGGCTTCCAATACCACGTGGGGATCACCTTCCAATACGGAACGGTCCATGAATGCACCCGGGTCGCCTTCGTCGGCATTACAGCATACATATTTCTGGTCCGCATCGTTGGCTTTGGCAAGTTTCCATTTTAAACCGGTAGGGAAACCGCCGCCGCCACGGCCGCGCAGACCGCTGTCTAAAAGAGTCTGGATAACCTGGTCAGGAGTATATTCGGTCAGAACTTTTCCTAAAGCTTCATAACCGCTGGTACCGATATATTCCTCGATATTTTCCGGATTAATAACACCGCAGTTACGTAATGCAATTCTGTGCTGTTTTTTATAAAAGTCTGTTTCGTTTAAGGATTTGATACCATCTTCCGTAACGGTTTCCGTATATAGAAGGCGGGTTACAACCCTTCCCTTTAATAAGTGTTCTGAAACGATTTCGGGAATATCTTCAACCTTAACCATGGAATAGAAGGTTGCTCCCGGATATATGATCATAATCGGTCCTAAGGCACAAAGCCCGTGGCAGCCGGTCTGAACGACCGAAACTTCTTTGCCTAAACCATTTTTATCAATTTCTGCCTGTAATGATTCAATTACTTTCTGACTTCCTGAGGAAGTACATCCGGTACCACCACAAACTAAAACGTGTGAACGATACATGTTTTAAATCCTCCCTTCAGAGCTGATGGTGTATTTGCTGACAACCTGGCCGCGGATAAGATGCTGTTCCACAACTTCCAGAGCCTTTTCCGCCGTCATTTTAACATAGGTAACTTTATCTTTACCCGGTTCATATACTTCAACAATTGGTTCATATTGACATAAACCGATACAACCGGTCTGGGTAACTGCAATATTTGACAAATTCTTTGTCTGAACAGCATCGGAAAGAGCAGTTAATACAGGTCTTGCGCCGCTTGCTATTCCGCAGGTAGCCATTCCGACCACAACTCTGGTCTGGCTGTCATTTTCAGAACGTAAGCCGACCTGGCCCTGCATCTTTTCCCTGATCGCTTTTAACTCTTCTAGAGTCTTCATATAATATCCTCCTTGTTAAAAATTATGTGACTGTTCAGTCTCACCGGTTTTTGTAAACCGATGGACACAAAATGCCGGAAAACCGCATTTTGGCGCCAATCGGCTCGAATTTTCGAAGCATTTTTTATATACTTTATTCTCCAATTGACTGAATAGTGACAAATTATGATGTTAATCTGTTAAATATTTGTCAAACTTTTCTATAATTTAATAATGATATCGTACCAATTTTGGCAGATATCAACAATAGTTTGGTTCAGGATAAACATTAACAGCTTAACTAAAAAATTCTTCCAGCGTCTGCTTCTAATTGGTTTTCCTTAAGATATTCTTTTATATAGGATGATACCTCAGGTGTATCTAAAGGTACGTCTCCCAGGAGTTCTCGAAATTCACGAGTATCTAATGTAAAGCTTTTCTCATCTACTTTATAGATATATAAAAAATCTATTTCCGTATTTAATGTAATTAAGGTATGCATGGTACTGGTCATATCGCCTAAAGGCATTCGGTCAATATGGGATAGTACAAATACTGCAGTAACCTCAGTACCCCTGCCGGGTTTTGAGTCTATAGCGAATTCACCGCCGGTGACTTCAGCTGCATATTTAAAAAATGGTACTCCCAATCCTACCGACCTGGTTGTTCGGGTCGTATAAAAAGGATCTTCTACTTTAGCAATCTGTTCTGCTGTCATTCCGAGACCGTTGTCCGATATAGTAATGGTTAATCTGTCCTGTTCACTGTCAATATCTACCTGAATCTGTATAAAATCCGCATTCGCACGAATGGAATTCTGAACCACATCCAATACATTTAGAGAAAGTTCTGTCATCATAGGATCAATATGTGTTATGCATACTTTGCTAAGATATCCGGAAGCTCATCTGCGGTTAATCTTCCGTAAACATCTTCGTTAATGGTCAATACGGGTGCTAAGCCGCAGGCACCGATACAACGACAGGCATCCAATGAGAATTTGCCGTCCGGAGTACATTCACCGCCGTCAATATGAAGCAGTTCCATCAACTTATTGTAAATATCGCCGGAACCTTTTACATAACAGGCCGTACCCAGACATACGGAAACCTTGTATTTTCCTTTGGGACTTAACGAAAACTGGGAGTAAAAAGTCACAACCCCGTATATTTTTTCCAATGGCATATCCAATTCGTTTGAAATTATGGTCTGCACTTCAACTGGCAGATATCCATAGATGTTCTGCGCTTTTTGTAAAATAGGCATCAGCGCGCCTTTGTCATTCCTGTGTACGTGAATGACTTTAAGAAGTTCCGCTTCTTGCTCTTTTGAACCGGCAAAAGGGACTAATTTTTTTTGGGAACCCATTTTTTAACCTCCTTGATTCTGATCTTGTTCTGTTAATATACCTTATACTTTATACCTTATAAAAAGATGCTCATTTATCTTCCGATAAAAGGCGGTGTCTTTTACTGCCGCAGAGCGATTTTGCATAAGAAAACGCTTATTATACAACTCTCTGTCGACAAACAACATCAGTATAACATGTTATTGATAAAAAATCTACATATAATATTAAATTCACAAAACTTACTAGTATGTCCATATAATTTCTATTTTATTCTTAACAATTTTAATCAGTTGAAAAAAACTATTGGCAATGTTATACTATATTTATTTATTATATTTAAATAAACTGTAAGAATTGCATACAGGGAGGTTTTTATGACCGTAAATGATGTAAAGTCAATATTGGGAGCAGGTATCTTATGCGGAGAAGAGTATTTGGAAAAAGAAGTCCATACAGCCTGCGGCGCCGATATGATGAGTGATGTTCTGGCTTTTGTAAAAGATCAGTCGGTATTGCTGACCGGTTTATGTAATCCGCAGGTAATACGGACAGCGGAGATGATGGATATTATATGCATTGTATTTGTCCGCGGCAAGAAACCCGACGAAGCTATGATCTCTCTGGCACAGGAGAGCGGAATTGTCTTATTGTCCACCGGGCACCGAATGTTTTCAGCCTGCGGAATGCTCTATGAAAAAGGCCTGCATGGAGGTGCATCCGATTGAGCAGTCAAATACACTTAACCTATCATGTTTCTCCTGATGATTTTACCAGGGCAGGAGAGGCTTCCAGTGATGTAAAAAGTAAATTAAAACAAATGGGAGTCAGCCCTGAGTCGGTACGTAAGGTTGCCATAGCCATGTATGAAGGTGAGATCAATATGGTGATCCACGCCGAAGGGGGTACCATTGACGTGATCATATCCGCGGATGAAATTTTAATGGTCCTGGCGGATAAAGGCCCGGGGATACCGGACATTGAACTGGCGATGCAGGATGGTTATTCCACGGCCCCGGACAATGTACGTGCACTTGGTTTTGGAGCAGGGATGGGACTTCCGAACATGAAAAAATATTCCGATGAAATGGATATCCGGACGGTATTGGGAGCAGGAACTACCGTAACGATGAAAGTATATTTATAGGCAGGATACCGCATACATTGATATGGAAACGATAAATGCCTCATATTTAAACAGTAACCGGCAAGCATTTTCTGTAAGTCATCAAAACGGGACAGAAAAGTCTGAAAACGGCATGCTGTTATTGAATTTATTTCTTTTATTGGCTATATCCGAATAGATCATGTATCCGGCCGGTTAAGCCGGTACATTAAGAATTGGGGATGAGTAGGAAATGGATAAGTTTTTTACTGCTGTCCGCCTGGACGAGAGTCTGTGCAAGGGGTGCATCAATTGTATCAAGAGATGTCCCACTCAGGCTATCCGGGTAAGGAACGGAAAGGCTGTTATTACAAAAAAGTTTTGCATCGACTGCGGGGAATGCATCCGGATTTGCCCCCACCATGCCAAACTGGCGATATATGACCCGTTAAGTATATTAAACCAATATGAATATACTGTGGCCTTACCCGCACCTTCCCTGTATGGACAGTTTAATAATCTGGATGATGTTAATATTGTACTTACCGCATTAAAACGCATGGGATTCGATGATGTTTACGAAGTCAGCGGGGCAGCGGAACTGGTTTCCGAGATATCCAGAAAGTATGTGGCGGAGCATAAGGACCAGTGGCCTTTCATCAGCACGGCCTGTCCTTCCGTGGTACGTCTGATCCGGGTACGTTTTCCTAACCTGATTGAACATCTGCTTCCGGTTAAGGCTCCGGTGGACCTGGCCGCATCCCTGGCCAGGAAAAAGGCCATGAAGGACACCGGCCTGCCCGCCGACAAGATCGGAATTATATTCATATCCCCCTGTCCGGCCAAGGTAAGCGCGGTAAAGATACCGCTCGGCATAGAGAAAAGTGATGTGGACGGGGTACTTGCAATTAAGGAGGTATACCCAAAGCTGCTGCCCTTTATGAAGGAAGCAGAGGCAGCTCAGGATATTGAAGAGCTTGCCATATCCGGCAAGATCGGAATCAGCTGGGGAGGAACCGGCGGAGAAGCAGGAGGCCTGCTTACCGACAGCTATCTGGCAGCGGACGGTATTGAAAATGTTATACGGGTGCTGGAGGATCTGGAGGACCAGAAATTCAGCTCCCTGGAATTTATTGAATTAAATGCCTGCAGCGGCGGCTGTGTAGGCGGCGTCCTTACGGTTGAGAATCCCTTTGTGGCAAAGGTCAAAATAAAACGTCTCAGAAAATATATGCCCGTTGCCTGCAATCATCTGATCAACGGCAATGCGAAAGAGGTATACTGGACCGAAGAAGTAAGATATGAACCGGTATTCAAGCTGGGAATGGATATAAAGGAAAGTATAGCCATGATGGCAAAAGTAGAGGAATTATGTGACCGGTTTCCCGGGCTGGACTGCGGATCCTGCGGAGCCCCGACCTGTAAGGCCCTGGCAGAAGATGTGGTCCGGGGTGTTGCAAAGGAAAAGGACTGTATTCACATCCTTCGTGAATTTATTCACAAAATCTCCGATGAAATGTCTATGCTTGACAGTAAAGGCGGGAATTCGGAACCGGAATGATAAAAAAGGTGCAGTATTGTACGTGTGCCAGGGCACACAGATGGGAGTTCAGGTTGAAAAATAAATTTTTCAACCGAAAGTTTGTGCTTGCGCACCACAAACTTGATATGCACAAAGAGCGTGCGCAAGAATAGAGGTTAAAATGACAGTACAGGATTTGATCAAAAAGGAAGTATTTAAAGTTATTAATGTTGGGGAAAATCTGGATAAAGTAATATCCAAACCGTTTTGCTGTGATTTGTTAAGTATTGCCATGGGTAAGGCACCTGCCGATTCTGCCTGGGTTACGGTCATGGGTAATATCAATACCCTGGCAGTGGCTGCCTTAACCGATATTGCCTGTATCGTCTTAGCTGAGGGGGCGGTGCTTGATATTCCTGCACTGGATAAGGCTAAGAACCAGAAGATTACGGTACTTGCTACCGATAAGCCCATATTTGACGCGTCACTTATGGTGTATGAAATGCTCCATGCTGCCCCTGTCCTATGACCTGCATATCCATTCCTGTTTATCACCCTGCGGCGATACGGATATGACCCCCGGAAATATTGTCGGTATGGCAGTGGTGAAACAACTGGATGTAATAGCTCTTACGGATCATAATTCCTGTAAGAACTGTCCCGCTTTTCTAAAAATTGCAAAGGACTATGGAATAACGGCAATTCCCGGCATGGAACTATGTACGTCCGAGGAAGTGCATGTAGTGTGCTTATTCCCTGACTTAGACGACGCCATGGGTTTTGATGAATATACCTATGGCAGGTTAATACCTTTTCCCAATGAGGAGGATATCTTCGGAAGGCAGGAGATATGCAATGAACTGGACGAAAGAATCGGCAGGGAACCGAATCTTTTGATTAATGCAACCGGTATCTCCTTTGACCAGGTCCATGATCTGGTACAAAAATACCATGGAATCATGATTCCTGCACACATTGACAAAAGTTCCAACAGCCTTCTGTCCAATTTAGGGTTCATACCGCCGGATTCTGAGTTCTCCTGCGTGGAGTTAAAAGATTTATCCAGACTTCATGAATTAAGAAAATCAAATCCTTACCTGGATAAATGTAATATTATAAGTAATTCCGACGCCCACTATCTGGAGCATATCAATGAGCCGGTAAATTATTTATATGCAGAAAGCAGACAGATTCCGGATATCTTTAAGGCGCTCCGGAGATTTTAGCAGGATATGGGGAGCGTCTTTTTTCGCCGGAAACCGGTTAAAATAAATTCTGGTGTACGGTTAGGTTGGTATGGATATCAGCTTGTCGGTACACTAGGATCTGTGCATGGAAAATTCCAGGTCTTCATAGAGTTTCAGATTTTCATGGATTTCACGTTCGTCTGCCTGGGCAAACAGCTTGTCGCGGTTTATAAAAGACGGACGTCCGGTTAAAATGCTTCCCGGGCCGTTCTGGCAGCCGCCTTCACAGACCATGCCTTCCAGGAAATCTTCCGGAAGCTTACCTGCCTTTAGTAGCATTAAAGCTTTCTTACATTCTGCCGCACCGTTGCAGGCCCTTACCGACAGGCCGGCATCTTCTTCGCTTTCCTTTAAAGACTGGAGTACAGAAGCGGTAACTCCGCCGGACACACAGAATTTCTTGCCGTAAATGCTTCCCTGCTGGAGGTTTTCGGCAGTTTCTTTTGGTTCCACCTCTTTTGCCCGGAACATGGCATATAATTCTTCCAAAGTCAGGGCATAATCAGCGCCTTTTAAGGCTACCGTATCCAGCACTTCCCCTTTTTTGGCAATACAGGGCCCGATAAATACACAGACAGCACCGGGATGCAGGGTTTTTATCAGGCGTGCGGTTGCCGTCATGGGAGATATGGTGGTGGATATGTTGGCTTCCAACTTAGGGTAATGTCTGCGTATCATTTTCACAAAAGCCGGGCAGCAGGAGGTTGTCATCTGCTTGTCTTCTTTATGTGCTTCGGCCCATTCTTTTGCCTCACTGGCAGCCACCAGGTCGGCACCCAGGGCGACTTCATACATTCCGTCAAACCCCAGTTCTTTTAAGGCATTTGCCATACTTGCCGCGGTTACTTCGGAACCGAACTGTCCTTCCCAGGCAGGGGCCAGCATGGCATATACGGGTATATCTGGGCGTTCCACAAGATCTATTACATCAACCAGGAAAGAACGGTCCGAAATTGCACCAAAGGGACAGTTCTTGATACAGGCTCCGCAGTCGATACATTTTTCTTCGTTAATAACAACGATATTGTACTCATTCATGGTAATGGCATCCACCGGACAGCTTCTCTTGCAGGGACGCATCAGGTCGGCGATGGCATTATAGGGACAGGCCTGGGAACATTTGCCGCATTCCTTGCAGAGATTCGGATCAATATGGGCCCGGTCCCGGAGCATGGTGATTGCATCAAAATTGCAGGCGGCCTGGCACCGTTTGCCCATACACTTCTGGCAGTTGTCCGTTACAACGAACCGGGTAATGGGGCAGCCTTCACAGGCGGAATTAATTACCTGGACCACATTTTTGTTATCGGAACCTGCCGAAGGTGATTTCCCTTCTGCCAAACGGATTCTTTGGCGGATAATTTCCCTTTCTTTATAAATACAGCAGCGGAAATTGGCCTGGGGCCCAGGTATCAATTCATAGGGGAGAGCTTCCTTTTTCGCCTCCAGCTCACCGGAAAATGCAAGCTTTGCTACTTCGTAAAGCACCTCCTGTTTAATGGTATCAATATTCGTATTTACTCCTAACATGTTATCACTCCTTAAGTACACTAAATAACGGTTATAATCCTTTAAAAATATTTTATGTTTACTTCCTTGCCCATTTTACGTGCCGTATCCCGAATCTGTTCCACCAGGTGCATGCGGATGCTTAAATCAAAGGGGAGGCCCGGATTCTGATGGGCTTCATTGATTGCCTTGCCTACATAAAGGTTTAATGCGGTACAGTCTTCGATAATCAGTTTTGCAACCTTTGAACCTCCATTGTCCTTATCCAGTTCTTCAAAGAAGATTTCGTCTATATTGCCTTCCACATAGTGTTTCATTAAAACCAGAGCCCTGGATAAAGTCAAAACCCCTTCCGTTACCAGGTCAATGTCTTCAATCCAGGCAATGGGAGGTAGGGCGGGATCCGTATAATTAAGCGAAGTCTTAATCGGTTTATCAAGTACCCGGGAAGCAATGTTGGCGCTGGTTCCCCCGCAGATAATTTTTTTCGTCCGGCCTTTCATGAACTCATGGATCAAATAAGCGTCATCCGCTTTGTCCGCTGGAGGCCCGGTCAGCAGATTTATGGTTTTCGTGCCAATAATCCGCGCCACCGCAACGGTTGTATCATCCCCGGGAACCTGCATATATAAATCATTACAGGCCTTGGTCAGAACGGTGGCAAGCCTTGAGGCCGAGAGGGTTTCACTTGTGGCTTTAAGAGCATAATCCGCCATGCTCTGCCAGGTCCAGCCGAAATTTAAAAGCTGGCCGACCCCTGCATGGATCACTCCGTCGCTCATTAAAATAAAACAGTCGTTTAACATCACCTGAAAGCGGTATTCCCGGATGGTTTTATTTTCAAGGATCCTTTCTTTATAAGGGACTTCGAGAAGCTTTTGGTTCCGGATAAATACACAGCTTGGATTGTCAAATTCCACAAGGTAAGCTTCCCCGTCATGGAAGATCTGCAGAATACTGAAGGTAGAATAGGCAACCTGGCGAACCTGACATACGGGAAGGGTTTTTGCAATGGTTTCCACGCAGTCATCAATTCCCGCACCGTTTAAGAACATGGTGCCGAGAATCTTGGAGGTAAGGGTGGCCAGTATATTTGCTTTCACACCGCTTCCCATACCGTCGGCCAATATCATTATATTAGAATCTTCGGTTTTTAGCAATTCCACTTTATCCCCGCACAGCTCTTCATGATGTTTGTTTAAACTTTTGTAAGAAGCATCGATGCTTACATTCATAACCGGCTCCTTTCTACACATTTTTCTTTTTCGGCGGTTCCACACCGTCATAAAGAATGGTATCCCGAAGCTTGGTCAGTGTAACCTTGGTTTCGGCAGTGGTCTCGCCCAGTAAACCGGCTATCTGCTGTGCCACCATCATCTGTTTGTCAATTACTTTCTGGGCCATTTCGATGGTATCGACCTTTATCTTATAGGCTTGCTTTATCTTGTCTTCTTCCTCCGTAATGTCCTGGAAGATTCCCAGCACCGCACTCTGTTCATGAACATAGACGATATTCTGTAAGGTGATAAGACTCTGTTCTGTGTATTCCACCTTTTTGCCCATAATGGGATTGTGGGTATTTAATACTTCCAGGAAATCCGTATGGTCAATGATTTCATAGAGATACATTTCACGGGCTTTTGCCCTGGAAATATGAAAATAATTTTCTGCCGCGCCGTTGAATTCCACTATCTTTAAATCGGAATCCGCCAGGATTATGATATTCGGGGTTGTATCCAACACTACATTAGCCATGGACTGGGCTTTCTCATGCATATAAGGGATACACATGGTAAGTTCGGCTTTGCCCTGGTAGACCGCAATTGCTTTCTCCCGGCAGCTGATGTAACCACAGGCACCGCAGTTTAATTCATCTTCCGGTTTAATTTTGCCGATTTTACTTAAGATGTGGTTTATCTCTTCTTCGGTGGGAAGGGGATCTTTCGGGGAACGGTTTAAGAAGACTTTATGAAAGGAAATATCTTTCCCGCGGTCATAAAAGGAAGGATCCGTCAAAGGCTGTTTCTGCACGGCTTCTTCTAAATCCAGTTTCACTTTAAAGCGGGAAATGGAATCCCGGTCTACCGCAGAACCTTTAATACATCCGCCGTTGCAGATATCGGCTTCAATAAAGCATCCGGATACCTCACCGCGCTCCATGCTCTGGAATAATTCGATACAGTTTTTTATACCGTGGACATAAAATTTACGATAGTTATCCGGCAGTTTCCTGGAGACAACCACAGAGGACAAAACACCGCTGCTAATGGGATACAGCCGGTTAACACGGGGATTGGGGTTATGGGGAGGGGTATCCTCCTGTTCCATAATATCGATATTCTCTTCTTTTAACCATTGTTCCACTTCGGGAAAGTTAATTACTGCATCTACAAAACCTACGGTTCTGGGATCACTTTCTGCTTCCCGTTTTTTGGAGATACAGGGGCCTAAGAATACAATCTTTACGTTATGTCCTAATTCTTTACGGATTAACTTGCCATGGGCAATCATGGGGGAATCCACAGGAGCCATATATTCTGTCAGGCTTGGATAATAGATTTCGATTAAGTCATTAACACTTGGACAACAAGTTGTTATTATATTATTCATTGTTCCGGCTGTCAATAGTTTTTCATATTCCTCCGTTACAAAGGCGGCACCTTCTGCGGTTTCCCGGACCATGGAAAACCCAAGTTTCATTAAAGCGGTAATGACCTGTCCGGGGGTTTTATATTTTAATATGCCAAGATAGGCAGGGGCAATGGAAACAACAGTCGGAATCTTATCCCTTAAATACCCCTTTACTTTCTCCAGGTCGCTGATAAAAGTCTTGGCATTCTGGGGACAGGCCTCCAGGCAGTGTCCGCACAGAATGCATTTATCATTCATAATCTGAGCCTGCTCATTTTTTACCGTAATGGCTTTTACTTCGCAGGTCCGGACACATTTATAACAATTCCTGCACTTTGCCTCTTTAAAGCCGATGACATTCATTCTTAAGCCTCCCCAGTACTTCCCGTTCAAAAAAGCCCTCCGTATTATCCGGTGCTAAGGAAAATAACTCCTCATTCACTTTAACACAGACGCCTTTTACACATTGTCCGATACAAAACGAGCCGTTTAATTCTACCTTATCTTCCAACTTATGTAATAAGATAAGCTGTTCCAGCAAATGGACAATTTCTCTTGAACCCTTTAAGTGACATGAACTTCCAATACATATTGTAATAACCATACCTTTACCCTCCTAATAAAGATTGTTTGAAATTTAACAATGTTTGATTGTTATTCTAGCACTTAACTTACCTGCTGTCAAAGGGTATTTGAGGGTTTCCAAGGGCAGACCCGGGGGGGATAAGTTGAGAATTTCTACGGTAGTTTCCAGGTGACTTTTTCAGCCGCCGCCTTTGAAGGGTTTTACTTTATACAGGAACGAAAAATGCCCTTTATTTTTCTTTGTTATATGATATAATATCGGTAGACATTATATCAGCGCCGAACAAAGTGAGTGCGCAATAACAGTACGAAGTACCACATATCATGGGAGCTTGCGGACATGATATAATGAAAACGGAGTGCAAAATCCGATCGGAGTAACAAGATCATGAACCTGTTTTGGGTTCATGATATAATTAGGTAAAGAGAAAAATTTGACAAAGGAGCCAGGTTTATGGAGTTGATTACAATCCGGGAATTGTATAGAGAAAAGGAAAAATATATTGGCAAGGAAATAAAGGCAGGAGGCTGGGTCAGAAGTGTGAGGGATTCCAAGGCCTTTGGTTTTATCGTGTTACACGACGGAACCTATTTTGAGACTTTACAGATTGTTTATCATGATAGTATGGAGAATTTTAATGAAATTTCAAAGTTGAATGTCGGTTCGGCCATTCTAATCGAAGGAGAACTGGTGGCTACACCGGAGGCGAAACAGCCTTTTGAAATTCAGGCTAAATCCATTCAGATAGAAGGTACTTCTACCGCGGATTATCCCCTGCAAAAGAAAAGGCACAGTCTGGAATTTTTAAGGACCATTTCACACTTACGTCCAAGGACCAATACCTTCCAGGCGGTATTTCGTGTCCGTTCCCTGATTGCCTATGCAATTCACAAGTATTTTCAGGACAGGGACTTTGTATATGTGCATACACCCTTGATTACCGGCAGTGATGCGGAGGGAGCGGGAGAAATGTTCCGCGTAACGACCCTGGATATGGAGAAGCTTCCTTTAACGAAAGAAGGTAAAGTGGATTTTGCCGAGGATTTCTTCGGAAAGGAAACCAATTTAACCGTAAGCGGCCAGTTAAACGGTGAAACTTATGCCATGGCTTTCCGTAATATCTATACCTTCGGTCCTACTTTCCGTGCGGAGAATTCCAATACCACACGCCATGCCGCGGAATTCTGGATGATCGAGCCGGAGATCGCATTTGCGGATTTAAAGGATGATATGGCGTTGGCAGAAGGAATGCTTAAGTTCATTATCCGTTATGTGTTGGAACATGCACCGGAAGAGATGGAGTTCTTTAGCCAGTTTGTGGATAAAGGGCTGCTGGAGAGGCTTAACCATGTTGTGAATTCGGATTTCGGACATGTTACCTATACGGAAGCAATTGAAATCTTAGAGAAAAATAACGACAAGTTTGAATATAAAGTCAGCTGGGGCTGTGATTTGCAGACGGAGCATGAGAGATATTTAACGGAGGAAATCTATAAGAAACCCGTATTCGTAACAGATTACCCGAAGGATATCAAGGCGTTTTACATGAAGCTAAATGAGGATAATAAAACTGTGGCTGCCATGGATTTACTGGTACCGGGTATCGGTGAAATTATCGGAGGAAGCCAGAGAGAAGATGACTATGACAGATTAATTGCCAGAATGGATGAATTAGACCTTAAGAAAGAAGATTATGATTTCTATTTAGACCTTAGGAAATACGGTTCCGCAAGGCATGCAGGCTTCGGTCTGGGCTTTGAACGCTGTGTTATGTATCTGACCGGCATGGGTAATATCCGGGATGTTATTCCATTCCCCCGTACGGTAAATAACTGTGAGCTGTAAGTAACTGCGGATATTTGTATTCCGCTTTAATTTGTGTAAGGTTAAATTAAAATTTAATTAAAATAGTTGTAAAAAAAGGCTATAGTATTGACAAACTGGAAATACCATGGTAACATTTCAAAGTATTATATGAGGGAGTAATTAGCGCAGACGTAAAGCGTGGTAAGTCAACATCCCTGGCTGCGATATCAGCCTGGCTTATCTTAAAGTATGAGACTCATGTACAGAAAATCCTGTACTTGAGTCTTTTTATATAAAAAAAGGTCAAGTACAGTAACTTGATCTTTTTTTTATTAGGAGGATGTCTATGAAAGAATATTTACAATCAGCAGAAGAAGTTCTGCAAAGGTTAAAAACGGATACAGGGGGCCTTTCTTCCGTGGAAGCGGGGAAAAGGCTGGAACAAAACGGTAAGAATAAACTCAAGGAAGCAAAGAAAGATCCGCTGCTGGTCCGTTTTTTAAATCAGTTAAAAGATCCCATGGTACTTATCCTGATTGCTGCAGCACTTGTTTCCGGAATTACCGCCGTATATGCCGGGGAGTCATTTGCCGATGTCATAATCATCCTGGCTGTTGTTATTATTAATTCCGTATTGGGAGTTTACCAGGAAAGCAAGGCAGAAAAAGCGATAGAGGCTTTGCAGGCCATTTCGGCGGCAACCACTAAGGTTATGCGGGACGGAAAACTTCAGGTAATAAAAAGCGAAGACCTGGTGGCAGGTGATATTATCGTTCTGGAAGCAGGTGATTCCATCCCAGCAGATGCCAGACTATTAGACAGTGCCAGCATGAAAGTGGAGGAAGCGGCCCTTACCGGTGAGAGTGTTCCCGTAGATAAAATAATAAATGCCCTGAATCTTGGGAGTCAGAAAGATATCTCCCTCGGTGACCGTAAAAATATGGTATATATGGGCAGTACCATTGTATATGGACGGGGAACTGCAGTTATTACCGCAACGGGTATGGACACGGAGATGGGTAAAATTGCGGAGGCAATAACGAAAGCCAAGGAAAACGCCACCCCCCTTCAGCTTAAATTAAACCAGCTCAGTAAAACCTTAAGTTTGCTGGTTCTTGGAATCTGTGTATTTATCTTTTTATTCAATGTTTTTCGTCTATATCCCGATATTTCAGGGGAAGGTATATTAGAAACCTTTATGGTTGCCGTATCCTTAGCCGTAGCCGCTATTCCGGAAGGACTTGCCGCAGTCGTAACAATCGTATTATCCATCGGTGTTACCAATATGTCAAAAAGAAGCGCAGTGATACGAAAGTTAACCGCCGTAGAGACTTTAGGATGTACCAATGTTATTTGTTCCGATAAGACAGGCACCCTGACACAGAATAAAATGACCGTTGTGGACAGCTTTGGCAAGGATGAACAATTTCTGGGCAGAGTTATGGCCCTTTGTAATGATGCGCACTTAAATGATTCCAATGCAGCCGAGGGAGAACCTACGGAAGCAGCTCTTGTTAATTATGCATTTAAACTGGGAATTGCCAAGAATAAAGCGGAGGCGGTGACTCCACGTGTCGGGGAAGCGCCTTTTGATTCCGGCAGAAAGCTGATGAGTACCATTCACCAACTGGAAAACGGGACCTTTGAACAATACACAAAAGGTGCTCCCGACGTGCTGGTTGCCCGCTGTACCTCTTACTGGGACGGCACCGCGTTAAAACCCTTAACGGAGGAAATGAAATCTGAGATTTTAAAAGCCAACAAATCCCTGGCGGATCAGGCACTCCGTGTTCTTGCCGGCGCATTTCGAAGCTTTGAAAAGATGCCGGAAGAAGTGAATCCGGAATTTTTGGAAAAGGAACTTTGTTTTGTTGGTTTAACCGGCATGATCGACCCCATTCGTCCGGAAGTAAAACCGGCCATCGGCGAATGTAAGGCAGCCGGTATCCGTACCGTTATGATTACCGGCGACCATAAAGATACTGCTGTTGCAATTGCAAAGCAGTTAGGCATAATTCAAGATGCGAAAGAAGCGCTGACCGGAGCGGAATTGAATGAATTAAGCGACAAACAGCTGGATGAGGATATCGGAAAATACTCCGTTTATGCCCGTGTACAGCCTGAACATAAAGTCCGGATAGTAAAAGCATGGCAGAGTAAGGGTATGATCGTTGCCATGACCGGTGACGGTGTAAATGATGCACCTTCCATAAAGACAGCCGATATCGGTATCGGCATGGGTATTACGGGTACGGATGTTACGAAGAATGTTGCGGACATGGTTCTTGCCGATGATAATTTCGCCACCATCGTAAATGCGGTGGAAGAGGGCCGGCGTATCTATGACAATATACGGAAAGCGATTCAGTTCCTCCTTTCCTCCAATCTTTCGGAGGTACTGTCCATCTTTGTATCCACCCTGCTTGGTTTTACCATATTAAAACCGGTCCACCTGCTCTGGATTAACCTGATTACGGATACCTTCCCGGCCGTAGCTCTTGGTATGGAGAAAGAAGAAGCGGATTCCATGAACCGTCCTCCCCGTAACTCGAAGGAAGGGATTTTTGCAAGAGGATTGGGTACTGACGTAATCTGGCAGGGATTTATGGTTGCCGGAGTCACGGTTTTAGCTTATTTTATCGGACACTATATAGAGGCGGGCGTATTTGAAATTGCCGAGAGCCCTGACGGTATGACAATGGCATTCTTAACCCTTTCCATGGCTGAGATGTTCCATTCCCTGAATATGAGAAGCAGACGGCAGTCCATATTCCGGATCAAGCAGCATAATAAGTTCTTATATGGAGCCATGGCAGCATCCCTTATATTGACAACTGCGGTTATATTCGTTCCTCCCCTGGCAAAAGCCTTCCAGTTTGAAAGCATATCCCTCCTGGAATATGCGGTATCTATGGGATTGGGTATTGTGGTGGTGCCTATTGTGGAAATCGTCAAGTTCTTCCAGCGAATTTATGATAGAAAACATGGTGTTACGGAATAAGCTAATTTAAAATCCCTAGTTTAAAAGACAGGGGCTGATGTAAGATTATAAATTACTCAGCCTGGAGAGAACATGGTTTATATTTCACAGATATTTGTGAAAAATTTTACGCGAATGGCTGCAAGATAGAGAGTGCAGCCATTCGCGCGACTTAGCATAAATTCAAGATATAACTATAGACCCTGGAGTGTGTTTGAAAAATCATTGCACCGTTCTGAACGCTCCACCTTGGGGCGTGCTTTGTCACGATTTTGGAATGTAGCCCTGCTACCATCCAAAACAAGTTTCTTGCCTCCCACAAAGTGAGGCCTCCAGTCCGGTACAAGTATTCAAACACACTCTGGTACATTAAATTTATCATTTTGCAACAGCTCTATTTATTTTGGAGGCAAAGCCAAACCGTGTTAATTGATATTTCAGAGTGACAGGATAGCCGCTATTTTACAATAATAACCGGATAGGATTCCGTGCCGTCATCAATGGGATCTCCGAATATAACGGAAGAAAGTTTTATCCGGAGAACCGGACGGACCGCGTCATTTCTGCGCCCGACGAAGTAGCTGTCCGTAATGCTTCCTACCGTAAAAACATAGGCCGCATATTGGTTTGTTATTCCCGGTGAACGCAGCCACCAGCAGGTATTGCCATTGTTTTTGTTTGCATAGCCCTCCTGCAGGGCATGCTCCGTTAATTTCATGGTCCTTGATTTACTTTTATTGCTTACACCGCTTTGAAATCCGTAAGCATTGTTTTGTGCTTCGTCATAGGAAAGCAGGAACACTTTATCCATGGTATCATTACCGCCCCTTGTACCGTAATTCGAATTATCCGAATTTACAACTTTAGTATTCTGAATGGCAGTTCTTTCTACATTGGTGAAAGCGCTGTCCAAAAAGGTACTGTTCAGCCAGGTTCTAAGGGTCGAGGTCTCCCAGGTCACATCGGAGAAGGTATCATTATAATTTTTACAAATCAGGCCGTATTCAGATAACAGGAGAACCGTATTATCCGTAATTTCCAGGACTCTCCATAATATGGGTTCCTTCCCGTTTTCAAGGATATTATCCTGTTCAAATTCGCCAAAATAGACACGGCTTCCTTTCCACTCATTTTTTACGGTATAATTTTTTCCGTTAACCGGATTGGTAACCGGCAGGTTTTGCGGTTCTTTTTTTTCAACTTCTATCTCTATACTGTTTTTCGTAATAACACCGCCTGCATTTACTTTTACGGTAATGACCGCCCTGCCTTCTGATTTCCCTGTAACAATTCCATAGATTCCGTCTTTTTCCACCGATGCCACTGCCGTATTGTCCGATTCATAAGAAAGGCTGTTAAATACGCCGCAGGATACCATGGTTTTTAATTTCATTATTTCTCCTACATGAACCGAATCGTTTAACGGAGTAATTGTCACCTTTCCGGGTTTTACTGTAATATCGGTCGTATGGGTAAACTTTTTATTATCCGAAACAAGGGTGGTAATAACCTTTGTCGTTCCGACAGCCTGTGCAATTACCACTCCGTCTGAGACGGTTGCAATTTTTTCATTCAGGGATTTATAAGATTTGATCTGTACTTCGCTGTCTGCCGGTTTTACTTTGATCCGGTCAGTATTTCCCGCATATATGGTCAGGCTTTCCGTTAATGATATTTCAGATCCCTTCGTGTTTCCTTTTGGATTTAAACCGGCTGCTTTTGTGGTATGAATAACAATAGCACCAATTACTAATATGGAGAGAATAACTCCCATACATGTAAGAAATAGGTTCATTCTTTTTCTCATTCCTTTAGATGTTGTATAATTCTTATTCGCGGATTTGTTATGCTGTAATAACAGCAGTAATTTTCTTAAATTATTTTTCATGTCCTGTTCTCCATAAGTCCCTAATTATTTATATTCAACTCCTGTCTGCGTGCCCCACGCGCATAAATAGGAGAGTGAAAGAGTTTTTCACTTTCAACCCTTCCCTTTCTTTTACAATATATTATCATAGCAGCGCGGGAATAGCAAATATAAGAATAAAGTCAAATAGATTAATATTGTGATAAATTTGTCCTAAATTTCATAAAATTCATGTACAAATTTTAGTAGAAATGGTATGATACGGATAAGTGTACCCATTTTTACAAATTTCGACTATTTCTCCATGGCATATTGTTTTACTGCCATGATCCTGCTTATGGGAGTAAGGTGGAAAATAAAAGACATATTTTTTAAGCATACAGATAGGGGCTAGGTTGCGCGAAAGCGCACAGATGGGAGTTTAATATGGATAGACAAATGATATGGAAAGTTTTGGGGATCGAAGAGACCAGAGATGAAAACGGAATAAAACAAGCGTACCGTAATAAGCTTACCCTGGTTAATCCGGAGGACGATGCGGAAGGTTTTATGAAACTCCGTAAAGCTTACGAAGAAGCGCTGGAGTTTATAAAAACGGAGGAAGGTGTCCGGGATGAGGATGAGGATACCGGTAAGGAGAAAACGGAAGTCGAAATATGGCTTGAGAAAGTGGATAAGGTTTATTCCGACATACGGAAAAGAATTGATGTTAATCTTTGGAAGGAACTGCTCCGGGACGAGGTATGCGTCGGTCTGGACACATCCCTGGAGGCAGGGGAGAAACTTCTGGTTTTTCTGATGAATCATTATTATCTGCCCCAGCCGGTGTGGCAGGTTTTGGACCGGGAATTTAATTTTATTAATGAAAAAGAGCAGTTGAGCGAGAAGTTTCCGTCTGATTTCCTGGATTATGTGGTCAATCAGGTCCAGACAAAGAATTTCCTGGATTACAAGCTTTTTGAGATCAGGGGAGAATATGATGCCGATTCCTATATTCATAATTATTATGAAATAAAAGGAATTCTCGACCGGAATAATATATCCGAAGAAAAGGACAGGCTGTCTGAATTAATGGAAGAAACAGATGCTGCCTCCATTTATCACCCCTATGCGGAGGTGGAAAAATTACGTTTCTATCTTGAAACCTCCCCGGAGCTTACTATAGATACGGCGCAGAGGCTGGCAGAAAAATATCCGGAGGATGATTATATCTTATATTACGCCGGAAAAATAAAATGGATGAATGAAGATTTTAAGGAGGCTTATCATATATGGGAGCAGGTTCTTAAGATCAGCCCTGAGCATTATTCGGCAAAAGCGGGAATCGCCCGGTATCTTTTAAGGACCGGGGAATATGAGAAGGCCAAGGATGCGGCAATGGACCTGCTTGAAATCTACCGGAATGACCAGGAGATGCTCTCTTGCATGCGGGAGGCAAATGAACACCTGATTACCATATATAAGGCAAGATGTGAGGAAGATAAAAATGATTTGAAAACAAGGATTGAACTGGGATGGTGTTTCTACCAGAATGAAAAATGCGGGGAATGCGAGCAGGCCCTTTTGGAAGTACCGGCTGAGGAGAGAAGTACCTATGATTATATGTATTTAAGCGGAAGAAATTATTTTTCCTGGGAGAAATATGAGAAATCACTGGAATATTTCCTCCCCTGCCTTGTCATATTAAAAACCGTAAATGAGGACAGTACGGAGGAAGAAAAGGGCAGGCTTAAGCGGTTTGGTTTTATTCAGTATTGTATAGCCCAATGCTATAAGGAAACCGGACAGCCGGAGAATTCCATTCCCTATTTTAAAGATGCCATAGAGGCCCAGAAAAACCAGGGAGACCGTCTTTTTTATATGGACCAGCTTTCCGGGGCGTACCTTAAGCTGGAGAAAAACGAGGAAGCCATCGATCTGAGTGACCGGATTATTAAGGAGGATAAAACCTTTTATCCGGCATATCTCCATCGCCAGGAAGGATATTTCAACCTGAAAAATTTACAGGGTGTGGTTGATGATTTTTACTCCTGCCATGAGATCTTTCCGGGGTTTGTGAAACCGTACGTGCTGGCTGCAAAAGCCTTCTATTACACAGGCCAGTATGAGGATTCCAAAAATATTGTTTCAATGGCCAGGGAAGCGGGGCTTTCCAGCAACGAGCTGGAACTCTGTTACATAAGGGATCTGCGCTATCTGGCTGAAACCAGGGCGCATATGGAAGAAGCCGTTTTGCTTGCTTTGGATTTAAAGAAAAGACTGAAACAGGAAGATAACGATATAGAGGATATCTCCGAAGTTGATTTTGAAATTGCACTATTGTATATGGATGGCAGTGAAGAAGACAAAGCCCTGGAATTCGTAAACCTTGCAATCAGGCAGAACCCCTCCGAGTTCAGTTACCAGCGGCTGAAAGCGGATATTTACCTGGAAAAAAAAGAATATCAGACAGCACTGAATTATTACCTCAATTTAGTGAAAGAAGCACCGGACAGTGCCGGTATCCACTATAATATGGGAAGATGCCATGAGGCCCTGGGAAAGACGTCGGAAGCACTGAAGGAATATAAAAAGACTTTGGAACTGGACCCGGAACACAGAACCGCCAATAACCTGATCATGGATATTTACCAGCGTACTTACAAAAACACGGAGAAACATGAGTATTATAAAGAAGCCCTTTCTTATGCCGACCGCCAGCTGGAGCTTATGGAAAACTGTTACAATTATGTGGAAAGAGGCCTTTTGTATTTGGACGGTTATGAACTGGAAAAAGCCATTGAGGACTTTCAAAAGGGAGCCCAATTCAATGAAGAAGATATTTTTACCCACAATAATGCGGGATATTCCTATAAAATCTTAAGAGAACTGGATAAGGGAATTGAAGAGCTGAACAAGGCCATATCCCTGTCCAAACCGGGTGAGTCGATCCTTCCCTACGGCAATCTGGCATCCTGTTACGAAATAGCGGAACAGTATGAGAAAGCCCTGGAAACCCTGGATGCGGCAATTGCCGTCTTTCCTGAAAATACAAATATGTATGAAAGGAAAGGGGAAATTTATACAAAGATGGGGCAGTATAAAAAAGCGTTGGAGGCATACCGGAAATTATATGATTTCCCGGAAAAAGACAAAGGGGAAGTCTGCATAAATTTGGGGAATGTCTATGAAGCCGCCGGTAAAAATGTAATGGCATTCTATTATTTTAAACTTGCTGTTTCAAAAAGTCCGAAAAATGCGGATGCACTTCATGCCTATGCCTCTTTCTTGTGCAATTCGGGACATTACCGTAAAGCCGTAAGCTGGTTTAAAAAAGCGGTTAAATATACGGACATGGATTCAGACGTAAATACGAATAATTATGTGGAATACTGTATTGATACCGCATATGCATACTGGGAATGTAAGAAGTTTAAGAAAGCGGGGCAATGGGCGAATAAGGCTGTTTACCAAATCCTGCAAAAATACGGGGCGGAGGAGGATTATACGGATTATCCCATGAATTCCCCATCCCACTGTGTTGATCTGGGATATGTTTATTTATTCAGTCAGGACCTTAAACTGGCGGAAGATTATTTCATCCGTTCCTATACGAAAAAACCCTGCAGGAACTGTGAATATTATTATTGTTATGAAGGATATTTCGGTCTGGGACTGGTCTATGAAAAAATGAATTTGCCTGAAAAGGCACTGGAGTGCTACAAAAAGGTCCTTGCCGTAAACTGGAATTTTAAAAAATGCAAAAGAAAACTGGAGGCCCTGGAAAAAAGCCTGGGCAGGAAATAAGAAATGAGGTTTTAACATGATTATAGGAATTGATTTAGGAACGACAAATAGTCTGGCTGCGTATTTTACGGAAAGTGGTCCCAAAATTATTCCGAACCGCTTAGGAAAACATCTGACCCCATCGGTGGTCAGCATTGATGAAAATGACCAGATTTATGTTGGTGAAACGGCGAAAGAAAGAATGTATCTTTTTCCGGAGAGTTCGGCCGGTGTTTTTAAACGTGATATGGGAAGCCAAAGAAAGTACGCCCTGGGCAAGAAGGAATTTACGGCGGAAGAATTGTCTTCTTTTATTCTGAAAGCCTTAAAAGAGGATGCGGAGATTTATTTAAAGGAGAAAGTGACGGAGGCAGTAATCAGTGTTCCTGCGTATTTTAATAATGAAAGAAGAAAAGCGACGAAGCGGGCCGGAGAGTTGGCAGGGCTTAAGGTTGAGCGCATTATCAGTGAGCCGACTGCCGCAGCCATATCCTATGGCTTATACCAAAACCGGGAAAATGCCAAATTTTTGGTTTTTGACCTGGGCGGCGGTACCTTTGACGTATCCATATTGGAATTATTTGATTCAATCATAGAAGTACGGGCTGTGGCCGGAGATAATTTTTTAGGCGGGGAAGAATTTACCCAGGTGCTGGAGCAGATGTTTTATGACCATCACAAGGAAATTGACAAAAACAGCCTTGGCCTTAAGACCCTGGAACACATTCGTAAGCAGGCAGAACTGTGCAAGCTTGGATTTTCGGAAAACCGGATTTCAAAAATGGTGTGTAAGATTAAGGATGAACCCGTGGAATATACGGTAGATACGGAGGAATATGAGAAAAACTGTGAGGTGCTGTTTGAAAAAATAAGACAGCCCATAAAACGGAGCCTGGCAGACGCCAATATCCGCATATCCGACATTGATAAAGTGGTTTTGGTAGGCGGCGGTACTAAATTATGGATCGTGCGTAAATTTGTCAGCAAGCTGTTTGGCATTATCCCGGATACGAATATTAATCCCGACGAAGCAGTTGCACTTGGAGCAGCGGTCCAGGGTGCCATGAAGGAAAGGGATATAGCCGTAAAAGAGGTTATTTTAACGGATGTCTGCCCTTTTACCCTGGGAACGGAAGTTGTATTGGACCGGGGCAATGACCGGATGGAAGGCGGGCACTTTTGCCCCATCATTGAGCGGAATACCACAATCCCGGCCAGCCGGACCGAGCGTTTATATACGGTTAAGGATAACCAGACAAAAATACGTGTAAATGTCCTGCAGGGTGAGAGCCGGTTTGCTTACAACAATCTGCCCCTTGGGGAACTGGTGATCGAAGTCCCCGGGGCTAAGGCCGGGGAGGAAGCGGTTGATGTCACCTATACTTATGATGTCAATGCCATTCTGGAGGTTGAGGTTAAAGTAATTTCTACCGGAAAAACCGTAAGGAAGGTAATTAAAAGCCAGTATACCGAAATGGATGATGAGGAAATAGAAAAACGCCTGGAAGAGATCTCTTATCTTAAAATACATCCCAGAGATAAGGAGGAAAACAAATTCCTTGTATTAAAGGGGGAAGGGCTTTATGAAGAAAGCATCGGTATGGACCGGATCCGGATCGAAAAGGCCCTTCAAAAATTTGAGGATGCCTTAAATACCCAGAATAATAATACCATCGAAGGCGCGAAAAGAGAGTTTAAGGAATTTTTGGAAGAGATGGAAGAAAAAGAATAAATGGAAGAAAAAGAATAGATGAATTTTCACTTTGCATAAAGGATGGGCGCTGTCAGTATTAAATACAGCGTCCATCCTTTATACATTAGGAAATTAGGCCTCTTGCACAAAAAGTTTCGTGAAAGAGGCACACCGTACATATAGGCACACCGTAAATAGTGAAATATGCTGACTTTGCGGGCCCGCACCCGGCACTAAGACATACTAAGGCGTACACTTTGTTCAATGTTGTTCCCCCGGTATATCATTCTGTAAATACCTGTGCATCGTTCTGTACAGATTTTCCTTATCCGGTATTAACAAAGTCCCGATACAGTTCCACTGCACTTGTGTTGGTTCATAACTGCCGGGAAAAATCATTCCCGGAATTATGCACAGGTAATCAAACGTAATATAGGATAAACATAAGGATATCTTAGGTATGTTTTAGTAACATAAGGCATAGAAATAATACTTGACAAAGTGGTAAATTGTGGTAACATAAAATTTGTTAAGGGTTAGCATATGCTAACCATATCTTTTGTACTTGATAACAACTGACAACAAGGAGATTATTATGCTGAAAAGATTAATGGGAAAAGTAAAACAGAAAATTGCCCTGTGTATGACAGGGGTACTGATTTTAACTTCTTTTGTGGTTCCGGCCTCGGCGGCAGGCGGCTATTCCTATTCCGACGGGGATTATACCGGCACCGGCACAGGGCGCGGGGGGACTTTATCCGCTACGGTTACGGTTTCCGGAAGTGCGATTACGGCAATATCGGTGGGTGAAAACAGCGAAACCCCGGTATATCTGGAAAAGGCAAAAGAGGTAATTGATGAAATCATTGAGGAACAAAGTATGGATGTGGACACCGTTTCCGGTGCCACACTGAGCAGCAGGGCAATTATTGAGGCTGTAAAAGATGCGCTTGAACAGGCCTATACCGGGATTTTCGACTCCGGTAACGGAACGAAAAAGTCTCCGTTTTCTATCGCAGAGACAGAACAGCTGGAGGATTTCCGTGACTCCGTCAATGGCGGTGAGTCCTACGAAAACCAATATATTGCCTTAAGTCAGGATATAGATATCGGAGAAAGTGAGTGGATGCCCATTGACGGATTTGCAGGTACATTTGATGGAGCAGGATATGTGATCAACGGTCTGACCATTGGGTCCCCGGAAAACAGTGCGGAAGTGGCATATGCCGGATTGTTTAGCACTCTTGAAAAAACTGCCGTAATAAAGAATTTAGGCCTTGAGGAGGTTGCAATTTATGTATCCGGTGATACGATGACATATGCCGGCGGCCTGGCGGGAAAAACCAATAACGGCACGAACGGCCAGGGGACGCTTATTGATAATTGCTATGTGACAGGAACTAAGGTTGCTTCGGAAACAACATCGGGAGCACTTAGTTATGCCGGAGGACTGGTGGGCTCTCTTGGCAGTTATGGCACTGTGGCCAATTGCCGGACGGATATTTCAGTCAATTCCAGGGCCGGCGGAACACTGTCTTCTTATGCCGGCGGATTGAGTTCCATGGCCGCAGGGAATACAACCGTTGTGAACTGCTATACCCTGGGTGATGTGACCGGTACAAGTGCGAATACAAATATGGGAGCCGTTGCCGGCGGATTGCTTGGGATGCAGGGCGGAAAATCCTATAACTGCTATTCCCTGAGTAAGGTTACGGCCAATAATGTAAAAGCGGACGGTTCTTACCAGACGGCAGTAAATTCACCGGTGGGTGCACTGGCCGGCCAGGTAACGGGCAGCGGACAGATGGATACCATGTATTATGCTGCCGATACTTCTGTTGTCATAAATGATACGGTACAAAGCCCAGTCTCTGCGGTAGGCAGGGGTGCAGCCAATGGGGAGCCCACAAATCTATTTGGCATCAGCGGGGAGGAAGCTGCTTCGGAAAGCTTTGCCGCGGCAATGAATAACGGACTGAAATCGGTAAGTATTACGGTTCCGGATAGTATATCCCTGTATGCCTGGGAGTTTTATGACGGAAAGGTGACTTTAAGCAGTACAGTTTATGTTAATCCTGATATCGGAAGCGATATATTTGCAGGAGGAGAGGGTACGAAGGAAAATCCTTATCTGATTCAGACAGAGGAACAGCTTCGTGATTTTGCCGTATCCCTGAATGAAAAAATTGACTATGCAGGAATTTTTATAGAACTTGCGGACGATATCGACGTAAGCAGCGGGGACTGGGTTCCCGTCGGTCTTGGGGAATATGCTTTTTGCGGCACTTTTAACGGGGCAGGATACCGGATAAGGGGGCTGAAATACGGCAGTAAGGAAGCACCCGAAAATGCCGACGGTTATGTTTATATCGGCCTTTTCGGAGTCATCGGGGAAAATGGCCTTGTTAAAAACCTGGGCCTTGAAGAGGTGAGTCTTTATACCGTCGGAGAATATTCCACGAATACGGCAGCCATAGCAGGCTATCTGGCCCTTGGAGGAATTGACAACTGCTATGCCGTTGGTACGGTTAACAGTAAAACCACCGGTGCCGGAAATAATTTTGCAGGCGGCCTGGTGGGCAATCAATATAAGGGTTATATTATAAACAGCTGGGCGGACGTGGAGGTCCGTTCGGAGGCGGTCGGACAGTATGTGTCGGAAGCGGGAGGCTTGGTTTCTCTGAATAACCGGGGCCTGATTGCCAACTGCTATACCTTGGGTGACGCTTCCGGAGATGCTGTCAGGGCATCGGAAGGTATGGCCTATGTCAGCAATCTGGCAGCCTGCCAGGCGGGAACCATGATAAATTGCTATGTGCTGGGTAATGCAACGGCGGATTCCTATTCCTACTATTTGGGGGCTGTTTCCGGTATGACAACCGGTATCGGCAAGGGATACTTAGCTTATTACAACAAAGACGCCACGCAAAAGATTGACGGCCGTATACCGGACCCCTTTGTAGCGGTGGGTACCACCATCAGTATGACCGAGGATGGGATTACTTCCAGCGGCTTTAATTACGGATTGGCCGGGTTTACCCTGGCAGAAATGAAATCCGGTACTCTTGCGGAAATACTGAACAATAACTTTAAGTCTTTTCCCGTAGAGCTTTCCCAGTGGCTGCCTGAGGGCAGGACGCTTAAGACCTGGCAGTATGATACGGAACAAAATCTTGTGGTCCATACCGGCACAGAAGCTTCCGTTACTTATGTGCCCGTTGTGATTGAGGACGATACGCCGGTTTCCTATAAGGCAGGGACTTATTACGGCCGTGCCGGCAGTAATTCTGAAATCGTCGTAGGTGTTACGGTTACAAAGGATAAGATTACTGCAATTGATATTGTAAGCCAAAGCAAAGAAAGCAATTTTGATTCTTCGGCTGTTCTTACGGCTGTTTTAGAGGCACAGAGCACCAAGATAGATTATGATACGGGGAATGCTTATGTTACGGGACTTCTGGAGGCCATTGAAGCGGCGCTTGAAAAGGCTGCCGTGGGGGATATGTCCGGCTACGGTGCGGTGAATCCGGATATCTTTGCAGGGGGTACGGGCAAAGAAGAGGACCCTTACAGAATTTCCAATGCCAGGGAGCTGGAAGCCTTTGCGGCATCCATTAACGAAGATGAAAGCTATGAAGGGGCGTTTGTTGTACTGACAGCGGACATATCCCTTGCCGGCGTTAACTGGATCCCTTCGGGGGGAGGCAATGGGCCCTATGCCTTTAGCGGTACCTTTGACGGACGGGGACACACCATAGACGCCATGGCGATCGGCAGCGAAGTACAGCCGTCGGATTACCAGTATGCCGGTCTTTTTGGATATGCGAATCACGGAGTGATCAAAAATGTAAACCTGACCGGCGCAGAAATTAATAACCATTATACGGGAGACGGCCGTGCCTATGCCGGAGTGCTTGCCTCTGCAATAGAAAACGGAACATTTATTGAAGGCTGCTCTGCCGGGGGAAGCTTAAACAACCAGGCTAAAAACATGAGCTATGTCGGCGGGCTGATCGGCTATACCTCCGGAATTGACGGAGCGGAGTCTTACATCACCAACAGTTATACCGATGCGGATGTGACGGGAACCACCGCTGCCTCCTGGATCTATGTCGGCGGTATCTCCGGGCTGAACAACCGAACTTATATTATTAACTGCTATACCCTGGGGGATGTGTCCGGAAACAGCACCAATAACATGAACAAGGCGGCAGCCGGGGGCATTGCAGGCTTTCAGGCAGGATACGTAAGGAACTGCTATGCCATGGGAAATATAAATTCCATGCCCGCCTCCACGGATGTTGGCGGTTATGCAGGCAGGCATACCGGAATTGCCACAACCTATTATGCTTATTACAATACGGATGCAATCCAGTATTCCGGCAATACCCGAATTGAACCGGTCCAGGGAGTCGGTGTTTATACCCCCTCTTCCAGTACCGGGCTGGTTACGGCGGAGCATGTGGAAGGCGTAAGTGAAAACCGAATGAAAAGTGAGGAATTTCCTGCACTGCTTAACGGAAATCTGGCCGACAGCAATGTGGCCGGTGCAATACCCCAAAATACTGCCCTAAAATCCTGGGTTTATGACCCGGTGCTTGGTCTGGCGGTGTTGGAAGGAACTTCCGGTGACAACTCCGGCGGCGGTAATACTACTCCAGACAGAAACGGATCATCCACCCGGAATCCTTCAGCAGAAACAGCAGATAATACCATTACACTGGAGGGATTTGACGGTAAAGCCGGAATAACCGTAGCCAAAGCCGATGCTAACGGTAGGATAAATGCAGTCGTAAGTCTTCCGGCGGATCAGATTCTCAGCCAGGCGCAAGGACTTGGAGAGGGAGATAAACTAAAAGTTACCGTCCCGATTACCTCCGAGGAGCTGCTCAACAGTCTGAAGGATAAAGAAAGCCGGGAAGTCAGTATTACGGTGTCCCTGCCGGACAGCATAAGGAATCATAAAGCCGTCGAAATCAATATACTTCTGGTTAAAAATTTACTGGAAACAGCGAGAGAGGAAGGCAAGACTGTCATAGCCTCCGTGGCGGGTGATAACGGAAGGGTGCGTTATTCCTGGACTTTTGCGGGAGACGATCTTAAAAAATCCGGACGGGAATTTGCCGACGTCAACCTGACCCTGGAGCGGAAAGGGGTTATCCTTGCTAAAGATAGTGTGAGGATTTCCCAGGAAGCAGCAAAAGATATCTCAGGCGGTTTTGCGGCCGGATTCTCCCAGGAAGGCCTTCTGCCTGCACAGGCAAAGGTGAAAATCTATGTAGGGGACCTGCCGGGAACAGACGGGAACATAATACCCGGAAGCCGGATATATCTTTATCATAGAAATAACGAAACCGGAAAACTGGAAACCCTGCCTTATTGTTATCAATATTCCGTGGATCAGGAGGGTTATATAGCGGTGGACCTGATTCATTGCTCTGACTATGTAATGCTGCCGCAAAAAGCCGATAACAGTCTTATCACATCATTGCTGAAACAGATTAGCGTAACGGCGGATGAAACGACCCTGTATACGGGAGGGACAGGTGATTCGACGTCAGACATCCGTATTAATCTGCCATATTCCCTGGAACTTGTCAAGGATCTGAAAGACCGGACCTCAAGCAGTGCAATCGGCGGAGTTACGGTCACCTACCAGTCCGGCAATAAGGCGGTGGCGTCGGTTGACAGCAACGGCAGGATCACTGCCCAAAAAGCAGGAACCGCAAAGATAACGGCAACCGTAACCCTTTACAGCGGAAAGAGTAAAAAGGTGACTATGACGGTTACGGTAAAAGAACCCTATCTCATAATTACGAGCGGTACAAAAACAGTAAAAGCCGGAGACAGCATAGTCTATAAAGTAAAAGGTTATGGATTGGATACGGATAATCTGGAGTGGACCACTGCGAAAAAGGGTATCGTAGTGATCAACAAAGTGACCGGCAAAGCCAATGCGAAATCCAAAGGGACGGATTATGTTATCGCAAAGGCAGGTAATGCTTCGGTTCGGGCAAAGGTTGTGGTGAAATAAGGAGATAAAGGAGATTAATGAGAGTAATGTAGTAAGACTATAACGGATTCATACTTTCATTTATTATTTATTTTACGTATTATGGTTTTTAACCTATTAAGGAAGTCTAGCTCCCGCCTGTTTAAAAGTGGTAGCTAGACTTAACTTTTCAGTGGAGGACAGGGTCCGGTCAGGGCCTTTGCTGAAACAGGAGCATAGCTGCATAATAGGTCATTGACATATAAAGCGGAATGCAAAATTCCGTTTTAACTACAAACAGACGTGCTGCATGATGACTTAGGTAGTCATTTTGCGGCACGTTTGCTTTATATAATCCGTTCTTTTAATCGATAAGGAATTACCAAGATTATTGAGTGAGACACAAAAGTTGGAGGGAAATATATCAAAAATGTAATTTAAATATAATATTTTTGTACTTATTCAGAACAAGTAATAATATCAAGCCCAATACCCCGCAGGAGATTACTTCTCCAATTCCAACGGTCAGCATCATAAAGGGAATTGTCAGTGGCAGCGCGTAAGCATACCGGAGTATCCAGGGTATGATAATTGTATTGGCTAAAATAGGCGGAAGGGGAACAAGAAATTTATGCCTGCGTAATACATAGGAACCGATTGCACCGATTAAGGTTGCCAGGCTTCCGAATATGATATCAAGTATGTCAGCACCGGTAAGCAGGTTGGCTAACAGGCATCCGATGGTCACTCCCGGTATGGCGGCAGGGGTAAAATAAGGTAAAATGGTCAGTGCTTCAGCAATCCTGACCTGTATGTAGGAAAAGCTGATGGGTTTAAAAACATAAACCAGGACCACGTAGATCGCTGCGATTAAGGCAGCCTGGGTAATAAAAAGAGTTTTGGTTTTCATATGAAATTCTCCTTTAGTTTTGTTTTACGTCAGGAAGGTTACGAACTGACGTTATGTGATTAACGCAAGCCTTGATTTATAAGGGTTTGCGACCTTATTAGTATAACATGAAATTAGGGGTTGTCAAGTGTTGATAAAGGTTTTGACTCAAGGGCGGAAAAATAAATGTAAATAATATGGATTTATGGGTAAAAATGTATTAAAATGTAAGTAAGTGATTCATAGTGGTTTTAATAAACTGAAATTATGAATGTAAGCAATTAAGAAGAGATTGACACTACTGATTATAGCAATAATGCGCAGTTGAGAATAGAAGTAAATTCTGTTTTGAAGTTATATAACAAGTTAAAGATTCATGTTAACATCGAGAAGGAGGAGTAAGTTGATGAACTTTGCTGTCGACGGTTCTGATGGATTCGCTATGTTGGAAGAAAAGCGACAAAAATTAATTCCCATAATTAAACGATATGATTTTAAATCGATTATTCAATCAATATTTACAATAACTTCATGGCGAAACAACCGAGGTGCACAGGAGAGCTGCTTAGCACTTAATGCAGCCGTTGTTCATAATGAAGAGTGGGGAAACAAGCAAGTCATTTCATATGATGGATTCATCTCTTTGTTTGAGGCTGTTTATCCAATTCTTCAAAGCTCTGTATATGATGACCCTGTTTTAATAGATTTTGGCGAAGTAAAGCTATGTTACAAATCAAAGTATTACTCTATTATCACTGGAACTGGACATACTTCACCTATATTTGCGGATCTGCAGTTTTTAGATTCAGTAAGTGAAGCTATATGCATGGATTCTTTTTCTTGTGAAATTTTAAACTACAGTAACAATATGCTTACACACCTTTTTAAAAATAACGCACCTATAAGCGGTGATTTTTCTCTTTCTCCGAAGTTCGAATGTCCCAGTATGGATTACTTTAAATCTGTTCAATGTTTCTTTGAAAATAAAATGTGGGAATGCCTTGATAACACTTTGTTGAGTATGCTATCCACTACTAATAATACTATTATAAAAAGTCATTTTATTCTGAAAGACGAAGCAAGCTATCCTCTTTTCAATCCTTCTTTAATTATTGATTATTTCACAAATCTTGTAGTAATGCTGCCAAAAAAAGACGTTACAAAAATAATTAAGTATTCTATAGTTAAAAAAATCAGATCTATATATTGCCATGAGAATAGTTACTCAGCTCAACTCATAGAAAATTGTATTTTTATAAATAACAGAATACCCATCAAAGAAAAATGCACTAATTTCGCCTATTTACAGGATGATTCTTTAATTGTTTTTTTTGATACATCTGATGATAACAGTGAATACTTATCGGTTATTGCACAAATAGAAAATGCTTTTGCTAATAAAATGTTGAGCATTGTAAATCTTGCGGAAAAAGTATCAGCTAAACATTACAAAGCATATCAACTCCATGAAAACTGTCAGTTTCATATAATCTGTTATGACGAACACATTAATGTCGATGAAACAGTGTTCAAATTTGGAAGTAAAGAAGAGCGAAGAATTTATTCGGCTATTGATATGATGTACATGATCATGGTATCCGAAAACATTTTACAGTTGACCGAGTTTGATGAGAAAAGCCAAAAAGAAGAAGCACAGATACTTTCTTGGGGTGGGACTTCTGATTATTATACTCTCTTTTTACAAGAAAAAGGCTATATATCTAAGGGTGCAATAGAATATCAAAATATATATTCTGATATTGATACATCAGCAGCTCATATTTTTACTAAATATCTAGAACTTAATAAATGCTTTCCTTTCCATCTTCATAGCAGACAGTTTTGTGAGCCGGAGTGTTGGAATATTGTTGTTGATGACAATGGCATATATCAATTTGCAAAGAAATCAAGAGAACTACTAGGTGGTTCGGTATTGATTTTGGAGAATAGGTGTACCATTTACTTATCTTACGATTTCTTAAGTATACTCAGACAAGATCGTTCACAACAAACAAGTATTAACCTGGAATCTTTTAGGGGAATTGTTGAACGTTTTATTATTGAATATCAAACAACGTTTTCCACAATTTCATGTCTTGATTGTTTTTATATTCAATTGTGTTGTCACTCATTATCATGGGAATCAGGATGTACTAAATATGTTAATATTAGCAATGTATCAAAAATTGAAAAGTTTATAAGAATTGATTATGAAGTTGACTGTAATAAACTTATGAAAGATATTTCTATGGCAGATAATAGAGCTATTGAATATATAATGATTCATCAACTATTCCAGCCAGTATTCGACACATATTCAGAAGATTTAGTTGAAGTATATAAAATAATAGAAGAACGTAAAACAAAAAAGAAAACCATAGAAACTAAAGCTATAAAACTTGACTATTACTTCAACTCAAATATCGACAAAATAAAAGAAACAGATATTTCTCAATTATCTGTTCGAAAACAGATTGCACAGATAACTGCAGCAGCTAAAGTTGTACCAGGTGTTTTCGAGCAAAAAGATGCTACTGGTATAGTACGGAGAATCCAGGAAAATGCGGTAAAGAATTTAGAAAAGAAAATAATTCAATATGATCGTATTGAATTACACATAAAATTACTTTCAGCCTATTCTTCTGAATTATTTTCAATTCGAATGAATCAAGAGAGATTTAAGTTAAGCGAGGATATCGACGAAAGTGAAAAGAAAAATTCTCGCCAAAAGGCACTGCAGGCTGTTGAAGATTCAAAAAATAATCAAGCATCATTGCTTTACCTTATCGAAACGAATCTTTATTTAATTGATAATCGTGGAAAAACAAACATTGATGACGTTGCACTGTCCGAACTTATGTCGTTCGCACAATGGCTTGTTTCCTTACAAAATAGTTCAGATCTTTGTTTTCACACAGATTCAAAAACAAAATTGTGCGTCTTAGATGACTATAGAATTGATGTAGAATTAGGAGAAGTATATCTGTCAAAATATTCAACTACAAATAAGCGCCGATTGAGTTCTGACACTTATGATATAAAAGGAATCGAAAAAGACAAGGAATATTTTGAAAAAGTGGCAACTGCATTTTTTGTAGATACTGGAGCGAGTTTTCGTGTACTTGAATCTGTATTGCATCAGTTATCAGAAAGCAGTTTCCCTTTAAAAAAAGTAAATTTCAACGAAATAGCACCAAATGTGTTTCAGATTAATATTGATGATGTGGTTAAAGATTATTGCTCATTTGTGCTTGAGGACGTATCAAATGACGATGCGAGAAGAGCGTTTCAATTTTTGACTATAGATGTATCTAATCTAAAAAAAATAAACGGTAAAGATTATCCTATTCTCCCTATATGGGAACGGGAAAAAAGAAACAATAGATTTTCAATAAAGCCACTATTAAAAGATGGAGATAATTATATTTATTCCCCCATTATGACAGATGAAATTAGAAAAAGATGGACAAATGGACTTTTGCAATTTTATCCTCCTTATGAAATTGGACTTCCCAATGTTGTAAAGGAACTGGCTGAATGGAAGAATTACTATGAGCACCAGTTTTCAACTGATATTGAGCATTTGTTTAGAGAATTAGAATTTGACTATTACAAGCACGATGTAGATATTCGTCGAGAAGATAGAAAAGGCAATCACCCATCTATAAATGAGTTGGGCGATTATGATGTAATAGGTTTATGTAAAACTTTAAAAACTGTATTCATTATTGAATGTAAAGTGTTACAACCTATTGGTTCAATTTTTGAGCATAGTAATGAACAAAAGCGGTTTTTCAAAGAAGAAAAATTTGATGAGAAGTTTCAAAAAAGGATCAATTATTTTTCTAAAGTTTATAGTTCTTTCTTTGCAAATATAGGATATGATTTAGGAGACTGTGTTTATCAGATAAGACCCTATATGGTGGTAAATAAGGTATTTGAGTCTTATTATAAAAAAGTATTATTTCCAATTGTAACATACGACGAATTAAAGTCGGAAATAACATCACTTAACGAATGGAATATTCTTACAGAATAGTTGCAATCATATTATAAGTTTTTATATACCTTAATTTAAAGGATGATTTTATAACTTTCGAAACAGAAAACTTCCCATTATATTTAAGATGAACAGGTGAGGAGAAATAGTTGTGAAGAGAAAAGTAGTAACATTATGTGGATCAGTAAGGTTTTGGAATAAAATACAAGAGATGTCTGAAAGATTAGAATTAGAAAATGAATATGCTGTAATAGGAATTATACCTCATGTTATGGATAGAGATTTAACAGAATATGAAAAAGATACATTAGGTGAATTACATAGAATAAAAATCGATTTGTCAGATGCAATTTTTGTTGTAAATGTTGATGGTTATATTGGAGAAAGTGTAAAAAAAGAAATAGAATATGCTAAACAAAAAGGAAAAGAAATAATTTATTTAGAAAGTGCTGATTAAACAAATTCAAAATAGATGATATGCGGAACTTCCCATTATATTTATGAAATAAAGCCTAGCACGTAAGCATTAGGAATTTGTGAGGGAAGTCAATTATGAAAAACAAAATAGATGAAGTTGATGGATCGCTCCTGTATTTGGTGCTAAGGATGGAGGAAATAGTATGAAAATATATAGAAAGTCTAAAATTATTCTAATAGCTCTTATGAGCTGCTTTGCTGTCATGCTAATCATAGTACCAACTCCATTTTATTCACAGGCAAAAGAAAAGATAAGAATTGAAATGATTTCTGCATATGAAGATAAAATCAAAACAGAATTTGATACACTTCAGCAAAAATATGATACTGATATTATTACTTATCAGAATGATTTAGATCAGTATCATACAAATCTTGATTCCTATAACGCTTATATGGCTGAATATAAACAGACAGTCGCTGATTATGAGACATTATACGCTGCGGATGTTGATACACATCAGTCGGATTTGTCTAAGTATAAATCCTCTGTAAGTAAGTATAACCAAGCGTATGATAACGCGTATAAAAATGCGGAAGAGGCTACTCTAAAAAACGGTATTTCATTTTCGGTCGATGTTTCTTGCAGCATGGATTACAATAACCATGTGGGCAATGAGTGGTATGAAGAATTTTATCTTAACGGCAAAGAAATTTCCTATGGAGATTCTATTACTTTGCCGCTTGGCAGTAGTGTTCAGGCGAAATCAATTTGTATTGAAAATGACAGCATTCCGGATGTCGGCTCTGCGTCGGGAAGTGTCAATGTGAAAAGAGACTACTTCCAATCGGGGTTTACTATTACCCAGGATATTGTGGTAAGGGAAAACCGCGGCAGATATACTGGAAATACAGCTGGATTCACTGTCGTTTACACGCTTACACCTGTACCATATACGGTTACTGTTGACGAAACAACATTGCCTGCTATTCTTGATAAGCCGACTAAGCCTGTTTATAATCCTCCAAAAGCACAGAGGACGAAGCCTGTTGAACCGATTGCGCCGACTGAACCCACGATGGAAAATGTTGGTATTTCATATCCTGATGTTGGACAAATTCATGTTTTTATATGGGATGTATACAACCGCTGTCTGGCTCCCAGACTTATTATGGCTTTACTTACTGTAGTTATTATCCTGGCAGGATGTATAATAATTCTGCGGATTCACCGACAGTACTTGACGATTCAGGAGCAAAACCGTGTTAAACAACTTGAGGAAAAACAACTTGCAGAACAAAGACAGAGGGAACAGGAAAAAGCCGATTTTTATAGGCAGGAAATATTTCCTTCTTTACACGCTCCTTTATCTGAAGCTGTATACATCAGCGAAGAAGAAAAACGAGTCAATTATCGATTTATTGCGTTCCTTAGATCACGCGATCAGTACTCGGTCATAAAGCATCATTATGATTTTATTAAAGCAAAAGAAAAGCACCCATATTATCAATATACAGAAACTGCACAGATTCAAGTACAGGAAGCCCTGAAAAAATCAGATGAGTCTATGGTAGTTTTTGAAAATTTACTAAGAAACTATCCAGACCCACTTTCACATCTTTGTAATATAACAAATGCTATAGAACTGACAAAAGTTTTTCCGTTTGATTTCCCACCTTTTTCAATCAAATGTAAAGATCAATTATTAAGAGAATTCTTGAAAAATTCCAAGGTGGGATTTTTATCAAAAACGGGTGAGCCCGTATTTATTCTGACGCCCTGTTATATTTTGAAATATGATGTTAATGAATTGCGTTTTTATTTACTGGAATATGAACAATTGAAAATGAATATTGAGGAACATTCAATAACAGTGCAGGAACTGCCGCCGAATGCAGAGATTTTGGCTGAGCGGTGGACTTATGAGCGAAAAGATGGTGGTCCTGATCTCCGGCACTCCTACAATCCGAAACTCTATCAGATATATGAAGGGATAGTAACATTTGCAGTCCTGGAAACCAGAGTGTTAGTAAAAAGTATAAATCGTTCAACAATTAGGGCTATGCGAGATAGCGTGACGGCTTTTTATGAATGGAGAATGACAGCCAAAGAAAAAGGCGGATTAGCATTTTTGACTAATAATTGTTCGGAAAAATATGGGGATCAAGTAATGATGCCTTCTTTTCCAAGTTAATAAAACGGTAGGGAATTCTATTTAAAATGTACAATTTTATATGATCTTTTTTAAGAGTATTTATACATAGGTATCATTATACAATGTTAGTGCTTCTACAAATTAGAATATGTGGGGTATAAAGAAATGATTCAAGGGATTGCTATTTTCGGGCTGAATGGAGGCGGGAAGTCGACTCTAACTCATGCGTTAGCAAAACAATTATGTTATTTTGAGATGGATGTGTAAGATTATTATTTTCCTGAGCAAAGAGAATCAAGAAAATGGACTTTAGAAAATAACAGTGTAATTGATACAGAGCATTTAGGCGAACTACCTTTTTCCAAACCTAGAACAAAGAGTGAAGTACAAACTGCAATTATGGAGAATATAAAGACTCATCCTTGGTTTATTATTTCTGGAGTTATAATGAATTGGAGTGATGAAATTCTTTCTTGTATTGATATTGCTTTTTTGGTTCAAACACCACTTAAAGAAAGATTGAAGAGAATTAAGGCGAGGGAAGAAAAAAGGTTCGGAGCAAGAGTTCTTGATGGTGGCGATATGTTTGCACAACAAAGGGAATTCCAAAAAGTAGTAAAAAATCGCGATTCAAAAGCAGTTGAAGAATGTGCAATGAAACTTGGTTGTCCTGTTATTGTAATTGATGGAACATTATCTGTGATACACAACCTAGAGAAAATTATAGATAATCTTAATCATTCATTATGAAAGAATTTAAAGCTACAAACTCCAATTTGTGAGGAACTCTAAACTTTCCATTATATTTATTGGTGGTACTATTTTGGCAATTAATCAGCAAAGGAGATCATGAACTTTGAAAGAAATAATTTTATGTGATAGATCTAAACCTGAAGAAGTATCATTGCTATGTAAAAAATATGGTCTATCAGTAAATATTGATGCTTTTTCCGAAACGGATGTTTATGATGTTTATTTTGAAGAAGTTAATAAAAATTTAATGGTGTATCATGATATTAATATTGTCTCAATGCATGGACCATACAAAGACTTGTGTTTGGGCAGTAAGGATAAACTAATAAGATCAGTTACTATGGAGCGATTTGAAAATGCTTACAATGTTTCATTATTATTGAAATGCCCTAATATTATTCTTCATCATGGGTATATACCTGGAACAAGTATTCCATCTAATTGGATAAAAAGAGCTGCATTGTTTTTTGACGAATTTTTAAAGGATAAAGATGAAAGTATCACAATTCATCTAGAAAATCAATTTGAACATTCACCGGATATAATTTCTGAAGTTGTTACAATGGTAAATGATAAGAGGTTAGGTATTTGTTTGGATGTGGGCCATGCCAACTGTAATTCTAAAACTCCTGTAATAAAATGGATAGAACACTTAAATAAAAAAATAAGTTTCGTACATTTACACAATAATAATGGACTTTCAGACCAACATTTAGATTTTTCAAGAGGAACTATAGACTTTCTAGAGATATGTATTGCGTTGGAAAAATATTCTCAGAATAGTACATGGTTAATTGAAACAAATAGAATAGAAGACACTGTGAAATCTATACAATGGTTGAAGGATAATCATTTCTTGTAAGTTAGTTTATTGGAATACAAAGCTAATAAAGAAAACTTTCCATTACGTTTATTTGAAATACTGTCTATGGGACTTAATAGAATAAGGAAAAGGAAGTGGTATTATGGAAACAATACAGCAGATCATTAAAAAGTTTGAATCAACGAAGGATAAACAGATATATAATGATATAATTGTACGAATTAAAACGGAAGAAATATTGTGGATTTCATATATGCCGTTCACAAATAATTACTATCTTGACTTTGAAAATGGTAAGCCAACATGCTACATATTTACTGAAAAAAAATACTACGATGAATATCAGGATTATATGATGCAGCAACAGATCGTTGTTAAGCATGTCGAAAACAATGCAGAACAAAGAATGATAATGTTTGGCGATATGTATCGAAGCGGTTTTGAAATGATAGTGATTGACAACGGTCAGACTCATTTGGTTATAAGCTTGTTTGATATTATTGATAAACCTGATTTTTCAGATGTTCCCGAAATAAACAGGCCAATAATGAATCCTACATTAGTTTGCGCCGCTAACCATTTCTTTCAGGGGCTGAGTACAAAAAGAGTTACACGGGATATGGAAGCAAATATGTTCAAGGAAATATATAATGCGAAATATCTTATGCCTCTTGATGCTAGTAAAATGAATATGGAAAAAACAAATGCCGATAACGGAGAATGTGTTGTAAAGGAAAAGAGCATTATGCAATTCCCATTAATAACGAATTCAGAAGATAAAAGCTTCTATCCGTTTTTTACTGACTGGAATGAATTCAGAAGATTTGATAAAGAGCAAAAGTTTAGTGGTAATATTGCGACCTTTGAAGATATCAAATATTTTATTGATAAGGCGGATGGCATATCTATTAATCCATATGGAGCAAATATTACTTTGACAAAAGATATGTTAAATGTTATTGAAAGTGCAGCAGAAGGCTCACTTCAAAATACAGTGATAAAAGAACAGGTAGCAGAGAAAGATTCAAAGGTAATGCTTGGAGAGCCGGCAGAGTATCCTCAAAAGATGATTGATGAGATCTGTAAATATCTTAAAACCACCAAGAATGTTAATGCCGCATACCTGAGATTAATGGTTAAAGATAATGAGCAAAGTTATCTTATTGTTGTTGATTTCTCTGGTGATAAAAATGAGGTTTTTAGTGGCATAGCTAATGCTGGAGTTCCTTTCTCGAATGGAATATATCTTGATTTTGTTCCCTTATCAAGCAGTTTTGGAAAAGGAGCTGTCGAGAAAGTAATACCATTTTATAAGAAAAAGAAGTTTGGGATTTTTAGATAAGGATTTAATGGGCAGGAGTGATGGATATAGGGCCTTTAAAAG